>NZ_JAGGLT010000010.1 GCF_017874545.1 Thermoanaerobacterium butyriciformans | reverse complement strand
TTTTTAGCCTACCTATAAGGAATTGAAACGCTACATTCAATGCTATATCTAGCGCAAAAGCTGTTGTTTTTAGCCTACCTATAAGGAATTGAAACAGAACTATCTAAGCGAGAAAAATATTGTCGAGGCGTCTGTTTTTAGCCTACCTATAAGGAATTGAAACGCTACATTCAATGCTATATCTAGCGCAAAAGCTGTTGTTTTTAGCCTACCTATAAGGAATTGAAACTAGTTTGCTCTCATGAACTCGGACATGCTGTACTTCGTTTTTAGCCTACCTATAAGGAATTGAAACAAGTGTGTTGGGTCTATATTCCCATGATAACAACTAGTTTTTAGCCTACCTATAAGGAATTGAAACTTGCTTGGCGAACCTCCAAGAATTACAGCCGGAGAAGGTTTTTAGCCTACCTATAAGGAATTGAAACTCTGACTAATAATTGAATTTAATCCCGTTGAAATAGCGTTTTTAGCCTACCTATAAGGAATTGAAACTAGTTTGCTCTCATGAACTCGGACATGCTGTACTTCGTTTTTAGCCTACCTATAAGGAATTGAAACAAGTGTGTTGGGTCTATATTCCCATGATAACAACTAGTTTTTAGCCTACCTATAAGGAATTGAAACTAAAATAATATCATTAAAAAGCACTCGCAAGAGTGTTGTTTTTAGCCTACCTATAAGGAATTGAAACTAGTGCGTTTTATTCTTTTTCTTTTCCCTGTGGCTGGTTTTTAGCCTACCTATAAGGAATTGAAACCACCCCCTGTGGCTGTACTACAAGGTTAAGGCCCTGGTTTTTAGCCTACCTATAAGGAATTGAAACGTTGCAATTCTGCTTCTTTTTAAATCCTGTGCTATGTTTTTAGCCTACCTATAAGGAATTGAAACATATAATAAATACCTTGTACTTAAAAAAGCGTCCTGGTTTTTAGCCTACCTATAAGGAATTGAAACCCGAATGTTATCCAGTCACATTTCAAGGCATAGGCATGTTTTTAGCCTACCTATAAGGAATTGAAACATCAGCAAAGTAATGTTGCTGACAGTGCTAATAAAGGTTTTTAGCCTACCTATAAGGAATTGAAACTTACCATCTGTGAGAGGAGAAAAGAAACAAGGAGGGAGTTTTTAGCCTACCTATAAGGAATTGAAACACACGACAGCATTTCAGATGGAATTTGCCGAAGCGGGTTTTTAGCCTACCTATAAGGAATTGAAACAATATCAAGGACTATTGTTAGATGTATCATCTTTATCGTTTTTAGCCTACCTATAAGGAATTGAAACCGAAAAAGACGGAACAAAGCACTATGTCACAGAGGTGCGTTTTTAGCCTACCTATAAGGAATTGAAACTCTTTCTGCCTGTTTTTTCTTCTACAATTACCTCATCGTTTTTAGCCTACCTATAAGGAATTGAAACATGATATTGGAAGAAAAATTGCACCGCTTACAAGAGGTTTTTAGCCTACCTATAAGGAATTGAAACCATATAATAATACTCAAAATGCTAAAGCTCTTGCTGTCGTTTTTAGCCTACCTATAAGGAATTGAAACACACCAAGACTAACCGCAGTCATAATTCCCAAAATCGGTTTTTAGCCTACCTATAAGGAATTGAAACTACGTAACCGATAATTTTAAGTATTTATGTTCATTAGGTTTTTAGCCTACCTATAAGGAATTGAAACCAAGATGTATATACAAAAGAAGCAGATAAAGACGCACGTTTTTAGCCTACCTATAAGGAATTGAAACTATGCTCTCTATACAAGTCATCTGCTAATCTTTGCAGGTTTTTAGCCTACCTATAAGGAATTGAAACAAAGCACGTCTCAAAAAGGCATATTCACTCCCAAAATCGTTTTTAGCCTACCTATAAGGAATTGAAACTTTCCCATTCAAAACCTCTTTACAGGTTCAAGCTCGGTTTTTAGCCTACCTATAAGGAATTGAAACATTTCTTTACTATTTCATCTTCATTTTCTTCTATCCGGTTTTTAGCCTACCTATAAGGAATTGAAACCTTGTTCCCAAGTATAGGACGCCAAATCGTTCCAAATGTTTTTAGCCTACCTATAAGGAATTGAAACTATTTTTTCAGCCACGTTCTAAACCATTCTGCTACTGTGTTTTTAGCCTACCTATAAGGAATTGAAACCAAAGCAATAGCGTCTAAGAATGGCATAAAAGACCCGTTTTTAGCCTACCTATAAGGAATTGAAACTTAAATTTTTGTGCTTCTTTTTTTAAATCTTTATAGTTTTTAGCCTACCTATAAGGAATTGAAACTTTTTTTGAGTTGATATGGATTAATACTATGCGTTGATGTTTTTAGCCTACCTATAAGGAATTGAAACATACCAATTATCAGCATTATTCTTGGCGGCTACTTCGTTTTTAGCCTACCTATAAGGAATTGAAACTACAATAGGTCAGGAAAGATACACTATGACAAGTCTGTTTTTAGCCTACCTATAAGGAATTGAAACTTTGGTCTATTCAAGAAGCTATGGCCAAGAATTTGAGTTTTTAGCCTACCTATAAGGAATTGAAACTGATGTTTCGGCGAGTGCTTATTTATTAAATGACGAGTTTTTAGCCTACCTATAAGGAATTGAAACAGCTAATGATGTCAGTAACATTGCCGAATGCAACAGTGTTTTTAGCCTACCTATAAGGAATTGAAACAAACGATGTACCGGATATTCAAGGCAGGTGCTACGAGGTTTTTAGCCTACCTATAAGGAATTGAAACATTTCTTGGCGTGTGTGTATATATATATCTGCTGTGGGTTTTTAGCCTACCTATAAGGAATTGAAACTACAAAAATCATATCCTGCATTTTTAAATTCTTTCGCTGTTTTTAGCCTACCTATAAGGAATTGAAACAAGATAATTTTTGTGTAGAACCATCAATTAGAATAAGTTTTTAGCCTACCTATAAGGAATTGAAACATATACATAATAATAATAAGTATCTAACAATTCGTTTGTTTTTAGCCTACCTATAAGGAATTGAAACACAATTATACCGAGTTGTTTTAAAGGCTCTACTTCGCCGTTTTTAGCCTACCTATAAGGAATTGAAACTAGAAAAACAGGTACAAAGGCAACGGGTCAAGTTAAGTTTTTAGCCTACCTATAAGGAATTGAAACATGCTGAATATGTTTTTCCCGAACCACTTGGTCCTGGGTTTTTAGCCTACCTATAAGGAATTGAAACCATCTCAAAAATGTAGTGTATGTGGACATATTGATGGTTTTTAGCCTACCTATAAGGAATTGAAACTCCTCTAGTGCTTGCAAAAGTCTTTTTTCTACATAGAGTTTTTAGCCTACCTATAAGGAATTGAAACTACAATGCCAACATTGGTCCGCTTATTTGATACGGATGTTTTTAGCCTACCTATAAGGAATTGAAACCCCTCATCAGTAAGTCAATCCATGCCTGTCCTCTTGAGTTTTTAGCCTACCTATAAGGAATTGAAACAATGACAGCGACCAGAACATAATCGATTATTTAACGGTTTTTAGCCTACCTATAAGGAATTGAAACTTTGAACCTGTCAAAGAAACAAAGCGATACTGGCAGTTTTTAGCCTACCTATAAGGAATTGAAACTTGCAGCGAGTATTTTTGCTTCATCTATTCCTTTTTGTTTTTAGCCTACCTATAAGGAATTGAAACTCGCTTCCTTTTCAATATTTTCTGTACCCAGATAATGTTTTTAGCCTACCTATAAGGAATTGAAACAGACATGGATGCATTGATATATGGCTTTTTGGCTGGGTTTTTAGCCTACCTATAAGGAATTGAAACTTGACGAAGGCAAAGAATTTGATGAAAATGGCGAAGGGTTTTTAGCCTACCTATAAGGAATTGAAACTGACTAATACGTCTCTTTCTATATCAGGATTGTTGTGTTTTTAGCCTACCTATAAGGAATTGAAACCCAACTTGTTTTGTCTGGCTTAAGTGATATGACTTTTGTTTTTAGCCTACCTATAAGGAATTGAAACATATATCTTCATTTAAAACTTCATGCGTGATAGGTTCGTTTTTAGCCTACCTATAAGGAATTGAAACATAGACAGTGCAGCCGTAGTATACGGACAAATTGATGTGTTTTTAGCCTACCTATAAGGAATTGAAACAATGACGAACAAGTTGCAGACTTCACAGTTGGAACAGGTTTTTAGCCTACCTATAAGGAATTGAAACTTTCATCATAACTTATTAAGCCGCTTGCTATTGCAAGGTTTTTAGCCTACCTATAAGGAATTGAAACTGCGATTGATTGGTAGGTTATCTTTTCCTCTTTTTGGTTTTTAGCCTACCTATAAGGAATTGAAACATTCTGTTATAGTTTTGTATAGCTCGTCTATTTCAGTTTTTAGCCTACCTATAAGGAATTGAAACTGCGATTGATTGGTAGGTTATCTTTTCCTCTTTTTGGTTTTTAGCCTACCTATAAGGAATTGAAACATTCTGTTATAGTTTTGTATAGCTCGTCTATTTCAGTTTTTAGCCTACCTATAAGGAATTGAAACCAGAGAGACAAATAGCTGCAGCTTTCGGTATAAAACTGCGTTTTTAGCCTACCTATAAGGAATTGAAACAAAATTGTGAAGCATGAGATCTTATCCCTGGATTTTTGTTTTTAGCCTACCTATAAGGAATTGAAACGAATTACATTCAGGACATATTAATTTTCCATTAACTCGTTTTTAGCCTACCTATAAGGAATTGAAACCAGCATCAACAGACACTCAAACACCTACAACACAGACGTTTTTAGCCTACCTATAAGGAATTGAAACGCGATCACTGGCACTGTAAATACTGCCGGCACTGTAGTTTTTAGCCTACCTATAAGGAATTGAAACGAGCCTGTATTAGCTTCTTTGATTTCTTGGTCTTTCAGTTTTTAGCCTACCTATAAGGAATTGAAACCGCCTCCCATAAGCCCTATCAGCCATGTATATATACCAGTTTTTAGCCTACCTATAAGGAATTGAAACTGATATAATAGCAGAAGCAGGAATAACTGCGACATTAAGTTTTTAGCCTACCTATAAGGAATTGAAACGATACTATGTATGGGAATATGGAAGGATTATCGGCTCGTTTTTAGCCTACCTATAAGGAATTGAAACTCAAGTCTAATATATATTCACTAACGGAAATTCCTTTGTTTTTAGCCTACCTATAAGGAATTGAAACGCTAAATAGAAAAATATTGTGGCATCTCTAAATACATGTTTTTAGCCTACCTATAAGGAATTGAAACAGGAGGAATAAAAATGTTAACAGCCATATTATCAAAAGTTTTTAGCCTACCTATAAGGAATTGAAACTTCAAAAATAATTCCGTCTTGATTGTACCGTTTTTACAGTTTTTAGCCTACCTATCAGGAATTGAAACTATAGAATACCATCAGCAAAGCCTTCCTTAACTGCTACGTTTTTAGCCTACCTATCAGGAATTGAAACAACAGAAGAGATGATATGTCCATACTGCGGTTACACAGTTTTTAGCCTACCTATCAGGAATTGAAACTCCGTATGGAGATGCCCTATATGACGACCTCCGCAGTTTTTAGCCTACCTATCAGGAATTGAAACTTTCCTGCCAAGCAGGTTGAGCGTAAGTGGCGTTTCCGCGTTTTTAGCCTACCTATCAGGAATTGAAACCCTCTACGGGCACCTGAAAAGAGGGTTAATATAAGGTTTTTAGCCTACCTATCAGGAATTGAAACAATGGCGGTATACAAGAAACATATGTGATTGAATTAGGGTTTTTAGCCTACCTATCAGGAATTGAAACCCATTACAAAAAGTATGAATATTTTGTTAGCTTTCAGTTTTTAGCCTACCTATCAGGAATTGAAACAAGTTGTTATGGGACACACTAGGGCAGCCACAAAAGGGTTTTTAGCCTACCTATCAGGAATTGAAACCCAGCAATGAAGTCAAAATCAATATCCATTTTTTCAGTTTTTAGCCTACCTATCAGGAATTGAAACATGCTTTTGGTGAGCTTTCGCCAACAACGCAGAAAGTGTTTTTAGCCTACCTATCAGGAATTGAAACCATAAGGCATAGTTGCTCCATCGGGTACATGATCATGGTTTTTAGCCTACCTATCAGGAATTGAAACAATATATTGGGTAGGTGGTTTATTATGATTTCTATTTGTTTTTAGCCTACCTATCAGGAATTGAAACGCGATAACGTATCTGTCAGGAACACATGAAATTTTTGTTTTTAGCCTACCTATCAGGAATTGAAATTAGAGACCTTATGGCAACAGCCTGTCCGGGAACAAAAGTTTTTAGCCTACCTATAAGGAATTGAAACCTGATCCTAAAAATGATGCTATATATATTAAATTTTCCGTTTTTAGCCTACCTATCAGGAATTGAAACTTTGGCATACCAATTGCAGTTGCTGGCTTGAGATAGTTTGTTTTTAACCTACCTATAAGGAATTGAAACAGGTATTCTTTTATGTCGTCGTATTCTTCTTGAGTAAATTATTAGCCTATCTATAAGGTACTGAGATATAAAATTTTGGAGGAGTAAAAATGATGCCTTTTATTCCGAAAGAACTTGCACCGTATTTAATTATTGTAGAAGATGGATATAAATTAAAAGAATGTGCACCTGATAATGTTAAAAAGATGTTCCTTGTGTGGGTTAAAGAAGTTAAAAAGCTTGAATCAGAACAAGTTAGTTTTTGTCCTACTTATAAGGAATTCACATAAGAGTGGTGAGTTTTTATGTAAATAAATAAAAAATTAAACAATGATATTGTTGGGCTAAAAACGGTAGAGAGGGCACTATTCTGAAAATATATGACATCAAAAATTTATCAATAGGCTATTATGTAGAGTTATCCGAACATGATGGTGAAATAATTACAGTAACAGATGAACAAATAGATAAAATTATATGGGAGATGCCTCAAAGATTTTGATTTGTTATGTAATAAGTGAAAAACATTTTTATGATATAAAACATATATACAAGAAGGTGTTCTTATGTACGAAGAGGTAACAGGTTCATTGATGCAAAGTTATAATATATGCAAAAGGCAGGTGTGGCTCATGGCCCACCAGATAATTCCTGATCAAGAGCATCCGTATTTGGAAATGGGACGCTTGATCGATGACATATCTTATGACAGGGATAGAAAGAAGCTAAACTTTGAAAATGTTGTTATAGATCTTGTGAGAAATGACAATGGCAACCTGCTAGTAGGGGAAGTCAAGAAGAGCTCTAAGGCTGAAAAGAGCGCAAAGATGCAGCTTCTTTTTTATTTATATAAGCTGAAGCAAAACGGTATTGAGGCAAAAGGACAGCTATTTTTCCCTGAGGAGAGGAAAAAGATTGATGTGGGACTTACCAGTGAGTCGGAGGCAGAAGTTGTAAATGCTATAAATGAAATAAGGGATATTATAAATATGGACAAAGCGCCTAGTTTTGAAAAGATACCTTACTGCAAAAATTGTGGATATAAGGAGTTTTGCTTATCATGAAAAAGCCTGTTTACATTTTTTCAGACGGTGAATTGCATAGAAAAGACAACACATTGTATTTTGAGGGTGAAAACGGCAGGAAGTTTATCCCTGTTGAAAACACGTCAGAAATAATGATTTTTGGTGAGGTCAGCCTCAACAAAAGATTCCTTGAGTTTATCTCACAGTCAGAGATAATACTTCACTTCTTCAATCATTACGGCTACTACGTTGGATCTTTTTATCCGAGAGAGCATCTGAATTCTGGTTACATGATATTAAAGCAAGCAGAATATTACATAGACGAGAAGAAGCGGTTGTATATTGCTCAAAAGTTTGTAGAAGGTGCATATAGAAACATACGCCAAGTTTTAAAGTATTATCAAAACCGAGGCAAAAACTTGGATGACATTATTTACGCTATAGAAAGATTAGGCGATTTAATAGATGGTACATCTGATATAAATGAGCTTATGGCTATTGAAGGAAATATAAGGGAGTATTATTACAAATCATTTGATGAGATATTGGGAAATAGTGATTTTGAGTTTGATGTAAGAAGCAAAAGGCCACCGAAAAATTCTTTAAATGTTCTTATAAGTTTTGGAAATTCTCTTATGTATACAAAAGTACTAAGCGAAGTTTATAAGACACATTTGGACCCTAGAATAGGGTATTTACACTCTACAAACTTTAGGAGATTTACTCTAAATCTAGATGTATCAGAAATATTTAAGCCAATCGTGGTAGACAGGGTGATATTTACAGTTGTGGGGAAAAGTATTATTAAAAAAGATGATTTTGACGGTGATGCAGAAGGACTCTTGCTTAAAGATAGAGCAAAGATGGCATTTATAGAGGAATACGAAGATAAGCTTAAGACGACGATAAAGCACAGGACTCTAGGCAATAATGTCTCATACCACAGGCTTATACGGCTTGAGCTTTATAAACTGGAAAAACATCTTATGGGTGAAGAAGAATATCAGCCATTTGTTGCTCAATGGTAAAAGGGTGATATTATGTTTATCATACTAGTATATGATGTCAATGAGAAGCGAGTAAATAAAGTTTTAAAGACTTGCAGGAAGTACCTTAATTGGGTACAAAATTCAGTTTTGGAAGGTGAAATATCGGATGCAAATTTTAGAAAGTTAAAGAGTGAAATCTCAAGGATAATCAATAAAGATGAAGATTCGGTCATTATCTATACTTTGCGGACTACTAAATATTCTGATAGAGAGATAATAGGCCTTGAAAAAGGTGGGGAAAGCCTATTTATATAAAAAAGGCCCTAATTTAGGACCTTTTATTTTATTAAACCTTTTGATTTTAAGAAGTCATCGGCAACAGTTCGTGGATCTTCACCAAGTTTATCTACCTTATAATTAAGTTCTCTCATGGTTTCATCATTTATTTGGCCAGCAAGCTTATTTAATACATCTTTTAGTTCAGGGTGTTTTTTTAATGTATCATCTCTTACGAGTGGTGCTGCATAGTATGGAGGGAAGAAGTTTTTGTCATCTTCTAAAACTGTCAAATTGTACGCTTTAAGCATTCCATCTGTTGAAAATGCGTCAATTACGTCAACATCCCCTTTTTCTATTGCTGGATATCTAAGGCCTGAGTCCATTCCTTTCACTGATTTAAACTCGATGTCGTAAGTTTTCTTAAGTCCAGGATATCCATCAGGTCTTTCTGTAAATTCCATTGTACATCCTAATACTAGATTGTTTGAAATCTTTTTGAGATCTGATATTGTCTTAGGGTGATATTTTTCTTCTACAGACGGCGATACTGCCAGTGTATAAGTGTTGTTAAAGCCGATTGGCTCTAACCAATCGAGGTTGTATTTTTCTTTAAAATCTTTTTTAACCTCATTATATACTGCATCTGAATTGTTTTGGGTAGGCTTTTTCAATATATTTACAAGACCTGTACCAGTGTACTCAACGTACATATCTATATCACCTGATTTTAGAGCATTAAAAGCAACATCTGTGCCTCCTAAATTTAATTTTCTATCTACTTTTAAGTCTGTATTTTTTTCTATAAGTGTTGCTAACATGTTACCCATTATTATTTGTTCTGTAAAGTTTTTTGATCCTATTACGACTGTGTCGCTTGACTTCCCGCATCCAGAGATTAATGCAGATATGATTACAAGTGTCAGAATAGCAGAAATAATTTTTTTTCTCATTATCATGCTCCTTTCTATTTTTTTATTCCCTTTGGTGTAACTTTGATTTCAATTTTTTCGATTATAAAATCTATGAGCAATGCTAATATCGCAGCAGGTATAGCACCGGCAAGTACCATCTGTGTATTGTACATTTGTATTCCTGTAAATATCATATAACCTAGTCCACCAGCGCCGATGAATGCGGCGATAGTCATAAGCCCGACAGCAGTTACGGCTGCTATTCTAATGCCAGCCATTATTACAGGCAGCGATAGAGGAAGCTCTATAAGCCTTAAAAGCTGTGAGTTTGTCATACCCATTCCTTTACCAGCTTCAAGTATTTCACTATCAATATTTGTTATACCGGTAAATGTATTTTTTATTATTGGCAGAAGTGAATACAGAAAAACCATTACTATTGCTGGTGTACTGCCTATGCCGAAAAGAGGTATTAAAAAGCCCATTAAAGCAAGGCTTGGTATTGCCTGAACGACATTTGCAAGTCCTATTATATATTTTGAAAGACTTTTAAACCTTGTTATGATGATGCCGATTGGCACACCAATTACGATTGCTGCAATGACTGCTACTATAGTAAGCTCAATATGCTGAAGGGTAAGATTTCCTATTTGATTAGATCTTGAAAGGAAAAAATTAATAAAATCTGACATATCATCACTCCTTTAACTGTACAATTTTGAAAAAACTGTAATAAGACTGCTTTTTGTTATTAGCCCTACTAATTTTTTTTCTTTATTTATTATAGGTAGAAAACCTACACCTTTCTCATCCATTATTTTTAATATTTCTGAAATGGTATCGTCATTATAAGCAGTTATTACATCCGTTTCCATTATTTCTTCTAACTTTTTGCTTCCTTCTTTTTTTGACATGTCCTTTGATGTGGCAATACCAAGGAGCTTTTCATCGCCATCTACAACTAGTATGCTGTCGACTTTGTTGCTTTTCATTATTTCTATTGCTTGTAGAACTGTTCGCTTTGGGTTTGCTTTGACTGGATTATTTATCATTATATCTTCTGCTTTGATGTAATCTGGATTGCTCCATATCCTGTTTTTGCCTATGAAATTTTCGACAAATCCATGTGCAGGATTCTTTAATATCTCTTCAGGTGTATCCAATTGGATTATATTGCCGTCCTTCATTATGCATATTCTGTCACCAAGTTTTAGTGCTTCATCCATATCATGTGTTACAAAGACAATAGTCTTATTTAATTTCTGCTGCAAGTCGAACAATTCATCTTGAAGTTGGTTTCTTGTAATAGGGTCAAGTGCGCTAAATGGTTCATCCATTAATATTACGTCTGGATTAGTTGCTAATGCTCTTATGACACCAATCCTTTGCTTTTGACCGCCGCTTAGTTCATTTGGATACCTATTTATAAATTCTTCTGGTTCCATGCCAACTAATCTTAAAAGTTCCATAGTTCTTTCTCTTCTCTTTTGTTGCGGCCATTTTTTAAGATAAGGGACTATTTCTATATTCTGTCCTATAGTCATGTTTGGGAAAAGCCCTGTCTGCTGTATTACATAACCGATATTTCTTCTAAGCTCTATAGGATCACCTTTTGTAATATCTTTTCCATCGATAAGAATTTTACCAGAAGTTGGCTCAATAAGCCTATTTATCATCTTGAGGGTTGTCGTCTTTCCACAGCCGCTGGGGCCTATTAGGACGAACAGTTCACCGGAATTTATAGTGAAATTTATACCCTTTATAATTTCTTTTCCGTCATCATATGACTTCCTTACATCTTTGAATTCTATCATGAGAAGCCTCCCTTCAATACTGAATTAGCATAATCCTAAAATGTTAACAAGCTAAAAGTAACAACTCAATTATAACATAAAAGTTGTCACTTGTAAAATAATAGAATAAAAAGGACTAATCATTGTATAAGAAATGATTAGTCTTCATAGGTACATCGCCATCACCAACGATTACTAGTATATCCCCAAGCTTTATTTCAGCGTATGGTCCAGGTGACAATATTATTTTTCCATTGCGCCTTATGCCGATTATTGTGCCTCCTGTGTTCTGCCAGAAGTTTAGTTCTGATAATGTTTTTCCGATGGCTTTTGCCCCTCTTTTTATCTCTATTTCAAATGGGTTAAAAGGGTTTATGTGTTTAAGGCTTAAGGTGTATTCTATTATTCTTTCTATTGTAGAATTAAGATCATCATCGATCTTTCTCTTTGCCTTTATAAGTTTTTCTAGTTTTTTTTGAAGATGCTCTATTGAGTCTGTTTCATTAAACCTGTCTACGTATTTGTATGCAAGTTCTCTTGATTTTACGATAATACCGCTTCCATGCATCACAGATACTACACCCATGTCTTTAAGCACTGCTATAGCTCTTCTTATGGTCTCTGGTGACACATTGTATATGGCTGCAAGTTCAGATCTTCCATAAATCTTTTCACCTTCTTTTATATCTCCATTTATTATCTTCCGAGCTATATCAAGGGATATCTGGTGATATTTTGGCTTTTCCACTGCTGACATAAGAAAGCCTCCTGTCTAAGATTTGATTAAATTATATATTACAATGAATCTATAGTCAATGAACAGTGATTTAAATATGATAGATTATGTTGCAATATCTTAACATATATATAAATTTGTTGTATAATTTTTTTATGAAACTTATGGGAGGTAGTTAGATGAAAAGCAACAGTCACATATATGAAATATTTAAAAACAGGGAGAATTTCAAAGATAGACTCATATTAGAAGGAATAGTTGTTGGAATTTTTATAGGATTTGTCGTATCAACTTTAAGGTTTATATTAGAAAAAACAGGCATGTATCTTTTGGTTTTATATAAAGTCTTAGAGACGAAGATTTATCTCTTGCCTATATGGCTTGTGTTTTTAGCTGTAGTAGGTATATTTACAAACTATATACTTAAACTAGAGCCTATGATCAGTGGCAGCGGTATACCGCAGGTGGAAGGGACGATTATAGGCTATTTTAAATTAAATTGGCTAAAAATATTTGTATTGAAGTTTGTAGGTACAATACTGATGATAGGTGTTGGACTGTCTTTAGGACGAGAAGGTCCATGTGTCCAGCTTGGTTCATCTTTAGGTCAAGGTGTCAGCAGGTTATTAAAAAGGATGCGCTTTGAGGAGAAGTATCTTATAACATGCGGTGCTGGTGCAGGGTTGGCAGCGGCATTCAATGCGCCTTTAGCAGGTGTTATATTTTCATTGGAAGAGCTTCACAAAAATTTTTCCCCCATCGTTCTTGTGTCATCAATGGTGTCATCACTTACTGCCACATACATTACAGATACTTTTTTAGGGTTAAAGACGGTATTTGATATTACCAATATGCCGATTGTTCCGTTTTCTCAATATGTATATCTTTTAGTGCTAGGGGTCATAATCGGGTTTGGAGGAATTTTATTCAACAAATCACTCCTAAAGTCACAAGACTTATATGATAGATATGTAAAGATACCTCAATTAAAGATATTTATTCCTCTTTTTCTATCGGTTATTATAGGGCTTTCTATACCTATGGTACTGGGGGGCGGTGAGAGCCTCGTAGATAAGATAAGCAGTGTTAATTTAGGATTTGCATTTGTCCTTTTGCTGTTTATATCAAAATTTTTGTTTACAATTGTAAGCTATGGATCTGGAGTGCCAGGCGGTATATTCATGCCACTTCTAGCCATAGGGGCATTGATTGGAAATCTATACGGTATAATAATCATGAATATTTTTAACATTAATCAAATGTATTTAAAAGATTTTGTTGTTTTAGCTATGGCCGGCTATTTTGCAGCTATTGTCAGGGCTCCTATTACTGGTAGTCTTTTAGTTACAGAGATGACAGGTTCATTTAGCCATTTGCTTGCCTTAAGCACTGTATCAATAACTGCTTACATTGTATCAGGCTTTTACGGAAATGAGCCTATATATGAATCATTGCTTGGTAGGATAATAAAAAATACAAAAAATGAGAATATCAATGATTATGATGAATCTGGCAAAATCTTGTTTGAGATGCCTGTGGCAGTCGGATCTTTTGTAGATGGGAAGAAATTAAAAGACATAGAGTGGCCTCGTAATTGTCTTGTAGTCGGGATAAAAAGAGGCGGAAAAGAGATAATTCCTAAAGGGAATACAAAAATATTATCTGGAGATTACATTGTATTGCTGGGGAATGAAAATGAAGTTGTTGATATAAAAAATAACATAAGAAAGATGACTGAAATATAAGGGATGAAAAAGCCAATAGGATTTTCAAAAAACCTATTGACTTTTTTATTTTGCGGGAATATAATTATTTAGTATCCGAAATATTTGCATACTAAATATACAATTACGAAATATCTTGAAAGAGGGTGAAAAAATTTGGATGAATTTAACGAAAGAATAGATGTTTTAAAGACTCTAAAGTTTATTATGAATATGATTCATAAAAGCATGGAAGACGAATTTAGAGAATTGAATATAACAGGTCCGCAAGGGATGATTATAGGTATTCTTATGCGACATAGAAAAATGAAAATAAGTGAGTTAAGTAAAAAGATGGGACTTACAAGCAGCACTGTCTCAGGTATAGTAGATAGGCTTGAAAAGCAAGGCATGGTTAAAAGAGAGAGAAGTAGTGATGACAGGCGGGTTGTCTATGTGAATATAGACGAGGAATTTAGGAAAAAATCAAAAGAGGTTTTCAAAAAAGTAGAAGATAAATTTAGAGATATGATGAATAAGGCCACAGAGGAAGAACACGACGAAATAGTAAAAGGGTTAAACACTTTAAAGAGATTGATTGAGTCAAACAAACAATAGATGTTATAACTATATATATTTAAGGAAAGGTGGTTTAGGTTAATGCTTAAATTACGAAAATATTTTAAGCCTTATATCTTTATAACTATTGTTGCAATATTGTTCATATTTATTCAGGCCATGAGCGACCTGGCCCTTCCTGACTATATGTCAAACATAGTAAACCAAGGCATACAGCAGGGAGGAATAGTAAACGCTGTGCCTTCTGCAGTAAGGCAAAGCACGATGGATAAACTCACGCTGTTTATGAGTGATGATGACAAAAAAGAGGTTTTGAATGATTACACATTGATAGATAAAAATAGTTCAGATTACGATAAATACGTAAAACAATATCCAACTTTGAAAAAAGAACCGATTTACGTACTTAAAAATATTGATAAATCCGAAGTAGATAAGATAAACCCTGTGATGGGTAAGGCTTTTCTAGCTGTTTCTGCTGTTGACAAAATGAAGTCCAGTGCAAAAGATGGATTTATTACATTTAATAACACAAAGATTCCTGCAAATATGGATCTGTTTGCGTTATTTGCAAAGCTTCCAGAGTCTGAGAGGCAGAAGATAGCAGATGATATGAATAAGAAGTTTACATCCCTTGGCGACAACATGGTTATACAGGCTGCGGCAGCAGAAGTTAAAGCAGAATATAAAGCACTTGGTGTAAATACCGACAAGATTCAGATGAATTATATTTTGACTACAGGTTTAATCATGCTTTTGATAACAATTTTAAGTGCAGCTTGTTCGATACTGGTAGGTTTCTTGGGCTCTAGAGTTGCAGCAGGATTTTCAAGAGACATTAGAAAGAGCTTGTTCACCAGAGTTGAGAGCTTTTCAAGTGAAGAATTTGATAAGTTTTCGACAGCATCTTTGATAACAAGGACAACAAATGATATAACACAGATACAGATGCTAATAGTCTTTATGATAAGGATGATATTCTATGCACCTATGATAGGTATTGGCGGTGTTATTAGAGCTGTAGGTAAGAGTGCTTCTATGTCTTGGATTATAGCACTAGCTGTCATAGTACTTTTGGGACTTGTGTCGATTGTATTTTCTATCGCACTGCCCAAATTCAAATCCGTTCAGAAATTAGTCGACAGGCTAAATCTTGTAGCACGTGAGAATCTAGCAGGAATGATGGTTATAAGGGCATTTAATACGCAAGAGTTTGAGGAGAACCGGTTTGACAAGGCAAACCGCGACATCACGAATACGATGCTTTTTATAAACCGCGTCATGATAACAATGTTTCCTGCAATGATGCTTATAATGAATGGAGTTACTCTTCTTATTGTGTGGGTAGGTGCTCATGATATTGCCAATTCATCGATGCAGGTAGGGGACATGATGGCATTTATGCAGTACGCTATACAGATAATCTTTGCATTCCTTATGATGTCTATGATGTTCATAATGATACCTAGGGCATCTGTATCAGCATCCCGTATAGCTGAAGTGCTAGAAACTGAGCCGACAGTTGTAGATCCCAAAGAAAGCAAGAAGTTTGATGAAAGTCAAAAAGGTGTCGTTGAATTTAGAAATGTTTCATACAGGTACCTTGGTGCAGAGGAAGATGCCATAAAGAATATTACGTTTAAGGCTGAGCCTGGGAAGACGACGGCTATCATTGGTTCAACAGGATCCGGGAAATCTACACTTGTAAACTTGATTCCGAGATTCTACGATGCAACAGAAGGTCAGGTTTTAGTAGATGGTGTAGATGTGAAGAATGTGAAGCAGCACGATTTGAGAGAAAAAATTGGTTATGTGCCACAGAAGATTTCTTTATTTAAAGGTACTGTCATGTCAAACATAAAGTTTGGCAATGAAAATGCTACAGATGAGGAAGTTAAAAAGGCTGCAGAGGTGGCACAAGCAGCAGAGTTTATAGAAAGGCTTCCAGATGGTTATGACAGTGAAATATCTCAGGATGCTACAAATATATCAGGGGGACAGAAACAAAGGCTGTCTATCGCCCGTGCCCTTGTCAAAAAGCCAGAGATATATATATTTGATGACAGTTTTTCTGCCCTTGACTTTAAAACAGATAGGGCATTGAGGAAGGCATTGAAAGAGTATACAGGAAATAGCACAGTCATAATAGTTGCACAGCGTATCTCAACAATAATGAATGCAGATCAGATTATCGTATTGGATGATGGTAAAATAGCTGGGATAGGCACACATGAAGAGCTTATGAAAAACTGCGAGACTTACAGGGAAATCGCTTATTCGCAGCTTTCAAAGGAGGAATTGGCATAATGGATGGAAAAAGCGCAAATACTCCAAGGCGGCCTGTCATGAGGAGGCATGGTCCTATGGGTGGCCATGGCCCTATGGTAGGTGGGGAAAAGGCCAATGATTTTAAAGGGACTATGAAGAAGCTTATGTCATACCTTGGAGACTATAAATTTTCAATACTATTTGTGATAATATTTGCTGCTGGAAGTGCGGCATTATCAATTGCTGGTCCTAAGATACTCAGTAAAGCCATAACAAAACTTTATGAAGGCGTTATGGCAAAGATAGCAGGTACAGGCAATATAGATTTTGACTACATCGGCAAGATAATTCTTATTCTTATTGGTTTGTACCTTTTAAGCTCAGGTCTTGGCTATATACAAGGCTGGATAATGACAAATGTAGCTATGAAAGTGACTTACAAGTTCAGAAAAGACATAATGGAAAAGATAAACCGCATGCCCCTTAAATACTTTGATGGCACAAATCACGGTGAAATCCTGTCCCGAATAACAAACGATGTTGATACAATAAGCCAAACATTAAACCAGAGTATGACACAGATTATCACATCCGTTACAACGGTAATCGGTGCATTGGTTATGATGCTGACTATCAGTGTATCCATGACAGCTGTGACATTTCTGATGATACCTATATCGATGGGTATAATAGCTGTGATAATAAAATTTTCACAGAAGTACTTCAAACAGCAGCAGGATTACCTTGGTCACGTCAACGGTCACGTTGAAGAAATGTACGGCGGCCATGTTGTCATGAAAGCATTTAATTATGAAGAAAGAAGTGTAGAGAAATTTGACGAGTACAATGATGAGCTTTACAAAGTTGCCTGGAAATCCCAATTTTTAACGGGACTTATGATGCCTATAATGAACTCTGTAAGCAATTTAGGCTATGTAGGAGTGGTCGTTTTAGGAAGTTACCTTGCTATAAAAGGGACGATTGAAGTTGGCGATATACAGGCATTTATACAGTACGTAAGGTCATTTACTCAGCCGCTGGCGCAGATTGCCAATATCTCCAACATACTTCAGCAGACGGCAGCATGCGCTGAGCGTGTATTTGAGTTCTTAGATGAAGAAGAGGAAGTGCCTGAGACAGATCATCCTATAAAACTGGAGAATGTAGAGGGACATGTGCAATTTGACCATGTACACTTTGGTTATAATCCAGATAAGATAATAATAAATGACTTCTCTGCTGATATAAAGCCTGGGCAAAAGGTAGCTATTGTAGGACCGACAGGTGCTGGCAAGACTACTATGGTAAAACTTTTGATGAGGTTCTACGATGTAAATTCAGGTAGGATACTGATAGATGGCCACGACATAAGGGAATTTACGCGAAGCGATCTAAGGTCATTGTTTGGAATGGTATTGCAGGATACATGGCTTTATAACGGTACGATAATGGATAATATAAGGTATGGAAATCTAAATGCTACGGATGAAGAAGTTATTAAAGCTGCAAAGGCAGCACATGTAGACCACTTTGTCCACACATTGCCAGACGGTTACAACATGGTATTAAATGAGGAAGCTTCAAACGTATCTCAAGGACAGAAGCAGCTTATAACAATAGCCAGAGCAATACTTAAAGATCCTAAGATACTGATATTGGATGAAGCCACCAGCTCTGTCGATACACGTACAGAGATTCTTATACAGAAAGCCATGGATAATCTGATGAAAAATCGCACAAGCTTTATTATCGCTCACAGGCTTTCAACAATAAGAGATGCTGATCTTATACTTGTAATGGATCATGGCGACATTGTAGAGCAAGGCACACACGAAGAACTGCTGGCAAAAGGCGGATTCTACGCTAAGCTTTACAATAGCCAATTTGAAGATGAAGAAATAGCAAGCTAAAGAAAAGGGAACTTTCCAAGAGAAAGTTCCCTGACTTTTTATCTAAAATCATCTAAGTACTTTTCTGCCATCATCGGGTCTAATTTAGCATCTACCAAAGGCGGACCATCTTTTAAAAACTTTATGTTGTCGATGTAGGTAGGTTTTTCTACCTTATATATTATACCTATCGGTATCCTGTCTCCCCATTCATCAGCTACTTTAAAGGCATTGTCTATATCTGTGTAGTCATAATCATCTGGAAGCTCATAGACTCTTTCGTTGTACCATTTAAAGGTGTTTACTTTGTTAAATGTGACACAAGGCTGAAATATGTCAAGCAGTGCATAACCGTTGTAGGATATTGCTTCCTTCATCATCTTTTTAAGGTGTTCGTAATTTCCTGAGAAACTTCTTGCCACAAATCCAGCTCCCATAGTGAGGGCGAGCTTTATTGGCTTTACGGGATCTAATATGACGCCATCAAACTGAAGGCTTGTCTTCTGTCCTTTTGCAGTTGTCGGTGATGCCTGGCCTTTCGTTAAACCGTATATTTGGTTGTCGTGGACGAAGTGTGCTATGTTGGCGTTTCTCCTAATTGCGTGTATAAAATGGTTTCCGCCTTCACCGTACGTATCACCGTCTCCTGAGTCGATTATCACTTTAAGGTCCTTATTTGCAATGTTTATGGCTATTGCAGGTGGCAAAGCCCTTCCGTGAAGACCATTAAATCCATTTACGTTTATATAGTGGGGAATCTTTGCGGCTTGGCCTATTCCTGATGCTATAACAACTTGGTGAGATTTTAAGCCAAGCTCAGTCAACGCATCCTTTAAAGCATTAAGTATACCGAAGTTTCCACATCCAGGGCACCATGCAGTTTCATACGTTTCAAATGCTGTATTCATGAAATCATCCCTTTCTTAATTTAATACATGCTTGATGTTTTTGATATTTCTCTTACTCTATCATAAATGTACTTTGAGCTCATCATGCGGCTGTCATATTTAAGTATGTATTCATCTGCCTTTACAAGTGCATTTTCTCTCATTAGGCTATCAAGCTGTGCTGTAGCATTTTGCTCAACATCAATAATCACCTTTGCAAATCTTCCGTACTTTTTTATAAGCTTCGTTGGAAATGGCCAAATATCTCCAAATGACAGGGCTCCTACTGACATTCCGTCTTTTAAAAGCATGTCTACAGCTTCTTTTACAGGCCCGTACATTGAACCCCAGCAAGTTATAAGGATGTCTGGATTTTCAGTTCCAATAAACAGAGGTTCTTGAATTTCCTCCTCTAATAGTTTTAACTTTTTCATCCTCTTATTTACCATTTTTATCCTTATCTCCTGCGACTCAGTAATGTGACCAAATTCGTCGTGTTCGTCGCTGTCTATAAGGACGGTTACACCTTCAATCTTGCCTGGTATTATTCTAGGTGACACACCACTTTCTGTGAACCTGTATCTTTTGTACACTCCGTCTTCTAGTGCTTCACTTCCAGAAATATGCCTTTCGATTTTTACTTTATTGAAATCAAAAGGTTTTACGGTTGTACCTACATCTGCAAGGTATTGATCACTGACTAAAATCACCGGTATTTGGTATTTATCAGCTATATTAAATGCTCTGACGGTTTGATAAAATGCATCTTCAGGATTTCTTAAAGATATCACCATTTTTGGAAACTCACCGTGACCTGCGTGAATTATAAACCTTAAATCTCCCTGCTCAGTTCGAGTCGGAAAACCTGTAGCAGGACCTGGTCTTTGAACTTCAGTTATTACGATTGGAAGCTCTGTAATGCCGGCCAGGCTTATTCCTTCTACCATAAGAGCAAAACCGCCACCTGAGCTTCCAGTCATAGCTCTTAATCCTGCGTACGATGCACCTAATGCCATGTTTATTGCAGAGATTTCGTCCTCTACTTGCTCAACTACTATTTCTGCGTCACGAGATTTTTTTGCAATATATGTCATTACACTGGTTGATGGAGTCATGGGGTAACCTGAGTAGAATTTTACACCTGCTGCAATAGCGCCAAGTGCAATTGCCTCATTGCCGCTTATGTAGATATTCTCATTTTTCTTAGGCAGTGTAATTGCAAACGCAGGTTCTACTAGATTGTATCCTGCATTTATCGCTTTTATATTTGCTTCAAGCACATCCCCTTTAAATTCATCATTTAATACAGTATAAGATACATCTAAAGGTATTCCAAATAATTTAAGCAAAACTCCTATTGCTGTTGTTCCTGCCACACGTGGATTGCTACATTTTTTTGCGATTTCTTTAAAATCAAATGAAATGTATCTATCATCATCTGAAAGGGATTTGTCGCATATAAGTTTTCCCGCTGTTTTCAAAACTTTAGCATGTAAATTTATTGTCTCAAAATCAAGTGCAACTATTGCATCAAAATATTCATCATGTGAATAAATTGGATTGTGGCTAAATCTTACTTGTATGAAGTTGTGACCGCCTCTTACTCTTGACATGTAATCCTTCATAGAAAAAACATAAAAGCCGCACCTTTTCAGGGTTTTTTCAAATATATGAGAGATTGTGTCGATTCCCTGTCCTGCTGCTCCTCCGATTAAAATATTGTAATCCATGATAATCCCCCTCGAATTTTTCAAAAATTTGTAATTTAATTATAACACAGATAAAAATAATTATCAATGGAATTAAAATATTATTTATGAATCAGTTTATTTTACATATGAAAACTCTTCAGCTGGTTACTTTACAACAGATTTGTGACTTATCCACATGTAAATGTGTATATGTGGATAAGTCCTGTGTGAAAAATTTTATTTCAAGATATACTATTTTTAGACGAAAATCGATTAATGATATTTGTGAAAAAAAGTTGCTCACAGAAAGACTGTTGATAAGTTATGAAAACAGACTTTTATGTGAGTTACCATAGCAAATAATTCTCTATTATTATATAATATAAAGGGATTTTTCAAATTATAACAGCAAGATGTGAAAGGGGGTACCCCCGTTTTTGGGTATTTGAAATGAGATTTTGTTCATTGAGGTCCGGAAGCAGTGGAAATGCCACATACATCGGATACAAAGATGTACATATACTGGTGGATGCAGGCTTAAGTGGCAGCACGATAGAGAAAAGTCTTGAAAGCATAGATGTTTCACCAAGAGATATTACGGCGATACTCATAACACATGAGCACAATGACCACATAAAAGGGGCCGGAGTATTGTCAAGGAGGTACAACATTCCCATATATGCCAATGAAGCAACGTGGGTTTCTATGGAAAAACTTCTTGGTGAGATAGACTGTGACAACAAGCGTTTTTTCAAAACTGGTGAAGATTTTACATTGGGAGATGTAAGAATAAGACCTTTCAAAAAATCCCACGATGCGGCGGAACCTGTAGGCTTTTCATTTTTTTGTGGTCAGAATAAAGCCACCATTGCCACTGATTTAGGGTATATAAGTAGAGGTGTGGCAGCGAATATAATGGATTCTGACATTGTTTTGCTGGAGTCCAACCACGACATCCATATGCTTATACACGGTTCTTATCCATGGCCTTTAAAGAAGAGAATTCTTTCAGAACACGGCCATCTGTCAAACAAAGATGCAGCAGAAGCTATTAAAAAATTCATAAAGATGAAATCAATCGGCATCGTGTACCTGGGGCATTTAAGCCATAACAACAATAAACCTGAAATAGCGTACAAGACTGTTACAGATGTGCTGAAAGAAGAAGGGATAGACTATGAGATAAATATGGCTTTAAGGTATAAAGAAAGTGATGTTGTAGAAATATAAAAGGGCCTTATGGCCCTGTTCCTATTGATTCTATTTTCCAAGGTGAATCCTTTGTGGACTTTGATATAATGAAGAAGAATGTGTTTTTTCCGCTTTTTATGGAAATATTATCTTCACTTTTTAACGTCATGTTCACTATTACCATAAATTCTCTGCTTTTATATATATTTTCGTTTTTAATTGGCACGTAATTTGTATTTTCTTCTATGCTTAATATTGTAGCTGATTTTGTGTTTAGCTCCAAACTTAATTCCTCAAAGTCCGAATTGTAAAGGACATTTGCAGGTCTGTTGATGTAAAGCATGTCATGCAGCATATCAATAGAGAGAGTTGAATATATTAAGCTTTTGTCCCCTTTATTTATCCCGTTAAAAAATGCGTATATAAGCTCTTCAGGTGTAAGACTGTCTGTAGCTGGAGTCGACATTTGCTTTAAAAAACCGTGGGCTGTTACCCAGTCAATCCAAGGCCTTTCCGTAAGTGTTTCGATGTAGTTCTTTTTAAGAGATAGAGGTGTCGATGCGTTAAACTCAAGCCATGCACCTATTATATTCTCTCCATCTCTCAAGATTACAGCATTTACAGGATATGTGTATTTGCTGCTTTCTCCCAATCCTGGCAGCTTCTCATTTAACCTGTATATTACAGCTTTTACAGTTTTGCCTTTGTATTTTTCAATATTATACCCTATATCCCTTGATAAAAAATTCACTTCAGTCCAATAAAGCCCAACAGGCATAGAAGTGCCTTGAATACTCCAATCAGATGGAATTGTCACATCGAAGTAAGATGATTCTTTTTCAGGACTAAAACCGTACTTCAGTAAAAACTTCGTATCTTCTCTATATGCATTGAACTGTCCACTTGAACAGTCAGTCATAAATATCGTCAATACGACACAAAACAAAAGCAAAAACTTCTTCAATTTCATCTCCCCTTTAAAACATTTACCTATATTATATAACAAATGAAATACTAATTCGTTACAAAATTATAAATTTTTTAAGGCATAATTATGTCTAAAGTGCATTTCATCCACTTGATTTTTTTAGTTCACTGTGATAAAATGTACACATTACACGGATAAATGTATTTCATATAGATACACAAGAAAGGGGGCGGAATCTTGAAGGAGGAAAGCAAGTTTTACATCATCAGAGAAGAGATTTTGTCTGATGCACTTAAAAAAACTCTCATGGCAAAGGAGCTCATCGAGACAGGTGAGGCAAAAACGATAAATGATGCAGTGAAAAAAGTTGGCATATCCAGAAGTGCGTTTTACAAGTACAAAGATTACATCTTTCCTTACTCCAAGTTTTCTAAAGGAAAGATAATAACTTTGTCGTTGCTTTTGGAGCATATGCCTGGTATCCTGTCGTCGATACTGGATATTATAGCCATGATGAAAGGAAATGTCATAACTATAAATCAAAGTATGCCGTCCCTTGGTGTTGCCAATGTCTCTATATCCATAGATACCCAGTACATGGTAAAGGGCATTGAAGAATTGATAAAAAAGATTGAAGAAGAACACGGTGTCAGGAAGGTAGAGATACTTGGCGAGTAATTTATTACATTATTTTGGAGAGGAAGGGTTTTACTGTGAAGATAGGTTTAATGGGTCTTGGAACTGTAGGTTCAGGTGTTGTTCACCTTATAGAAGAAAATGGTGATGCCATTGAGAAGAAGATAGGCCAGAAAATAGAGATTAAAAAGATACTAGTTAAAGATCCTGAAAAAAAGAGGATTAAGGAGGCACAAGGAAAGATAACGATAGTGCCTGAAGATATCTTAGATGATCCTGAAATAGATGTAGTAGTGGAAGTGATGGGGAAAGAACATCCAGCACTGGAATACATGAAGGCAGCCATTTTAAAAGGAAAAAATGTAGTTACGGCAAATAAAGAAGTCATCGCAAAACATGGCAAGGAGCTTATAAAGCTTGCAAATGAAAACAATGTAAATCTCCTTTACGAAGCCTCTGTGGGAGGTGGTATACCGATAATTAGACCTTTAAAAAGCTGCCTTGCAGCAAATAAGATATACGAGATAAAAGGTATATTAAACGGCACAACAAATTACATCTTGACAGAAATGAAATCAAGGGGCATGAGCTTTGAAGGTGTCTTAAAAGAAGCTCAGCAAAAGGGATATGCGGAACTGGACCCTACAGATGATGTAGATGGCTTTGATGCTGCAAGAAAGCTTGCCATCCTTTGTACACTGTCTTTCAATAAGTATGTTGTACCAGACAATATATACACGAAAGGAATTAGGACTATATCAAAAGAGGACATTAAGTATGCTGACGAACTGGGCTTTACTATAAAGCTTATAGCATACGGCAGGCTTGATGATGATGGAAAGCTGGAGGCATGGGTACATCCTGTCATGATATCTAAGAAAAATCCTTTAAATGGAGTAAATGGTGTTTATAACGCTATACTTGTGGAAGGAAATGCAGTAGGAAAGCTTATGTTTTACGGGCAAGGAGCTGGTATGATGCCTACAGCCAGTGCGGTTGTTGCCGATGTCATCGATGTGGTAAATCACATACCTGCTCAAAATGGCTATGAAGATGCTAAGATAAAGGACATCGTGGATACTGTATCCAAATACTATATAAGGCTTATAGCACTGGATAAACCTGGTGTAATGAGCAAAATAACGGGTGTGCTTGGTGCAGAAGGTATAAGCCTTGTATCTGTAGTCCAGAAGGAAGTCATGGGAGAGTATGCAGAGATAGTCTTGATTACACATAATGCGTTGACTAAAAATTTATTTAGAGCCTTAGAGGAAATAGGCAATTTAAAAGAAATAGACAAAGTGGCAAGTATAATAAGAGTAGAGGGGGATGAATGATGGAATGGGATGGAATAATCAAGTCATATAGAAAATACATGCCTAAAATAGATGATGAAAATATAATCACATTGAAAGAAGGAAATACCCCCCTTATAGAAGCTACAAACCTTGAAAAAAATTTTCCGGGGCTTAAGATATATTTGAAGTACGAGGGATTAAACCCTACAGGTTCTTTTAAAGACAGAGGCATGACTGTTGCTGTGTCCATGGCAAAGCAGGAAGGGTCACAGGCTGTTGTGTGCGCATCAACAGGCAACACATCTGCGTCGGCTGCTGCATATGCTGCAAAGGCCGGGCTTAAGTGTGTTGTGCTTATTCCAGGAGGGAAAATTGCATTAGGCAAATTGGCACAGGCTATTGCATACGGTGCAGAAGTTATTGCAATAAATGGCAATTTCGATGATGCCTTAAATTTAGTGAGGGAAATATCGAAAAAGCACCCTATAACTGTGGTAAATTCTATAAATCCGTATAGGCTTGAAGGACAGAAGTCATCATCATTTGAAATATGCGATACACTGAAAAAAGCTCCAGATTATCTGACACTTCCAGTAGGTAATGCAGGAAATATAACGGCATACTGGATGGGATTTAAAGAATATCACAGAGCTGGCATTATAAATAAGCTTCCTAAGATGATAGGGTTTCAAGCAGCAGGTGCAGCACCTATTGTAGAAAACAGAGTAATTGAGCATCCTGAGACAATAGCTACAGCAATAAGAATCGGAAATCCTGCCAGTTGGCAAAAGGCCGTAGCAGCCAGAGATGAATCAGGTGGTCTTATAGACAAGGTGACGGATGAAGAGATACTTGAAGCATACTCATACCTTGCCAAAAGCGAAGGAATATTTGCTGAGCCTGCATCATGCGCACCTATCGCAGGTGTCATAAAAAAGTACAAAGAAGGGCTATTTAAAGAAGGAGATACGGTAGTCTGCATACTTACAGGAAATGGTTTAAAGGATCCTGATACGGCTATAAAACTTGGAGGAAGCAGTGTAAAGACTGTTGATGCAGATTTGAAATCACTGGAAGGTGCAATATATGGATAAGTCTGTCCTTGTGAGAGTTCCGGCATCAACGGCAAATTTAGGCCCTGGATTTGACTCACTAGGTGTTGCCCTCAATCTTTACAATGATATATACATGGAATTTAAAGGCAGCAGACTTGTCATTGATGTTGAAGGGGAAGGCATTTTAAATATAGATCGGGATGAAAAAAACCTCATATATAAAGCAGTCAAGGAAGTTTTTGATAAATTAAGCATAACCGTAAGTGGCCTATATATAAAAACTACTAACAATATACCGACAGGAAGCGGTCTTGGAAGCAGTGCATCTGCCATAGTAGGCGGTCTTGTTGCAGCAAATGCCCTAACTGGTGACTCACTAAGCCTCCATGATATTCTCGATATAGCATCTTCAATGGAAGGCCATGCAGACAATGTAGCACCTGCTTTAAATGGGGGCTTTAATGTAGCCACATTTGACGGCAAAAAGACCTACTATGTTAAAAAAGAATTAGATGACAATTTAAGGTTTTTGGCGTTTTATCCAGAGAGAGAGCTTTTAACGTCAAAAGCCAGAGGCGTACTGCCATCAATGATAGAGTTTAGAAATGGAGTTTTCAATATTGGAAGAGCATCACTGCTTACAGCATCTATTTTTTCAGGCAGGTACGATTTATTAAAAGTTGCATCACAAGACATGCTTCATCAGGTATACCGCAAGGAATTTATACCTGAGATGTACTACGTAATAGAAAAAGCGCTGGATAATGGTGCTTATGCGTCATTTTTAAGCGGTGCAGGGCCAACGATGATGGTAATGGTGGATGCCAGCGTTGCAGATAAAGTGAAAAAGTCAGTAAAAAAAGTCTACGAAGAAAGGAATATTAAATGCCGTATTTACGAATTAAAATGTGATAATACTGGTGCTAAAATCTTATAAAGGTCTATTTAGGCCTTTATTTTGTGCTTATATAAGAGTATTTAAAATTTTGTGATATAATTAAGGTAAATTATTCTTAAGGAGGCTTATTTTATGAAAAGGCATTTATCAATTTTTATGGCATTTGTAATCGTATTGACACTTGTTTTTTCCGTACCTTCAGTTACATATGCTGCAATGAATACGGTGGAGAGCGACAATATAAGCAGTTATTTAGATGATTTAGGTTCTATTATGCAATTTATTAAAGACAACTATGCAGGAGACATAACATACGATCAAATGGAAGAAGGGGCCATAAAAGGCATATTATCATCCCTTGATAAATACAGTACATATTTTACAAAAGATGAGATGGATTCATTTGCAGAGTCTACATCAGGCACTTTTACAGGTGTTGGAATGGTAGTAGAGCAGAGGGACAACCATATAGTCGTAGTGTCTACAATTAAAGGTTCACCGGCACAAAAAGCTGGAGTAAAAAGCGGATACATCGTCCAATCTGTTGATGGAAAAGATGTTGAAGGCATGAGCATAAATGATGTTACAAGCCTAATTAAAGGTGAGAAGGGGACAAAGGTGAAGATAGGCTTCTTAGTAAATGGCAAGACAGTTGAATACGAGATAACGAGAGATGTAATAAATATAAATCCTGTGTCTTATAAGATTATAAACGGTATAGGATATATGAGCATCAGTGAATTTAATGGAAATACTGAAGAAAATGTCGCAAAAGCCCTTGACTATATGGATCAAAACAATATAAAGAAACTTGTCATCGATTTAAGAGACGATCCCGGCGGATATCTTCAAGAGGCTGAAGCTGTTGCAAACTTCTTTGTACCGGCAGGTCCTGTTGTGACAGTAGCTATGAATGGTGGAAATAACCAAACGTTTTATTCGAACTTAAAAAATCAGAAGTACAAGATTGCAGTTCTCATAAACAATGGAACTGCGTCAGCGGCCGAAATACTGGCAGGTGCCATACAAGATACTAAGGCAGGAGTACTAGTAGGCGAAAATTCATACGGAAAAGGAACAGTGCAAGAAGTATTTTCATTTTCTGATGGCAGTGGCATGAAGCTTACTATAGCCAAATACTTGCTTCCATCAGGAAGATGGATTGACGGGACAGGCCTTAAACCTGATGTAGAGGTAAAAGACAGCAGGGTGACTTTGCCGGAGTTAGTGTATACAAAAGATATAAAGAAGGGCGATACAGGAAATGACGTAAAACTGCTTCAGTCGTATTTAAGCCTTTTAGGGTATTATAAAGGAGAGCCTAACGGGTACTTTGGCAATGACACGTATGATGCTATTGTAAGCTTTCAAAAATACGCAGGAATACCAGCAACAGGCGTCCTTGATAGAGGCACCACTGATGCCCTTTCGTATTTCTATGGTTTGACACTTAGAAACGATGCACAGCTTGATAAGGCAATTGAGCTTTTGAATCAGCAGTAGATGATAATAAATCATTGACACTTTAAGATTAAAAACAATAATTTTGATCCTTGCATAAAGGACAATTTTGATTCGTTTGCTCTCAGAGTTGAAAAGCGACTAAACTAAAGCTCGATCTTGAACTTCAGCAGGGTTCCGGGCACATTCGGCGTCCATGCCTCAAGTGCCCGTCTCAGCCATCCTTGGCTTCGACCCTGCTTCCGTTCGCCGATCTCGCTAAGTTTAGTTATCGCTTTCCAACAATTCGCTCACTCATTCAAAATTGTCTTCTTATTTTAAAAAGATGTTTTTCATTAAACTGAAGTCTTGCAGTCTTAATTTATTAAACGGGTGGTGAGAAAATGAAGATACTGGTAGCTCCTGATTCATTTAAAGGAAGCCTGTCCTCAAAGGAAGTCCTAGAAGCCATAAGCGAAGGTATAAAAAGAGCTGTAAATGCTGAGATCGTAGGAATTCCTATAGCAGATGGAGGTGAAGGGACTGTAGATGCGCTGATTGCATCTTTAGGAGGCAGGATCGTAGATGTAGATGTGGTAGGGCCTTTAGGAAATGTCGTAAAAAGCTTTTTTGGCATATTAAATGATGGCACTGCAGTTATAGAGATGGCTGCATCGTCAGGCTTAAGCCTCCTGCCAGATAACATGAAAAATCCTTTAATAACCACCACTTACGGCGTCGGTCAGCTTATAAAGGAAGCATTAGATAAAGGATGCCGCAAATTCATCGTAGGTTTAGGCGGCAGCGCCACAAACGACGGTGGTGCAGGTATGGTTCAAGCTTTAGGAGTTAAGCTCTTAGATGAAGACGGCAATGACATACCTTACGGAGGAGGAAATCTTTACAAGCTCAAAAAAGTTGACATAAGCAGTATTGACAAAAGAGTATATGAAAGCAGCTTTATAGCAGCATCTGATGTAACAAATCCTCTTTGTGGTGAAAATGGTGCATCTTACGTTTATGGACCACAGAAAGGTGCAACAAAAGAGATGGTGAAAATTCTTGACGACAATTTAAGGCATTATGCCAGTGTTGTAAAAGAGACAATAAACAAAGATTTTAAAGATACACCAGGTGCTGGTGCGGCAGGAGGACTGGGATTTTCCCTAATGGCATTTTTAAATGCTAAGATAAGATCTGGAATAGACATTGTGATGGAGGCTTCAAATATAGATGAAAAGATAAACTCATGTGATATTGTAATAACGGGTGAAGGCAATACAGATTTTCAGACAGCTTTTGGCAAAGCACCAGCAGGCATAGCAAGGATAGCAAAAAAATACGGAAAGCCTGTTGTGGTACTATCAGGTGGCCTAGGTAAAAACTATAAAGACCTTTATGACGTAGGTGTCACATCAATGTTCAGTATCGTAGATAAACCTATGACGCTTCAAGAAGCGATGATAAATGCTAAAAAGCTTATATCTGACAGGGCAGAAGATATAATTCGCTTATTTGTATCAGGAATGAATTCTAAATAGGGCTATTAATCATTTTTACATAAGAAAAACTAATACATACCATAATGTCTATTTATAGTAGACATTTGTTTTTTACTATTGCATTTTTTTCTTTAATAGTTTATCATATTAAATAAATATTTAAAAAGGTGTGAAGATGATGAGTGACAAAATTCTTATGACTCCGGGGCCTACTATGGTGCCAAAGGAAGTATTAAACGTATGTCATCTGCAGCCATATCACCATAGGACGCCGGAGTTTTATGAACTTTTTTCATGTCTTAATTCAAATCTTAAAAAGATATTTAAAACAAATATGGATGTATTAACGCTTACATCATCAGGTACAGGCGGCATGGAAGCCGTTGTTGCAAATCTCTTCAAAAGAGGAGACAAAGTGCTTGTGGCAAGTATAGGCCATTTTGGTGAGAGGTTTTACGATATCACAAAGGCGTACGGACTTGACTCAGACATTATCGATTTTGGATGGGGCAATGCAGTCGATCTGAACAAATTAGAAGATGCATTAAAAAAGAATGGATACAAGGCATTGATTGTGACGCAAAATGAGACATCAACAGGTGTTACAAACGACATAAAAGCGGTGGCAGATGTAGCAAAGAGGTATAATACGCCAGTCATTGTGGATGCCGTAAGCTCTTTGGGTGGTATACCCCTAGAGATGGATGAATGGGGACTTGATGCGGTTGTAACATGCTCTCAAAAATGCCTTATGTCACCGCCGGGCTTAAGCTTTGTGGCTTTAAGCGAGAGAGCATGGCAGATGGCAGAAGAATCCGACCTTCCTAAGTATTATTTTGACCTTAAAAAAGCGAGGAAAGGTGTGCAAAAGGAAAAACCGGACAACCCATATACACCTGCAGTTTCCACAATTATGGCCGTAAAGAAGGCTACAGACATGCTTCTTAATACAGGTATGGACACAGTATACAAAAATCAGCATTTAATCGGCGAGAAGGTAAGAAAAACCATAAAAGATATGGGCCTCAAACTTTTCCCTGATGAATCTATATCGTCAGATCTTTTGACTGCAGTAGAAGTGCCAGAAGGGTACAAAGCTAAAGACATAATAAACTACATGTCTGAGAAGGGAGTACTTATAACAGGCGGTCAAGCCCATTTAAAAGGAAAGATAATCAGGATTGGACACATGGGATATGTCACAGATAAAATGCTGGATTTGACATTTGATGCCCTAAAAAATGCACTATCTGATTTATCTTAGTTTTAAATAATTTTTTGAGGGGGATTTGTTGTGAAAGTATTGGTGACAGAGAGAATAGCCGAAAGCGGCTTGGAGTATCTTAAGAATCATGCAGATGTGGATTTTAAGCTGGATCTTTCCAGAGAGGAACTTTTAGAAATCATAGGTGACTATGATGCAATCGTCGTAAGAAGTGTCACAAACGTTGACAGAGAACTTATCTCAAAAGGAAAGAACTTAAAAGTAATAGGAAGAGCAGGCAATGGTGTCGATAATATAGATCTTTTGGCAGCAACGGAAAAAGGCATAATTGTCGTAAATACACCTGAAGGCAATATCATATCGGCTGCAGAGCATACGATTGGGCTTATGCTGTCTATAGCCAGAAATATACCACAAGCATATATTGGCGCTTTAAATGGCGATTTTAGGAGAAACAAGTTTAAAGGCGTAGAGTTAAGCGGAAAGACTGTAGGCATAATCGGGCTTGGAAGGATAGGGTCATTAGTTGCTACAAGGCTTGCATCATTTGGCATGAAAGTTATTGCTTACGATCCGTACATTCCTGACAGCCGCTTCGAAAAGTTCGGTGCCAAAAAAGTTTCATTTGATGAGCTTTTGCAACAATCTGATTTTATAACTATCCATACACCAAAGACGGAGGAGACCATCGACATAATAAGCCACGATGAATTCAAGAAAGTCAAAAAAGGCGTAAGAATCGTAAACTGTGCAAGAGGCGGTCTTATAAATGAAGAAGCTTTGTACGATGCAGTCAAAGAAGGAATTGTTGCTGCAGCAGCACTAGACGTATTTAAAGTAGAGCCATTATACGACAGGGAGAAGCAGGACTTCCACAATAAGCTTTTAGAGCTTCCAAATGTAGTTGTGACACCCCACTTAGGTGCTTCAACTATTGAGGCCCAAAACAATGTAGGCATATCTGTAGCAAAAGAAGTGATAACGGCTTTAAACGGCAAACTGTACGGAAACATAGTAAATCTACCAGATGTAAAAGCTGACGAATTTGGAGAATTAAAGCCATATATGAAGCTGTGTGAAGCAATGGGCTCACTTTATTACCAGATAAATGATGTACCTGCAAAATCTGTAGAGATAATATATAGAGGGGATATATCCAGCCTAAATACCGAAGTTGTAACGCTTCACGCATTGAAAGGGCTTTTAAGACCGGCATTGAAAGAAGGCATAAGCATAGTGAATGCAAGGCTTAGGGCGAAAGAAATGGGAATAGAAGTAATAGAAGGCAAAATAGATGAGATAGACCACTATTCAAGCCTTGTCACAATAAATGTAATTGACACAAAAGGAGAGTCTTATAAGTTTTCAGGAACAACCTATGGTGATGAGATAAGGATTGTAGAATATTTAGGACATAGAGTCAACTTTGAACCGACTGAGTACATGCTGTTTGTGAGAAACAAAGATGTACCAGGTGTAATAGGACACATTGGAAATGTATTGGGGGATTTCGGCATAAATATATCATCTATGCATGTAAGCCCTAATAAAAACGATGGCACCGCCCTCATGATCGTAAACACAGACAGAGAAATCCCTAATGAGGCTGTAGAGTCATTAAACAAACTAAACAGCATATTGAGGGCAAAGGCAGTTAAAAATTTGATATAATAATATAATAAATCTCCCACTTCCTATAAAGGGGAGATTTATTATATTTTACTATTAAAATATTCTTCCGTAACTTGTAATTGCTTTTTTAATATTTCCTGCCATAGATGTTTTTTTATTTCACCGCTGCCCATTGAAACCTTTGTGCGACGTATACTTCCATCACTATCCCGCTTTATATAAAAATAATGATCTGTTTTTTTATACAATTCCCAACCGTCTCTTTCTAAAAAGCGTTTTAATTCTCTCCATGTTGGCATTTAATAAGTTTTTTAACTCCTTCAGGATTATCTTGCAGCAGTATATTTAATACATAAGGTAGATGTTCTCTGCGGTTGGGAGCCGAATACCAATATTGAAAATCATTATAAAAGTCTTCTGCATATTCAATCATGTCATCAACAAGCAAATTCAATGCTTCATTTTCGTCTTTGCCATTGACAACAATGTCGATTTCATTTAAAGAAATTGTTACAGTACCATCATCTTCATTTAGAACATTTGCTGTAAATGTATAAGCTGTTAACATTTCTTTAATCATGTCTATATTAGAAACAAAGACGTAATCCTTTGTTCGCTTTATAATTTTAGGTTTTTCCCGAACAACTGAGTTGATGAAATCCGCCCATTCTTTGCGTACATCTGTAGCATTAACTGTGAACATCTTATTCATTCCCCCTATCACCTCCAATTATAACATACTATGTATATTATGTACACTATGCACATTTTATAGCTTTGAGTGTAAAAAATTTTTTTATCAAAGAAGGAAAATTATGTTTTATGTCGAATATTTAGAAATATAAACAAAATATATAGGATTCCGTGAAGCATAACCTGTATCTGGGCACCTGGGTTATGCGGAGATAGTGGTGCAACCGGCCGTAGTATCTTTATACTGCGGTTTTTTAATTTTTAAATGGGGATAGGGGTTTATATACGGCAAAAGGATAAGCTGACGCTTATCCTTTTAGCGTTTATTTTTATATCTTATATGGTATTCTCTTTCTCTTGTCAAAATAATTAAGAGTGTCGATCCCAAATGACTTCACATATTTGTAAGCTTTGTCAAAATCCCTTGCTACATCTTCCGGTGTATGTGCATCAGAGTTTACAAGTATAGGTATGTCATATTTTTTAATCATGGACATTATCTCTTTAGATGGATAGATTTCTCCTACAGGTTTTCTCCAACCTGCTGTTGAGACTTCTACGGCTATCCCGGTCTTTGCTATATTTTTAATATTTTCTTCTATTTTATCATAAATTATCATTGTTGGTCTGTATTTAAATATTTTTACTAAATCAATATGGCCTATAAAATCAAAGAGTCCTGTTTCAGCCATCTTTTCAACCATATTAAAATACTCTAAATACACAGAGTCCACATCGCATGACTCCCAGATATCAAGGCACTCGTCAAGATCTATGCCCCAGTCACCGATCCAGTGTATAGAGCCAATCACATAATCCCACGGATAGGGCTTTAAGAAATCTTCCAGTTCTTTTTCCTTACCTGGTATATAGTCTGCTTCTATACCAAGCTTTACAGGAAGCCCCATGGCCTTTGCCTCATTTATAAGTGATACATACTCATCGATGTCTTGTCCACTGTATTCTTTGACCCATTTACCTCTAAAACCGTCGCTTCCAAATGCGCCGTATCCTTTATCAAATCTGTATCCATGCTCTGATATACCTATCTCTCTAAGGCCTTTGTCTAATGCCGTATCTACAAACTTTTTAAGCCAATCAATCGTGTACGGTCCTCTTTCTATGTGTACGTGATAATCTGATGGCATATATTTTCCCCCTTTACATTGATAAACTAATTATAATATCAAAACAAAAACATTGCAATAACTGAAGAAAACGTATGATATAATAAAGATAGCCTCCAAGAAGGGAGGTGAAACAATGACCACTGGCGGCAAAAGGCGGAGAAAAAACCGCCAAATAGACTGGTACAAAATCACGGAAATACTGCTTAAATTATTGGAGATAATAATTAAGTGGTACACGAAGTGATATGTACATAGTCGAGAAAAAGGTGAGGGCAGCAGCCTCACCTTTTTCTATAAACAATGACCACTGGTTTTAAATTTGTCTACATATATTATACCATATTATTTTATTTTTCAAACATTTTTTAGTAAAAACATTGCAATAACAGGTAAAAACGTATGATATAATAGTATTAGCCTCCAAGAAGGGAGGTGAATATTGTGACCACAGGTGGCAAGAGGCGGAAAAGAAACCGCCAAATAGACTGGTACAGAATCATGGAAATACTGCTTAAATTATTAGAAATAATAATTAAGTGGTACACGAAGTGATATGTACATAGTCGAGAAAAAGGTGAGGGTAACGGCCTCACCTTTTTCTATACATTGTGACCACAGGTTTTAAATTTGTCTATATATATTATACCATATTATTTTATTTTTCAACCCCCTTTACATTCAAAAAAATCTCATATATAATATAAAAGTATTTATATTGTTGGGGTGTTTTTAATGTGCCATTATCGAAAAAAATTTAAAAAAACATCTAAAAATTAAAGGGATAAGAGTCTCTATTTTTAAGAATAGAGATTTTTTTAATGCCTTTCACTTAATTAAATGCATTTTGTGTTCGATATAAGATAAAATAAAAAATGAGGTGAGACCATGTCGAAGTATATATTTGTGACGGGCGGTGTTGTGTCATCATTAGGCAAAGGAATTACAGCAGCGTCATTAGGGAGGCTATTAAAAAGCCGCGGTATTAGTGTAGCAGTGATAAAATGCGATCCGTATATAAACATAGATCCTGGGACGATGAGCCCATACCAGCATGGCGAAGTATTTGTCACAGAAGACGGTGCAGAGACGGACTTGGATCTTGGCCATTATGAAAGATTTATCGATATAAACCTTACAAAAAGCAGCAATATAACGACAGGTAAGGTGTACTGGTCTGTTATATCAAAGGAAAGAAAAGGCGATTATTTAGGTGCAACAGTTCAGGTAATCCCCCACATTACAAATGAGATAAAAGACAGGATAAGGCGAGTAGGGAAAGAGCAAAATGTGGACTGCGTCATCGTAGAGATAGGTGGCACTGTAGGTGACATAGAAAGTTTGCCGTTTTTAGAGGCTATAAGGCAGATAGGTGTTGAAGAAGGAAAAGACAATGTCATGTTCATACATGTCACACTTGTGCCGCACCTCGGAAAGACCGGTGAACTTAAGACAAAGCCTACACAGCACAGCGTAAAAGAATTAAGATCCATTGGCATACAGCCAGACATGATCGTCTGCAGGACAGAATTTCCTCTTACAGAAGATATAAAAGAAAAGATAGGCATGTTTTGCAATGTAAAACCAGATGCCGTCATTGAAAATATTGACGTAGACTCCATCTATGAAGTCCCATTGGAGCTTGATAGGCAAAAAGTAGATGAATACGTCATAAATAGGCTTAATCTGCCAGCAGGTGAGCCTGATCTTAAAGAATGGAGAGCATATGTTGAAAAAGAGAAAAATCTGAAAAAAGAAGTAGAGATAGCTTTAGTTGGCAAATACGTCGAACTGCACGACGCGTATATAAGCGTTGTAGAATCGTTAAGACATGCAGGAATATACAACGACGCCAATGTAAAGATAAGGTGGGTAAACTCTGAAAATGTAAATGACGATACGGTTGACGAGCTTTTAAGAGGTGCAAAAGGCATCCTGGTGCCTGGAGGATTTGGCGATAGAGGTGTAGAAGGAAAGATAAGAGCTGCCCAGTACGCCAGAGAAAACAAGATACCGTACTTAGGGCTGTGTTTAGGCATGCAGTGTGCGGTGATAGAATTTGCGAGAAATGTAGCAGGACTTAAAAACGCTCACTCTACAGAGTTTAACGGTGCTACGCCATACCCCGTCATAGACCTTATGCCTGAGCAGAAGGACATAGATGAAAAAGGTGGCACAATGAGGCTTGGCGTATACCCTTGCAAGCTAAAGGAAGGTACAAAGGCTTATGAAGCTTACAAAGACGAGCTTATATATGAGCGCCACAGGCACAGGTACGAGTTTAACAACGAATATAGAGAGCTTCTCACGTCAAAAGGACTTGTCTTATCAGGTTTGTCGCCAGATGATAGGCTTGTAGAGATAATAGAAGTAAAAGACCATCCATACTTTGTGGCATCACAATTCCATCCGGAATTTAAATCAAGGCCATTAAGACCACATCCATTATTCAGGGATTTTATAGCTGCAGCATTATCAATGAAATAAGGATCCACATTTGGGTCCTTTTTTGATTTGCACCTTTTTTGTGATATAATGACAATGAAAATTAGTAAATTGGTGATAATTATGAGAAATTTAACAAATATCAAAAAACAGATTGATTTGCTTGTAGATTATATAAAACAAAATCCTAATATATTAACTTTGTATATCTTTGGATCGTATGGGACGGAATATCAAAATGACAATAGTGACATTGATTTTGCCGTTTTATATGAACGTATGCCAAGCCTTAATGATGAGCTTTCATTAGAAGTAAAATTTTCAGAAATATTAGGTACAGATGATATAGATTTAATAAATCTAAACAAAGCATCTCTTGAGTTTAAACATAAGGTAATCTATACAGGCGATCTATTGTATTGCAGAGATTATTTAAAATTAGCCGATTTTAAAGAAAATGTTTTTAAATTTTACGGTGATTATGGAATAACAATGAAATTTTTTTACGACGATTATTTGAAAGGACTGAAAGAAAATGCCCTATGATATTGAAAAAATTCTAAAAAAAATAACTATTATAAAAAATTGCATAAAGAATCTTGAAGAACTTGCAAATTTAAAACCAAAGGAATTTGTATCAGATTTTATATATTATGACTCTGCTAAATATAATTTGCAAATAGCTATAGAGGCGATGATAGATATAGGAAATCATATCATATCAAGGAATGGATTAGATTCCCCAAAAACTTATGCTGATACTTTTGAAATTCTAGGGAAATACAATATTCTGCCTATTGATATGGTAAATACATATAAGCAAATGGCGAAGTTTCGCAATAGAATCGTACATTTTTATGATGATGTCAATGAGGAAGAAATTTATAGTATCCTACAAAATAATTTAATTGACTTTAAAAAATACATTAATTCTATAGGTGCGTTTTTAGGTCAGAAACTAATATGAGTTGCACATGATATTTTTCAAGGAGAGAGATTAATGACAAAATCACGGATAGACGAGATTGATGTATTGAAGGGCATATCTATAATAGCGGTTTTGATGATACACACGACGGGTAGTGCAGTATCTACATTGGATAAGTCATCTACATCATACTTAATTTTCGCATTTATAAATAGGTTTTCACAGTTTGCAGTTCCAGCATTTGTATTTGCTTCAGCCATGCTTCTTATGTACAATTACGGCAATGGGTGCGATTGGAAATTATTTTATAAAAAACGGCTTAAAAACGTATTGCTGCCATATATTGCTTGGACAATGATATACGGTGCATACCTGTACATAATACACCATGTGCCATTAAAATCAATATTGACTATTAAAAATATCCTGTTTGGTGGCATGTTCTACCATCTTTATTTTATAGTCATAATAGTACAACTGTATGTTTTGTTTCCTGTACTGCTTTATATATACAAGCTTATAAATAAAAACATATACACAATTTTAATATCTATTGTAATATTTCAGATAGCAGATATATTTTTATTTAAATACGTCATAAGCAGATATTACCGAAATTCTGGCGATCTTTTTATAACTTATATTTCATTTATAGTTGCAGGTATGTATGTTGGTGAAAACATACATGAGTCAGGGAAATATCACCATAAAAAATTACTTAATTCGTTTTTTGCTGTAATTTTATTTGGCTATCTTTTTGTTGACATATCACTTAAGGCATTTGCTAATAAACAGATAGATTCTAATCTGTACAATATTTATTATTATACATTTACGCTCGTAGCGTCATTGTTCTTTTTTGCTCTATCGGCAAAAATATTAAATTATCATAATTTAAGTTGGTTATTGGTAAGCACAGGCAAGTTTTCATTCGGGATATATTTGTCACATCCGCTCTTTTTAGATGTGCTAAATCACTTTTTAAATACAGGCAATCAATATCTATACGATATTTACATAATAATGACATTTATTATAATTTATGTAGTGTCATATGTTTTCGCGATGCTTATTAAAAAGTACAAATTTTCTGCGGTTGTCGTCGGCAAATGATGCTTCATCACTTTCCTTCATACATCTCTATCTTTTTTAATATATCTTCACCTGTATCGGTGTTTTTCACAGTTATACGCTTCACTGCATATGTGTCGCCTTTATATACATTGACGCCTTCCTCCATAGTAAATATCACTTTATATCCTAATGAAGCTGCTACGTCTTTTGATGTTTCACTACCGACACCATAAGGGTAAGCTAAAGCAATAACTTCTTTCCCTAAATTTTTTTCTATTTCCATTTTTGCTTTTGAAAGATCATTCTTTATCCTTTCTCTGTATTCATCCATCGTTTCAAGTTTCCCATTTACATCTATAGGACCTGACAGCATAGGTATATCATGATTTCCGCTTTTTGCATACCTGTGAGAATCGTATGTATGGCTTTCAATCTCCATCACACCATTTGAAGACATCTCTTTTGCCTCAATCCAGTCAAAATGCGGATATGGAGTGATTACTTTGTTGGTAGGCGATGGCACATTTTTTACTATTACGTTTATGACACCTTTATATCCTATTTTTTTAAATAGCGGATATGCGTAAGTGTAATTGCCTAGATAGCCGTCATCAAATGTTATAAGTATAGGCTTCTTTGGAAGCATTTTGCCGTACTTCATAAAATTATAAAGGTCTTCCACAGTGATAGTCTGATATCCGTGATTTTTAAGATACATAATCTGCTTCTCAAAGTTTTGCGGAGTGACAAGCACACCGTTTTTATTTGGAGGGATTTTGCCGTCGTATATATTGTGATACATAAGGACCGGGACGCACTTTTTTAAGTTTTCTGCCTTTTCATATCTATAAAAACCAAATGCGGCAATTATCATTATCAAAGATAAAATTATTGCAAATTTCTTCAATTATTTCACCTCGCAATAGCATTATATCATAACTTATTGTAAAATAATATAGAAAGCTATAACAGTGCATAGATGGTGACAACCGAACGTACGAAGCTAATTGATGATATATGTGATAAGCGGAATTTGTGAGGGTTGATAAATTTTTCAGGAATAATATTTCTTTAGCAAATGATAATTGATAAATTTCCAAGAGGAGAAATAAGCAATAATGAAGCGATTTTTTATAATTTTACTGATATTTTTAATAACGATGAATATAGCCATCGTTAAGACTTCATATAAAGATGATATAAAGTACGTATCAAAAGATAAAATAGTATTTGTTCCTCTTGATACAAGACCTGTATCGCTTCAAAATGTAGAGATATTGGCAAAGGCAGGAGGAAAAGAGCTTTTAGTGCCACCTATTGATGCACTTGACGATTACAAGAAAAAAAGCAATCAAGATATGATTTATGATTGGCTTAAAGGCTCTGTAACAAGGCCTGACGTAAGTGCTGTTATAATATCTACAAATCAATTTATATCAGGGGGGCTCATAGCATCACGAAATTATTTAAACGACATGTCATATAAAGAAGGCATTGAAAGATTAAAAGAGATTATGAGCTTGTCAAATGGTAAAAGACTTGTATTGATCTCTATAATGCCACAGGTAGCGCCTGTGCTTTATCAGCAGGATACAAAGTATGTTCAAAACAGCACTAATATAGAATATTATAATGAAGTAAAAAAAGCCATATCAGAAAATGATGCAGAAATGCTGAATAAGCTGAAATCCCGCATGCCATCCTATCTATTTAACTACATGTACGTAATTGCATCAGAAGTGCTTATAAATGAAGAAATCGCATCGAATTTAAAGCCAAATGTCACTTTGACAATCGGCCTTGACGATACTACAATGAAAAGCATGCTTAAATACTCGTATGACGATCTAAAAAGTACCATAAAAGGCTATAAGAATATTTATATGCTTCATGGTGCCGATGAGATAAGCATGATGACGGTGGCTAAGATATTAAACGAAGAAAAAAGCTTCAGGCCAACGTATAAAATAGTATATGAAGAAAATGGCGATGAAAATAGTTATCTGTCTTACGAAGGCGGGACAGTAAGAGAGATAACAGAGGAGAAAATAGACTATGTGGGAGGAACTGAGTCTGACAATGCAAAAAATATTATTTATATTCACATGCACAAAAATAATAAAACAGGAATAAAAAATGTAGTTAGTAAATATAAAATTAGTGGACAAAATTTTGGCGTAGCAGATGTAGCCAAGACAAATGGAGGTGATAAAGATCTTGTAGAACAGATATTTAAAGATAAACTTATAAAGCTTATTGATGCATATTCTGGCTGGAACACCCCCAGCAACTCTATAGGGACAGTAGTAGCAGAGTTAAGCATAAAATCATATATTGATGCGAAAAAGGATAAAAAAGACTTAGAAGAAAGACAGAAATACTACTATGCATTTACATTCATAAGATATGCTGATGACTACATATACCAGAGCATAGTGAGAGATGCGATGCAAAGCTGGGCAAATTCGAATGGCATAAACCAAGATAATATAGAAAATAAAGATGAAGCAGATGCAGCGCTAAAACAAAAGATGAAACCGTATCTTGATACGCTTATGTTCGTATACGCCGATTGCGGCATTAAAATAAAAGGTGCAGATGTAGAATATCCATGGAACAGGATGTTTGAAGTAAAAGTTGCACCAATTTTGGACTAAAAATTTAATAATTTGTTAATAATTTTATGTTAAATTTAAGAAGGATATTTTCAAAGTTTGTCGTATATATCTAATTATGCACTAATAAAATGAAAATTTGTCATAAGCGTAATTTGTGAGCGATGATAAATTTTTAGAATTTATTGGCTATAAAATTATTGTTAATCAATTATTACAGAATTATTACAAAATGGTAACATTTATTGACTTCATGATTGACACGATGATATAATAAATTCAGGTTGGCAAAGAGCCACCTTACATAGTCAAAAGCTTTTTGGAAGGTACCACCTTTCAAAAGAAAAATATAACATTATATATTAAGGAGGAGGATTTATTCCATGAAGAACCTTAAAAAGTTAATAGCAGTGGTTCTCACTTTCACACTGGTGTTCAGTGCAATGGCAGTAGGCTTTGCAGGAACATTCTCAGATGTGAGTGATAGTGCACCGTATGCGAGTGCAGTTGCACGCCTGCAATCGTTAGGTTTAGTATCAGGTATGCCAGATGGCACATATCAACCTGATGGTGCTGTAACAAGAGCACAAATGATTGCATTTGTAAATGCAGCAGAAGGCTTACAAGATGCTGCTAAGTTGGCAGTAGGTCCAACAAAGTTCAGCGATGTTCCAGCTAGCTATTGGGCATCAGGCGATATAAATATTGCTGATCCAAGTGGTTATCCAGATGGAACATTTAAGCCTAACAATACAGTAACATATCCAGAAGCTCTTGCATTAATATTAAGAGCATTGGGATATACAGCAGATTATTCATGGCCATATGGTGTAATAGCTAAAGCTACAAATGTTGGCATAACAAATGGCGTTACGCTTTCAGCAAATGCAACAATAACACGTGGCCAAATGGCTATGCTTGTTAACAATGCATTGGATCTCGACATCAATAAATATGTTGATGGTGCAGAAAGTGATACAGGGAAAAAATTAATAACAAAAGTTGCTACACCTACAGAATACATCGTTTTAGCTACAGCTGATCAGACAAGTGATGTAGCTGCAGGAAATGTAGAGCTATATGACGTTTCTGCAGGAAAAGAAGTTGTAAAGAGTGCTGGTAACATTGATTTTACACCATATGTTGGTGAAGATGTTAATGTATATTTCACAAGTACTGGTACTCCAGTATTAGTGGAAGAAAATACTAATAATACAAAGACATATACAGATGCTACTATAAAGAATGTAACAACAACAGGCGATGTATATGATAGCGATGGAAATGCAACAAATGTTTCGTTAAAGAATATTCAATATATTCTCTATAATGGATATTTGACAAACTGGAATGCGTTAAAGACAAAGACATTACCAGCGAGCTTTGATGTTAAATTTATAGATAACAATGGAGATAAGACATATGATTATGCAGTTGTAACTGGTTATGATTATGCTGCAAAATTTGTTACAGCTAATGTTGTAAGCGGTGCTAAGTATATTGCAACGGACAATGGTAACTATACATTAGTTGATAGTAGTGGAAATGCATATCATTATACTGTAACAGGTGACGTTTCGAAGTTAACAGATATCAAAGCTAATGATGTTGTTTACTATGGTAAGCAATATGATGCGGATGGCAATCAAGTTGGCGTATATCTATATGTTGTAAGACAGACTGTTTCAGGTACAGTTCAAGCAACATATAATGATGGCTCAACTAATTATATAACAATAAATGGAAAAGACTATGAGAATTTAACAGGTAAGACATTTAGCGCTGGTGATACTGTAACATTAGCACTTGATAAGGATGGTAATGCATTAAGATACTTAAGTGGTTCAATAACAACTACTTCTAACTATGCATTAGTTCTTGATAGTGTGTATGGTTCGGCATTAACAGCTAAGGTTAAGTTATTACTTCCAGATGGAACTACAACGACATATAATTGGGATGATACTCTCAATGGCAGCACAGCAAATAGGAATATAACAGCAAATGGTCTTGTCAGATATGAATTAAGCTCAGATAAAACAGTTGTAGAAAATGTTTATGATACTGATATACCATCCGATGGTATTAAAATTAACAACAGTGTAACAGGAGCAACTTCGATTAATACTACAGCAAAGACGATAGCTATTGGTAGTACAACATATTATCTAAATGATAATACAGTAATTTATAATTACAATTCAACTGATGATAGTTATTCAGTTGTTAAATTAGCTGATATTAACAGTATAAGTGGTGTTCTAAAGATTGCGTACGATCAATACAATAATGTAGAAGCTGTTGTTCTTAAAGATGCATCATATAGTTCAACAGATACGACTGATGTTGTAGGTTTTGTAACAAAAGCTTACAAAGTAACAACTTCAGATAGTTCATTTACAAGAATAACAGCATTTGTAAATGGACAGAGTGTAACATATGATGCAACAAAAGATCTAGGCTTGACAATAACAAGTACAAGTGGCAATGCTCCATATACTTTGACTGTAGATAATAATACAGGAAAAGTAACAAATGCAGTTCCAGTTTCTTCTGTTGTAACTGCAACAGTTTATACATCAAATATAAATACTGTTAACATGACATTAAAGGCTGAAAGTGCAAGCAATGGTCAGTTATATTATCAATTAGCGCCTGGATACGAAGTAGTACATCAGAATTCAGATAGCACATATTCTTTGAAATATGTATCTGATATAACAGGTAATCCTGCATCAGTAACATTATATCTTGATGCAAATGGCAGAGTTGCTGTTATAAAATACTAAACCCTAACCAAAAGTCCTCCTCCTTCGGAGGACTTTTTTCATGTTTAATAATATGTTAGGCCTTAAGTTTACTTATGTGATTTATATATTTCTATTTACATCGAAGCATGGCGATCTTCCTTTTAAGATTATTCGCCATGCTTTTTTATTTTCACACATCCTTCACATAATTTCTTTAAAAATTCTCGATAATTTTATGGTAGAATAATAATTAAAGTAGGATTATTGTGACTTTGAGTTGTGCCTACTATTACGAGGTGATAAGATTGCCTAGAAAGATATATCTTGTAGAGGATGAGAAGAGCCTGAACCTTCTCTTGCAGAAGTACCTTGAGAGGGAAGGTTACAGTGTTACTACATTTTTTGATGGAAGTACTGCTATGGATAGGATAAAAGATTTGCCAGATCTATGGATACTTGACATAATGCTTCCTGATGTAGATGGATATGAGCTTATAAAAGCTATAAAAGAGCACAACAAATCTACGCCTGTCATATTCATGTCTGCCAGAAATGAAGAGCTTGACAGGGTAGTAGGCTTAGAGCTTGGAAGCGATGATTACCTTTCTAAGCCATTTTTGCCTCGGGAGCTTGTCATTAGGACAAACAAGCTTATGGAGAGAATATATGGGAAAGAAGAAGAGAAAAACGATGACCCTGTATATGTAGGTGAATACAGGCTGAGCGAGAAGCAAAGAACTGTTTTTGAGGGAGATAATGAGATACAGCTTACAAATAAGGAGTTTGAGCTTTTTTGTTATCTTGTGAAAAATAAAAATATAGTGGTATCTAGGGACCAGATATTGAATAACGTGTGGGGCGAGGATTATTTTGGCTCTGACAGAGTTGTAGATGACACTATAAGAAGGCTTAGGAAAAAGGTTGCTAAGTTAAATATAGAGACCGTATATGGTTACGGTTATAAACTGGTGTGTAAATCATGAAGATATTTAGATTTCGTTCGCTTGCAATGAGAATATGGATGACATTTACTGCAGTTATCCTGATTATAATTTGCAGTATATCAGTTTTGTACCTCTTTGCTTTCAGGAAAGTAGAAGAAAATAATAAGATACAGGACTTGAAAGTTTCACATGAGATGCTTATAAAAAATGATAATTTCAGCGGAGGTTTTAATAATTTCAGTAGATTGAGAAATTTAAAGGGCGGGGACAATTTCATTGTAGATTTTGATACAGCTAATAGACCTTTAATCATAGACATAAACCATAGAGAGCCTCCACCTGATCCACATTCGCCTTCATTTAATACAATGAGCGTAAAGCTTTGGATGTCCAGCTTCATAAAAGGTGGCACTATTAAAGAGAAGCTGTATAAAGAAGTCTACAACAACATGCAATATTTCTTCATAATAAGCACTGTAAATTATGATTCATTCAATAAAGCTTATCTTGTATCATATGTACCAAACATTGTTGACAATACTATTCTTTATTTGGTTATAGCAATAGGAATCATATTTATAATCATTGGCTTTTTTGCTTCGATAATTGTGGCTGGATACATCGCAAAGCCGCTTAAGAAGCTGGAAGAGTACACTATGAGAATCGCCCACAAAGACTGGAAAGAGCCGATAAATTTAGAAAGGGAAGACGAGATAGGTATGCTGGCAAATTCCATGAATATGATGCAGAAAGAGCTTAAAAGGGCAGATGAAGAAGAAAAGATGTTTTTGCAAAGCATATCACACGATCTAAAGACACCTGTGATGGTGATAATGAGCCACGCAGATGCCATAATAGACGGTGTGTACATCGATTCATTGGAAAAGACCGCCGGCATAATAAAGGACGAAGCGATAAGGCTTCAAAAGAAAATAAACCAAATGCTTTATTTGAATACTCTTGATTATGTGCTGGAGAATGACAGCAAAATTGACTATATAAATCTAAAAGATCTCGTGAACAACATAATAAGCAGGTTTGAAATCATAAAAAGCGATATTGAGTGGGATTTAAGCTTAGACGAGGTGATAATAAAGGGCGATAGGGACAAGATAGAAGTCAGCATAGAAAACATCCTTGACAATGCTTTAAGGTATGCTAATGAAGTGATAAAAGTGACACTTAAAAAGGACGGACAGTATGCTTATCTAGACATATACAATGACGGTCCTAAGATAGATGAAAAGCACATGAAACATATATTTGACAGGATGTACAAGGACAAGACGGGAAATTTCGGTTTAGGACTTGCCATATCGAAGAAAATCGTAGACTTCTACAATGGTGAGATAAAAGCTGTAAATAGGGACAAAGGCGTAAGCTTCATAATAAAGTATCCTTTAAAATAAAAAATGGAGTTTGATGCAAATCTATTCTTCTTTAGTTTTATATGATATAATGATTATGAGAAATTAAAGAAATGGAAGGAAGAATATGAGCCAAAACTATGATATTACAATGAAAAATATTTTTTCAGATATGGCAGATGACATAATGAGCTATTTTTTGGGACTACAATACACGAAAATCGACGAATTAAATATAGAATTTGCAAGAATAGAACGCAGAGACAGCGACATGATATTCAAATGCACAACAGACAAAGGAAATGTGGCTGTGCACATAGAATTTCAATCAGAAAATGACGGAAAAATGCCTTACAGGATGCTGAGATATTCCTTGGAGATAATGGAAAAGCACAATCTCTTACCATATCAGATAGTTGTTTATATAGGAAAAGATAATGTGAAAATGGAAAATAGCTTAAGCTACGACTTTGGAGAACAAAACACACTGAACTATAAATACAAGATAATAAATGTTGGCGACATAAAATATACTGATGTTTTAAATACAGATTATTATGATTTATATTCCCTTCTTCCATTGATGGATCAAAATAGAAGGAAAGAAGAAGGGGAAAAATATTTAGAAAGATGTGTTGAAGCGATAAAAGATATTCCATTAGATATAAACAAAAAGAAAGACATAGCGTTTAAGGCAGAGATATTATCGGGTATAGTTTATAAAAAAGAAGTTATTGAGAAAGTTTTTTCGGAGGTGGTAAGAATGTTTAGGATTGAAGAATCAGAAACATACAAAATGATAATAGAAAAAGGCATAGAAAAGGGTATTAAAGAAGGTATTGAAAAAGGCATAGAAAAGGGTATTAAAGAAGGTATTGAAAAAGGTATAGAAGAAGGTATTAAAAAGGGTGCAAAAGAAGAGAAAATTGCAATAGCTAAAAAGTTATTAAAAAACAGCATGTCTATCGATAAGATAGCAGAGATTACAGAGTTATCAGAAGATGAAATAAAAAAATTGATGAATTAAAATATTTTAATATATTTTTAAAAAGCATGATGCGTAATAGGTAAGATATCATCGTGCTTTTTTTATTATGAATTTACAATTAGTGGTATAATTATTATAAAAGGATGTGGATAGTTTTGTTATTAAAAGAGGTGAAAAAATATGGCAGTTGCAGATAAAGATGAACATATAAAATACACATATAAAGATTATTTGAGCTGGGCTAATGATGAGAGATGGGAGCTTATAGAGGGAGTTCCGTATAATATGAGTCCATCACCGACGCGGAAACATCAGAAAGTTGTAGGAGAATTATTTGCCTCTATCCATAATTATCTAAAAGGAAAAACTTGTGAAGTTTACAGCGCACCATTTGATGTAAGATTGTTTGCTGAAAATGTTAGTGATGATAATGTGACAAATGTAGTTCAGCCTGACATAGTGATAGTGTGTGATCCAAGTAAGCTGGATGATAAAGGCTGTAAAGGAAGCCCAGATATGATTATAGAAGTAGTTTCTCCTTCAACGTTAAAGAGAGACTTAAAGGAAAAGTTCTATTTGTACGAAAAGGCAGGAGTAAAAGAGTATTGGATCGTATTTCCTGATGAAAAAACTGTACTTTCTTACTATTTAGGCGAAGATGGTAAATACCAAAGACCTGAAGTATATTCAGAAGAAGACAATATAAAGGTTAGGATTTTTGAATCTTTGGAAATCCAATTGAAGGATATCTTTTAGAATTAAAAAAATGTGTGGTTTTTGTGAAGAAAAGCAACCAGCGTATGCTGGTTGCTTTTTTCACACAGAAATCACACATTTTTTTAATTTTTTTGCAACATTTAAGTTTTATAATTTCTTATAGGCAGAATAAAAGAAAAGGAGAAGTGGCGATGGGCAAAAACGTGGTAAAGTACAGCTTGGCGTTTGTCTTGATTTTTTCAGTAATTTTAAGCGTATACGCTCTTTACAATTACAGTGTAAGCACAGAGGGGTTTAGGGGAAATTTTCAGCATAATTTTACACAAGGCAGCACGAATAGAAATTGGGGCAGTGGAAACACAAATCAAGGTGTTTGGCAGAGGAGCAATCCGCCTCAAGGAAATGCACAAAGTGGGCAGTCCCAATGGCAGATGCCTCGCAGTAGAGGAGATTTTGGGGGATTTAGGGGAACATCATCCAAGTACGGCGTGTATATAATGGTATATTCGGCAATTGTGTTTTTGCTGTTTATTTTAAGCTACTACGCTTTGAAGAATAAAAAATTGAAGTTGGACTTTCAAAACGATAAATTTATCATACTGGCACTATTTTTGATAGGGTTTTTCATGCGACTTTACATAGCTGCAACCATTGAAGGTTATTCAGGTGATATAGGGCTTTTTAGAAGCTGGGCACAGTCTGCATCACAGGACATCTTAAACTTTTATAAAAATACTCCAAGCTGTGATTATCCACCGCTTTACATCTATGTGCTTTATTTAATAGGCAAGATAGCTTCAATTGGAAATCTATCGCATTACTACAACGTGCTATTGAAGCTTCCATCGATTTTAGCTGATGTTGCGTCATCTTACATCATATACAAGATTGCTAAAAAGCATTTTACAAAAAACGTAAGTGCATTTATATCAGCTTTGTACATCTTTAATCCAGCTGTATTTATAAATTCATCTGCGTGGGGACAGGTAGACTCTTTCTTTACGCTTCTTATAATAGCAGCGGTATATTTTCTGTCGGAGAAAAAGATTGGGCTGTCATCGGCGTTTTTTACTGCAGCGGTACTGATGAAACCGCAGGGAATCATATTTGCACCTGTCTTGTTTTTTGAAATCGTCAATGAGAGGAGTTTAAAAAATTTTTTAAAGGCTTTTGTGGTATCACTGGTTACGGCAATTATCGTCTTAGCACCGTTTGCCATAGGTCAAGATCCTTTGTGGATATTTAAACTGTATGAAAAGACTATTTCAGAGTATCCATACGCATCAGTAAATGGCTTCAATTTCTACGGATTGATTGGAGCAAACTATGTGAATTCCAGCACAAAATTGTTTGCATTTAGCTACAGCACATGGGGCTTTATCTTCATAGTTTTGGCAACTTTATTTTCTTGGTTTATATACATTAAAGGGAAAAACAGCAATCTAGCATATCTTTCTGCCATTTTACAGATTGCTTTAGTATTTACATTTTCTACTGGGATGCATGAAAGATACCTATTTCCTGCTGTAGCGTTAGCAATATTAGCATTTTTGTATGTAAAAGACATAAGGCTATTTGGACTGTATGTTTTATTTAGCATAACAAGCTTTTTAAATATGTACTACGTCCTGTTTGGAAACTTAAGAAATTCTTTTGGTTTTATACCTATGTTAGTTTCATTAGTAAATGTAGTAATTACCGTCTATCTTGCAAAAGTATCTTATGATGTGGCCGTATCAAATAAGATATGCGCTGTTGATTTGGGTTTAGAATCACACGAAATTCACACAACTATTTGAAACTTATTCGATATTTTAAGGGTATATTTATAAGCGATAAATTTCATGCAAGTATGACGTAATTTGTAATTATTTTATAAGTGAATATATTGCGGAGTGTTCGTTAATGTATCCGAAGTTTTGCGTGTGAGCGAAAGCTAATCCTAACAACGCATAGACGGCGTTAGCAAAACGAGCGAAGTGAATCGAAGATACATAAAGCACGAAGCTTATATGAGCGATAAAATTATTACAATTAGTTACAGCAAAAAAGGATTGGAGGATGACTATGAAAAAATTGAAGTTTAATAAAGATTCTATAGGTTTATATTTAATCTTGCTATTATCAGCAATATTGAATTTTACCAATTTAAGTATTGAAGGATATGCAAATCAGTATTATGCAGCAGGCGTAAAAAGCATGACCATGAGCTTAAAGAATTTCTTTTTTGTATCATTTGACCCCGCAGGGTTTGTATCAATCGACAAGCCGCCACTGGGATTTTGGATACAGGCAATTTTTGCAAAGATTTTTGGATTTAGCGGATGGAGCATTATACTGCCGCAGGCTATAGCAGGCGTCATATCAGTAGCGCTTATATACATCCTCGTAAAAAGGTATTTCGGCAAGACAGCGGGGCTTATATCAGCATTAGTTTTAGCAGTTACACCGGTCTTTGTTGTAGACAGCAGAAACAATACGATAGATAATCTGCTGGTCATGACATTACTTTTTGCGGTTTTAGCACTTCTAAAAGCTTTAGATAGCGGGAAATTAAGATACCTTATATTAAGCCTAGGTTTGGTTGGAATAGGATTTAACATTAAGATGCTTCAGGCATATATGGTAATACCTGCAATTTATCTAACATACCTTTTAGCATCAAAAATTCCTCTAAAGAAAAGGATTGGGCACTTAGCTTTGGCAACTGTTGTTTTGCTTGTTGTATCACTTTCTTGGGCAGTGATAGTTGACATGACTCCTGAAAGCATGAGGCCTTATGTAGGCAGCAGTACAAACAATTCAGAATTAGAACTCATAATAGGTCATAATGGGCTTGAAAGGCTTGGGCTTGGCAAAAACACTGGGTTTGGTGGCGGCCACATAGGAAATTTCAATGGCGGAGAATTTAGAAGAAACTTTAGCGGTTACAGTGATCAATTTAATGGCCAGTTTAATCAAGATACAGTGGAGAGAAGCCAGAGTAACAATTCTCAGGGAATTTCAGTAGATGCTGTATCAAGTGCTACTAAGAATAGCAACAGTTCAAATGGTAATCAAAATAACACTCCACCTATAAACCAAGGCAACTTCCCAGGATTTAACGGACAAAATGTACCAAATCCAAACTTTGCAGGTGGCAATTTTGAAAGACCAAATGGCAATAAAGGTGGAAGGGGCGGTCTTTTTGGAGGACAGGAAAAAGCTAGCATATTGAGGCTTTTTTCAAATAACAGCTTGTCTGACCAGATAATATGGCTTTTCCCATTGGCCATCTTCGGATTTTTAGCAGAACTTTTAAGAAAAAGGCTTAAAAGGCCATTTGATGACGGTAGGAAATTATCCTTGATACTGTGGATTTCATGGCTTGTGCCTGTATTTATATATTTCAGCTTTACAACAGGTTTATTCCATCCGTACTATTTGACGATGATGGCACCACCTATAGCAGCTTTGACAGGTATAGGTATTGTTTCAATGTGGGAGATGTACGAAGAAGGTGGTGTAAAATCATGGCTTTTGCCTCTGTCGCTTATAGCTGATGGCTCAATTGAGCTTCTCATATTGTATTACCACTACAATATATCTAACCTTACAAAATACATCATGTTGGTTGTGGCAGTGCTTTCTATTGGTTCATCGATAGTTCTGTCATTGATGATTTTTGCAAAAAATAGCAGACTTAAAGTCAAGAAGGCAATGCTTATAGCTGGTATAATAGGTCTTCTAATAGCACCTACTGTCTGGTCAGCTACAACGCTATTTTATCCAATGAACAGTACTATTCCAACAGCAGGATTGGAGCTTGCATCAGATGGAAATAGAATGGACTTTGGCGGTGGTAATGTGGACAGTACCACAAATTCAAAGCTTATAAGCTTCCTTGAAAAAAACAAAGGAAATGCAAAATATCTATTAGTTGTGTCATCATCACAAAGCGCCGATAGCATAATTATAAAGACAGGAGAACCTGTGATGGCACTGGGAGGCTTCTCGGGCTCTGACAATATCTTGACACTTGCTCAGTTTAAAGAGCTTGTCAAAAAAGGTGAAGTAAGGTATGTAATGACAGGCGGAATGGACAGAGGTTCCAACAGCGAGATAATGAACTGGGTAAGAGAAAATGGTAAACTTGTGCCAACTAGTGAATGGAGCGGTACAAATACAACACAGAGTGATAATGGCTTTGGAGGATTTGGAGGATTTGGAGGAAGAGATTTTGGTGAGCTTTACGATCTTAAAGGTGTCGATGTCAACTGACATTGACACCGGCTTTATAAATTTCAGAGAAGGAAGGAGTATATATGTCGGATAATATAAAGTATTCCATAGTTGTACCGGTATACAACGAAGAACTGCTTATTGAAGAATCTTACAGACGTCTTAAAAAAGTCATGGATACAACAGGTGAATCATATGAATTAATATTTGTAAATGACGGCAGCCATGATAAGTCGGCAGAGATACTTGCCAATATATGTGAGAATGACAATAATGTGAAGCTTATAAGCTTCTCTAGGAATTTCGGCCATCAGACGGCTATAACTGCCGGCATGGACAATGCAAAAGGGGATGCTGTCGTCGTAATCGACGCAGACCTGCAGGATCCACCTGAGGTAATACTAAAGATGATTGAGAAGTGGAAAGAAGGATACGATGTTGTATACGGCAAAAGAGCTGAGAGAAAAGGGGAGTCTTTCTTTAAGCTTTTTACAGCAAGGGTATTCTACAGATTGCTAAAAAGCCTTACAAATGTAGATATACCTGTTGATACAGGTGATTTTCGCTTGATAGATAGAAAAGTATGTGATGTAATGAATTCTATGACATCAATAAAAGAAAAAAACAGGTATATAAGAGGACTTGTAAGCTGGGTAGGCTTTAAGCAGATAGGAGTAGAATACGTAAGAGATCCGAGGCTTGCAGGTGAAACCAAGTATACATTGAAGAAAATGCTGAAGCTTGCCATGGATGGCATAACTTCATTTTCGTATGCGCCGCTTAAGCTTCCACTAAATATAGGGATTTTTTTAACAGCAGCAAGCGTTATCTATTTTATAGTTGAGCTTATACTTAAAATTGCCGGAATAAAAATATCTATCTTAAACACAGCTATGGCAGTAAGTATCCTATTAAGTGGCATAAACTTTGTAGTCTTAGGCGCATTTGGAGAGTACATCGGCAGAATATATGACGAGGTAAGGGATAGACCGTTGTACATTATTGCGAAGAAAGTAGGGTTTGATGATGAAGATGGAAAAACAAGATAAAAGGTACAATAGAAAAAATGATTTATTGCAGTTTGTAAAGTTTAATTTAGTCGGCATTGTAAATACTTTAGTTGACTTTGCAGTCTTTACAGTCCTTACATTTTTTGGGGTGTACTATATGTTATCTCAAGTTATATCATATAGCTGCGGTGTTGTAAACAGTTTTATCATGAATAAATATTGGACGTTTGGTGCAAAGTCGACTCCGCATGGAGATGAGATATTGAAGTTTATCGCAGTCAATGTAGTGTCACTGGGGGTATCCCTTACTGTCCTTTATCCATTAAAGCCACAGTTAGGTGTATTTTCTGCTAAAATAATTGCTACATTGTTTTCGATGATGGTAAATTTCTTAGGTAGTAAGCTTTGGGTCTTTAAAAAGGCTTAGTCCTTCTTCGAGATACTTCTAAAAGCTTTCTCTCCAGCTCATCTACATCATACTTTCTCTGCGGATATGAATTGAAGTAGTTTCTAGGTGCCGTATTTGACGATGCGGCATCTTTTAGTATTGATTTGTCTTTTAAGTAGTTTTGAATGACTTTTTCTAGGAATTTTGCAGGATATTTTATGTCTTTCCCTTTCATGCGGGCTATACACAAATTCATCTCGTCATCTGTAAGATGATACTTGTCTTTAAGCATATCTTTGTCTATGTACTTAGGCGTATTTTCACTTTTTAGATGCATTATATCATTGATATGATTGATGGATTTACTTTTAATATTAATATCTATCATATCATTCATATCTGATATGATCATATTGTCTTCACTTTTTGAAAATGGAATATTCTCAATGCTTTGTATCTCTTTTACATTTTCAATATCTGAAATACGGCTTTCAGTTTTTTTATCTGTATATTCATTTTTGTCGATGTAAGGAATATCATTAAAATCACTACATGTCATATTTTGCCAATCACAAAATTCTGTTATTCTACCGTTTTCGTCATATTTGTACGTGACGCCATCAATGGATGTATTTTGTCTTAATGTGTAGTATTTCTTCTGACGCAATTTGTCTTCATTATCGACGTAGCATACCAAAAATCCGTCTTTTATGGCATTTTTCAAGCTTTTACTTATGATGCCTGTAGATAGACCTGTGCCACTGTCTATTCTTTTGCCTTTTTCGTATTTTCCTTTCTGTATTTCATCTATAGTAAGTTTTACTGGAATGCACTTTCCATTCTTTATTGTATGCTTTGCGATGTACATTATGATTTTTAACTGTGAACCGGATATTGAAGATAGACTTTCAAAAAAATTCTTTGGCACTATTCCGTATTCTTCCTTAAAACCATTTATCATTTTTTAAACCCCCATTTTCATTTTTAAATAGATATTAAATAGATGTTGCTTGAAAAATATTATTATAAGCGAACGATTAATGGAGTTTTCGTGATATATCACGATGAATGTAGCGCAGTTTGGCGTATGAGCGAAAGCGAAAGCCGTCACAACGCATAGACGGCGTTAGCCAAACAAGCGAAATGAATCGCTGATATATAGAAAACGAAATTTGTGAGCGTTAATAATATTTTTCGAATTTTTCCAAGGTACATTTATAATATAGTAAAAAAGTGAAAATCTTATATATAGGCAATTGACAAAAAAACATTTTCAATGTATAATCATAATTAAGCAAAATCAATCAAAAATTATCATCTATTTTGAATGGATGTGATTGGATGTTTGGGGAAGAGCGCAGGATGAAAATAGCCGAGATACTAAGCAAGGATAAAAGCATTACGGTGTCTGAGCTTAGTGAGATCTTAGGCGTGTCAGAATCAACCATAAGAAGAGATCTAAAGATGTTGGAGATAGACGGGTTTATACAGAGGACACATGGCGGTGCCATATTGAATACGCATACACATTATGAGCCATCTTTCGTGGAAAAAGAAGATTATGAGCTTCCGTCGAAGATGAAAATCGGAAAAATTGCTGCGTCTCTAATCGAAGAAGGCGACTCGATAATACTGGACGCTGGCACTACTACGCTGATGATTGCAAAATCCCTTCAAGACATACATCTTACGGTTGTTACGAATTCGCCGTTAATTGCGATAGAATTATCAAGTTATCACAATATTGAACTTATTGTAACAGGTGGTATAGAGAGGCTTAATACAAAGGCGCTTGTAGGACCTATAGCTGAAATGGTAATTAGAAATTTCAAAGTAGATAAGGCTTTTATTGGTGCAAATGCAGTATCTTATGAAAACGGCCTTATGACACCAGACATCATAGAAGCAAATACAAAAAAGGCCATGATTGATGTTTCGAATGAGGTTTACGCTGTTGTTGACCATACGAAATTTGGTAAGAAATCTTTCGTGAAATTTGCCGATATCGGTGATATAACGGCCATTATTACTGACGATGAACTGGACTATGAGATAGTGAAGAAGTATGAGCAGGTAAATGTGGATGTATTAAATTTTGGAAAGGATGTAGCAGATGATAACGACAGTAACCATAAACCCGGCGATAGACAGAACATTGATAATTGATGATTTTAAGGTTGGTGCAGTAAACAGGGTATCAAGGTCTATTATAGATGCTGGAGGAAAAGGGATAAATGTAGCTAAGAATTTAAAAAATCTAGGCAATGACGTAGTGTGCCTTGGCTTCATGGGGCCAAATGGGAAATACATTGAAGATGTGTTGAATAAATTAGGAATTGAGTCTCATTTCGTGCCAATCAAAAGCGATATAAGGATAAACATAAAGATAGTTGATGAGATAAACCATTCATATACTGACATAAATGAAGCTGGGCCAGATGTCTCCCGTGGCGAAGTGGAGAAGTTAATTTCGAGCATAAATGAGCATGCCGATTTCTCAAATGTGATTGTTTTATCTGGTAGTTTACCACCAAGCGTTGACAAAAGGTTTTACGGATATGTTATTGAAAAAATCAAGAAAAAAGGCATAAAAGTTATACTGGATGCCGATGGAGATGCTTTGAAATACGGCATTGAGGCAAAACCCTACATGATAAAGCCTAACATACATGAACTTTCACAAATTGCAGGGAAAAAACTTGAAAGCAAAGATGAAATAATTGAAGAAGGAATGAAGATTATTGAAAATGGTGTTTCAATAGTTGCTGTGTCGATGGGCGGCAAAGGCAGTCTCGTTTTGACAGACGAGAAGACATATTTTGTAAAACCTATAAAAGTCGATGTAAAAGGTACAGTAGGTGCAGGTGATGCATATGTTGCTGGATTCACTCATGGCATCTATAATAATCTGGCTATAGAAGAAGCTATAAAGATGGCATCATCTGCATCTACATCAGTTATCATGAGGGAAGGCACTAAAGCTTGTTCTTTAAAAGATGTGGAAAAACTTAAAGAAAAAGTTGAAATTGAAGTAATAGAAAGGTGATAAACGATGATTGAAGAAATACTTGATAAAGACATGATGATATTTGATTTGAAATCAAAAGACAAATTATCTGTATTGAAAGAGCTTATAAAGCCATTGGCAGCAAAAGGAGCCATTGAGGACGAAGAAAAGTTTTTGGAGGTGGTGCTAAAAAGAGAAGAGGAGTACTCTACAGGCATTGGAATGGGTGTTGCAATACCGCATGGGAAAAGCAGCTTAGTGAAAAAGGCGTCATTAGTTTTTGGGAAGTCGAAAGATGGCATAGACTATAATTCCATGGATGGAAAACCAGCATATCTGTTTTTTCTCATTGCAGCACCTGAGGATTCTGACAATTTGCATCTTAAGATTTTAGCTAAGCTTTCAAGGTCATTAATGCATGAGGAGGTGAGAGATGAACTAAATAAGGCTGAGACTTACGAGGATGTCATAAATGCTTTCAAAAAATATGAGTAAGGGGGATTTTTGATGAAAAAGATTGTCGCCATTACTGCATGCCCTACAGGTATAGCCCATACCTATATGGCTGCAGAAAACTTAGAAATGGCAGGTAAAGAGCTTAATGTGGCTATAAAAGTGGAGACACAAGGGTCTATAGGGGCAGAAAATCAATTGACAGAAAACGACATAAATGAAGCGGATGCGGTCATAATTGCTGCTGCGACAAAAGTTGACAAGTCCCGCTTCGAAGGTAAACCTATACTGGAAGTTCCAGTTGAGGAAGCTATAAAAAATCCAAAAGAATTGATTGAAAAAGCATTGAAGATGGAAAAACCGAAAAATTACGTAGAAAAAGTGGAAAAGATTCATGAAGAAAGGGCCAGCCAAAGGACAGGTGCTTATAAGCATTTGATGACAGGCGTATCATATATGATTCCGTTTGTCGTTGCTGGTGGTATATCCATAGCACTTTCATTCCTATGGGGATACAAGGCATTTCAGGTGCCAGGGACATTGCCTGCTGCATTGATGCAAATTGGCAGCGGCTCTGCATTCGCACTTATGGTTCCAATACTTTCGGGATTTTTGGCTTATTCTATAGCAGATAGACCTGGACTTGTACCAGGTATGGTAGGTGGTATGTTAGCAGTATCAACTGGTGCAGGATTTTTAGGCGGTATCATATCTGGTTTTCTCGCTGGTTATACAGTCTACTACCTGAAAAAGACCATAAAGTTGCCTAAGACTATGGAGGGCTTAATGCCAGTTCTTATACTACCTGTATTATCGACGCTTATCGTAGGTCTTCTTATGATATACGTTGTTGGAACGCCTATGAAGACCATAATGACAGGACTTACAAATTGGCTTAAAGGCATGGGTTCAACAAATGCAGTCATATTTGGTGCACTACTAGGACTTATGATGGCATTTGATATGGGTGGACCTGTTAATAAGACAGCATATACATTCGCAACAGGTCTTTTGGCATCAAATGTATTTATGCCGATGGCAGCAGTAATGGCTGCAGGCATGACGCCACCTTTAGGATTAGCACTTGCTACAGTCCTTTTTAGAAATAGATTTACGCAAGAAGAAAGAGAGGCAGGCAAGGCTGCTTGGGTTTTAGGTGCTTCATTTATAACGGAAGGCGCTATCCCATTTGCAGCAGCAGATCCATTTAGAGTAATACCATCCATCATGGTAGGATCTGCAGTAACAGGCGCACTTTCCATGTTGTTCCATATAGAACTTAGAGCGCCACACGGCGGAATATTCGTAATACCTATCGCTGTATCAAACCCGCTTTTGTACATTCTTGCTATACTTGTCGGCATGGTCGTGACAGCCTTCATGATAGGGCTTTTGAAAAAGAAAGTATCGTGATTTATATAAAACATCGCTCCAGAATATGGGGCGATTTTTTTGTTGTTATTGACATTTATTGTGATAAGATATATAATAAATTACGAAGAAAGTGTTCACGTTAACAATTGTTTAGATATACTTACATAAGAAGCTAAATTGAAACGAATTAACCCAAAATATGTAAATCTAATGATTTTAACCTTATATTATTGATTATTCGTGGTATTATTTGTTGTTGTTTTTATGTTGATTTTTAAAACTTCTAAATCTTTGCATTTTTCACAAGAAATTTTGGCAACCAAAATTGTTAACGTGTGCATAAATTTAGCAGTCTTGTAATAGGCTTTACAAGCGTGTCTAAAAAACTTCTTTCGCACAAATTTGTTAACTGATGTAAATTTTAAAGATGGGAGGTGTAAAGGTTTATAAGTCTATTTGCAAGTTTAAAATGATTGAAGAACAAATAATGTTTTAGGAGGGAAAACAATGGGTATAGGAAAGAAACTTAATAGTTTTGTTTCGTTCTTATTGGCATTTTTGATGGTGTTTACAATGCCAATGAGTAAAGCATTTGCAGATACTACTTCTGCACCGGCAGCACCTTTGAATCTGCAAGTCTTATCAGGTTCTGTAACAGATACGGGTTTTACTCTTGTTTGGCATAAACCGGATAATTACAGTGATATTACCGATTACAAGATTACTGTAAGCGATAGTGTATATGAACAAGTGTACTATGCAAGTGAGAATCAAACAGTGGCAAGTTCATATATTAAGCAATTTTACGATAATAATGTTGGAGATTTAAAGGATGACAGTGGAAATATTGTGATGAGTGCATATAAGATTTCGATGCATTCATTTGTGCTTACGGGGCTTAAACCTGATACGCTGTATACGATTCAAGTACAATCTGTCGATGCTAATGGCAATGTATCAACACCAGTCATAATCACTCAAAGCACTGCGCCTTCAACACCGAGTGAAAACATCATAAATATAGAGTCAACAGGAGCTGTAGGTGATGGCGTGCTTGCGGACGATGTAAACGGAATACCGTCATCAGGTACTTTAAATACTGCAGCAATACAAAAGGCAATTGACGAATGTCCAGACGGTGGCGTTGTATTGGTGCCTGCAGGAAAGATATTTGTCACAGGACCTATACATCTTAAAAGCAATATGACACTTGATGTAGAAGGTACGCTTTTAGGTACCACAGATCCAGACCAATATCCAAATCCATACGATACTGATCCGAGTCAAGTAGGACAGAAGTCAGCGCCTCTTATTTCGACAGTCAGTACGGATGTATACGGCAATACGATACAATACCAAAATATCAGGGTTGTAGGACATGGTGTGATAAATGGCAATGGATGGGCACAAGTTTCTAGCAAAGATACCAGCGTGCCAATTGATGATCAGTTTGACCAATATCAAAAAGGAAATAGCAGCAATATATCGACTACTGCGAAAAACCACCTTGCCCTAAATCAGTTTAATAAATATTCATCGCAAGGTACCAAAAATGCTTATGCTACAAGGTCTAACTTGGTGGTATTTAACAATGTCAATGGACTTTACATCGGCGACGGGCTTACAGTGACTAATCCGTCTTTCCATACAATATCTGTCACGAATTCACAAAATGTAGTATTAAATCAATTGATAGCTTCAACTTATGACTGTAACAATGGCGATGGTATAGATTTTGGCAACAGTACAGGTCTAACAGTTGTAAATTCTGTATTCAATACAGGTGATGATGATGTCAACTTCGATGCAGGTGTTGGACTTTCTGGTGAACAAAATCCTCCGACGGGAGATGCATGGGTATTTGACAACTACTTTGGAAGAGGACATGGCGTAATAGCAATGGGCAGCCATACTGCAGCGTGGATCCAGAATATTTTAGCTGAGGACAATGTCATAAATGGAACTGCTATAGGGTTAAGAGGCAAATCACAAAGCGGCAATGGCGGCGGTGCAAGAAATATTACATTTAGAGATAGTGCTCTTGCAAACATAACAGATAATGACGGATCGCCATTTTTGCTAACAGATGGCTATTCAAGCGCATTGCCTACGGATACAAGCAATTGGGCTCCAGATGAACCGACATTCCATGACATTACGGTGGAAAATTGTACGGTAAATGGCTCTAAAAAGTACGCCATAATGTTCCAGGGTGCGCCGGATGGATTTGATTACAACATTACTTTCAACAATGTATTTTTTGGCGCTGGAACATATCAGACGAAGATCTACTATTTGAAAGACAGCACATTTAATAATGTAGTTTTCTATGGTTCTACTCCTAATTATGACGGCGATAAGACGACTCCTGTAAATCCATGGCATTTTGTTCATTCAACTAATATACAGTTTACGGGAAATACTACACAGCCGGAGATTCCGGAGTGGCCGTCAAATAGTACAGCTACGGTGTCGAATGTGACGTACGACAGTGCATCGATAACTTGGACAAGTGCAGTTTCCGGCACTTATACAGGATATCAGCTTGTAGGTGCAGACGGCACCATATTGGGAAAGGCTGATGGAAACACTACGACTTACGACCTTACGGGACTTAATCCAGATACTCAGTATACAATAACTGTTGAAGCAACGGATGATCAAAACAATACTATCTTTGGACCAATAGTTACATTTACTACTGCTAAGGCAAGTAATATCAGTGGAAACACTGGCGGCAGTACCGGCAATAGCGGCAGTAGCACAGGCAGTACAAATAATAACAGTGGAAGCAGCACAAATAATATAAGCAACAATAGTGGTGCTGTAAGCAATACAATAGGTGTAATAACAAAGAACGGTAACATTATTACATTGACGCTTGATGGGGGAAAAGCTAAAGACTTGATAGTAAATTCAAAAGACAAAAAAGTCGTATTTGACATAACCACAATAGGTGAAGGACAACAGAAAGTCGTACAGATATCAAAAGATATTTTAGATACAAGTGCTGCTAACGGCAAAGACATCGTCATAAAATCAGACAACGCATCTATAGTACTTGCGAAAGACGCACTTAACCAAGACCAGATACAAAACGGTGTCAATGTATCAATAAAAGACAATGGAAAGCCTAATGTTACAAATTATGTGCCGCTTTCTAATGTAGTAGACATAACGATAGGCAGTAGCAGTGGCAATGCAACATTGGCAAAACCAGTAGAAGTAACACTGAACATATCAAAAGCCAACGATCCAAGGAAAGTAGCAGTTTACTACTACAACCCAACGACAAATCGATGGGAATATGTAGGTGGTAAAGTAGACGCATCATCTGGAACAATAACATTTAATGCGACGCACTTCTCGCAATATGCGGCATTTGAGTACGACAAGACATTTAATGACATAAAAGATAATTGGGCGAAAGACGTAATAGAAGTATTAGCGTCAAGGCACATAGCAGAAGGGATGACAGACACCCAGTATGAACCAAACAAGACAGTGACGAGAGCAGAATTCACAGCAATGATATTGAGGCTTCTAAACATAAAAGAAGAAGCATACAGTGGAGAATTTAGCGATGTAAAGAGTGGAGACTGGTATGCAAACGCAATAGAGGCAGCATACAAAGCAGGCATAATAGAAGGTGACGGAAAATACATGAGGCCAAATGACAGCATAACAAGAGAAGAGATGACAGCAATAGCCATGAGGGCATACGAGATGCTGGCACAGTACAAAGAGGAAAACTTAGGTGCCACATCGTTTAGAGATGACAAATCCATAAGCGACTGGGCAAGAAACGTAGTAGCAAATGCAGCGAAATTAGGAATAGTAAATGGAGAGCCCAACAACGTATTTGCTCCTAAAGGCATAGCCACGAGAGCGGAAGCAGCAGCTATCATATACGGATTACTTGAAAAAAGCGGAAACATATAATCATTTCAACTGCCAACACTTCGCAAGAAGCTGTTGGCAGTTGGCTTTGTTAGTGGATAAATTAAAGCATAATTTAGTTGCTTGATATGATATAATTAAATTAAAGGTGATTTATATATGAATGATTTTGATATAAAAATGATCAAGAAGTTGATATTAAAAGGTCAATGGTTATTGAGTGAACATGCTTTAGATAAATTACTTGAGCGAAACTTAAGGATTGTTGACGTTTTAACTTCTATATTAAATGGAGAAATCTTAGAGGATTATCCTGATGATCCAAGGGGCCATAGCTGTCTTATATTAGGAAAGAAAGATGATAGATATGTACATACGGTTTGCGGTTTTCAAAATAAGAGTTTGGTTATAATAACTTCGTATATTCCAGAACCACCAAGATGGATTGATGAAAGAACAAGAGGAGGTAAATATCATGAATGACAGGTGTTTTAAGTGTGGTGGGAAATTAGAAAAGAAAGAGACGAGAATGGAAAAATGGGTAAATGATAAGCTTATTGTTATTGAGCATGTACCAGTATTGGAATGTGTAGAATGTGGTGAAAGGTATTTTGATGCAGATACATCACTAAAGCTTGATGAGTACTTTTATGAGAAAAAACCTGTAAAGACAATTGAAGTTCCAGTCTTTGAATATAAAGAGAACTGATCATTTTAAGAATTTTTTTATAAAAATGTTGAATTACTTAATCAAAAATGATATTATATATAGTATCAAGATGTATAAGATAATTTCGTTTTGGGAATGCTTATATATGGAGAATTTCAATGAGTCAAATAGAAAAACTCTTTGAAAAGATAGAGAATAATCCTAAGAATGTCAGGTATGAACAACTTGATAAAATTTTGAGGCATTTTGGTTTTGGTGTGCGAGAACCAAAAAGTGGTTCTAGTCATGTAACATATTTTCATCCTAAATTAGTGGATATATTGACAGTGCCTAAAGATAGACCTTTTGTCAAAGAGATCTATGTTAAAAAAGCTTTAAAGATGATTCAGGATATTAGATGTTATGATTAAATTGGTGTTGATTGGAGAGGTGTTAGAATAATGGCAAACGAATTAAATTATAAAATTGAACTTGTTAAACTTTCTGAAAAAGATGGTGGTGGCTATTTAGCCTATGTACCTAAATTGCCAGGTTGTATGAGTGATGGTGAGACTCCAGAAGAAGCTTTAAAAAACGTTCAAGACGCTATAAAATGCTGGGTAGAAACTGCAAAAGAATTAAACAGAGCAATTCCTGAATTTGATGAATATAAGGATGAAAATGATTATAGTGGGAAAATTCTTTTAAGAATGCCAAAAACTATGCATAAAATACTTTCTGAAATGGCCGAAAAAGAAGAAATAAGTTTAAATAATTTAATTCAGAATTTACTTTCGTTTGCTATTGGATATAAAAAAGGAGAAAAAAACGTGAATATAAATTATAATGTAGTAGTTACAAGTAAAATAAACAAAAAATCTAAAGATAAATGGCATGAGAGAATAAATTCAAATATTGATATAATAGAAAAATTAGCAATGAGGTGAAATTATGTCTAAGAAAAAAAAAGAAAGTATTATTGAAAAAATTGAAAACAACGAGATTATACTTAATAAAGTTGCTGGTGAAATAGTATCTAATACTATCCTTGAAAATGATGAGGATATTAAACCTGTAGAAGAATTTGAATATGAAATATTACATGTTGATGATAATTATGCTGAAATAAAATTAATAAGTCAAATAGGATTTGAACCAAAGACAATATTTAATATTGAAATTGAATTAATAGGAAAATTTAATTTCAAACAAACTATAACAATAAAAAAAATTGAAGAAAATATAATAGATATTTTGAATTTTATGGCGGATAAAATAAGTTTTATTGTTAGCTTTATTACTAATGAAATGTTAAAACAACCATATGTTTTACCGCCAATTGTTAAATTAAAAAATAATAAAAACTAAAAAATTAAAAAAGCAGGCTTGATGTCTGCTTTTTTAATGCTTGTTAAGCTTTAGTACATCTATATCTTTTTGGACTCTTGTAAGACAATTATCGCAACATTATTAGTACTTTCAAATAGCCTCATACCATCTATATAAAGAAAGCTGATCATTTTAAGAATTTTTTACTAAAATCTGTTGCAATTGTTTTACCCTAAATGTTATAATATCTGTAGTTTCTCTTTGAAAGGAAAGATTGTGATGATTAAGGGTGTTCTTAAATAAGCCATAAATTTAAAATGGCAATTAAATCTGAAGCGTGACAGTTCTTGTTGATTTTTGCAGCCATAAATTTTTATGCCCATTTATAGGCTTTTTATTGTCATGCTTTATGATAGGTTTAAGAACACGGTCAATTATACTTTTTTTACTTTATATGCGAAAGGCGTTTTTGCCTAAATTATTGCATATAGATTAGTTTGCGCAAAAGACTGTATAAGACTATGTTCTTGTACAGTCTTTATTTTCTTAGGGGGGATATTTTTGAGGAGAGTTTTAAAATACGTCTTAAGGTACAAGTGGTACGTTATAATACCAACTATTGCCATGATACTTGCAATTGCTCTTGATATGTTTAATCCATATCTTCAGGAACTTATTACCGATAAGGTATTTATAGGCGGCGATAAAAGCTTATTATGGCCTATACTGTGGGGATTTATTGCAATTACGGTTTTAAGGGCTATATTTGGATATGTGAAGGAGTATATATTTGATGTACTTTCAGCAAAGATAAGTATAGATATAAAGAAAGATCTTTTCGATCACATACAAAGTCTTCCTTTCAGCTACTTTGACAGTATGAATACAGGGGAGCTTATGTCAAGGATAGGGGAAGACGTTGACAACGTGTGGAGAAGTGTTTCTTTTGGCATAAGGATGTTTATTGAAAACATGATATATTTTATAACAGCATCAGTGATACTTTTCCTTATAAACTGGAAGCTTACAATAGTAAGCCTTCTGGGAATGCCTATCATTGGCTATCTTGCACTGCAGTTTGAAAAGAAGATCGGCATATCTTACGGAAAGTTAAGCGACCAAGGAGTGCTTATGAATACGGCAGCACAGGAAAATATAGCAGGTGTAAGGCTTGTGAAGGCATTTGCGAGAGAAAAGTATGAGATCATGAAATTTTTAAACCTCAATAATGAGAATTTTGAGCTTAGTATGGAGCAAAACAGGATAGTTGCTAAGTATTTTCCGCCTATAGATTTTTTGACGAATTTTTCTATAGTCATACTGGTGGTTTTTGGCGGCATACTCGTTGTAAAAAATTCATTGTCTATTGGTGAATTAGTGGCTTTTAGTGGATACATCTACATGCTTATATGGCCCATGAGGATGCTAGGATTTTTGACAAACTTAATAGCTCAAGCTGATGCATCAGCAAAGAAGATAATGAAGATAATGGATGTGGTGCCGTCTATAAGGGACAGCGATGAATCAATAAGGATAAAAAACTTAAAAGGTGATGTGGAGTTTAGAAACGTATCATTTAAATATAATGATGAATTGGTTTTAAAGAATATTAATTTTAAAGTTGATGCAGGAAAGACAGTTGCTATAATGGGTACAACTGGCTCTGGCAAGTCATCGCTGGTAAATCTCATCGGCAGGTATTATGATGTATCGGAAGGTGCTGTCTATATCGATGGATATGATGTAAGACACATAAACCTTCATGATTTGAGAAGCCAGATGGCTGTAGTGCAGCAGGATACATTTTTGTTTTCTGAAAGCATTGAAGAAAACGTAAGGTTTGGAAAGGAAAATGCGACATTTGAAGAAGTGAAAGAAGCTTTGAGACTTGCCTGTGCGGATGATTTTGTAGAAGATTTTGACGACAAGTACGATACGATAGTAGGTGAAAGGGGCATAGGACTGTCAGGTGGCCAAAAGCAAAGGATATCAATTGCGAGAGCCCTTATAAGGGATGCAAAGATATTGATACTTGATGATGCCACATCTGCACTGGATATGGATACAGAATTTAGACTTTTAAAGAATTTAAGCGAAAGGCGGAAAAATGCTACGACGTTTATCATTGCCCATAGAATATCGGCGGTTAAAAATGCAGATATGATACTTTACATGGAGGATGGCCGAATCGTTGAAAGAGGTACACATGAGGAACTTCTTCAAAAAAGAGGAAGATATTACGAGATTTACTTAGAACAGTTTAAAGATTTCAGTGATGAAGAGTACAGTATTCCAGATGTTTGCAGCTAAAATATTTGTCGTACGATGAAGGGAGGCACGAAGATGGCTAAAAATATGGTAAAGCAGGATGAAGATTTGAGGCGCATGTCAAATTTCGTCATATTAAGAAGGCTTTTTAGTTACCTTACGAAACATAAATTTAGAGTATTTCTTGTAATAATGCTTTTGATTTTTGAGATGATTGTAAGTCTTATAAATCCAGTTCTTATGAAAACGGCCATCGACAAAAATATAAAGAATGGCGATATTAATGGACTTCTTATAATCGGGCTTTTGATGGTATCGCTAAATTTCCTGGCTATGATGGCATCAAGGACAAGGATAGTTAAAATGGCTTCTGTCACAAATGACATACTTGTCAATATAAGGCATGAACTTTATAGCCACATACAAAAACTTTCGTTTTCGTTTTTTGACTCAAGGCCAGTTGGTAAAATCTTGGCAAGGGTTATAGGTGATGTTAATTCACTGCAGGATCTTTTTAACAACAGTGTTACAAACTTTATTCCACAGATTTTGACTGTAATATGTGTTGGTGCCATGATGTTTTATTTAAACAGCAAATTGGCGCTGGCATCTATGACACTGCTTCCATTGCTTGTGATTGGGCTTTTTTCAATAGAGACTTTATCAAGAAGAAGATGGCAAGAATTTAGAAGGAAGAGGTCTACGTTTAATGCTTACACTCACGAAGATTTTTCAGGGATAAAAGTTGTACAGGAGTTTGCTAATGAAGAAAAGACGTCATCTATATTTTTCAAGCTTGTAAAAGACATGATGGGAAGTTTTGTCCATGCTGTAAAATTAAACGATCTGTTTTGGCCTATGGTTGATGCATCTTACGGTCTTGGTGCGGTTATATTGTATTATTTCAGTGCAAAACTTATTGGAAGTGGACTTACGATAGGAACAATAATAGCATTTACGATGTATATAGGTATGTTTTGGAGGCCTATACTTGATATAAGCAATTTTTACAATAGCTTAGTTATGTCTTTTGCGTCTGCAGAGAGAATATTTGAGATAATGGACATTAAGCCAGATATTGTAGACATGAAAAATGCTATTAAAATGCCTAGGATAAAGGGAACAGTGGAATTTAAAAATGTTACATTCAGCTATGACGATGGAAACGTGGTTTTAGACAATGTTAGCTTCAAGGTAAACCCGGGTGAAACTGTAGCACTTGTAGGTCCTACAGGTGCAGGCAAGACGACAATTGTCAATTTAATCAGTCGTTTTTACGATCCGTCTAAAGGAGCTGTCTTGATAGATGGCAAAGACATAAAACATGTGGAGCTGGAGTCTTTGAGAAGCCAGATGGGCATAATGTTGCAGGATACGTTTCTGTTTTCAGCTACAATAAAGGAAAACATAAAGTACGGAAAGCTGGATGCAACAGACGAGGAAATCATAGCAGCTGCAAAAGCGGTAAATGCCCATGAATTCATAATGAGGATGGAAAAAGGCTATGATACAGAGGTAAACGAGAGAGGGTCAAGGCTTTCTGTGGGACAGAGGCAGCTAATATCATTTGCAAGAGCACTTTTGGCAAATCCCCGCATATTGATTCTGGATGAAGCTACATCTAACATAGACACTCAGACGGAAAGGCTTGTGCAAAAAGGCATAAAGAGGCTTCTTTCAGGTAGGACGTCCTTTGTCATAGCTCACAGGCTGTCAACTATAAGGGATGCTGATAGGATAATGGTGGTAGATGGGGGCAGAATCGTAGAGGTAGGGACGCATGATGAGCTTATGAATCTTAGAGGCCTTTATTATGACCTCTACATGTCCCAGTACAGATTTTTGAGCGAAGGAGCTTAAATAAAAATATATATTCGGCAATGGATATAAATTTCATCCATTGTCTTTTTTTAGATGTATTTGAATACAGACTTTTATAAAAATTTATATTCAAAAACAACATAATCATGATATAATCAACATATGAGGAATATGTTGAGGTGATTTTTTTGCCTAAGAAGTATTTTATAATTATTATTTTGCTTTTTATTGTATCTGTATCAATAATTACAGCAGTAGGCGGCTACTTTTATGTAGAGAAGTATAAAAAAGCACCCCAAAAGACAACATCAAAGGTCATAGAAGAAAAGCAGAATCTTCCTAAGCCAATTAAGCTTAATCTACCTGATGATGGCAACCAATATGATGTTATCGTTGTGGGAGCGGAACCAGAAGGTGTTGCTGCTGCAAGGTCTGCCGCAAAAAACGATGCTAAAGTCTTAATCATTGACAAGCACGATGGCCCTGGAGGCCTTATGACGTACGGCATGTTAAACACAATTGATATGAGCAAAGGCCCCGATGGCACATTGCTTACACAAGGTACATTCAAAGAGTTTTTTAAAGGCATAGGCTCCAAAAACTCCTTTGATGTAAAAAAGGCAAAAGAAGTATTCTCGAAGCTTTTAAACATTCCAAACATCACACAGTCGTACAACACTGTATTTGAAAAGCCTATAATGGATGGCAACAAGATAATAGGTATAACAGCATTAAAGGACGGAAAAGAAGTAAACTACTACGGCAAAAGGATAATCGACGCAACGCAGGATGCTTTAGTCGCAGCATCTGCAGGTGTGCCTTACACAATCGGTGCAGAAGACATGGGCGTAAAAGGCAAAGTACAAGCATCAACACTTATTTTCAGATTAAAAGGATTAGATTGGGACAACCTTATAAAAATAATAAAATACGAAAAGAAGATACCAGCAACGTATATAAATGACACATCAGCAAGTGGATTTTTATCAATCACGAAAAAGTACAAACCGTCGACGCCTATGATTAGGCTGAGAGGGCTTAATCTTGGCAGGCAAGACGATGGCACAGTATTAGTAAACGCTCTTTTGATATACGGCGTAGACGGACTTAACCAATCATCAATAGAAAAAGGAATGGAACTAGCAAAGAAAGAGCTTCCAAGGATAGTACAGTTCTTTAGAGAAAACATCCCTGGCTTTGAGAAAGCACAGCTTGACGGCACAGCAGATGAACTGTATATAAGAGAGACGAGGCACATAAAAGGATACTACACACTTGACATAAACGATGTCGTATTTAATAGGGACTTTTACGACAGGATAGCTATAGGCTCATATCCAGTAGATGTACAAGCAACATCACCGGAAGATGTTGGCTTTGTATACGGAAAACCTGTAGAGTATGCAGTGCCATTTAGGTGCATAGTGCCTGAGAAAGTAGAGAACCTGCTTGTAGTAGGGCGGTCAGCATCCTACAGCCACTTAGCAGCAGGCTCAGCCAGAACGATACCCATAGGCATGGCAGAAGGAGATGCGGCAGGTGTAGCGTCAGCCTACTCCATAGCCAAAGACAAATCATTTGAAGACATCGCAAAAAGCGAAGAAGATATAAAAAGCATACAGTCTATATTGGTAAGCCAGGGAGCATACCTTACACCGTTTAAAGCTGAAAACAGTGTAGAGAAAAGCTGGGCTTTTGACGGACTTAAATTTGTCCTTCACTGGGGGCTTATAGTACCTGGATACAACAATGATTACAAGCTTAATGAAAAATTAGCCAGTATGTCATTTTACTACATGACGTCTAAAATGATTGAAAGAGCTATTCCTAACAAAGTACAGCTTCTAAGTGGTAATTATCAGTATCTACAAAAATATATTATAGACAAACCATTAACAAAAGAAGAAGCAGCAGATATACTTTTGACATACGCAGGATTTAGAGATGAAATAAGTGGAAACAGTGGAAAGCTATTTAAATTGGCACATGAAAAAGGATTGATATCTGATGAATCATATAATGATATAGAGAAAAGTGGCACTGTAAAATGGCAGGATGCCTACGACATGACATTTTCTCTATACAAATTTTTAAGCAAGTGAAAATAATTGTTCAATCATGATACCTGGAAACAGGTATTTTTTTATACCCCATAAAAAATCATATTAATTTTTATAATTTTTTATGATGCTAAAAAATTTATCAACGCTTTATATCATAAATTTATTCTGCTTGTTAGACAAGACATCATGTGCTGTTAGGCTTTTGCTTTTGTTCATAGTAGCGAAAAATGTCGATAAATTACTATATATAAAAAGCTTATAAATTTAAATCTAATCAATAAGTTAATAAATTGTAATGTTTTTGTAACTTATATGTAATAAAACTAAACTATTATATATGTATGTTTAAAAATAGTAAAATTTTGTTGAAAGGGGGTAGAGCATTGAAAAAAGTCGCAACGTTTTTTGTTCTTCTGATTCTATTGTCTGTATTTTATGTATCTGCATATGCGTATAAGGAAAATATTATCGTTGATGGCAAAGTAGTAAATTACAATGTACCTGATATCACTATAACTGTAGATGGGAATAAATTTGATACAGGCAACAATCCACCCCTTATATTGGATGGAAATACAATTGTGCCATTAAGATCAATTGGGCAGGGATTAGGTGCCAGCGTTAACTGGGATGGTTTGACCCAGACTATAACTGTTACGAAAGGGAAAGTTTTCAAATTTTTTATAGGGAAAAATTATGCGACTGTAGATGGCAATAAGGTTCAACTTCCAGCACCTGCAAGGCTTATAAACAATAATACATCTTATGTTCCTATGCGATTTTTGTTTGAAAGCTTAGGCTATGATGTAAAGTGGATAGGAGATAAATACTTGATACAAGTCACATCGAAGGTGTCAGTTCCGTCTACATCCAGTAATGTAAATATTACGGATTTCAGTTCTTCTTATGCAAATGGAATTTACACAATAACTGTAAAAGCAGATGGACCATTGACGTACAAGCAGGGTACGATAAATGATAGCTCTGGTGTAAGAGTCTATTTTGACTTTAGCAATGCTATAAATGCTGTTACAAATAAGCAAATATCTATAAGTCAAGGTGGCCTTAATATGGCCTATATAGGGCAAAATCAGCTTCAACCTGCCATCACAAGGCTTGTTATAAGCATGACTACCAGTCTGCCATATACGATTACGCAATCACAAGATAAAAAAGAATTTGATATATCATTTAACATTGGAAATAATAGTTCCAGCTCTAATAACGGACCTTTAATCTATATTGATCCCGGTCATGGAGGCTCTGATCCAGGAGCTATTGGCGTTGGTGGAATACATGAAGCAAACATAGCTCTTGCAATTGGATTAAAGTTAAAGACGCTTCTTGACAATGGTGGATTTCGGACTATGATATCTAGGACTACTGATACGTACGTAGGACTTTATGATAGGCCAGATCAAGCGAATAATGCAGGTGCAGATGCATTTGTAAGTATTCACTGCGATGCCTTTGATTCATCCTCTGCAAACGGAACGACAGTCCTCTACTACCCGAATGGATATAATGGCGATACGCGAGATGACAAGACATTTGCGCAAATCATACACGATAATTTGATGAAAGAAATAAATACAACAGATAGAGGTTTATCTGAAAGACCTAATTTGGTAGTTTTAAATCAGACTAAGATGGTAGCAGTTTTGGTAGAAACAGGATTTGTCACAAGCCCTACAGACGCTCAGCTTTTAACAGATGATAATTTTCAATGGAAAATTGCACAGGGCATTTACAATGGCTTAGTTCAATATTTTACGGAGCTTAAGAATGGAACAATAAAGTCAACTATTTCATAATGACACATATTGACAAATAAAATAAAAATGATATTTAAGCGCATTTATAAAACAAGGACAAATTAATATGGGATAATAATATCGCCCTTGTTTTATTTTTAAACCTTTTTCAAGAAGATGTTATGTTTTACTATGCACTATTGTGTAATTTTTTTCAAATAAAAAAAGGAATATTTAGATTTATGTAGAATATATATATTTGTGTGTGTAAAAGGGAAAAGCGTTTGAACAAATTGCTAGTTTTATTGCCCTTAGAAGTTAGTAATGAGGAAGGGCGTGTGTGAAATTGGGGAGGATTTTGATTGTTGATGACAACAAAGGTGTGTGCTCACTGCTAAAAGAAATTTTTACAATGGAAGGTCATTATGCCAAGACATGCAATGAAATTGAAAAAGTTCATGAGAAACTGGAAAATTTCCAGCCGGATTTAAGCATTTTTGACATACATATTGGTAAATGCGATGTTTTGGAATTTTCAAAAAGCCTAAAGAGGTTGTACCCACAGATGGAAATCATTTTCATGTCAGCAGATGACCCTGATGAATGTTTTAAAGGGCAAAAGTTTATAAAAAAACCTTTTGACATTTTTAAAGTCATGAAATACATAAATAAAATTTTAAATGATAGATTGGCAGTGTAAAGGTACTTTATAGTACCTTTTTTTCTTGATTTATATACGTTATTTGGTTAAAATATATTAAGGAGGTGTTATGATGTTAGTAACAGGTATAGAATTATTAAAAAAGGCCAATGAAGAAGGCTATGCAGTAGGTGCTTTTAATACTAGTAATCTTGAAATAACCCAAGCCATTGTAGAGGCTGCAGAAGAGATGAAATCTCCTGCCATAATTCAGGTTAGTGAAGGCGGTTTAAAATATGCTGGCATAGAGACAATTTCTGCAATCGTAAGAACACTGGCAACTAAAGCATCAGTTCCCATCGCATTACATTTAGATCATGGTACAGATTTTAACAACGTCATGAAGTGCTTGAGAAATGGCTGGACTTCAGTCATGATGGATGCATCTAAGTTACCCCTTGAGAAAAATATAGAAGTGACAAAAAACGTTGTAACGATAGCTCATGGCATGGGTGTTTCTGTAGAGGCTGAGATAGGTAAGATTGGCGGTACAGAAGACAACGTAACTGTTGATGAAAGGGAAGCATCTATGACGGATCCAGATGAAGCGTACAGATTTGCGAAAGAGACGGGTGTTGACTACCTGGCAATATCTATCGGTACAGCTCATGGCCCATACAAAGGGGAGCCTAAGCTTGACTTTGACAGGCTTAAAAAGATAAAAGAGATGTTAAAGATGCCTATTGTACTTCATGGTGCATCAGGAGTTCCAGAAGCTGACATAAGGAAGGCTGTAAGTTTAGGCGTAAATAAAATCAACATAGATACTGATTTGAGACAAGCTTTTGCTGCAAGGTTGAGAGAACTTTTAAAAGAAGATGGAGAAGTCTACGATCCAAGAAAGATTTTAGGTCCATGTAAAGAAGCGATGAAAGAAGTTGTTAAGAATAAGATGAGGATGTTTGGCTCAGAAGGAAGAGCTTAAGTTTTAGATGCATAAGGGACGGTTTTCGCCCCTATGGGATGAATATGTGATGGAGGAGATGTGCAATATGAAGTTTTTTATTGACACTGCCAATGTCGATGAGATAAGAGAGGCAAATGAGCTTGGGGTTATATGTGGCGTTACAACTAATCCTTCCCTCATAGCAAAGGAAGGCAGAGACTTCATAGAAGTTGTGAAAGAAATCACGACAATTGTAGATGGTCCTATAAGCGCAGAGGTTGTGTCGGAAGATCATGACGGAATGGTAAAGGAAGCATTAGAGCTTGCCAAAATACACAAGAATATCGTAATAAAGATACCTATGACAGCAGAAGGACTAAAAGCTGTTAAGATACTTACAGAAAAAGGCGTAAAGACAAATGTGACACTTATATTCTCGGCAACTCAGGCACTTTTAGCAGCAAGAGCCGGAGCTACATACGTCAGCCCGTTTGTTGGAAGACTTGACGACATCTCAACTGATGGCTTGCAACTTGTATCAGATATAGTACAAATTTTTGATATATATGGAATTGAAACAGAGGTAATCGCTGCAAGCATAAGACACCCAATGCATGTCTTAGAAGCGGCAAAAGTAGGAGCACATATTGCAACAGTTCCATATAAGGTAATCATGCAGATGATAAAACATCCATTGACAGATATAGGCATTGAGAGATTCTTAAAGGATTGGGAGACAGTTCCAAAGAAATAAAGGTGAGTCAGGGGATTTTTCCTCTGACTTTTTTTTATATAATTTAAGAAAAAAATCACAAATGCTGAATATTTTTATTAAATGTGTCGATAATATTAACAGGATGTTAAAAAATTATTAAAATTACACTATGTTACTTGACTTTTTTAAAAGGTATAATAAAATATAAATAGTGTATAACGTTTCATGGGCTCAGGAATACATCATTGATTATTTACAAATATTAAAAAACCGTGTATTCTAAGACCAATCTTAAACAAATTCTTTTTATTAAAAATATTGGTTTATAAATTTTTTAATAAAATCCCATTTTAAAAATAAATAATTATTACGTTCAGGAGGTGCCTTTTTTTGGATTTTAATGATTTAGAAGGGAAATCCCTTGCGGAGCTTAGGGAGATTGCAAAAAGATACGGGATAAAAAGTATTACTAAGTACAGAAAGCAACAGTTAAAGGAGCTTATTGTAGAAAAGTCAAAACAGATTGAGCTTGTTGAAAAAATTGATAAAGAAAATGAAGCCGAAGAGTTGCACTTAGATGAAGTGGCTGATGAAAAACTTAAAGATGAAAAAGGTGAATCATCAAGTTTAAGAGTTGCTGAAAAAGCGATTGAATCCGAAGTATCAGATAATGAAAGCGATGAAAATGGTGAAGAAAATCTGATAAGTGTTACTGAGGCAAAAAGTGACAATACCTTAGAAGAAGAAAGCAAAGGCGCTTCAGAAGATACAAATGAAGCGAATGAAAAAAGTGATTTAGAAGAAAAAAAGAAAGAGAAAAAGACCATTGGAAAGATAAGCATACCTGTTGAAGAACTGGAAAAGTCGGATGCAGATTATGAAGAGCTTAGAAGAAAACTAAAGATGCGATTGAGAAGTAAAGAAAATATTACAGAAACTGTTCAGGAAGCGAAAGAGGACATTGATGAGGCGATAAAGGTTAAGCATGAAAATGAAGCCGTTGAAGATGAAGAAAATGTGGCTGAAGATTTAGTAGAAGAAGACGTACAAGAGGAAAAAGAGGTTGAAGATAAAGAAAAAGAGACAAAAAAAGGCCACAGCATATTTATAAAAGAAGGCCTCCCTCTTATAAGCGATGTATCTGAGCCTTTAAAAGAACTTATAGAGACGCAGGGAGACGTGGTGGCTGAAGGCGTCCTTGATATAATGCCTGATGGATATGGATTTTTAAGAGTTGAGAATTTTATACAGGGCAATAAAGATATTTATATATCACAATCACAGATTAGGCGTTTTGGGCTTAAAGTCGGTGATAAAGTAAAAGGAATTACAAGGATTCCAAGAGAAGGGGAAAAGTATTCTGCAATTCTATATGTGGAGTCGATAAATGGTGAGAGTCCAGATCTTGCAAAGAAGAGAATCCCATTCGACGAGCTTACACCTATTTTCCCGGATGAAAAATTAAGACTTGAAACGATTCCAACAGAACTTGCCATGAGGCTTGTGGATATTATTGCGCCTATTGGGAAAGGTCAAAGGGGAATGATAGTTGCTCCGCCAAAGGCCGGAAAGACAACTCTATTGAAGAAAATAGCCAATAGCATATCTATAAATCATCCTGAAGTTCATTTGATTGTACTTCTAATTGATGAAAGACCAGAAGAAGTTACAGACATGAAAAGATCTATAAAAGGTGAAGTTGTTTACTCTACTTTTGATGAACTTCCAGAGCATCATACAAAAGTGGCAGAGATGGTGTTGGAATATGCAAAAAGACTGGTAGAATACGGCAAAGATGTTGTCATTCTCATGGACAGCATAACAAGGCTTGCAAGGGCATACAATCTTGTTACACCACCATCTGGAAGGACTCTGTCTGGTGGTCTTGATCCGTCAGCACTTCACCCACCTAAGAGATTTTTTGGTGCCGCCAGAAATATTGAGGAGGGTGGAAGTTTGACTATTCTTGCAACTGCACTTATTGAGACAGGAAGCCGCATGGATGATGTCATATTTGAAGAGTTTAAAGGGACAGGCAATATGGAGCTTCATCTTGATAGAAAATTACAGGAAAGGCGTATATTCCCTGCAATTGATATATACAAATCAGGCACAAGAAAAGAAGAGCTGCTACTTTCACAGAAAGAGCTGGAAGCAATGTGGATGATAAGGAAAGCCATGAGCAGTATAGCACCTAATGAAGTGACTGAGGTATTGATAGATAGGCTTATGAGGACAAGGACAAATGCAGAGTTTATAGAGGCCATAAGATCCCAACTTTATAAATCTTGATATTATATATTATGTATGTTATAATCATTTAAGTGCAATTTCGGTTTGAAAGAGGTGAAGGCGATGAAAGAAGGAATACATCCAACTTATTATCATGATGCAGTTGTAAGGTGTGCATGTGGAAATACATTTGTGACAGGTTCTACAAAGAAAGAACTTAGAGTTGAAATATGCTCAAAGTGCCATCCACTTTTTACTGGACAGCAAAAGTTAGTTGATACAGGTGGCAGAGTGGAAAGATTTAAGAAAAAATACAATCTGGATGCAAAATAACAAACTGGTTAGAGTTGTTGCTCTAACCTTTTATTGTATGGAACGCACTTTTTTGTTGTTTTAAACTATTTATCTAAGAGGTGGATTATAATGTACGGTCCTAAAGACCATGGATATATAGAGGTTGTTACAGGTCCGATGTTCAGTGGAAAAAGTGAAGAACTGATTCGAAGGATAAAAAGAGCTAAGATTGCTAAACAAAAAGTCCAAGTCTTTAAACCTGCCATAGATGACAGATATTCCATAGATAAAGTTGTTTCGCATAATGGCGATAATATGCATGCTATATCCATTGTAAAAGCATCTGAGATATTGACTTATGCTGAAGAAGATACGGATGTATTTGCGATAGATGAAGTTCAATTTTTAGATTACGAGATAGTTGACATTGTAAAGGAAATAGCAGACAGCGGCAAAAGGGTAATCTGTGCGGGGCTTGACATGGATTTTAGAGGTGAGCCTTTTGGACCAACACCGGAATTGATGGCTATTGCAGAATTCGTTGACAAGCTTACCGCAATATGCATGAAGTGTGGCAATCCAGCTACCCGTACACAAAGGCTTATAAATGGTAAGCCTGCCAATTACGATGATCCCATAATAATGGTTGGAGCAAAGGAATCATACGAAGCAAGGTGCAGAAAGTGCCATGAAGTTCCTCGAACTTAAGCAGATTTTTAAGGAGGTGTAGGGATGAAAAAAACTGATATAGGCGGTCAAGCAGTAATAGAAGGCGTGATGATGAGAGGACATAATAGTATTGCGACGGCCGTAAGATGTGGAAATGACATAATTGTAAAAAAAGACATGACAAAGCCTTTGACAAAGAGGTACAAGATTTTATCTGTACCGTTTATAAGAGGTACTGTAGCACTTATAGATTCTTTAATTATAGGAATTAAAACATTAACTTATTCTGCAGAACTAGTAGAAGGTGAAAGTGAAGAAGAGCCATCTAAGTTTGAACTTTTTTTAAAAAGGGTTTTTGGCGATAAACTTGATGACGTAATCATGTATTTTTCTGTGGCTTTGTCGCTGGCCATATCTGTAATCATATTTTTTATTGGTCCAACATATGTGGCAGGTTTTTTAAAACGGTATACTGAAAATACGTTTTTGATAAATTTATTAGAAGGTGTATTGAGAGTTGCCATATTTATTGCATATCTCGTGCTGATATCTCGTATGGAAGACATAAGAAGGGTTTTTGAATACCATGGCGCAGAGCACAAGACGATACATTGTTTTGAGCACGAAGAGGAACTTACTGTTGAAAATGCTAGAAAGTATACGACACTTCATCCCAGATGTGGCACTAATTTTTTGTTTATAGTTATGATAGTTTCAATTATCGTATTTTCATTTTTGAGATGGCCTACACTTTATATAAGGATAATATCTAGAATACTATTACTACCTGTCGTTGCTGGCATATCATATGAAGTTATAAAAATAGCAGGACGCAGCGACAATAAAATTATTGCAGCATTAGTATATCCAGGCTTGCTTCTCCAGAAACTTACGACGAAAGAGCCTGATGACAGCCAGTTGGAGGTTGCAATTGCATCTTTAAAAAGCGTCCTTGAAGATGAGGGAGGAAAAGCTTTTGAAGATATTTGATGCAGTAAATTTTGGCACAAAATATTTAAAGGTCCATGTGTCAGAGCCGCGGTTGGAGGCGGAAGGACTTTTATCGTTTACATTAGAAGTTAGTAAGGAATATTTACTGATAAACAGGGATAAGGAAATAACAGATGATAGTTTTAATAAGTACATGGAATTTTTAGATTTGAGAAAAAGTGGCATGCCTTATCAGTATATAGTGGGAGAAAAGCACTTTATGGGGCTTATATTTAATGTAAGCCCTTCAGTTTTGATACCGCGCAATGACACGGAAATTCTTGTTGAGGAAGTCTTAAAGAGACTTAAAAGTGGAGATGTTGTTTTAGATATAGGGACAGGAAGTGGTGCCATTGCAGTAAGCATAGCAAAGTACAAAGATGTAAAAGTCTATGCTGTGGATATTAGCGATGAGGCTTTAGAAGTTGCAAAAGAAAATGCTTGCGAAAATGGCGTTTCTGATAAAGTTATATTTATAAAAAGCGATTTATTTTCTTCAATACCAAAAGATATAAAATTTGATTTAATTGTATCCAATCCCCCTTATATAAGAAGTAATGAAATAAATGAATTGCAGGAGGAAGTAAAAAGGGAGCCTAAAATTGCCCTTGATGGAGGCGAAGATGGGCTTGCCTTTTACAGAAAGATTGTGAAAGATTCAGTAAATTATATAAAATTTGGTGGCATTATAGCATTTGAAGTGGGATTTGATCAAGCATGGGATGTTAAAGATATTCTTGTTGATGGTGGTTATTCCGATATTGAAGTGGTGAAGGACTTGCAGGGAATCGATAGGGTAATTTTGGGAAAACGGTTGTAACTGCTTTGATACTTTTAAAAATTAAATTAATATGGTATAATCAGCATTTGAGGTGAGATGATGATAGATAAACTTAAGACAATTGAAAATAGATACGTAGAGCTTAGCCAGAAATTAAGCGACCCGGAAGCCATGAAGGATATGGACGAATGGAAAAAGATGGCAAAAGAGCATGCCAGTATTGAGGAGATTGTGCAAAAATACCGTGAGTATAAAAAAGTATTAGATGATATAAAATCTACAAAAGAGATAATTGAGATGGATGATGATCTTAAAGATATGGCTCAGGAAGAGCTTAAGAGCCTTGAAGAGAAAGAGAACAAGTTGTTAAATGAGATAAAGCTTTTGCTGCTTCCTAAAGATCCAAATGATGAAAAAGATGTCATAATGGAAATAAGGGCAGGGGCTGGTGGCGAAGAAGCTGCGCTTTTTGCCTACGATCTTTTTAGAATGTACACAATGTACGCTGAGAAAAAGCATTGGAAGTACGAGATAATGAGCTCCAATGCGACAGAGCTTGGTGGATTTAAGGAAGTCATATTTAGCATAGCTGGTAAAGGTGCATATAGCAGACTTAAATTTGAAAGTGGTGTTCATCGCGTACAGAGGATTCCTACTACAGAAGCAGGTGGAAGGATTCACACATCAACGGCCACTGTTGCAGTGTTGCCGGAAGTAGAAGATGTAGATGTAGAGATAAACCCAAATGACATAAAGATAGATGTATTTAGGTCAGGAGGTCATGGCGGGCAAAGTGTCAATACGACTGACTCAGCAGTGAGGCTTACGCATATTCCAACAGGTATTGTTATATCATGTCAAGATGAAAGATCTCAGCTTCAAAACAGGGAAAGGGCTATGAAGATATTGAGGGCTAAGCTTTATGAGATGGCGCGGGAAGAAAAAGAAAGAGAAATCTCTATGACTAGAAAGCTGCAGGTAGGTACAGGAGATAGAAGCGAAAGAATCAGAACGTATAATTTTCCACAAGGCAGAGTTACAGACCACAGGATTGGGCTTACTCTTTATAAATTACAGATGGTGTTGGATGGCGATTTGGATGAGATAATTGATGCACTTTTGGCAGAAGATCAGGCAGAAAGGCTTGAAAGCATGCAGTAAGGCTTTAAACAAGCCTTTTTTTATTATGCTGATTTTCCACTTTAAATTGAAATATTTTTATGTAGAATGAATAAAAAATAGTACAATCCTGCTATTTAGATAACTTATATATTTTTTTAAATTATTAAACTTTTTTAACTTGACCCATTTTGGTTTCTCATTTATAATGATAAAAACACTTTAATGATTTACATTATGAAATTATAAATATTGCCCCCCAGCTGTCCTCATTGAGGACGCTTTTCTACCCGGATGGACCTCCTACCATCCGGGTAGATTTTATTTTGCCTCATATCATATTATTCTTATTTGCAGAATAAATTTTAAAAGATGAGGTGATATTGTGAATAATTTTTATATTGTGTTGATGGGATTTTTTATCGGCATAATAGGTACAGGCACTGGGGGTGCAATTACATATCTTTACAGGAAACCTACAAATAGATTTTTAAGCACGATACTGGGCTTTGCAGGTGGAATTATGCTATCTGTGGTAACTTTTGATTTGCTTCCACATGCATTTGAAATCGGTGGGCTAAATGTGGGTATGCTGGGACTTATAGCTGGAGTGTTGATTGTTGTATTTTTCGAAGATATCCTGCCGGAGAAGGGCAAGAGAAATAACTATTTAAAAGAAGGAATAATCATGGGTTTTGCCATTGCAATACACAATTTTCCAGAAGGGCTAGCTGTTGGTTCAGGATTCATGTCATCCAGCTCATTTGGATTAAGTATTGCACTTGTTATTGCCTTACATGACATACCTGAAGGGATTGCCATGTCTACACCTTTATCTATTGGAGGTGTCACGCCTTTTAAAAATATGCTTTATGCTATTTTAGCTGGTATACCGACAGGCTTAGGTACTATTGCAGGTGTTTACATGGGAGAAGTGTCTCCTTTTTTCATAGCCCTTAATTTAGGGATTGCAGGAGGGGCTATGCTTTATGTAACATGTGGCGAAATGATACCTGAATCGCGAGATTTATATAGAGGAAGGATTTCTGTTTTTGGAATGATTGCAGGAATTATTAGTGGTATAATAATTACTAGAGTTTTATGAAATGATTGAAAGGGTTGTGATAAATGACAAAGGTAGTTAAGCTTGATAGGGAAAATCCTGATATAGGATTGATAGACGAAGCTGCAAATATACTTATAAGTGGAGGCCTTGTGGCTTTTCCTACAGAGACGGTTTACGGCATTGGAGCAAATTCGCTAAATCCAGATGCAGTTGCAAAAATTTTTATCGCCAAGGGAAGACCGCAAGACAATCCACTTATTTTGCATATTGCAGAGTTTCAGGATCTTTTTAAATACGCAAAAAATGTACCTGACAATGCTTTAAAGATGATGGAGATGTTTTGGCCAGGGCCCCTTACTATGATATTTAAGAAATCTGATATAGTTCCGCCAATAAATACTGCTGGGATGGATACTGTAGCAATAAGAATGCCGTCAAATACCATAGCACATACGCTAATAAAAAGGGCTGGCATACCAGTATCGGCTCCAAGTGCCAATCTGTCTGGAAAACCAAGCCCAACTGATGCTTCACATGTTATAAATGACCTTTATGGTAGAGTTGATATGATAATAGATGGTGGAAGCTGCGATGTTGGTGTGGAGTCTACTGTTGTAGATATGACGGCAGAGATTCCAATCATATTAAGGCCAGGTGGAATAACGAAAGAGATGATAATGAATGCTATAGGTCATGTTGAGGTAGACCCCATAGTATATAAAAAACCTGCAAAAGATCTAAGGCCAAAAGCTCCTGGCATGAAGTATAAACACTATTCGCCTGATGCGGAGGTTTATATAGTCAAGGGAAAACTAGGGGATGTTATAAAAAAAATACAAGAGTTGACAGAATTTCAATTGAATAATGGTAAAAAAGTTGGTATAATGGCAACAGAGCAAACATACGAAAAATATCGAAATGGGGTAGTTTTGTTAGTTGGAGACAGAGAAAGACCTGAGACGATAGCTAAAAATCTGTTTGGGTGCCTTAGAGAATTCGACAAAAAAGGTGTTGACGTAGTTTATGCGGAAGGATTTGGCTACGATGAAATTGGACTGGCTATTATGAATAGGCTTGAAAAAGCTGCAGGATATAAGGAAATCATTGCATAAGGAGCAAATAGTTAATATGAAGGTATTATTTGTCTGTACTGGAAATACATGCAGAAGCAGCATGGCGGAAGGGATATTTAACCACATCGCTAAAGAAAAAGGCATAGAACATGTAGCGGAGTCTGCAGGAATTATGACTTATGATGGATTGCCTGCTACAGATGAAGCAATCCAGGTTTTAAAAGAGGAATACAATATAGACATATCAAATCACAGATCTCGCAGTATCAAAAGAGAATATTTGGAAAATGCTGATTTTGTGTTTTCTATGACTGACATGCAGAGAGAATCTCTTATTACAAAATATCCAGAATTTGCAGACAAGATTTTTACGTTAAATGAATTTGCAGATCTTAAAGGTGACATAGATGACCCATTTGGCCGAGGAAAAGATGTATACAAGAAAACGGCTGAAGATATATATGAAGCTATCATGCGCATAATTGAAAAATTGTAGAAAGGAGCATTTTAATGATTGCAATAGGTTCTGATCACGGTGGATATGAGCTTAAAGAAGCTATTAAGAAGCACTTAGATGAGAAAGGAATTGAATACAAAGATTTTGGTACATTTAGCGAGGAATCAGTAGATTATCCTGATTACGCATTAAAAGTAGCGGAGGCAGTAGCCAGTGGCCAGTTTGAAAAAGGTATACTTTTGTGTGGAACTGGTGTGGGCATTTCAATTGCTGCCAATAAGGTGCCTGGAATCAGAGCAGCTCACGTATCTGATGCATTTTCAGCAAGGTACTCAAAAGAGCACAATAATGCAAATGTGCTTTGCATGGGGGGAAGAGTTGTAGGACCAGGTCTTGCAGCTATTTTAGTTGATGAATGGCTTAATGCGGAATTTCAAGGTGGAAGACATCAAAAAAGACTTGATAAGATTACAGAAATTGAAAAGAAGTATTCAAGATAACATAGGAGGTAAGTAAATGTATAAAAATGTTTATGTTCTAGATCACCCACTTATACAGCACAAAATCAGCTTGATAAGAGATGAGAATACTGGTTCAAAAGAGTTCAGAGAGCTTGTGGAAGAGATATCTATGCTTATGGCATATGAAGTAACAAGAGATCTTCCGCTTGAAGAGATAGAAGTAAAGACTCCTATTGCTGTGGCGAAGACTAAAGTCATCGCTGGTAAAAAGCTAGGTATAGTGCCTATCTTAAGGGCTGGACTTGGAATGGTAGATGGTATGCTGAAGCTTATACCAGCAGCAAAGGTAGGGCATATAGGTTTATACAGGGATCCTGAGACATTGAAACCTGTAGAATACTATTGTAAACTGCCATCAGACATAAATGAGAGAGATTTAATAGTTGTTGATCCTATGCTGGCAACAGGTGGTTCTGCATGTGCTGCTATACACTTTTTGAAAGAGAGAGGCGCACAAAGCATAAAACTTGTTAATCTGATTGCAGCACCAGAAGGAATAGAAGCAGTTCACAAAGATCATCCCGATATACCTATTTATGTTGCTTGCATCGACGAAAGGTTAAATGAGCACGGCTATATAGTACCGGGCCTTGGAGATGCAGGGGACAGGCTTTTCGGGACGAAGTAAGAGGAATGTAATGATGAGGCCTTCATGGGATGAGTACTTTATGATGGTGGTGGATGTCGTAAAGACCCGTTCTACCTGCTTGAGAAGACAGGTAGGTGCCGTCATCGTCAAGGACAAGCATATCATATCGACGGGATACAATGGTGCACCAACAAGGCTTAAACACTGTGAAGAAGTTGGCTGCATGAGAGAAAATCTAAATATACCATCAGGTGAAAGACATGAGCTGTGCAGGGGAACCCACGCTGAGCAGAATGCCATAATACAGGCAGCATTAAATGGTGTCAGCACTAAAGATGCTACAATTTATGTAAGTGCAAGTCCTTGCTCTATGTGTGCTAAGATGATTATAAATGCAGGAATAAAAAGGGTTGTTTATGAAGGGGACTACCCTGATAAGCTATCTTTTGAGTATTTTAAAGAAGCCTCTATTGAAGTGGTAAAAATAGATAGATAAGATGTAGTTGACAATAAGGTCAATTGTGGCATATTATATAAATATGTATAAACATTCAGGGGAGTGTTAAAATGGGAATATACATCTTGTCGTTTGTGGTGGCTTTTGTGGTTGCACTTATGGCTACACCGGCGGCAAAGAAATTGGCTTACAAGATTGGAGCCATTGATATACCAAAGGATAAAAGGCGTGTTCATAAGAAGCCAGTACCACTTATCGGCGGATTAGCCATTTACCTTGGCACAATTCTTAGCATACTTTTATTTCTGCCAAAATCCCAGACTAATCTTGGAATAATTGTAGGAAGTACAATTATAGTTGTACTTGGAATATTTGACGATAAATATGAATTAAAGGCGAGAGTGAAACTTTTAGGACAGCTTGTAGCATCATTGGTAGTTGTCCTAAGTGGTGTTAGAATTGATTGGTTAACGAATCCATTTGGAGATGGCATGATAAACATAGGAGTTTTTGCAATACCACTCAGTGTATTTTGGATAGTAGGCATTACGAATGCTATGAATCTAATTGACGGGCTTGATGGACTTGCTGCAGGAATAGCATCCATATCATCTGGATCCCTATTTGTAGTATCTCTTTTAAACGGACGATATGCTACAGCACTTATTACTGTTGCTGTAACAGGTGCTGCACTTGGATTCTTACCGTACAATTTTAATCCTGCGAAGATATTTATGGGCGATACAGGTGCCATGTTTTTAGGCTTTATTTTATCGGCAGTATCTATTCAAGGTGCTGTAAAATCTGCTGCGGCTATAGCAATTGCTGTGCCGATTTTGGCTTTAGGAGTTCCTGTGTTTGATACAGCATTTGCGATAATAAGACGTATAGCAAATAAAAAGCCTATTATGGAGGCAGATAAAGGACATCTGCACCACAGGCTTTTAGCATTGGGTCTTTCGCAGAGACAGGCAGTTTTTGTCATGTATGGTGTAAGTTTGTTCTTAGGTTTAAGCGCGATACTTATATCCTCCACAAATGGTGCAAAAGGCTATATAATATTGATTATCGCAATTTTAGCAATTTTATGGGGAGCAGATAAAATGGGATTGTATGGACATAAGGCGAAAAATATGAATGTGTAAATATAAGGAGCTGAAGACATGCTAAAAGTTATGCCGATTTTTGGTACAAGACCAGAAGCAATAAAAATGGCACCACTTGTAAAAGAGTTGGAAAGTGCCAGCGATATAGAAACGGTAGTTTGTGTTACAGCTCAGCACCGGGACATGCTGGATCAGGTGCTGAGGCTTTTTAATATTAAATCTAAGTACGATCTTGATGTAATGAAGAAAAATCAATCACTGTCTGCTATAACGTCATCTGTCTTAAAAGGACTTGACGAAGTTTTAGAAAAGGAAAAACCTGATTTAATTCTCGTACATGGTGATACAACTACAACTTTTGTTTCTGCCTTGTCGGCTTTTTACAAGAGGATAAAGGTAGGCCATGTAGAGGCCGGATTAAGGTCTCACGATAAATGGTTTCCATATCCTGAGGAGATGAATAGAAAGCTTACAGGAGTTCTTACGGATATACATTTTGCACCCACACAGACGGCAAAGGACAATTTATTAAGAGAAGGTGTATGTGAAAAAGACATTTTCGTAACTGGAAATACAGTCATAGATGCAATGAAATATACTGTTAAAGATAATTATGTATTTCGGGATGACAGATTAAACAATATAGACTATGAAAATAAAAGAGTAGTTGTTGTAACGGCTCATAGGAGAGAGAACTGGGGTGAACCTATAGAGAGTATATGCAATGCATTAAGAAAGATTGCGGTGGATTTTAAAGATACGTATATAATATATCCAGTCCACAAAAATCCTATCGTAAGAGATGCTGTTTTTAGTATTCTTGATGATATTGAAAATGTATTGCTGCTTAATCCAATTGACACAGATGAAATGCACAATCTCTTAAAAAGGTGTTACATGGTTATGACAGATTCAGGAGGGCTTCAGGAAGAAGTGCCATCATTAGGTAAGCCTGTCTTGGTTCTAAGGGATGTGACAGAAAGGCCTGAAGCAGTTGAAGCAGGTACCGTAAAGATAATAGGGACGGATTTTGATAGAGTGTACAGTGAAGCAAAACTTCTACTTACAGATAAAAATGAATACGACAGGATGGCAAATGCAGTAAACCCATATGGTGATGGCAATGCATCAAAGCGCATTGTAAGCGCTATAAAATATGTATTTGGCATGATGGATGAAAAGCCGGATGAATTTAAAGGCAGCAGGACGATCCTAAATTAAGGATAGTCCTATTTTTTATGTATAAATACATTAAAATTGTCAATAATTATATTAGGTTGGGCGGAACATATGGTGAATTTATTATCCCCCTTGTGAATTTACCGTATGATACCGCCCACTTTTATTTCGATTATGGAGGAATGAATATGTTTAATAAGTTATCATTGATTGTTGTAACAACATTAATCGTGTTTGTCATGCTAAATTCTCAAATGGATGCTTTTTCAGCAAAAAGCAATGATATTGTTGTTTTGGAAAATAGCTTTGAAAAAAGTGGAGCATCTTATGAATATTCCAACATTAATGCATGGTCAAAGTTGAATTCAAAATTTACGTCTATAAGTGAAATGAATATGATTGTAGAAAAAATTATAAAATCAATGGAAATTGACGATAAAAAAGTAAAAGTGTCAAAATTAGATCAAGCTAATTTTAGACAATGTGATGCAGAATATGATGAAGGCAATAAAAAAATATCAATTGTGGTACAAAGCGTCAAAAATGATGTGGCAGATGAAACATATATTTTGATAGATGAATATTTGCTGAAAGGCAATAAGGACGTGATTGGTGAAAACGAAAAAATAAAAAAAGCCTATTCCAAATTAAGCCTTACCCCAGAAATTGCTACATGCCTTGTAGGTGCATACAAAGGACAGTTGAATAAGGACAAAATAAGTAGTATATTAGAAGAAGTGATGAAAGACACGAACGCTGTCAAAGTGGAAGGTTTAAACGATGAAAATTTAGTCAGTATTTCTGCTCACACAAATAAAATTAAGGAATATATTGAGATGGGAAGTGAAAAAATAAATTTAAACGTAGCATTAAGATACAGCAGTTTCGATGACAAAACTTATATCTGGATTGCGACACCAATAATAGCAATAGAATATTAACATTAGAGGGTGGTATACACGAAAATCATTGTTGAGAATAGTCCTGCATTAAGAGGTACAGTAAAGATAAGTGGCGCGAAAAATTCTGTTTTGCCAATCATTGCAGCATCACTATTGTCATATGGAGAAGTGCTTATAGACGATGTACCAGAGCTTAAAGATGTAAATGTCATGATAGAACTTATAAAATTTCTTGGTGCCAATTGTACCTTTAAGGACGGAAAATTAAAGATAAATGTTAATTTAAAAGATGTGGAGGCACCTTATGATCTAGTAAAAAAGATGAGAGCATCTTTTCTTGTGATGGGGCCCATCCTAGCAAGACTAGGCCGCGCAAAGATATCACTGCCTGGTGGATGTGCAATAGGGACAAGGCCGATTGATTTACATTTGAAAGGGTTTCAGACTCTTGGGGCGGAGATAGATATAGGGCATGGATATGTAGAGGCAAGGGCCAAAAAGCTTGTAGGTAAAAAGGTATATTTAGATTTTCCCAGCGTTGGCGCCACTGAAAATATCATGATGGCTGCTGTATTTGCTGATGGTATTACGACGATAGAAAATGCAGCAGAAGAGCCTGAGGTAGTAGACCTTGCCAATTTCTTAAATAAGATGGGAGCAAATATAAAAGGTGCTGGTACAGATACAATAAGGATTGAAGGTGTAAAAGAACTAAAAGGAACAGAACATACGGTTATACCTGACAGGATCGAAGCTGGTACGTATATGGTTGCATCTGCCATGACTGGTGGTGATGTACTTATAGAAAATGTCATAGTAGATCATATAAAACCTATTATTGCTAAACTAACTGAATGCGGTATTGATGTATTTGAGGAAGGTACAGGTGTGAGAGTTAAAGGAAATAGGAATTATAAGGCTGTTGATGTGAAGACGCTTCCATATCCAGGATTTCCAACAGATATGCAAGCGCAGATGATGGCAATGATGGCTGGAGCGAAAGGGACTAGTGTAATTATAGAGACAGTCTTTGAAAATAGATTTATGCATGTGGACGAATTAAAGAGGATGGGTGCAGACATAAAGATTGAAGGAAGAACTGCAGTAGTAACAGGAATCGATCATTTGTCAGGGGCGGAGGTTAAAGCTACAGATCTAAGAGCTGGAGCTGCACTGATTTTGGCAGGACTCATAGCAGAAGGAAAGACGATTATTAATGATGTGCATCATATAGATAGAGGTTATGTAAATATAGAGGAAAAGCTAAAAAATCTAGGTGCAATTATATATAGAGTTGATTAAAGCGTAGTGTACTTATGTACGCTTTCTTTTTTTAAGGGAGGCATTGTATTTGGAAACAATACAAACTTTACATTTGCAGAAAAAGAAAAAGACGGGAATGCACCTCCCGCCTTTTTCATTACCATTGACACCTGACTTTTATTGCTTCTATATTTAATAGTATGAAATAAAAATTTATTTGTGTAGGCTTGGTAAAAGAATTATAATATTATAAGCATTTTTCCATGAATCTGACAAAAAAAGGAGATTAGAAATCATGGTTTACATATCTGTATCTATGTATGTGGAGGCAAAGCCTATTATAGAATATTATGGCTTAAAAAAAGACATGTATGATAGATTTTATCAAATTTTTAAAAGCGATAATACGACATTAATAATAACCGGTGTTGGAAAAATCGCCTGTGCTGCAGCTACGTCTCATATTTTATCCAAAAATCTTCTTTTTGATGAGGATATTGTAATAAACATAGGTATATGTGGTGCAAAAGATGATGTAGAAATTGGCACTCCATATCTTATAAATAAGATAAAGGACGCTTCTACAGGAAAAGATTACTATACAGATGTACTGCTGAAACACGAATTTTATGAGAATTCTATTGAAACTTTTGATAAACCAGTAGAAGATGTGAGTGAGTTAGAAGAAGCTTTGTGTGATATGGAATCCAGCGGTTTTTACCTTTCAGCATCGAAGTACGTAGAACAGCACAGGATATTTTTGATTAAGTTAGTTTCTGACAGGATAGGTGTTGATATTGTTGATAAAAATGTGGTTTCATCCATTATTGAGAAAAATTTAGATAAAATCGATGTGTTCATAAAAAGGGCTCAAGACTTTATGAAAAACGAAAATGAGATATTTAAAAGAGATGAATTGGGCTTGATAGACGAAATATCTTATAATTTGAAGCTTACAAAAAGCCAGAGAGAAATGCTGTATAAAGCCTGCCTTCATTATAAAGTTAGGACTGGCAAAGATATTTTATTTTTAAAGGATAGTGTTGTGGGTACTGTTAATAATAAAAAAGAAAGAGGAAAATACTTTGAACAAATTATTGCATATTTACATTAACATATTATAAAAATGAACTTTTTTGAGGTAGTAAATTGTCATTACAATAGGAAGCTCATTCCTCTTTAGAAGGGCGAATGCTGTCTTTATTGCTTTATTTCACTATAAAAAGAGACTATAATGGTATTATAATATTGTGGTAGGAGGGCTTTTTATGATATTAGATCAGTATGTAGATATTTTAAAGGATGAGTTGGTGAAGTCTACACAGGAGATTATTAAAATAAAGAGCACTGAAGGGGAGCCGAAGCCTGGTATGCCGTATGGGGAAGGACCAGGAAAAGCTTTAGAAAAAGCTCTCATGATTGCCGATAGCCTTGGATTTAAGACAAAAAATGTCGATGGATATGTGGGCTATGCTGAGCACGGCGAAGGAGATGATATGGTAGGTGTTCTTGGACATTTAGATGTTGTTCCGGAAGGTGATGGATGGGATTATCCTCCATATGGTGCTGAAATACACGATGGGAAAATATACGGCAGGGGTGCGATAGATGATAAAGGCCCAATTATGGCTTCTCTTTATGCTTTAAAGGCGATTAAAGATTCAGGTCTTAAATTAAGTAAGAGAGTAAGGATATTGTTTGGCACAAATGAAGAAACGGGTTCAAAAGAGATAGAATACTATCTAAAGCATGATGAAGCACCTACAATAGGTTTTACTCCAGATGCAAATTATCCAGTTATATACGCAGAAAAGGGTATAACTATGTTTGAGGTCGTAAAAGATTTTCTAAAAAAGAATGATGATATTGTTATAAAGTACATAAAAGGCGGCAACAGGCCAAACATGGTCCCTGATTATTGTGAATGTGCAATAATTGTCAAAGATGAAAAACGAAGAGTAAGTATCCCAGATGAAGTAAAAAGATTTAGAGATGTGACAGGCTTTGATTTAGATTGCGGTATTGAAAATGACATGCTTGTCATCAAATCTCGCGGAGTGTCTGCACATGGAAGTCTTCCTCATCTTGGCAAGAATGCCATAATGCAGCTTATATTGTTTTTAAATGTTATCTATCAGCAAAAGGATGATGTGAAGAAATTCATAGATTTTTTTGCGAAAAATGTGGGGCTTGAAACAAATGGCAAGACATTTGGAGTAAATTTGAAAGATGATACAGGAGAGATTTCGTTTAATGTCGGCACAATTAATTTAAATGAGGAGAAAGGCGCCATCGGACTAAATATAAGGTATCCGGTTACATTTAAATATGAAGACTTGATGAATCCATTTAATGAGAAAATAGGAGAATATGGTATTAAAGTCGAGAATATGATGCATCAGCCGCCACTTTATTTTCCAAAGGACCATTTTCTCATAAAAACTCTTATGAAGGTTTATGAAGATGTGACAGGAAGGAAAGATGAGCCTCTTTCAATAGGTGGTGGAACGTATGCGAAAGAAATGAAAAATATGGTGGCTTTTGGACCGATTTTCCCAGGGAAACCTGATCTTGATCATCAAGCAAATGAGTACATTGAAATAGATGATCTCATTTTAAATGCAAAGATATATGCCCGTGCCATATATGAGCTGGCGAAATAGGGGATATCACTTAAAAAGCAGGATTTTATCTTTTAAGATAATTTCCTGCTTTTTTTATGGGTAAGATTTTTGATTTTTTTCTATATTATAAGTGTAAAAATTAAAAAGGAGGTGTCAAGATGGCTGTTATATCAACTCCGCAGGGCTCAAGGCTTTCAATATCATACATTACTGGGAAAGACGAAAGAGGTGTTGACATCGTAAGAAGCAGGACTTACAACAATATCAAAAGTTCTGCTTTGGATCAGGATGTCATGGACGTAGCTGTAATTTTAAGTGGACTTCAAACATATCCTGTAAAATCTGTGACACGCATAAATCAAGTTGATCTAGCACAGGAGTAATAATCTAAACTAATTGGCAAAGAAAGGAGGTTTTAGTGTGGCAGTTCAACTTCAGATGAATTTTAAAAATAAGCTTGGCAGCAATTTTAGAATCAATGTAGATAATGCCCTTGAAACATTGACAGATGATCAAGTAAAAACAGCGATGGATACTATAATCTCAAAAAACATATTTGACACAAACGGCGGTGAGCTGGTAGAAGCAGTTAGTGCCAGCCTTATATCCACAACAGAAAAAGAATTTACAGTCAAGTAAGATGGCGGGGGCATCCCCGCTTTCAGTATTGTGCGCCCGGCATGGGCGATAACTAGGCGGTGAAAGTCCGCTGTGGGCTTGGTAGTGGGAACCACTAGCTGAACCGCAAGGGTGTCCATCGC
>NZ_JAGGLT010000009.1 GCF_017874545.1 Thermoanaerobacterium butyriciformans | reverse complement strand
GGAAACCTGAAATTGCCACACAACAAACATAAATATATCCATTAATTTCCTTTAAAGTCTATTTTAAAAGCTGTAGGGGAAGTCTGCGCTTTTTTGGCTACTTATATAATAAGTTTTCATAGTAAAAATAGTATGTACCACTTGAAGAAATGCTCCATGTAGCAACATTTTTTGTACCATTAATTGACGCTGTTTGTGTACGTGTTCCCTGATTAGATTTTCCCCACCAATTATCTTTCATTAATGCTATTGTATATTTTTCCGTTGTAGTTTTTGAGTTCGATGGAACCCATGTTATTTTCGCATAAGAATCTAATCTAACATTACCGGCATTCAAACTATATGTTTTTCCATTTGCTTTACCATCACAATAACCACCTTGCCAATCATAACAATGCATTGAATATGTTAATGCAAAAACTGGTATATTGCTAAACAAAAAAATAAGTAACATTATAACAAAAACAATTACAAAATTTTTGTTTTTCACTTTAATCTCCTCCTAACATTAAATATTTAATCAATTCTTTAAATTCATTTTACAATGATAAATTTCCAATGTCTACTATATCTTTGTATAGTTTTTACATAAAAACCAAAAAACTATACAAAGATATAGTCTGGTTTAATCAATATCTATTAAATTTAACTTTGTTGCCTTTACTATTGCTTCTTGAATGCTTTTTACACAAAGTTTCTCAATTATTTTCTTCTTATGATATTTTACGGTAACTGGTTTAATCCCAAGTTCTCTTGATATTGTCAATTCTTTATAGCCTTTTGCAAGCATTATCAATATTTTTATTTGTTTGTCTGTAAAATCTATATTTTTGTTTACTAGTTCAGAATTCTTTAAACAGTTTTTATATTCATTAGCAATTTTATCTGAAAGCAATTCGACAACCACATTCATTTCTTCTGTCATGTCTCTTTCTATCGTTGAAACATCTAAATATCCTATTATTTTTTCATCTACAATTATTGGAGCAGCAATGCAATTCCATTTTTTTAGAATGTCACAATAATGATACTTGGGTTCCAAATATACTAATCTTTTTAGTTTCATCGCCATTGATATGGCATTTGTACCTATGGCTTCTTCTTTAAAAGATATGCCAATTGAACAGTCAAAATTGATGTGACATAGGATTTTCTCATGACACATCGTATCCAAAAGATATCCTTCATCATCAGTTAATAAAAATATGTATTTACCCTTTAAGCTCCTTAAAATATTGCCAACAACATTTTTAAATGTCTCAATTAATGTCATATTTTTGTTTAATCTGATTTGCAAATCATTTCCTCTTGAAATTATTGCAGGATCCGTCGTCGAACTTGTAAGCCCTGCTTTTACGCATCTTTTATATGAATAAAGTATTTCATCATATATTTGCATATTTCCCATATAAATCCCCCGTAAAACTTACAAATTTATTCTTTCATAATATAAGACAATTTTTTAAGGAATTTGTTACAGTTTTTTTATAAAAAAATAGTTTATTCAACAAGAAAGCCTCCTTAACATATTTGCAATCATCTAACAAAAATTTATGGGAAATACACATTTCGCTTTAAATATATTTTTTCACCCATTAATTCCACCGCATTATTATCTAATTTCTTTACTGAAATATCATAAACATGATCTTTACGAAGTAAATTTTTAACAAGCAAAACACCTTTTATGATTTCTTTTTCCTGCCTAACTGTTATTCCAAAATCCGTAGTTGCACCGTAATTTGATCTATAAACTATAACGGAGCTTGATTCAAACCTAATATTGTGAATTGGCATAAACGCCTCATTTACATTAAGAGTAATAGTGGCAAATAAAATAATGGCTGCAATTGTTGCACTTATCAACATTAATATTATTGAAATCACACTATTCACTATCTTTGCAGAAATATGTTTAAATCTAAAGCCATTTATTAACAGCATTAATGGAATTATCTGAATACACAAAGAAAAAATATCGTTTAATCTTAAAGACTTAAATCTTATAAAAGGATAAAAGTAATCTAAGTTCAATATCCATAAAATATAAATAGCCAATAGAGTTATATGGATAATGTATTTATTATTTCGAATTAAACTATTCACTAATATCACCCATCTTCCATTTAAATCCATTATCATTCTTTCCAATCTAAAACAGATGGAAAAATGCCGGGAAAGATCTTTCTGATTTTGTTATTAGTCACATTTATAATAACGACATCTGCATGACCCGCATAGTACATTGCTCCTATCAAGTAGTTTCCATCAGATGAAGGCTTATAAGGAAGAAGACCGATAGAATTTACCCTTACAGATTTGCGGTGACTTCCATTAATCTCTTCTATATACACTACATTTCTGACATTTCCTCTTTGATACGCTAAAAACTTTTTATTATATGATAGTGATGGATAAGATGCATCTTTTTTAAAAACATAAGTTTTGTTATTGCTTATTTTATATGCCATAATATTTAAACTCCCACTACTATCTACCTCCGTAAATAAAACCGTATCTGAATCGAGCCAATCGTATCCGGGAAGCAAAAGCTTTGCAATGACAATTGATTTTTTTGCATCCAGATCATAATAAGTCAATTTATCTTTTTGTGTAAAACTAATAGCGTTTTTATCTGGAACAAATTTAGGATAACGGACGTTTTCTCCTGTATATAATAGTTGTCTGTTTGCAAAATCTGTACGCTGATATTCATTTATCTTATAAATTTCATTATTAATGACAGCAATCAAGTTATTTCCATTATTTGCATCATACTGGACATCGTAAAATATATTCCTGATTTCATATTTTTTGTTATTTTTAATATCGTATATTAAAACGGGAAATGATGGAGCTTCACCTTCCATAAGCATGATTTCACCTTTTAATCCATAAAAGCTTTTATAATATTGAAATACACTGAGTAAAACTATGAAGATTATTATGCTCATGAGGATAATTACAAATATTGATATTTTCTTTTTTATTGCAATCACATCCTTCCCATGTTTGCAATATTTATCAATTGGACCAAATTTATCTTGCAACTTGCTCTCTCTCAATATAAGACAAATTTCTAAGGAATTTGTTACAGTTTTTTATAAAAAATTTTTTAAAATAAAAAAGTTTATTAAGGCTATTAACATTCAATTGCATTTTAAAAAGCAGTTTGAATCCCTGCTTTTTTTATCTCATTTTATTTCTTTCCTTCAGGCTCTATGTGAATTATCACATGGGAATCCGGAAATTTATCCACTATCTGCTTTGAAACTTTATGTGACAGTTCATGAGCTTCTACTATGCTGTAATCTTTGTCTACTCGCAAATGAACGTCTATCTCTCTTCGAGGCCCTGATTTTCTCGTTCTTAATTTATGAAAACTTGTAATTTCAAAATTTGATTTTATAATATTCTCTATTTCTTTAACTTCCTTTTCTGGAAGACTGGTATCTGTTAAATCTTTTAATGCTTCTCTTGTCAGTCCAATTGACGCTTTTATAATAAGCATTGCAACAAAAATAGCTATGATTGGATCTAAAATACCCAATTTAGTAATTTTTATAATAACAAGTCCTATTGTAACTCCTAAAGAAGTAAATACATCAGTCAAAAGATGCATTGCATCTGCCTTTAAGGCAATAGAATCTTCTTTTTTTGCTACATTAAATAAAAAATATGATACTACTGCATTTACAAAAGATGCAAAAAGCATCACAATAATTCCAGTTCCCAAATTTTCTACATAAGTACCTGTTACTATTCTTCGCACTGCCTCATATATGATTAATATAGCTGCAAAAAAAATTAAGATAGCTTCCACAAATCCAGAAATATTCTCATATTTGCTGTGTCCAAAAGGATGATCTTCATCTGCCGGTTTTACTGCTACTCGTATAGATAAAAAAGCAATTAAACTGGCAATTAAATCAATAGAAGAATGTATAGCTTCAGAAATTACACTTACTGAATGCATTAGTATTCCTGCCAATAATTTTATAACTATTAATGCACTATTAGAAATCACTGAAAGCAAAGCTGAGTTTTGTTTATTCATGATATCCTCCATATTATCAATTGAAACTTTATTATTGGTATATATTATAGCTTAACGGCTGAAAATATGCAATAATTTTTGATTTAAAGTATTGAATTTCAAAATCAATTGATAATAACTATTATTCCATTTTATTGCTTTTTATAATGATGCTGGAAATTAATCAACTGTATCTCACCATTATATATCCTAAATATAGCATCAATATGGTGATAATGATATCTCCTATATCATTTATGCCAAAAGAAAATTTGCCAAATTCTATTGTAATCACAAACCCAAACACATTCCATAGTCCCACCAATATTAAAAGCGCTCCACCGATCCTGAATTTCCACTTATCGCGATCCATTAAACATCCCCCTATTACAATAATAAAATAAAATTACGATTTCCTAAATTATACATTACAAAGTTATAACATTCAATTGCATTTTAAAGGGCAGGTTAAAATCCTGCCTTATGAATTAGAATACTCAAATACTTCTGTTTCTTTTGATATAAAGATGTCAATTGGCAGCACCCAAAAGCCTCCATTTCCGTCTATGTCTATTCCTGATGATTTTTTGTATGCGGCCCATGGGACTTTTGAGCAATACCAGTTTTCATCATCGTTTTTGTCAGCCCTCCAACTGTAAGGTTTTCCGACAAATTTGGATACTTCATCAACGGCTTTTACTCTTTCTTCTATTGTAGCCTTTGGGACTGTCAGCCCCCACGCCTCGCTGAAATTTTCTCTGTAAAATCTTATTGTCTCATAAATCACACCTTGGTCTGGTTCCGCTGTCAATAGGCATTTATCATCGATGCTTCCATGATATCTCCTGCTGTCAAATATCGCAGCATGTCTTATCGCACCTTGCACGTGAAAACCCTGGCTTGTTGCTACTATTATGTCTCCTATCGTAAACTTGTCAAATGATATGCTGTTTTTATAGACTGTCTTTTCACTGCTTCTCGAAGGAAACTTGACGCCAAATACTTCTTCTGAATTGATGTTTTTAATTAAATCGTATAAACTTACATAGAATTTATTTACTTCTCCAGTTTCAAACGGTTTTGATATCATAATAGCTCCATTTAAAGTGAGAAACCTTTTATAAAAGTCCTCTTTTTTAAAGAGGCTTTTTTTCTTTAAATTTTCCTTGAAATTAAACTCCTCAATGCTAACGCCAGATATTTCAACTTGTTTTTGCAATTCATTATTACTTGATAGGTATTTATTGTTAGGCAATATGAGCATTTCCAAATCCCCCTTCTTTTTAGTCTATGCTATTATAGAAGGGTTTTGTGCATGTATTTTTTACATTATTCAAATTGTCTTTTAATGCTAATCAAAAGCTCTTTGACTTCTTTATAGTAAGACATGGTAAATACCATCTGTTTTATTTTAGATGCACCGCGGATACCTTTAAGATACCATGCTATATGCTTTCTCATCTCCAATATTCCTATTTGTTCACCTTTGTATTCTATCATCATGTCAAGGTGCTTTAAAATCATGTCAATCTTTTCACTTACAGTCGGCTCTGGCAAAATTTCGCCTGTGCTTAGATAATGATGTATTCTTTTGAAAATCCACGGATTTCCTTCTGCGCCCCTGCCAACCATTACTGCGTCACAGCCTGTCTCATCTATCATCCTTTTTGCGTCATCCGGCGAAAAGACATCTCCATTTCCTATTACGGGTATTTTTAAATTATCCTTCACTTTTTTTATTATGTCCCAATCAGCACGACCTGAGTAAAACTGCTCTCTCGTCCTACCGTGAACAGCCACAGCTTTTACGCCGCAATTTTCAGACATTTTAGCAATCTCAACAGCATTTACATGAGCATCGTCCCATCCTTTCCTTATCTTTATAGTTACAGGCTTTGACGAATTTTTTACCACAGCTTTAATTACACTTTCCGCCAATTCCGGTTTAAGCATTAAAGCTGAACCATCGCCGTTTTTCACTATTTTAGGCGTCGGACATCCCATGTTTATGTCTATTGTCTTTGCATTTGACGCATTTAATCTCTTTGCAATCTCACCTATTATATAAGGATCAGAACCAAATATCTGCAATGCCACATTTTCATCATCATCTATGTCTGTAAGAAATTCTGTATTCTCGCTTCCATGGTAAAGGCCTTTAGCACTGACCATTTCTGTGTATGCAAATCCACATTCCATCTCACTGCATATACGCCTGTAAGGCTTATCTGTAACACCTGCCATAGGTGCCAAAAAAACATTGTTTTTGATTTCTACATCTCCTATGTACAACTTCCTCTTCATTCCCTTCTTACAATCACTATAATAAATCATCTATATTCTATCATTATATTTGTCTCTATCCAACTGCCTTTTATACTATTTATGTATGACAAAAGGGAAAGCTGCCATCATACAGCCTTCCCTTTCATTAACTTTATCTTTCTATTTTGTGTACTTTGCGTAAACAAATCCGTACGCGCCGTTATACTGGACTTTATACCATCCGTCGTATTCGCCGACTACTTTTAATTCATATCCATACGGTATTGCTCCTATTTTTAACGCATTTATGGAATTGTTCACTCTGACATTAAGCCCGTCTTTAGCAGTCACCTTCACCACTTTCAATACGGATACATTTGATAAATCTGGGGACGAAGCTACATACTTACTGTATACATAACCCGTCTTTCCATTGTAGTCAATCTTGTACCATCCATTATTTTCCCCTACTATATCAATGGATTGACCAGCCCTTAATATGTCTATCACTTTGTAATTTGTTCCAGCGCCTAAACGCACATTTAAAGCTGACGCTGTGACAATACCTTTGCTTATAATATTTCCTTCTGAAACTGGTGTCTTAGATATTGTCCAGTAGTTGTCGACAACAGGATCTATAGTGCCTTTCACCTTTATATAGCTTATCATCAAGTTTCTTACCTGTCCATCGTCACCATAAGCTTTAGCTGAGTCAAAGACAACAACAGGATTTGTAATTCCGGCTGCCTTCATGAAACCTCCGCCGCCATTAAATCTGTAGTTATTTATTGCAACTGTAAATACATCGTCGTCTTTTACTGGTTTGCCATTTACCGTAAGATTCTTTATCCTGTTTCCAACAGGCTGTGTAAGGTCTATCGTGTAACTTGCTCCATAAAGCTGATCAAGGTTGTAATCCGGTATATTGAGGGTCTTATCTTTTGTTATAGGATCATCTGGAGATTTAACCTGCTGATAATAACGGGCAGACCATTCCATCCAATCCTTTAACTGTTTGCCAGTCATCTTTATTCCGTACAAATAATTTTCATACACATATACGCTCATCATGTCTTGTATTGTGACATCGCCTTTTAATATCTGTGCAGTGCTGCTTAACGGCGCGGCAATTGAAAGATCTGTCTTTGCATAGTATTTTTGCACCTTGTTTATAAGATCCATCAAAGCCGTTTCTTTTGTCAATTGATCTTTTCCTAAGAAGTCACCAGAAGCTGTACCTATCTTTGTTCCTACGTATTTAAGAGTAGCTTCTTGATATGGCTCTGCAAGCTGCATTATGTTTTCATCAGGTTGTACTGAACTGTCCATCGCAACAGCTTTGCTTGTCTTACTGTCGATTACCCATTTTCCGTTTTCATCTTTAGATAAGTTGAAATCTATCCTTGAAACGTATTGCCCCCATTTGCCAGGCTCTGTCACTATCACATCTTTGCCTTCCGGATTTTTAAATGTATCCATTTGTATTACAGCATGTGTATGGCCAGCTATTATCGCATCTATACCATTTACGCCTTGAGCTACAGCTTTTACCTGATTTTCCGGTATAGTATCTGATGGGCTTTCCTCACCAGAGTGCATAGCAACGACAACTATATCTGCTCCTGCGGCTCTCACTTTAGGCACCCATTTATTTGCTTCTTCTACAAGATCATTAAATTTGAGCCCTGCATAATGTGCCTTGTCTTCCCATGAAGGGATTTCTTTTGTAGTAAGTCCTAATATGCCTACTTTCACATCGCCCATAGGCGTAGTTATCGTCTTGATGTAGTACGGCTCTACAAAGTTGGTGCCATCATCTTTGTAAGTGTTTGCAGACAAGACATGGATATTTTCTTTTTCCATATCAGCGATTACCCTGTTTAAGACATCCAAACCATAATTGAATTCATGGTTGCCTAACGTCCACGTATCGTAGTGCATAGCACCCATGGCTTTTGCCATCGGATATTCAGACTTCGTGTCAATTTTATCATAGTAGTATGAAAGTGGCGTACCCTGAATCGTATCGCCATTGTCTATTAATACGACATTGGGATTTTCAGATCTTACTTTGTCAACATAACCTGCTACCTTCGCAAGGCCCTGATTAGCTTCTTTTGCACTGCTGTAATCCCATGGCACCAAATTCCCATGCACGTCAGATGTGGCTAAAACTGTTATAGTCGTCTCATTAGAATCTATCATTGTGGCTGGAGATATCCTATTGTCTATCTTTGCTGTTATATGACCTTGTGCTTTTACAGCATCGATAAATGCATCTCTCACCAATTTCTGCGTATCTATGTAAGATTTCTGCACATCGGGATCAGTAAATTCTGTAAAACCATCTCCGCCAGTTCCCATGAAATTATTCGTTGCTACAAGATATCTTGCATTCATGTCTATCGGTGTTCCATCAGATTTCTTCATGTCAAATACTCTATTCATAGATGGCTTATTCGGATCATACTTAAATGAAAGACCTGCAACCTGAATCCCTTTGCCACCATCCTGAACAGCTTGTTCCAATACCTTCTTAATCTCTGCACCAGTCATGCTTACTGTGACAATGGTATTGTCAAATGGCATCAACGTATACATTGTTCCAACAGTGATATCGCCTTTTAATACGTCAGTTCTAAGTCCACCATTGTTTCCAAAAGCAAAATCTGCATTTACAGCATCTTTAACGACTTCTGACGTCCAATTTCCTAAAATCGAATCTCCAAAAGGATTTGCACTTTGAGTTCTCGTCAAATCTACATCTGCAGTGCCAATTACTTGGCTAAATAGTGGTCCAGCATCTTGTATGGCTTTATCGACTATACTTTGAACATCTTCATCAACTATCGGTGTTTTCGTATTGTAATAGCTGTAATCATCATTGTAAACCATATCTCCTGTATTTACAGTGCCATCACTATTTACTGTTATTTTAAGATCGATAAAGCCCATACCTGCATTATTTGCAACACCTACAGGTATTCCATTCACTCTGGTTGTGACGATCGTATGGGTATGTCCGCCAAATATGGCGTCTACGCCTTTTACGCTCTTTGCAAAATCAATGAGATTGCCTGTTGTCTCACCTGTATTCTTATCAGTCGTAGCTCCCATGTGTGCCAAGACGACTACAATCTGTGCACCATCATTTCTCAACTGCTGTGCAAGATTATTTACAATTGGCACAGGATCTTTAAAATCTACATTGCTTATGAGAGATGGCAAAATTATAGACGGAAATTCTTTGTTATCAACAATGCCGATGATGCCGATCTTTACTCCATCTCTTTCAATTACAACGTACGGTTTCGTATAACTTACAGGTTTGCCTGTGGTTTTGTCGTATACATTAGCTGCTAAAACAGGTATTGTAGAACCTTTTAAGACTGCGCTGCTTGTATCGATGACAGAATTAATACCCCAGTCGTACTCGTGATTTCCTAATGCCATGGCATCAAAACCTATGCTTTTCATCATGTCGATAACAGGCTGACCTTTTAAAACGTTTGAAAGAGGCGTACCCTGGAACATATCTCCGCCAGATAGTACGACAGTATCAGGATTTGCTGCTTTTATGTCCTTTATCCTTTTTGCCAGTACCGATCCTCTCTCCTGAGTGATAGGCGTTCCATCGCTTAATTTGCCTGATGCTTGCAGATATCCATGGAAATCAGTGACTTCCACAAAGTCAAATGTTTTTGACGTAGCTGCATATGATATCTGAGGCATACTTGAAAATGCCATGCCAAATACCATCACAAATGTCAAAATGATACTTAAAACTTTGCCTCTACCTTTAAACATATAAACCCTCCTACTTATCTTATTATTTGAAATATTTTTGAGTATAAACACAATCCCCCCCTTATGTCATATTCGTTTAAACACTGATGCATGGAATAAATCAGATGCACGTTAACCTAAAGTCAATGAAATTTTAGCTGCATTGATGATTGGTGCAACTTCTCACAAGATTAATATAACAGACTATTATAAAGTGATTATTAAGTGTGTGTTAAAATCATGTAAAGCTTGAATTTGTGTTAAATATTTAATTGTAATATATCAGATGTCAGACAACTTTAATATAATTTTATATCTTTACTAAAACAATTACAAACTCCAAAATTTGCCTTTATCCAAAATTTATGTACATGTATCTCAAAAATCCTCTCAATATTAAAAAATTATTCCAATTTGCTATGAATTATAAAAGCTGAAGAAAAATTTTCTTCAGCCAAAAAACAACGCTATACATCATATTTGCACTATGCATTGATAGTAGAATTTCTTTTCATCCTATTTTCTTTCAACGCTTTTTCTATATGACCTCCTGCCTTTTCCAAAAGTTCCTGAGCTTCAGATTTTTCAAGGCCTGTAAGTATCATTAGTATAGTTAATTTAACATCATAATCTGTCTCATCTAATATCTTCTCAATAGCAACGTCATCAGCTCCTGTTGCAAGTTTAACTATTCGCTTTGCCCTGTGAATTAATTTCTCGTTCGTCGCCTGTACATCAACCATCAAATTGCTGTACACCTTACCAATCTTTATCATGACGCCAGTAGAAATCATATTTAATACAAGCTTCTGAGCAGTTCCTGCTTTCATTCGAGTGGAACCCATAATAACTTCAGGTCCAACAACAGGTGCTATCATTACATCAACTAAATTTTTCATCTCAGAGTTTGGATTACACGATATGCCTATTGTCGCTGCTCCAATTTCTTTAGCATAATGAAGTGCTCCTAAAACATAAGGCGTTCTTCCACTCGCCGCAATTCCTACCACAACATCATTGTTGGATAAATTTCTTTCAATCAAGTCCAATCTACCAAGTTCTATATTATCTTCTGCACCTTCAACAGCTTTTCTTATAGCCGTATCTCCACCTGCGATTATTCCCTGCACCATTTCTGGAGATACGCCAAATGTAGGAGGGCATTCAGAAGCATCAAGTATTCCAAGCCTGCCACTTGTACCAGCGCCAATATATATAAGCCTGCCGCCTTTTTTTAATCTTTCCGCTGCAATATCTATAGCCTTTGCAATATTTGATATTTCTTTTTCTACAGCCATCGGAACTTTTTTGTCTTCCTCGTTTATTTTTCTTAGCATATTCTCTGTACTTAACCTATCTATATCAACCGTATTTGGATTTCTACCTTCTGTCATTAATGCTTCTAAGTTCATAATATCAGCCCTTTCTAAATCTGAATTTCACGCCTGGTTTGACTAAATCGGCCAGAATAGACTCTTCTTCAACTATATGTCCTACTACATTTACCCTTTCATCTTTAGGTAAATCAATCAAGCAGATATTTAGCTCTCCAGAATACCTTTTAAAATTTTCATTATCTATTGTTACACTGTATTTTTTTCTATCAATACAGTTATGAGCTTTTATTTCCTTGCCGATCTTTGCATATCCTCTGGATTCTTCCGATCTTACAATATATTCCGATGAGTCAATTCTATTTGTATGGATACAATTAAAAATCAAATCTTTTTCACAATCTGTAACGTCATTAACTAAATCAATTTTTAATTCAATCACATCTTTATCGACTGACGTAACATCACTTATCTCATCAAAGGATGCATATGCATCTCCAAAATATACATCATCAATTCCTGAATAGATTAAATGTCTTGCTGATATATCTGGCTTCATATTTCTATGAACTTCAAGAGTAGGCAATCCTTCATATATTGGACCTCGTTTGCCTTTCTGAGATGGAATAAATGCTGAAACTTTAAGTCCATAACTTTTTATCATCAAAGTTTTTTCTCTAAAAAATTCATAGGAAAGTCCTGTATATGGTTTAGGATAAAAGTTGTGACAAGCACTTAAATTTCTCAAATCGGCATTCCTATATATCAAATCATTTATTTGTTGTTTTGTTATCGTGCTTGCATTTAATTCGATTTTTATACCGTATTTATTTTTAGTCATTTCCGCAATTTCATCTATTGTAAACCCATAATCAAGTCTCAAACAATCTATTCCTAATTCATAAAATGATTTAAGGTTGTTTGATGAAGAACCTAATATATTCATAGTAACAGGTGAAATATCTATTGTAAGTTTCATGTCTAATAATTTAATATACTCCACTAAATCTTTAATCTCATTTATTTTTCTTTCATATTCTATCTCCGGAATATGCATTGATGTAAATACAGAACATATACCCAAACCTTTTGCCGTTTTAATATACTCTTTATTTTTTTGACTTGAAAAGTCATCCGTAGTATAAACAGATACGCCAAATGCCATACAATCAACTCCTTAAAGGGGCAAAACGCCCCTTTTTATGCATCAAAACTAAATGGTTGAGTATCTTTTATCTCTTCATCTACTGGATCTTCAAATCCCAACAAATAAGTTGCTATAAATCCTGCAATATATGATATAATTAAACCGATGATATAATAAATTATTTTATTTGGTTCTATTAAAGCAGCAAGAGGTATACCAGATATTCCTAATCCTCTTGCGCCTACAACTTTTAATGCTTCAAATGCACCTCCGAAAGCTGCCCCAATACATGCTCCTATAAATGGTCGTCCAAGAGGTAAAGTAACACCGTAAATAAGTGGTTCACCAATACCTAAAATTACAACAAGTATTGAACCTTCTATAATCTTTTTAAGCTGTTTGCTTTTTGTTTTGACATATACTGCAATTGCTGCACCAACTTGCCCAGCACCTGCCATTGCTAAAATTGGAAGCAATATTGTAACACCTGTAGATTGAATAAGCTGCATGTGTATAGGCGTAAGCCCCTGATGTAAGCCTGTCATAACCAACGGTAAGAAAGTACCAGCAAGTATAAATCCTGTAAACACACCAGCTTTACCGGCAATCGCAACTGTCACAGCTTTGCCTATGGCATCAGCTATAAAACCACCAAGTGGCTGCAATACGTAAAGCGTTGCAAAGCCTGCTATCAAAATTGTCAATAGAGGTGTCGCAAGTAATTCTATACTGTTTGGCATTCTTTTCCTAATATTTTTTTCAAGCCAACTTGCAAATGCGGCTGCAATTAATACCGAGATAATTCCACCTCTGCCGACAACAAGTGCACTGCCGCCAATTTTTATATCTGCCAAAACAGGATTATAGATGATACCTGCAAGTATACCACCAAGCGTCGGTGAACCTCCAAATTCTTTAGCAGTATTCATTCCTATCATGATACCCATGTAAGTAAAAATTGTGCTTCCAAACAAACTTAGCATAGCCAGCAAATTTTTATCAGCTATCCAATTAAACTTTGTAGCAACATTGGTTATGCCAAGTATCAATCCGCCACCTATTAATCCCGGAATCAAAGGAATAAATATGCTGGCGATTCTTCTTAAAAGAAGTTTAAAGGGGGTTTTGTTTTTTTCATTTATTGCGGCTTTGATTTCTTGTGCATCTCCCAATTTAATTCCTATTTTTTTAGACGCCTCGCCTGCTACTTTTGACACTAATCCTGGTCCCAAAATAATCTGTAACTCTCCTCCTTCTTCGTTGACTTTAATGACGCCATCGACTTTTTTAAGTGCTTCATAATTGATTTTGTCATAATCCTTTGCCAACACTCTTAATCTTGTCATACAATTAGTGATTGATACGACATTTTCTTTGCCACCCAATTCCCTGATGATGCTTTCAGCTATGTCTTTTTCTCTTGACATTTTTCATCCTCCTTTTCTTTTTTATCTTTGAAAGCTTGATATACTTTTCTATCCTCCTTTCATGTTGCATTATTTCATAAATAAATTATATTTATGAAAATTTAATTCACACTTAAGCAATTAAATAACTGCTTCTATGATATCTGTCTCTCCAGCAGTTACAGTACCAACAATTTTATTCATCTCTTTGATTCGCTCTATGTTTGTTATGATGATTGGCGATATGAGAGATTTTGCTTTTGATTCTAAAATCAATTTATTTATTTGCAATAATTTATCTCCGACTTTTACTTTATCGCCTTCATTTATAAATGTCGTAAACCCTTCTCCGTTTAATTTTACAGTATCCACACCAACATGTATCATTATCTCGATTCCTTCTATTGTCTTGATGCCTATTGCGTGCTTTGTCGGAAACACAGTTGTTATAATACCATCAACTGGTGATACAAAAATATCCGATTTAGGATTTACCGCAACTCCATCACCTACAAGCTTCTGAGCAAATACTTCATCAGGAACTTCCACTATATCTACTATCTCTCCATCAACTGGTGCTTTTATCAATAACGTTTTACAACTTTTTCTGAATATATTTAACATAAAATCCTCCTTCAATATTTTCTAGACGAAACAGCTTCACTTGTATTTTCCAAATACTTAATTATATCTTCATATTTTCTACAAGCAATTATAGAAAACAGTATATCTATGACATTTAATTGTGCTATACGTGATGCCATTGCACCACTTCTAAAAATCGCTTCTGTAGAATATACGAAAAGTTTGATGTCTGAAACATTAGTTATGGATGAATTACCAAATCTCGTGATGCAAATTGTCGTAGCACCTGAATTTTTCGCTATTTTCAAGGCATCTACAGTATCCATTGTCTCACCGGAATAAGATATTCCTACCGCAACATCCCCATTGCTTAGATTTGCAGCAGATGCAAGTTGCATGTGAGAATCGCTGTAAGCTGTGCATGATTTATTTATTCTCATAAATTTCTGTAACATATCTTGCGCAACAATAGCAGATGCTCCAACACCATAAATATCTATTTTATTGGCATTTAATATGGCATCAGCAGCTTTTTGCAGTTCATCTCTATCCAGCATATCCATTGTCTTTTCTATTGACTGCATGTTATTCTTTGATATTTTAACAACAATAGAATTTATATCATCGTTTATATTTACAAAACCTTGAATGCTTTTTGTCTTATACGTATAATCTGCTGAAATCTTTATTTTAAGATCTTGATAACCTTTGTATCCAAGATTTTTGCAAAATCTTACAACACTTGCCTCGCTTGTGCCGCTATTTTTTGAAAGTTCACCTATAGATAGTTCTGAAATTTTATCAGCATTTTCTATTATATACTCTGCAATTTTCTTTTCTGAAGGCTTTAAATTATTTATAACTGCTTTAATTTTTTCTATATCTCCTGCCATGTTAATGTTTTCACCTCTTTCTATTTATAATTATATTACATGTGAAATAAAATTTCAAGTATATTTTATTATTCTGTAATTTAGTTTCATGAAATATCTACAAAAAGCCGGAAAATCCGGCTTTTTTGCTTATCTATATTGTGGCAAATAATCTATGTTTTCTCTGATAATGTCGTCCAAAATTTTTTTAGCTACTGTCGCAGATGGTACAAGCGGATGTATTGTTAAGGCTTGAAGTGCAGTATAGTAATCTCCTGTCACACCAGCTTCTATTGTCAATTCCTCGTACGCTTTCACTGATTGCATCAAACCTCTTATCTTTGTCGGTACATGCCCTATATTTATTGGATGTGCACCATTTTTATCTATTACGGCATTTGTCTCAATAACCACATCATTTGGCAAATCTAAAATTGTACCATTGTTCTTGACATTTACCACATGAATGTCCTTTTTATCGTTGTATATTGAGTTTATCAGTGAACATGCTGCATCGGAATAGTGAGCTCCACCCCTTTTCTCCAGTTGTGGTGGTTTTACATTGAGATTTGGATCTTTGTACAATTCAAACAGCTCTTTTTCAAGCTTTTTGACTTGCTCACCCCTTGTCCCTATCGTTGCTGCATCTCTTTTCTCTTCTTCCAACATTTTATCTGCGAGATAATAATACCTGTGATATGGGCACGGATACATTCCAAGAGATTTGATAAATTCTGCCTCCCATGGTAAGTCAGGCACGTTCTTCATCGACATGGACTTGCCACCTGCAAAGCTATCTATCAATTTCTCTGTTATGTCTTCACCATCCAAATACACATGGGTACCCCATACAAGATGATTAAGCCCTGCAAAATCTATTGACACCCGCTTTACATCTACATCAAGCATTTCTGCAACACCATATACCATACCTATTGGAACATTGCAAAGTCCAATTGTTTTCACATTTGTATGCTTTAAAACTGTTTCTGTTATGATTCCAGAAGGATTTGTAAAGTTTATAAGCCACGCATTTGGAGATAATTCTTCTATATCTTTACATATATCAAGTATCACCGGTATCGTCCTCTGAGCCTTTGCAAATCCACCGGGCCCTGTAGTCTCCTGTCCTATCACATCATATCTTAAAGGTATTTTCTCATCTCTGATTCGAGCATCTAAAAGTCCAACCCTAAACTGTGTCGTCACAAAGTCTGCATCTTTTATTGCTTCACGCCTATCCAAAGTCAGGTGAATATTTATATCTACACCTGCCTTTTCCACCATTCGCTTTGCGAGATTTCCTACTATCTCTAACTTTTCTTTTCCTTCCTCAATGTCCACAAGGTACAAATCTTTTAAAGGCAGCTCATCATACCTTTTTATAAAACCTTCCACCAATTCAGGTGTATAGCTAGACCCACCCCCTATGGTGGCTATTTTCAAACCTCTTTTAGACATTTAAAGAACTCTCCTTTGTATTATTTATCACTTTATACATTTCAATCATCTCTGTTATCAATTCTTTTGCAAGGATCGCCGTCATAAGATGATCCTCTGCATGCATCAATAAAAGCGTAACTTCTTGTTTATCGCCAGATGCCTCTTTTTGTAATAAATTTGTTTGTATTTTATGTGTTTCAATCAATTCATCTTTAGCTTTTTCTATAAATTTATAAGCTTCATCAATATTACCTTCCTTCGAAAGCCTTAATGCTTCAAAGCAATTGCTACGTGCATTTCCAGCATGCGAAATTATTTCAAAAACAATCTGCTCTAGTTCCATTTCAAATTTCTCCTTTTTTAGCTAAATCTAATGCTATCTCTAAAGTCTTTTTTCCATCTACTCTTCCATAAACCTGCGGTGGTATTGTTGTACATTTTTTACCCTTTGATTCTATTATGTCTTTAGCTTTTTTCTCCATATATCTCACTTGTGGTCCTAGCAAAAACACATCATACAAATCTACATAATTTTCTAATTCATCTATTGGTACAGCATCAATACTTATATCATTATATCCCATATCTTTTGCTTGTTTCTCCATCTTTTTTACTAACAAACTCGTCGACATACCTGCTCCACACATAAGTAATATTTTCATAAAAACCACCTTTTCCTAATATTAATTATACTCCTCTATAGCTTCATTTTTTTCTAAAATTAATTGCTTTTTTTCTTCCGCCTTAAAAAATGGGTAATATATTAAGATACTAATTAATATTTCAATTGCTCCCCAAACTGCTGCTCTCCAATCACCGCCTGTTATTAAATATTCTGAGATAATTGGTGGCGTTGTCCACGGTACTAATATTGCTGGTTTACTGATTATATTAAAAAACATTAAAATGTAAGTGGTAACTGTTAATAGTAAACCTGTACCAACATACGGTATCATAATAGTTGGATTAAACACTATTGGAAACCCAAAAGTAATTGGTTCATTTATCATAAAAATACCTGATGGGAATGCCAATCTTCCTAAAGATTTGTAAGTTTTGCTTTTGGAGAAAAGCATCAAAATAACCAAACCTATAGTAGCACCTGTGCCTCCAACATTTACAAAAAAGTCTACAAATCCTTGTGCAGTTATATATGGAATAGGCTGATGAGCTAAAAAAGCTTTTGTATTAGCCGTAATAAATTGTAAGAATATTGGGCCCCCAATTGCACCCATAATATTGTCTCCATGTATTCCTACAGTCCAAAATAATAGCACCAGCAAAACATAAACAAAAATTCCAGGCAAAGAATTCAAAGCAAATACTAATGGACTAAATACTTTTTGCAAAAAGGATGTAATATCAAAACCAAAAACAGCCCTAATTATCCACAACGCAATAATTATAACCGATGCTGGTAATAAAGAAACAAAAGAATTTGATACAGCTGGTGGAACACCTTCAGGTAATTTTATAACTATGTCTTTTTTTATAAAATACCTCAACACTTCCACAGAAATAATTGGAACAATGATAGCTGTAAAAAGCCCCGTAGAACCAAAATTTGATGTATCAAGTGCAAATTTATCAGTTATCTGAGTTGTCAAAAAAGCCACTAAAGATAATAACGCACCACTAATTGGATCGACTTTTAGTTCCTTTGATAAATAAAATCCTATGCCGGCTGCTGTTAACAGAGCCAGTATACCAAATGACACATTAACAGGGACGCTTAGTAAATCACTATATTTACCGATGATTTTATCCCAACCAGGAATCGGTAAACTAGATACAATTAAAAATATACTCCCCACAATTATAAATGGTAAAGTTACTGCTAATCCATTACGTATTGCTACTAGATGTTTCTCATTTCCTATTTTGACTAATGGCGGTACTAAAATGTTTTGGATGAAATTTGTAAATGCATCCATATTATATCTCCCTTCATTTAATATATTTTTACATCACTTATCTTTTTTTGCAAATACCGTGCCAAAGCAATCTTGAATAGCAAAAGCTTGAATTTCATAGCTTTTCGTATCGTTAAAAAACCTGTATTAACCTGTATTATTTGTAACCGTAATCAATACACATATATGTATTAAAGTGAATAAATTATTTTCATTATACTGACGTATTCGTCGTCTGATAAAGCCATGTTAAATGCTTCGTTTACTGGTTTTACGGTGGTCTTTATCATTTCGTATTTTGATGTGTTGTTTTCTATAATTGATTTACAGTTTTTGATCCGTATTAATTCGCCGCCATTTAATACACGTTCTATAGCACAGGCAAGATGAAGTATTAGGCCGATTATTTTGTCGTTGTCGAGAGTCACGTTGTTTTCCGCTATATTTAGGTAAAATTCTTTAAATGCATCGATGTATTTTCCTGCATCAATATTTACGTTTTCTGCAACTATCTCTTTCATGTTGTCTATGGTTTCAAGTGCGTCTTTTGAATCAATCATAGCTTTTAAAGATCTCAATTTCCGATTGTCAAACACATCAGTAGTTGAAATGTATTTAACTGTATCATCGCCTGGGTCAAATGCGCTTACTACTGCTAATACGTTTTTCTCTCTCTTTATATTCTGTAGCTTTCGCCTAAATTCTCTTTTGTCTTCTATATTTAAAGGTATGATGTCAATGCCTGCTGATTTTAAATCAAGTTTTTTCTCTAAGATGGATTTTAATTTCAATGCTGTGCCTTCACCTGTGATGCAGGCAGTTATTATGACGTCATTTTTAAATCCGTTTTGCATCTCAAAGTTGTCCTTATATATCCTTCCTATATAAGGGCTTAAATTAAGCGCAGAGTCGTAAACTTCATCAAGTGATGCATTTAATAATGCTTTTCTCCCTGCTTCCAATACCATAGGTGTTGATGCCATTTCAACCGTCTTAACTGGAATACCTGTCTTCTCGTACACCATATCGCCAAAGAAAACTAATGAACCCATGTCTACCAATAACAGCACACCTTTTCCCTTATTCGTCTTCTTAATTAGGTCACATAGGTTGTTAAGAGCGATTTCAGGCTTCTGGTCAAGTGGCATATTGTACCCTACGACAAAATTTTCCCCCAGCAATCTATTTGAAACATCTGCTATGGATGTAGCCGTAGACTCACCATGCATTGCAACTATGACGCTAACCTTTTCTTCATCTTTTTCTTGTTTTATGTCAAGGCACAAAAACATTGTTATAAAGCCTACTTCATCTTCTGGAACCTCTATGTCAAATTCTCTCTCTATCAATTTTTTAAGCTCTTTAGAAACTTCAAACTCATCCTTGTATATCCTTTTTATATCATCTAATTGATGGTTTTCTATTTTCTTGCCGCTTGATATCCTTTCGATTGAGCTGGCAACGTGCATAGAAAGACCATACAGTGTCTTTTCACTAAACTCTCTTTTTAACATTTTTCCTGCATGATTCAGAAAATTATCCACAATATCAACAATTCTCTTGTCGACAACTTTATAAAGTTCCTCTAAATTGTACCTTTTAGCTTCATCAATATACCTTTTTAGATACGTTTCAATGTCAAGATTCATTATGAGTTTTATGTCATCTTCATTTATACCTTTTTTCTCCAGAGATTTACGCTTCTCTTCCAGCGCTTCGTAAAAGTTGAATGATTTACTATCTTCAGATGGAATGATATCCATTTTGTCTATAGAAAACATTATTTTATCGTCTTTTACAAATTTATCGATTTTATCTTTTTCCTCTTTGTATTTGAAAAGCCCTCTTTTTATATACTGTGGAAGATCTTCTGTGTGTATAACAACTTCTTTGTCCCTATTCATCATGAATCCAAGGTATGCTTTTGCCGCACAAAGCTTTATGTCGCTTTTTAGCTGCCCTATGTTGTTTGGACAATCATAAAGCAGAAATGCTTTCAATGCGTTTGATGTTAATGATATGTCGTTTTTGATTATAGATGCCTCGTCAATCATGAAATTCTTTATTATTTCAAATCTCTCTTCATAAGTTCTTTCTTTTAATGATGGCAAATTTATCACCATCGGGATTCGTCGCGTAAAAGTCTTAAGAAGTATTGATTCCACATTTTCTGTAGTCGCACATATTATAAGGACATCCACTTTATGCTGTGCGTCTGTTTCACCTAAGTGTCTGAACATCCCTTTGTCTATAAGATAAAAAAGCATCTCTTGTCCTTCTGGTGGCAATCTATGGACTTCGTCGAGAAATAGTATTCCTTTGTCCGCTTTCTCCACTATCCCTATCTTGTCTTTATCTGCACCAGTGTACGCCCCTTTTTTCACTCCAAATAGCTGCGCCATGAGAAGCTGTGGATTGTTGGCATAATCAGCACAGTTAAAAGCCACAAATGGAGCATTTGTCTTGATCCTGCCTATCTCTTTGGCGTATTCGTACATTGTCTCCGCAAACATCGACTTGCCTGTACCCGTTTCACCTAATATTAATGTATGAAGCCCATGTGGAGGATACATGATAGCCGCTTTTGCTTGCTGAATAGCATTTTTAAGGCTTAGATTTGAACCAATTATCTTTTTAAAAGCGTCGTCTTCTATTGTATTAAGATTTTTGGTCAATTCATCTTGCTTTATGCTGAATAAGACAGGCTTTCCTTCGATTTTATCTATCTTGCCATCCTTGTGCATTTTATTTAGATCGCTTGACACATTTGCTCTATGAATATTAAGCTCGTTAGATAGATCAATTGCAGAGCATCCTGTTATCATACCATCGTTTTTTAGCTGTCTTAAGCATATTTCTTTAAGCTTCTCGTAAACTTTATCAATTCTCTTCATAAAAAAATACCTCCTACAAGGTTATTATACCATACTGCAATACACATCAAAACACTTTAATTTTTTACAATTTTATAAAACCTAATAAAAATAAAACCCAGCAACTTTTAAATAGCCGGGTCTTAGATAATATCATTCAAACACATGTACTCTAGGATTCTCCCCTTTAAATCCTGTCTCCAATATCTCCATTACTGTAAGTATTTCAAAATCACTTACAAGTTTTTCTTTTTTGTTGACTATTGCATCATATAGGTTATCATATACTTTTCCATAATCTCCTACAGGTGTCTTAATTATCAGTTCTTTATCATTTCCACAATCATCTACGTAGATGACTTTCCCGTAATTTTCCTCAGGATCTAATCCAAATCCTGCATCCTGCGGCATCATGCCGGCCTTCAAGCATTCTTCCTGTTTGTCTATGCCGTATTTTATAAAGCTTCCTTTCGTTCCATGCAAAATAAATTTAGGATAAGGACTTTTTACTAAGTGATTAGTCTTAACTATGGCCTTAAAATTGCCATAAAACAGTTCCACATGATAATAATCATCAGGGTTATTTTTGTTCCTGATTGACCTAATATCATAATAAACTTTGTTGGGTTTCCCAAATAGAGATACCATTTGGTCAACGGTATGAACGCCCAGTCCGAAAAAGGCTCCGTCATGATATTTTCCATTAAAATCAGGGTATTCTCTTCTAAAATAATCAAAATGGGATTCGACCTCCACAATGTCTCCTACATATTTGTTGGTAATCACATACTTTAACGCTAAGAAATCACTGTCAAATCTTCTATTTTGAAACGGCATAGCGATAAGGCCCTTTTCTTCAGCTAAACTTAAAATTTCCTCAGCCTCTTTTAATGTGGTTGTAAAAGGTTTTTCTACCAGCACATTTTTGTTGTGCTCTAAACACAATTTTGCCAACTCATAATGTGTACCATGTGGAGTGCATATTGATACAAGTTTAATTTCCTCATCTTCTAATAAACTTAATAAATACATTTGTAAATTCGATATTATATCTTTCGTATCTTTCTTCCAGTTCTTTCTTTCTAGTTCTATAATATATTTTCTTGACTTCTATATTGTTTCTTAATAGTACATACGGCAAGTGATACCTATTTGTACTTTTCCCAAATCCTATAAAACCTATTTTTAGTTTCATTTTATTCTTCCCTTTCTTAATATAGCATATATGTGTGAAGATAAGACACACATAGCTTACTTTATTTGTACTCTGGTGTAAAGTCTTTGTAATCAAAATACCGATTTTTCAACACTTCTTTATACCAATAACCTGATTTTTTAATCCGCCTGTTTCTATTATAATCTAAATCAATTTCTACCAAGCCATACCTGTTTTTAAATGCGTTCTGGGGTGATACATTGTCTGTAAATGCCCACAGCATATACCCTTTGCAGTTAGATCCTTCTTCTATAGCTTTTAAAAGCCATCTTAAATGTTCTGAAATGAACTCTATCCTGTAGTCGTCCTGTATAACTCCATCTTCATTTTTAAAGTTTCCCTCATTTTCTACCCCCATGCCGTTTTCCGTTACCAGCCATTCAATATTTCCATATTCATTTTTTATTCTCATGGCCATATCGTACATGATTCTCGGATATATCTCCCATCCTCGCGATAGATTCATTTTTCTGCCCGGCAGTTCAAATTTCTCGTAATAGTACGAAGGATGAAATGGCGTCGATGGATTCCATGCTGAGTCTCTTGCTTTGACACGGGCAGGTGCATATAAATTCAATCCCAGTATCTGTACCGTGTTGTTTTTTATTGTATCTAATTCTTCTTCTGTAAATTCGAAACAACAGTGATGATAATTTAGTATCTTCAATAATTCATCCGGCAGCACTCCTTTGACGCATGGATCGAGAAAAATCCTGTTGAAAAATAGATCGTAAATTTTTGCAGCCGCAATATCATGTTGAGCGGATGACCGTGGATATGTCACTTCTATGTTTAGAATTATGCCAATTTTACCGTCTTTGTTATAATTTCCTCGTTTATAAGCTTCGATAGCTTTTGCACTAGCGAGAATCTTATTGTAGCTCCACTGCATGGCCATCTTTGTATCCTGAAAAAATGGATACCTTATGCTGTCAAGAAATGATCTAGTCTGTATGACAATTGGTTCGTTAAATGTAAAGAAATACTTGACTCTATCGCCATACAATTTAAACACTTGCTCAGCATACTTTACATAAAGCTCTATAACGTGCTTTGAACCCCAGCCACCGTATTTTTGAAACAAAGCGGCCGGCAGTTCGTAATGCTCAAGGCAGATCATAGGCTCAACACCATTTTTTATCAAATCATCAATTAAATCGCTGTAATATTTAGCGGCATCTTCATCAACTTCTGCTGTCTCATAATCTTTTATAAACCTTGACCAATCTATGGACGTCCTGTAAGCATTTATCCCTATTTCTTTCATCAACTTAACATCTTCATGATATCTGTTGTAAAAGTTTGTAGCTATAGTAGGACCATAACCGTTGTGCCATAGTTCAGGATTTGATTTGTACCACAGATCCATGAAAGAATCTTGGTAATCCTTTTTCCCAGACCAGCCTTCTGTCTGCCATGCAGATGCAGCCGCACCCAGTATAAAACCTTCTGGCAAATGGTACCTTTTGTACGCCATTTATATCCCTCCAGTTTAAAGTATGAATTCATTCTGATTGAATATTTTATATTGCCTTGGATATCATTGTATTTCTAATCTAATATTACCTCAACTGAAGTACAAATCAAAATTTTGGATATTTCAATTTTATAAAATTCCTTTTTATGTAAAACATATACATAGATACTATTGTATGATAAAATTATTTTGCTAATTAAAAATTTTTAAGGAGGCAAAACTGTGGAAAAAGAAAAGATTCTTAAAGTGCGTGACATCGTTCTTATGAATGTAGTGGCAATCATAGGTTTAAGATGGCTTCCCCTTGCCGCAAAATACGGAGCATCTTCTGTGATGCTGTGGGTCTTAGCTTCTATTTTGTTCTTCATACCACAAGGACTTGCGGTAGCTGAGCTATCTACAGGATGGCCTTATGAAGGTGGCTTGTATGTATGGGCAAAGGAAGCATTTGGCGACAAATACGGCTTTTTAACGTCATGGTCATATTGGCTTACAAATGTGGTGTACTATCCGTCTATGCTTATATACATCGCCAGCACTGCTGCTTACATGGTGAACCCTAAGCTTGCAGATAATGATCGATTCGTATCCATATTCATATTTGTACTTTTTTGGATAATAACGCTTGTAAATGTCAATGGTCTTAGCTTAAGCAAATGGCTTTCAAATGCAGGCGGCCTTTTTGGAACAATAATACCAGGAATACTGCTTATCGGTTTTTCTATATACTGGGTTACTGGTCTTCATCAGAAAATTCAAGCAACATACACAGTTTCATCGCTTTTCCCTAATCTATCAAGTTTAAGCAATATCGTCTTCTTTTCATCCATGATATTTGCTTACGCAGGGCTTGAATTAGCACCGACACTGGCAGAAAGGACGCAAAATCCTGAGAGGACTTTCCCGAAAGCAATAGTTTTATCTGCTTTCATTATACCAGCGTTGTACATCCTTGGCACTATCTCCATAACTTTCATAGTTCCTCAAAAGGAAATAGGTTTAGCGACTGGGATAATGCAGGCAATACAAATCATATTCGACAAAATTGGCTTAAAATATTTAATAGGCGTCGCTGCATTTTTGATATTTATAGGAGGGATAGGCGGAATAAATGCATGGATAATAGGACCGATAAACATGATTTTCACTAGTTCAAAAGGCATAATGCCGCCATTTTTTACGAAATCTCATGATAAATACGGCACACCTGTAAATGCCATGATAACACAAGCCGTCATTGTAAGTTTACTGATACTGATGGCTTTTTCAACACCGACTGTAGAATCTGCTTACTGGCTGCTGTCTGCCATGACATCGATACTATACTTCATACCATACCTTGTGATGTTTTCTGCACTGATCGTCCTAAGGTATAAAAAGCCCGATGTCAAAAGGCTTTATAAGGTTCCGTTTGGAAATTTCGGAGCTTGGCTTGTCGGTGGAATAGGCTTCTTAGTCGTGTTGTTCTCAATAATCCTTTCTATCATTCCACCTGCAGGCATGAATTTAGGAAGCCTTCTCTGGTATGAAGTCAAATTAGTCGGAGGGACACTTCTTTTCTTGATAATAGGCTATCTAATATATAGAAATTATGAAAAAAGAAACGTACAACATTAAAGGCATTCCACAATGTGGAATGCCTTTAATACTTTAATGATTTTCTATATAGGTCCACTTCCAATCGCTGTCAACACCGACAGAATGCCTTACCCAACCTTTTACATAATCTCTCTGAACATAGGCTGTCGCAGAGTAGAATAAAGGTCCCACAGGCATATCATCCATCAATATCTTTTCTGCTTCTTTCATCTTCTCCATGCGTACAGCATTATCATTTGTTGACTTTGCCTCTTTGATAAGCTCATCGTATTTAGGATTTGAATACTTCACATTGTTATTACCAGCATCTGTAGTCCACAAATCTAAAAACGTCATAGGATCGTTGTAGTCGGCTCCCCACCTTGTCAAGCAAACATCGTATTGCTGCTTTGAAAACATCTGAAGCCTTATCTTGTATGATACGTTTTGTATAACTACATCTACGCCTAGATTATTTTTCCAAAATTGCTGAATTGCCTGGGCTTCCTTCTTTGCAACATCTGTGTCATCTGCCAGTAAAGTTATCTTAGGAAGTTTTGTTATATTTAATTCTTCCATGCCTTTCTTAAGAAGATTTTTCGCCTCATTTGCATCTTCTTTGAATAAAGCTTCACCAGCTTCTTTTCTGAAATCTCCATTTAACCCTGTGATGCCATTAGGCACAAACGCACAAGCTGGAATAGAACCATCCTTCAAGACATTTTCTGTAAAGCTCTTTCTGTCTATTGATATTGTAAATGCCTTCCTGATATTTGCATTTTTGAAAACCGGATTCAAAGTATTAAAACCTAAGAAATACGTAAAACCATTTGGATGCACTTTAACCTGATCTTTATACTTTGGCACGAAATCACCGCTTATATTGATTTCGTCATATTGACCGGAATCATAGCCCTGTGCGACAGTATTTAGATCTTTTACCATGTCAAAATCTATCTCGCTTAATTTGACATTATCCTTATCCCAGTAGTTATCATTTTTAACAAGGACAATGTTTTGTTCATGGTTCCATGTCTTCAATACAAATGGACCACTGTATATTAAATCAGAAGGGCTTGATGCTAATTTATCTCCCTCCTTTTCCACAAAAGATTTCTCAAGTGGCAAATACGTGATAAAAGCCGTCAAACTTAAGAAATAAGGTGTAGGCTCTTGAAGCTCTACTTTAAGTGTCTTGTCATCCAATGCTTTTATACCTACAGAATCAGCACTTACCTTACCCGAATTATAGGCTTCTGCATTTTTTATAGGATACATTATGTATGCATACTCAGATGCAGTATTAGGATCCAATGCTCTTTTCCACGAATATTCAAAATCATATGCTGTTATCGGGTTTCCATCGCTCCATTTGATATTATCTTTTAAATGGAACACGTATGTAAGACCATCCTCAGAAATTTCCCAGCTTTTAGCAAGACCTGAACCTTCTTTAGGTTTTTCATCAGCTCCAATTCTTACTAACCCTTCCAATACTGCGTTAAGTATTTGAAATGAAACGCCATCGGTAGATTTTGCTGGATCAAGCATCGGAGGTTCTTCACCAAGATTTAAATGCAAGACTTGCTCAGTTGAATTAGACTTGCTATTCGCAGTTGATGAACTGCTTCCATTGTTGCCGCAGCCTGTTAAAACACTAGCCGCTAAAAAAGTAAGCACAATAAAATAAATCAAAAATTTTCTCACTTAAATCCCCCCATTTAAAATTTATTAAAATTATACCATCACGTGAATAATAATTCAAAATAAATTATTAATATTTATTAATTTATTTTAATAATTAAACATTTATTATATTTTTGCTTTAAACATCAGTCTTCTTTGTGAACAACAGTATAAAAAAACGGCATATATCTGCCTAAAAGAATAAATATTCATATTTCTTTCACAAGAATATGGCCTAATATTTCTCCTGCTAAATCCATCTTATCAGCACAGTTGTTTAAATGTCTGTATATCTCCCGCATTTTTAAAATGTATTTTATATCATCATTCTTTAAAAGCTCCGCTAGATATTTTCTATAATATGACTCCATCTCATTTTCAAGTTTTTTAGCTTTTAACGCACAGTCAATCGCTACTTTCTTATCCTTATCAAGATTATAAACGCTTTTATCTATAAGCTCTGTACCTCTCAATATGACATCCACCATTTCCCTAAGCTCCTCTGTCGGAACAAGCTCATATATCTCCATTTCTTTTACCGTCGTCTCGCAGTAATCCAATATATTGTCGATGGCACTGGATAGCTCGTATATATCTTCTCTTTCAATAGGTGTAATAAATGTGCTATCAAGCTCATCAATTAACTCTTTTCTCTTATTGTCGGCCTCTTTTTCTATACTTATCACTTTTTCACCGTCGTCATCTTTGCCGGTTGTCATGTAGAGAGCCAATGCCTGAACACCTTTTAAAGCCAAATTAGAGTGCTCCTGCAGCAATTTGTAAAAATCCACGCCTTTTGAAAATAGCCAATTAAACAATCCCATTTGCACCACACCTTTATACAGTTTTAGAAATCAAAAACAAAATCGAAGATATAGCAAAAGATGCAGGTATTGTAATAATCCAAGATGCAAACATACCTCTTGCAAACTGCCACCTTACAGCAGCAGGCCTTTCTTTTGCACCAACTCCAAGCACAGAAGAATTGATTATCTGCGTTCCACTTGTAGGCAGTCCAAATAGTGCAGCAGCTATAACTATGAATAGGGACGATATCTGCGCATTAAAAGAGTGAAAAGGCTTAACTCTGTATATCCTGGTTCCAACGCTTTTAATCATTCTAAGACCGCCAAAAAGAAGCCCAAAAGATATCATAAAAGCCGACAAAATCTTAATCGTATTATGGAACTCACTGCTTTTTGATAGACTGCTTCCTATCGTCAATATATATATAAGTCCCATTCCCTTTTGAGCATCATTAGCACCTTGACCGGCATTTAAAATAAAGAGAGTCAAATATTGAAGCTTTTTTAAGACAGTATTGACTTTTACTCCAGCCCTCCTTAAAATACGGCTTGTCAAATACATCACCAGATATCCTATCAAAAAGCCAAAAACCGGAGATAAAAAAAGCGGAACTATGACTTTTAACAATATTCCATAGATGTTAATAGAATCAATTCCATATTTAATTATGAAAGGCCCTATCATACCTCCAACTAATGCATGTGAGGAGCTGGAAGGCATACCTATATACCACGTGACAAGATTCCAAACAACAGCACCAAGCAAGCCTGTAAATATCATGATATAAAGATCATTGCCAGCAATTGTAATGTATTTAAGCTTAAGCACGTCTTTGCTTATGGTGGATGCGACTGTAGTGCTTAATGTAGCTGTCCCGATGAATTGAGCTAAAGACGCTGTTATGAAGGCACTTCTTATGCCGATAGATCTTGACGAAATAATCGTAGCTATGAGATTTCCTTCGTCGTGAAACCCTGTAATAAAGATGTATAATAAAATAAAAGCTATTAAAGCATAGTGCAAATCCATTTTGACACCTCAATATATTTCCTGTGGTACATTATATTATGTGCAAATAAATCAAAACGTTAATGTGCCACAACCATAAATATTACTCCATAGATACTCTTATGTTAAACACTGCTTTTAGCTCATCACCAGGCTTTAAAATTTTTACATCTTCCTTTGTATTCATGGAGTCAGGTTTAGCCATCCAAGGTTCGACACATATAAATTCTTTATCGCGTAATGCCCATACAACTACGTATTTAAAAACTTCATCGTATTCAAGAATAACTTTCATATTTCTTTTTTTATCTAATATAGAACACTTATTTGATTTAGGCTCAAAAATAAGATTTACCTCCGTCTTTTTAAAGTCAATCTCTCCATCGAAAGCAATCTGCTTTTTATCTATAGCATCATAGCATACATCTGAATCAACTGATATTAAGGCATCGCCCTTATTTTCAATATAAAAATATGGGTGAAATCCAGAGTAAAATATCATATTTTTCTCTGACTTATTTACATATTGTTGTTCTATTGTCAGCATTCCGCTCTTGAGAATATATTTAAAAATAAGTTCAAAATCAAAAGGGTATATTTTCCTTGTCTCGCTACTGCTTGTAAACTTTAATGTTATCGACGCAGAATCATTAGCATTTGTCTCAACTACATCCCATTTATAAAGCCTTGCAATACCATGCTGTTTCATGTTGTACTCTCTGCCATCTATCGTATATTTCTCATCTTTTAGGTACCCACAGATTGGAAAAAGTATGGGTATTCCTCCTCTTAAATTCTTCGTTGTATCGTACAGTGTTTCTTTATCAAGGTATAAAATCTCGTTTCCATTATATACAAATTTCGTTATGACCCCTCCCCGCTCTGGCACAACTTCAAAATAGGAATTATTCTCCAAATCGCAAAGCCTGTACGTTTCAAATTTATCCATATATTTTTCCACTTTATACATTTACAGCACCTCTTTTATTATTTTGTCTAAAACCTATTATACTATAATCGCCCTAAGCTTTTCTAATTTTTTCAATACATATATTAAATATAAAAGTTAAAAATAATTTTGAAAAAATACTTTTAGGAGTGTGATAGAGATGGCTGAGGAAAAAGGGCGTTACAAAAATCCTCCAAAGCCCGATGACCGTTCTGATAACGTAGGAAAATTGCAGGATATGATTCACGATACAATAGAAAATTACAGAGAAGCTGAAGATTACTTGAAATTGCATGCTGAAGAACTTTCTCCAGAAGAAATCGCAAGAATCAAAGAAAAAAATCGCCATAGACTTGAAAGCATCCATGGCATGAGAGACGAAATCGTAGACGAAGTAGAAGCCGGAAACGGTGTAGACAAAAAAGATTAAAAAATAGGCAGTTTCTCACTGCCTATTTTTTTAAGTCCACCTTAGTTTTTGTACTTGCATGCAAGTATAAACCCAATTCATCATAATAATCTCTGAATAATACCATCTAAATGTCATATCATATAAATGCATTTCTCGCAATGCCATAATTATAAATTGTCCTAATATTTATTATGTGTTATAATAATTGTAAGATTTTGAAAGGATGGTAATCTGTTTGATGATAGAATATTTTAACGAAATACTTTATCTTTTAAAATCAGCCTGCCAAGAAGTATATGGCGATAATTTAATCAGTCTTGTAATTTTCGGGTCTGTTGCAAGAGGCACGCCAAGCCCTGAATCTGATATAGATATATTAATTGTCGCTGAAAATATTCCAGATGGAAGAATAAAGCGCGTACAACAATTTAATAAAGTTGAATCATTATTAGAAAATTACATCGAAAAGCTTAGAAACTTAAAAATATACACGGAATTATCTCCAATTATTAAAACACCTTCTGAAGTAAAAATAGGCAGCTTGCTTTTTCTTGATATGATAAATGATGCAAAAATATTATATGATAAAAATGACTTCTTCTCAAAGTATTTGAGTGAACTTTCTTCTAATCTTAAAAAAATGGGTGCATATAAAGTAGGAAACAACGAAAAATGGCACTGGGTAATAAAACCGGATTACAAAAATGATGAGGTGTTTCATATATGAATAATATTACACTTGCTGAAAGCTACTTGCAAAAAGCTAAAACACGCATTAAGATGATTGAATTTCTTATGAATGAAGAAGATTATTCAGATGTGATTAGAGAAGCGCAAGAAGCTGTAGAACTTGCTTTAAAAGGCATGTTAAGAAAGATTGGAGTTGAACCGCCAAAACAGCATGATGTAGGATACTTATTAATTGAATATAAAGATAAGTTCTCTGATGAAGTAAAAGAAGCAGTAGATAAACTTGCTTCAATATCTAAGTGGCTTAGAAAAGAAAGAGAATTTTCCTTTTATGGCGATATCGATTTTATTCCAACACTTGAATACACAGAAGAAGACGCAAGGAAAGCTATAAACGATTCAAAGTTAGTAGTCAATATAGCAGAAAAAGCTATTTCAAGTCAATAGATAAGAAATATGATTTATAATAATTTGTTATTTTGTTAACGTATGACAATAATATTGCAAAAGGCAAGAATTACTTTCTTGCCTTTTGTCATTTTACAACTATATTCACAAGCCTGCCTTTTACAACTACGACTTTAACTATTTCTTTGCCGTCAACGTATTGTTTTATGCTTTCTGCTGAAAGGACAGCATCTTGAATTTCCTTCTCACTCGCGTCTGGAGAAACTTCGAGACGTCCTCTTACCTTACCGTTGACTTGTATTGCTATCTCAACAACATCTTTTACTAAAGCTTTATCATCGTACTCTGGCCATTTTTGATTGAAAACAGAATAGCTGTATCCCATTTTCTCCCAAATTTCTTCTGCAAAATGCGGTGCAAAAGGAGCTAAAAGTCTTACAAGATCTGCAATAGTTTCCTCGTACAATTTTGTGTTTTTAATTTCCACGTCAGCATCGTATTTATAAAGAGCATTTACAAGCTCCATTATCCTTGCTATGGCAGTATTAAACTGGAACTTTTCAGCATCTTCTGTGACGCTTTTTATGGTATAATTTCTTACATAATTAAGTTCTTTCTCATCTTTTGAAATCTCATCTTTGCCTTCTTTGCCTCTGTCTTCTATAAATTTATCTACAAGCCTTTCAATTCTCTGTATGAAGCGGGACATGGCTTTTATACCGTCATCATTCCACGGGCCACCTTCAGTAAAGGCAAATCCAAACATCAAGTACATCCTAAATACGTCAGAACCGTATTCATTGATGTATTCATCAGGTGATATTGTATTGCCTCTTGATTTACTCATCTTGTTTCCATCAGGCCCTAAAATTATTCCCTGATGTATGAGAGATTTAAAAGGTTCATCGAAATCAAGATATCCTAAGTCTCTCAATGCCTTAGTGACAAATCTGGCGTACAAAAGATGCATACATGCATGCTCAGCACCGCCTATATATTTGTCAACCGGAAGCATCTTATCAATGAGCTCTTTGTTAAAAGGCTCTTTGTCGTTTTTGTTGTCAGGATACCTTAAGAAGTACCACGATGAATCAACGAATGTATCAAGTGTATCAGGATCTCTTAATGCTTTGCCACCGCATTTAGGGCATGTAGTATTCATAAATTCCTCAGATTTCTTAAGAGGCGACTCCCCATCTGGAGAAAACTCCACATTGTAAGGCAAAAGAACCGGAAGATCTTCTTCAGGCACAGGCACCAGTCCACATTTCTCACAGTGTATTATTGGTATAGGCGCTCCCCAATACCTTTGCCTTGATACAAGCCAATCCCTTAACCTGTAGTTTACCTTAAGAGCTCCTTTGCCTTCTTTCTCGAGCATCTTCACTATTTCTATCCTTGCATCTTCTGATTTGCTTCCTGTAAAGTCACCACTGTCTACAAGAATACCGTATTCAACAAATGGCAGTGAGTCGTCTACTCCATCATTTCCCTTGATGACTCTCTTTATTGGCAAATCGTATTTCTTTGCAAATGCATAATCTCTTTCATCATGAGCAGGCACAGCCATTACACAGCCTGTCCCGTATGTGGCAAGAACGTAATCGGATATCCATATAGGCACTCTTTCGCCTGTGATAGGATGGATAGCATACGCTCCTGTAAATACACCTGTCTTCTCTTTTTCCGTCGAAAGCCTCTCTATCTCGCTTTGCTTTTTGGCATATTCTTTATATTCTTCTACATTTCTTCTATGCTCATCTGTCGTTATGAGATCTACTATCTCATTTTCTGGAGCTAAAACTACGTATGTAACACCGTACAGCGTGTCAGCCCTTGTCGTAAAAACTTTAAACGATATGTCCTTGCCATCGACTTTAAACTCTATCTCAGCACCGTCTGATTTTCCTATCCAGTTTCTCTGCATCATCTTCGTCTTCTCAGGCCAATCCAGCTCATCAAGCTTATCTAAAAGTTCTTCTGCATATTCAGTTATTTTCAAAAACCATTGAGTCAAATCTTTTTTAGTTACTTCACTCCCGCATCTTTCACAAGTTCCTTCCACAACCTGCTCATTTGCAAGAACTGTCTTGCAGCTTGGACACCAATTGACAGGAGCTTTTTTCCTATAAGCCAAACCTTTCTTGTACAGTTGTAAGAATACCCATTGTGTCCACTTGTAGTAATCAGGCAAACATGTTATAACCTCATAATCCCAATCAAATGTGGCACCCATCTCTCTTAGCTGTCTTTCCATAGTCTTTATGTTTTGAAGGGTAGAATCCTGTGGATGTATGCCTGTCTTTATGGCATAGTTTTCTGCCGGCAATCCAAACGCATCAAAACCCATTGGATGAAAAACTTCATAGCCCTGCATCCTTTTCATCCTTGCCCATGAATCAGCAGGCCCGTAGTTATACCAATGCCCTGCGTGAAGCTTAGCACCTGATGGATATGAAAACATCTCAAGACAGTACAATTTTTTGTCGATGTTATCCGGATTAAATTTGTATAGTTTTGTATCTTCCCACTTCTTTTGCCATTTTTTATCAATATCCCTTGAATAAGTCATCTTCTCACTCCTATTAATATTTTTTGCATAAAAAAGGCTTCACATCACAAAGAGACGAAAGCTACGCTTCCGTGGTACCACTCTTTTTGACGCAAGCCCACTTGTTTCATATAACGGTACAACCGTGCATACTTTTAATATGCATGCTCAATGGCGAGTTCAGCTAACACAATGCCTTTTCCCACCGTCACAAGGCTCTCTGAAAAAGTCTTAGCCTACTACTCCACATCATTGCATTATCAATATATATTTATCAATATTTTATTACAAATACTCTTAAAATGCAATAAGATAAATTACCACTGGCGTCCAGGATCGTCTGCCATAGAATTTACTGTAGCTCTTGGATACAACACATTTACATGATCCACAAGATTTGTTGTATTTGATATGACAAATTCAAGCTTGTAATCAGAATTCATCGTATATCCTAAAACAGTTTGGCTTGGAGTGCCGCTTATAGTGGCTTTATATGGGGCTTCTCCCAATACTTTTTCAATATCGCTTCTTGAAATGGCTTGTAATCTAGGATCAAATGACCTTGTTTCAAAAACCTGCATTCCTTTATTAAATCCAAATACAAGTCCCTTGTCTGTAAAAGTTGTGTAGGTTCCTTTGGCAGATGAGATGTACTCTTGTTTATCTGGAGTGCCATATACCTTTTCTATATCATCTATAGTAGTTTTTCCCGTTACAAAGTCGCAATTTATGACCTTCCCTTCTTTTGCAAGGCTAACTGTTTGATTTATCAAGTCAGCATTATGGTTTTCAGCTACAAGATTTTGATTCTGTTTGTCACTAGTATTAACACTTTCACTGTTACTGTCATTATTTTCATCTGTGGTATTATTCTGTGAAGTCGAATTATCATTTATGGTGCTTTTCTGGCTTTGTGATTCTTGATTTTCTCTTTGTGTTTTGTGAGAATTATTGTAGAGCAGGTATCCAGCAAATACCGATACGATGACAACAAATGCTATCAATAAGCCATATTTTTTCATAATCAATCCTCCAATTTTTTATTTAGCTCCCCTCCATAAATAATAATCTTCTACAACACTTTTAGTCAATCGATTTAAGCCAGATTTAATACATAATTAATATTTTTAAAACTTTATCGATATTCGCTTAACAATATTCTTCTGGAGTGTTAAAATATAGTTAAATATATTGATGTTGGAGGTGGTAATATGCCGAATAACTCATTAACTAAAAAATTTGATGCCAGATTTATAACTAGGACAGCTATCTTGCTGGCAATTACAATCATAGTGCAGTTTATCAAGATGCCACAGCTTATAACGGGCTCAATCGTAAATGCAATGCTTATAATCTCTGCATACTTTGTTGGAATCTGGTCAGGTGTGTCAATAGGCCTTTTGACACCAATCATCGCTTTTTTAGTAGGACTTATGGGATTTCCGATACTTATTCCTTTTATAATGATAGGTAATACACTGTACGTAGTGCTATTTAAAACTGTAAAAAACAACATAATAGGTATGATCGTAGGTGCGGTTGTAAAATTTTTGTGGCTGGCAGCTTCAGTAAAATATATTCTGACTTGGTTTAATGTCAACGTACCGCAAAAGATCGTTGCAGCGTTTACACTTCCGCAGCTTGCGACAGCCATCATTGGTGGTATACTATCTATATTCTTAATATTTATACTTACAGGTTATTTTAATAAATCAAAGGAGTAGGTGCCCCTACTCCTATTTTACTGCTTCAACACTTTTTGCACTGCTTATCTTCTTTGAAACTCTCAATATATATTCTATCAAAAAGCTTTCTTCATACCTTAATAACTTAGAATCGACATTGTCTATAGTATCTGTGAACCAGTGATAATTCTTTATCTTTCCATTTTCATCCATGGATATAAACGTTATGCCGCAAAAGCCATTTGCCAGCACAGGCAGCGCATCTGTCGGCAAAAGTAGATTTTTCCTTTTCTGCACTACTCCATTTGGATATTCTTTCCTCATTTCATCAGCTATATCTATGAGCATTTCACCTGCTTTTTTATAGAATATCATTCCTTCTCCTTCAAGGTATGTCAATTTTCCAGCACCGAGATTATCCAATACTACAAATTGAGTATCTTTGTTTAATAATCTCCTATATCTTCTCAAGAAATATTTCATTCCTCTTTCGCCTGTCTCTTCGCTTCCTGTAAAGAGGAAAATCACTTCAACATCATCTGGAAAATTTTCTTTATTGTTAATGTAATAATCTGCTATTGCCAAAGCCAGCGATGCCCCTGAACCATTATCATTGGCACCATTTGTATATTTCCCACCCAACTCACATACAAGCAAAAATACAATCATAGCAAAAGTTATTAAAAGGCCAATTCCAAGCACGATATATGAAATTAGATAAAGATGAAACAGTCCAAAGACTATGCCGACAGGTATCAGTGCAAATCCCAAATAGCCGATATTATATATCATTTTCAGTTTGTCAACGATTTTAGGGCTAAACATCAAACTTCCTTTTTGAGTATCAATGTGTGCAGATACAATTATCTTCTTTTTATCGTTTTTCTCAAATTTTGTAAAGACATTTTTTGAACGATGTTTTGGCATTATGCTTGTCTCAAAAGATTTCCCACTTAGTTCTAAAATCAACAATCCTATTGAAATTAATGAAATAATCAATTCTAATGCATTTAGAAATTTATCGTAGAAAAATGACGCAGCACCCATTATAAATAAGAGGATACCAAACTGAAGAGGCAAAATATAGAGATTGTCACGAGTTGTTTTAAATTCCTGCTTAACTACTTCATATCCCATACCTTCAAGCTTATTGGCAATGTAGTCAGCAGCCTTTCTCTCATTTTTTGTTGCCGAACCACGATGCTCAAACTTAGAAAGCCCTTTTAAATAATCAATGCTTTTCATAATATACGCCCCCTGCTTATATATTTCTACAAGAATGCCAATATTCCTTCAATAATTTTTTCTAATCTTACTCCATTATACGCAATAATAAAAATCGTATACGTAAAAAAAGACGGCTACATAACCCATAGCCATCTTTTTATTTAGCGTCCAAGTATTGAGTTTATTATCTTCCCAACTCCCTTTTGATTAGTTGCAGAATTATTTTGCCCGCTGCTGCTAGTCTGATTACCATTTGTTCCACTGATGTTGTTTTGCTCATCAGTAGTTGAGGTGCCACTTTGCCCTCCATTATCAGTTGTCGTTCCGGGCTCTGTACCATTTACTGGGGCAGTATTGCTGCTGTCACTATTTGTTGCATCGCCGTTTTGATCAGTATTTCCACTCTGATTATCCCCTGGCTGAATTTGATTTTCTGTATCTACTTCTGTCGGCACAACATATTTTCCGTCAGCAGCGTATGCATTTTGCTTTGCTGTTCTTCCTGGTGGATTTATAAACACTTCTTCTTTTACAAGGAATGGCAGCGTCCATTCAGATGCCAATTTCCCAGTCAGAGTATTTATCTTTGCAGATACATGAACTGTGCAATATTCTGTCGGCTGTGTACCTACAGCAAACATTTCAGTATATGTTCTGTCTCCTCTTGGATCTTGTTTACATAAATCAGTAGGCAATTCTCCTGAATCTTTGCAGACTGTTTCATACACTATTCCAGATGGTTTATCAGTAAAGCGCTTAGCTGGAAGATTCTGATGTATCTCAGACATTACTGTCTTCCACATCTTTGCCGGAAATGTTCCGCCAACCTGTGGTACACCATAATTTTTAACAGCATTATTTGATGATGGATACCCCATCCACACTGTTCCAACATAATATGGTGTGAAACCTGAGAACCATATATTGCCTGAATTTTCAGACGTGCCAGTCTTTCCGGCCACGTCCATGTTTGACAGCCTTGCTGCCGTACCTGTACCGTGATTTACAACATCCATCATCATGCTTCTCAATATATATGCATTCTGCTCACTCAGCACCACATGTTCCTCAGGTTTATTGTCAACCAATACTTTCCCAGTTGAATCTTCAATCTTTGTAAAAGTAATAGGGCTTATATACATGCCTTTGTTAGCAATAGCACCATAAGCAGCAGCTTCCTGAATGGGTGTTATCCCATGGCTCAAACCACCTAACGCTAATGCTGGCAAATACATATCATCTTTAGTTATATCAAGCCCAAATTTCTTTCCATAGGTCGCCGATACATTGATGCCTATTTTATTTACGACCTGCACAGCAGGCACATTCAAAGAATCTGTTATAGCTTCCCTCAGAGTCACCAATCCATGGTAATAATTGCTTTCATAGTTGTGAGGTGTATATGGCTTTGCACCAGGAAGTGTAAATGTCGTAGGAACATCATCCACAACTGTCGCAGCAGTAAGGCCGCTTTGAAGTGCTGGTCCATAAACAGTCAAAGGCTTTATAGATGATCCCGGTTGTCTTTTTGAATCGGCAAAACTTATACCTCTTGTAACATATTTGAAATCATTTGTGTTTCTTCCACCTACTATACCCTTTATCTCGCCAGTCTTCCAATCTATTACAACCATTGCACCCTGCACAGATTCTTTTGACGTCGGATCAACAGGAAACAATTTTGGATTTTTAAAGGCATTTTCCATTATTGTCTGTATGTTTGGATCCATTGTAGAATATATCCTAAGCCCACCATTGTATATTTTATTCAAGGCTTCAGATTTAGTTATGCCAAGTTTCTTTACAAGTGCATCAGTAGCATCATTTATGACCTGATCTATAAAGTATCCATGGCTGTACGTAGACAAATTGAGATTCTTGAAAACAAAATTAAGCTTTTCATTAATAGCGGAATTGTACTGTTCTTGAGTAATAAAGCCTTGTTTCAGCATCTCACTTAAAACAAGGTGCTGCCTCTCTGTAGCTTTTTCCACATTTGAATCAGGTGAATACATGGATGGATTATTAGTAATTCCGGCAATCATAGCACATTCTGCAAGATCTAACTGACTTACATCTTTGCCAAAATACTGAAGCGCAGCTGCTTGAACCCCATATGCATTTATATGTGGACCACCTAAATAAATTGTATTAAGGTATGCTTCCAGTATCTGCTTCTTTGTATACTTCTGTTCAAGTTGCCAAGCCAATACAGCCTCTTGAATCTTTCTCGTCAATGTCTTCTCATCTGTAAGCATCGTATTTTTGACAAGCTGCTGTGTTATGGTACTTGCACCTTCTATAGGTTTCCCGCCAGCCTTTATGTCCGCAACCAATGCACCTACTATTCTCTTAGGATCAATGCCTAAATTGTTCTTGTAGAATCTCTGATCTTCTATAGCAACAACAGCATTTTGCAAATTCTTTGGTATTTTATCTATTGATACCCAAAGTCTATTGTCAGAACCATGTAAAATAGCCGCTTGGCTCCAGCTTCCATTGCTGTTTTTTACGTAAACTATCGATGACTGTTTCATCTTTGTCAATGCATCTTGCGATAATGGCGGCGTATTTTTAATTATAGCCAACACCTTGCCACCTGCAGCGCCAATACCTGCCAAAATTAATATCAATACACCCCACAACACAACATTGAGGATCTTCTTTAAAGCGCTCTTATTTTTTTTCTTTTTATTTCTATCACTTCGCCTAAGTTGTGTATTATTCTCCATAACATATCCCCTCAAAAATTTTAATACAAATATTATACCATAACATATTATATCATATTTTATTTTCAGGCAAATGTCGAAATTATTAAAAAATAATTAAAATATATAAAAAAACATGGAACTTATATTTACTGTTCCATGTGTTACTCCTATTTAAAATTTCGCAAAAATTTTTCCATCCTTTTTACCGACTCCTTTAGATTATCCATTGATGTGGCATATGCCATCCTTACATGACCTTCTCCATGCTCTCCAAAGGCGCTGCCAGGAACAACTGCAACTTTTGCCTCGTATAAAAGCCGTTTTGCAAATTCTGCCGATGTAAGTCCTGTCTTCTTGATTGATGGAAATATGTAAAATGCGCCTTTAGGTTCGAAACATTCAAACCCCATATCAATTAAGCTGTCATATAAAAACTTCCTTCTTTCATCATATTTTTCCCTCATAAATTTGATGTCATTTCCACCATTTTTCATGGCTTCTAATCCTGCGTATTGCGACTGTGTTGATGCTGATGTTACATCGTACTGGTGTATCTTCGTCATGTGCTTTACAAAATACTCCGGTGCGGCTATATAGCCCAGCCTCCATCCTGTCATGGCATAAGACTTAGAAAAACCATTTATCAAAACAGTCCTTTTCCACATTCCAGGCAGTGATGCAAAACTTACATGCTTAAAGCCATCGTAAACCAGTTCAGAGTATATCTCATCCGTCACAACCAGCAAATCATACTTTAATACTACCTCAGCCAATTTCACCATTTCCTCATAAGGCATGACAGCTCCTGTTGGATTATTGGGATATGGCAAAATCAAAACTTTCGATCTATCTGTCACATACTTTTCTAATACATCTGCTTTTAAGACAAAGTTATCTTTTTCATATGTAGGGACAAAAACAGATTTGCCACCAGCCAATTTCGTACACGGATCGTAAGCCACAAATGACGGCTCCGGTATCAATACTTCGTCTCCATCTTCCACAAGAGTATTCAGTGCTATGTAAATAGCCTCCGTCGCACCGATTGTGACGAGTATCTCACCGTCAGGCTTATACTCTACATCGCAACTTCTTTTGAGATATTTTGATATCTCTTGCCGCAATTCTATAAGCCCGGCATTTACCGTATATCCTGTTTTGCCTTCTAATAATGAGGCATACGCTGCATCGATTATGTGCTTTGGTGTGACGAAATCAGGCTCTCCAATCGTCAGCGATATGGCATCTGGCACATCTTTTACCATATTAAAAAAATACCTTATTGTAGATATCTCTATAGATTTTGCACGCTTTGCCACTCTATCTTCGTAGTTCACTATACTCCCCCACTTTCAATAAAAACTCTTGATTCAATTATAACACAATTTCATCAATTTAAAGCATCATAATATCTGCAAAATAAAAAAGCGGGATAAACCCGCCAGGCACCTTTATAGACACCCTTAATCAGCCAACAGCTTGAGAACGACGTGTAAGGATGTCAAATACAACAGCTAAAACAAGTATTATACCTTGTATTACGTATTGAATAGAACTTCCAAGTCCCATTAAATCCATACCATTGGTTAGCGATACCATAACTAAAGAACCTATTAATGAGCCTGTAACTTTACCAACACCGCCGTTTGCAGAGCATCCGCCGATGAATGCACCGGCAATTGCCAAGAGCTCAAAACCTGTGCCTGCTGTTGGTGAAGCACTTTGCATTCTTGATGCAAAAAGTATTCCTGAAAGTGCAGTCAAAGTCTCCATAATAACAAATGTGTAAATTAAAACATTTGCCACATTGATACCAGAAAGTTCAGCTGCTTCAGGGTTACCACCAACAGCATAAATGTGGCGCCCAAATGCTGTTTTATTTAATATCACCGTAAATATAGAAACAACTACAAAAACAATAACAAATGTCCAAGAAATACCATTATTCATCGCCAAAACAAGTATTAATGCTGCAATCAAAGCAACAATAAAAGCGATTTTAGCAATAAAGAAAGGCATAGGCAGAACTTCAAAATTGTATTTTTTCTTTGTGTTCCGAGCCTTAAACTGAAAATAAATAAACAATACTATACCAATTAAACCAATTACAAGAGTTGACACTGCAAATCCGCCAATTTTTCCGAAACTTGGTATAAAACCATTACCTATTTCATTAAAGAATTTATCAGTAATGTTAATTGTACCGCCTGCCTGAGTAGCGAATAGCAATAATCCATGGAAAGATATCATACCTGCAAGAGTTACGACAAACGCAGGTATACCAACCTTTGCAATCAGTACACCAAAGAACAAACCAATAACTGCACCTAAAGCCAGTACAATAAGTATTGCGAGAATAGCTGGAACATGATAATTCATCATCAATATTGCAGCTATAGCTCCTAAAAAGCCTGAAAGGAAACCGACTGACAAGTCAATTTGCCGAACAATAATGACAAGCGTCATACCAGTAGCTAATACTGCTATATAACCTGTTTGATTTATCAAACTTGATATATTATATGGAGAAATAAATGTACCATTAGTTAAAATAGTAAATAAAACAAAAATTACAGCTAATGCAATAAACATACCATAATCACGTATGTTTTTTCTAAGAATTACACCTAGTTCTTTCATAATATCCCTCCTCAAAATATCAGGCCGTAGCCATTTCCATAATTTTCTCCTCTGTTGCATCCTTGGCGTCTATAACACCGGTCATAGTACCATTAGACATAACATATATCCTATCGCTCATACCCAATATTTCAGGTAACTCAGAGGAAATCATTATGATGCTCATACCCCTCTTAACAAGTTCATTCATAATTGTGTATATTTCAAACTTGGCTCCAACATCAATTCCTCGAGTTGGTTCATCCAAAATCAACAAATCTGGCAAAGTAAAAAGTCCTTTCGCTACTGAGACCTTTTGCTGATTTCCACCAGACAAAGTCCCAACAACTTGCTCGATAGAGCGTGCTTTAATATTTAACTCATTAAAGAACTTATTGGCAGCATTTACTTCTTCATGTTGATCAATAAAAAGCCCTTTCAGCAATTGTTTGAGATTGGAAAGAGGTATATTAAATTTTATATCTTGAATCAATACAAGGCCATTTCCTTTTCTATCCTCTGTAACATATACAATTTTCTCTTTAATAGCTTTCTCAGGAGAGCTTAAATGCTTTTTGACTCCATTAACATATAATTCACCTTTTATAATATAATGTTTTGTATTGCCAAAAATGCTTAGAGCCATTTCGGTACGCCCTGCGCCCATAAGCCCTGCAATTCCAACAATTTCACCTTTGTGGACTTTAAAATTAATATTATGGAGAATTTCACGTCCTTTACTTGGGTCAAAAGCTGTCCAGTTTTTCAATTCAAAGCATACATCTCCATATTTAACGCCTTCCCTCTTTGGATAAATGTCTTCTATCTCTCTGCCAACCATATACTTAATTATTTCTTTTTCCTCAACTTTGCGCTTAGTAGCATCAATTGACGTAATTGTCTTTCCATCTCTTAAAACCGTGATTGTATCAGCAATAGAGATAACTTCTTTTAATTTATGCGAGATCATTATACAGGTTATGCCTTGTTTCTTTAATTCTCTTAAAATTTGCAACAAGTTATCACAATCAACTTCACTAAGCGCTGCTGTCGGCTCGTCTAATATCAAAAGTTTAACATCTTTACTTAAGGCTTTACCTATTTCAACAAGCTGCTGAACTCCAACTCCAACATCCTTAACTTTAGTTTCAGGATTAATATTTACGCGAATTCTTTTAAGCACTTCTTTGGCTTTAATAATCGTTTCATTCCAATCTATAAACGGGCCTTTTTTGATTTCGTGTCCCAAAAATATGTTTTCATAAATTGTAAGTTCCGGTATTAAAGCAAGCTCCTGATGTATTATGGCAATTCCTGCTTTTTCACTATCCTCAATGCTCCTAAAATGTTGTTCAGTAGAATTTAAAATAATTCTTCCAGTAAATGTACCTGATGGGTAAACACCGGAGAGAATCTTCATCAACGTTGATTTTCCTGCGCCATTTTCACCAACCAAGCAATGAATTTCTCCTCGCTTAACCTTGAAGTTTACGCCATCCAGTGCTTTAACGCCAGGAAAGGTTTTACCGATATTATCCATTTCAAGAATGTATTCAGCATCTTTCAAGAGTTTGCACCTCCTAAATTAAAGTCGAAGGGTATGATAAGCAAAAGTTTATCCTACCCTTCCAAATTGTATAGCGTAATAGTTAACAGTGATTATTGTACTGGAGTAACTTTACCGTTATCCACTTTATACAATCCTGAAGAATTAATAACGCTTTCAGCATTGTCCTTTGTAACGATAATCAAAGGAGCTTTTGTTGCAGGAACGTCTGCGCTGCCATTATTGTAAGTTGTTACGATACATGATGGCTTTGTATTATTGTTGATAGAATCAACTATATCTTTAACGTCAGCAACAAGTTTTGCATCTGCTTTCCAAATTGTCATGCTCTGTTTGCCATCTAAGATGTACTGCAACGAGGCCTGTGTAAAGTCCTGACCTGTTGAGTAAATCTGAGTAACATCTTTGTCTGCTCTGAATGTATCTGTTATAGCACGTGATGTATCGTCATTTGGAGCAAGAACATAAACAACGCCCTTCTGATCCGCCTTTGCTTTTGCCAAGTTAGCTTGTGCTAATGTCTTAGCAGTTGCTGGATCCCAGTTTGTTGTAATCTGATTTATAATTTGAGCTAATTGACTGTGTGTTAGTGTTGCTGTGTTTTTCAATGAATCAGCAATACTTGAATTTTCTATTACAAATGTACCATCAGCAATCTTTGGTTGAAGAACACTCCAAGCACCCTGGAAGAATAAGAATGCATTGTTATCTGATGGAGCACCTGCGTATAAATACAAGTGATTGCCTGTACCTTTAGCGTTGTCAACTAAATATTGAGCTTGAGCTGCACCAACAGCTACGCTGTCAAATGTTACATAATAGTCAACATTTGGTGTATTCATTATAAGTCTGTCATAAGAAATAACCTTGATATCTTTACTATGAGCCTCATTTACTTCAGCTGCTGCTGCAGTTGCATCCTGTGGAACGATAACAAGAACCTTTACACCTTTAGATATAAGACTTTCAACGTTTGTCTTTTCAGTAGCGGTATCTCCGTTACTATAAAGAATTGTAGCACCTGGCAATACTTGTTCGAATTGCTTCTGTGCCATCGGCCATCTTGATTCAGCTTTTGTTGGAAGCACTATACCAACATTTGAATACTTATCTGCACTATTTGAGCTTGTATTGCTTGAACTCGTATTACTTGAACTTGTATTGCTTGAGCCTGTGCTGCTTGAGCTTGTGCTATTTCCACAACCTGCAAATGCAAAAGTTGCAAAAACCATCAAAGCAACTACAAGCCATAACCTAAATGTTTTCATAAATACTATCTCCTTTCTGTTGCTTATATTTTCGTTATATATATTCTACAAACATCTTTATTTCGCCTCTAAACCAATTTTTCTTTTTATGTATTTTTTTGCTTTAAATAATTTCATTTGAAATTTTATCTGGATTATTTTATGACAAAAAAATAAAGGCTTTAAGCCTTAAAAAAATCAATTAGTATATCTGTACACATCGTCGCGGCTATGAAAGCCATCTTTAATCACAGTATCATCTATGTTAGTCTTGTCAACAGCAATTGGCTCCAGCTTGTAATATGGGACATTGTACTTCCCATCGTAAATTGTATTGTTGACGTTTAACTTTTCTCCTTTTGCCAATTTCACTGCCAATTTAGCTGCATCTCCCGCAAGCTTGTCAAGAGGCTTGTATACAGTCATAAGCTGAGTGCCTTCTATAATCCTCTGGCAAGCAGCAAGATCTGCATCTTGAGCTACAACAGCAACTTCTCCTGCTAATCTGTGCTCAGACAGTGATTCGATTATGCCATTAGCAAGTCCATCATCTCCAGCAATGATTGCATCTATTTTATAATTCTTTTGTATATATTTTTCAGTAGATTGAAATGCGTACTCTGACATCCAGTTTGGCGACCATTCTTCTCCTATTATATTTATATCACCGCTTTTAACCTTGGGAAGCAATACGCTGTCATACCCTTCTTTAATCATCTTTGTGTTATTGTCATTTGTTGCACCGTTTATTATGAGGTAGTTGCCTTTTGGATACCTTTCTACCAGATATTCTGCCATTAACTTTCCGACCTTTACATTGTCAAATGAAATGTATAAATCCACGTTTGAATTCAAAACAAGCCTGTCGTAAGATATAACCTTAACACCTGCTTTTTTAGCCATCTCTACCGCTGCAGAAGCTTTTTTAAGATCGTTTGGAACAATGACAAGAATATCGATTTTCTTGTCCAGCAAATATTTCACTTGCTTTAACTGATCTTCATCGTCATTATTGGCATTTTGAACAAACACTTCTGCCCCAAGCTCTTTCGCTTTTGCCATGAATATGTCTCGATCTTTTACCCATCTTTCTTCTTTTAAAGTACCTAGAGAAAATCCTATTTTTATTACATCACTATCATTTGAAACTTCCCGATCCAACTTACTTGCAACATAAAATTTGTAGACCTTGCTGCTTATTAAGATCAGCAAAAACAGTAAAACTAGGATAAGCAAAGCCAAAATCACGTTTTTAAACTTAACACTCAAACGCAACACCTCCCTCCGAATTTTTACTCTTGTACTCTGTAGGAGTCATGCCGGTCTCCTTCCTGAAAATCCTGCTAAAATAGTTTGGATCATTATAGCCTACCTTAAAGCAGACTTCTTTCACACTTATGGAATCATCTAGCAAAAACTCTTTTGCTTTATTTATCCTGACTTGAGTAATATAATCAACAAAATTGCACTTTGTCTCCTCTTTAAACGTCTTACTGAAATAGTAGTAGCTGATATTCAGCATCTTTGCCACATCGTACAGCTTAATATCTTTATCATAATTTTCATTTATAAACTCAATAGCTTTCGCAATAAGTCCTGTGTAATATCTCTCTCTGTTTTCATGCAGCTTCAATACTATATTTGATATAAACTGCGAAAAAGTCTTTTTAATGTTTTCAATTTCATTTGTCCTCAAAATTTTAACAATCATATTCTCTTCTAATTCGGAAGTTACATCGCAATACGAACTAATCTTAGCAATTATTTCAATAGATAAACTCAAAAGTTTTGATTTAAATAAATTCATATCATCTTTATAATGAAGCAGCAATTTTTGAAATATGCCGTTGACTTTAATCAGAGCCGCATCAATATTGTTCGATATAATATTATTTATCAGTTCTTCATCATCATTGCTTAAAATCAGCTCTCCATTGTCAGACAATTTAATATCATCAAAATGTGTTATGCTGTCTATACCCATCTTTGCAGCAAAATCAGCCTCATCGTATGATTTTGAAAAATAACTGGTTTGATATGGTCTGCCTATTCCAATCCTGACTTTTGAATCTTTGCCATGTGTTTCTTTTAAAATTTTTTCCGCAAAATCTATTGAAGTATTTTTAATTGTAAACAGATCTTCATCACTTTCAACTGGAACAAATACAATTATCCTATCAAGCAAGATACCTGCTAAGCAAGGCCCTGTGTTTTTTATAAATTCTTTAATGTAGATTAATGTTTCCTGCATCTTGACATTACCAGCTAAATTGTCTAAGTGACTCTCATTATCATCCTTTTCAAATAAAACCACTAAAGCATATCCAATATTTAGATTCATATTGAAGATACTTCCATAGAAATCAATGTTTTCCTGCCTAAATGTGGCTGATGCCAGTGAATATATCATTTCACTTTCAAGATGTGGCAGTATCATTATCATTTTCTCTTTCATCTCAAGTTCCTTCATCATGTTTTCCCGCTTTGTTTCTACGATTTTTTTGACTTTTAAAACCGTATCGATTACCTTATTTTTATTCATAGGTTTCAACAGATAATCGACTACATCCAGTTTTATCGCTTCTTTTGCATAATTAAAATAGTCATAAGCCGTTATTATTACAAACTCAATGTCATTGTGGATTTCTTTAATCCTTTTGATAGCTTCCATGCCATCTATGCCTGGCATCCTTATATCCATAAAAATCACATCAGGCTTCAATGCATCAGCTTTTTCAATTGCTTCTCTTCCCGATTTTGCAAAACCAATAACATCTACATCGTGGCAGTTATTCTCGATGATAAATTTTAAAGAGTCAAGGACTATCTGCTCATCGTCAGCAATCAACAACTTTATCACGCTGCATTACCCCTTCCCATAGGAATCTTCAATGTTACTCTAGTTCCATATCCAATGCGGCTTTCAATCTCTATGACGTCATTGATATCAGCTATATTGTAATATAACCTTAAACGATTTATTACATTGTGCATTCCAATGCCTGTGACATGCTTATTTTCATCGTTGTCAGGATCATCTGCAGAAAGAATTTTATTGATGCTTTCATGACTCATGCCCATTCCATCATCTATAACATCAATGTGTATACTGCCGTCGACCTCTTTTATTTCAATGCGGATAATACCTTTCCCTTCTATCTCCTCTATGCCGTGTATAAAGGCGTTTTCAACAACAGGCTGTATAATCGTGCAGGGAACTTTGAGATTTAAAAGGCTTTCATCTATGCTTGTTTGAAATTCTACTTTTTCGCCAAATCTTGTTTTTAATATATACATGTAGTTAAACACATTATCAACTTCTTCTTTCAATGTCACCGGCTTGTCTAGCTTTCTCAAGTTGTATCTGAATAGATCTGCTACTTTTTCTATAAACTCTGACGATTTTTCCGCACCCTCCATCATTGCAATCTGTGATGCCGCATTTAAAGTATTAAATAAAAAATGTGGATTTATCTGTGACTGAAGTGCTTTTAATTCAGACTCTCTTAATATATTTCTCATCTTTAGGTTCTGCATCTCTTGCTCTTTAAGCCTTTTTTCCACTTTTGCCTGCATCTTTATTTCATCAATATAGTTTTTAATGTTTGTAACCATTTTATTAAACGCATCAGCCAGTATATTGACCTCATCATCTGTCTTGATTCTTATAGGCTCGATGTCAAAATCTCCTTTTGAAATCCTTTCGGCTGTATCAGAAAGCTCAGATATTGGCCTAGTTATCCTGTAAGTATATATAATGGCTAACACAATATTTAAAACTACAGATATTAATATTAGAAAAATATTTAAAAAGCTTATAAAAACCATATTTTTTGATATTTTATTGTACTTTAACGATCCTTCTTGAAGCTTATTGTATATGAGATTATTAATGTACATCTTTATATAGTCATTTATCTTATTTGCTCTAGTAAAGTATTCTATATATTCGCTGCTTATTCTGCCTCTTTTCGCATTTACTGCTTTATCAGTTTCTGATAGTAAGCTCATTATCATATTGCCAATGTCTTTTTGCATGAGGCTGTCATTATCATATGTCACTATGTTTATCATGTCTTCAGCACTATTGTTTAGTTTGTTGCTAATCGTATAATAATTAAGAAGCGAATCGGAGGATTTTGTGGAAAGATATTTTTCCACTTCTGTCTCTAGAGAATTTATATCGTTATTGAGATTGTTTAAGTAGACGTAATCTGTAAATATTGATTTTAATCTATCAATTACAATCTTGGCATTGTAATAAGAGTAAATACTGGTTATACCCATTATCAACGTAGTTATTAAAAGATGTGCAAATATTTTTCTCCTTATGCCTTTAAATTCAAATAAACTTTTATTCACAATAACACCTACTAATCTTTTTGTTTTATCTTATCCTCATACTCTTTTACATTGCTTTTTGTAATAATATTTACGCCTGTATCTATGAATGTAGAAACCTCATTATTTTTCTTGATTTCCATCATTGCCTTAACGCTCTCATACCCCATCTTATATGGGTCGCTCATAACTGTACCATAAATAATACCTTTATCAACATATCTCAAAATATCCGGTGTATCACCGTACCCAACTATAGATATTTCACCTACTTTGCTGAAATCCACCACAACTTGAGCTGCACCTATCGTATCAACCGAATCCGTTATATATAATGCGTTTATTCCTTCACCGCCGTTTATTATTGACTGAGTTATTTCTTCAGCACTTAGGGCTCCTAACTGCGACGTATATACTTTTGATACCTTCATTTCTGAAGTACTATTAATAACACCTAAAAATCCACTTAGCTTTAAATTTTGGCTTGCCGTATCTTTTCCCACATCGTTGCTCATGATAACTGCTATATTTGCTTTACCACCTGTTGCCAACTTCATAAGCTTCCCCGCTTCTTCTCCCAATATAAAGCTGTTTGCACCAACAAATGATTTCCTTTTGCTGTCTTTTAAATCATTTTCAATTGTAACAACAGGTATTTTGTTTTCATATGCTTCATTTATTAAAGTATTAAAATCTCCATCATAAGAAACATGCGTTATGATGCCATCAACTTTCGACAGAACTGCAATATCGAGAAATTCTAGCTCTTCATCTAAATTATTAAATTTAGGAGCATTAAATTCAACAGCAACGTTGTAAAATTTTGCAGCATCTTCGGCACCTTTTTGCACTTCTTTCCAGAAAGGATCGACAGAATTTTGTGCGACCAAATAGAAATGATAAGACGGTTTTCCTGCTAAAACTGGTTCCTCAATTTGCTGAAATTTATATAAAAAAATGCTGAGTACCGCAATCAAAGTCATCAATATCAAAATTATATTTCTTTTCAAAAAAGCGTAAACTTTCTGTAACGTTTTCACAATAGCCCCTCCATAACTTCCTTCTCGAATAAAATATTACGATATTGCTAAAACTTTTTCAATAGAAAGATATTAAGTTGATGTCACACATCATTTTAATTCTACACAAAAATAAAAAATCCTCTTGCGAGGATTTGCATTGACAAAATAAAATTTTTATTTATTGACAACTAAAGTAGATTTTGAAACCTTCTTGATAATATAATATCCAATCACAGTAACTACTGTATTTACAATTGCCGTCGGCAAAACAACTGTCAGCATGAGAAGGTAAAATGGTCCCGGCAGTCCTGCTATAATTGATACAACACCTAAAAATACAGAACCTGATATGATCGTTCCAATGATACCTACAATTCCAACGATTATTCCTTCGTTTACTCTATTTCTCAAAAGCTTAAGCATAAAAATTATAATGGTTGATGTAACAAGTTTGTCTATAGGATTAGCAATCTGACCGCCAGGCATCGATCCTGTTAGAGCTGTCAGTATACCTGCTATAATCGCTGTAACGTAATTTATCTTTAAATCATCAACAAGCATTAAAGATATAAAAAGCATAGATAGCATAAAGTCTGGTCTCATATTAAGCATAAATGCAGGAGTAATAAAGTGCAGAACAACGCCAATCGCCATAAGAAGCGCACAAAGTATAAACTCTCTCAATGTCTTTCTTGAATTCACTCCCTTCACCTCCTTTCCACTCAATCAAGTAATCTGTCAAATTGAACTTAAAGATAAATTTGAGTAATAAAAAAACCTTTCACCCCAAATGTAGGGGCGAAAGGCTACGCTTCCACGGTGCCACCCTTCTTAAGACAATATGTCTTATCTCTAAGCACACTAACATGTGCATCACATATAACGGTGCTTACCGGCTCGGCTACTAAACTTCACCTCGCATCTCACAGGCCCATTCACAAAAGCTATAATAATCAGGCTCCCACCATCCCTGACTCGCTTGTATTAATCGCTAATGCTACTATTCCTGATCATCGAAAAATCTTTTATTTTTTTTACTATTATACAGCAGTAAAATAGCTCTGTCAATAGTTTTTTCAATTTTTGGACAATACATGTAATTGAAATTTTATCGCAATAAAAAAATCCCCTCAGTAAATACTGAGGAGATATTGTGCTAATAATACATCTCCTTAAGTTATATTGCTTGTAAAAAAAGGAAAATCATGATTGAAATGACATGTGTTTAAATAATTTCACTATAATATTACTGTTTATTGTTTTTAATACTAACAATAATTTAAACTTACAAATAATGTTTGTTTAATTAGAATTTATTCTCTTATAAATAATTCAAAAATTCTATTTTTATTTTCATCGTATATAATAATTTTTTTATTTATTATTTTTAAAGATGGAGCATTAGTAATGAAATTTTCAAAGTTTGTTTTTTCAATATTACCATAAACAGCTGATACTAATATGTGTACACCTAAATCTAGTTTCCCTATAAGCATGGGTATACTTGTATGTGAATGTATAATATTTGTATTAGGCGAAGGAAATATAATTTTAGGTTCTCTTTCCCCATTTAAATTAATAATTCCACTAGTGCCATACTGTGAGTTAATTAATATTGAATTTCCATCAGTATTAATAATTTCTTTATCATACTCAATACCCAACGCAAAACCACCTTCAGCAGTATTTAAAATTCTATCTGTAGTTATAACATGAATCCTGATATGCCATGGATTTCCACAAACTAACCAAGTTTTAACATCAACATTATTCCATGGTTTCCATCTTGTATAGACGTAATTATCGCATACTTTATATTCTATACAATTTCTTTTTGTTCTATATATATTATCATCACTTTCACACAAGGCTAACGTAGAATCAAATGCTCCTTGACTTATACCCCATTCTCCTCTAGGAATACTAAAACCAAACGCAGTGGAGTATACAAATTTTTCATATTTAGCGGCCGCATTTATATGATCATTAATCATTTTATAACCTGCATTAAAGGCCAATACATTACTATTCTCTTTATTTCTGCAAATTACAAAATGTGGTTTTTCTTGAGGAAAAACTAGATCAAGTAAAGGCAACGGCTTTTCACTTACTGTCCAAAAAGGATGATTATCTTTTAAGCACAAAATTAAAAAAGATAATAATGACCAATATGGAGATCCAGGAGAATTATATTCTTCTGCCATAATTAAGTTAGGATATACATACCCTATTGTCAGTCTTCCGTCTGACTCAAAAATAGGTTGTTTTAGCCACCATCTTAAATTTCTTAAAATCAAGCCTTTGGCTATTCCCAATGAATATACATCAACGCCAGCAAATACTAACGCACTCCAAAAAGCTGATTGTGCAAATCGATAAGTTAAACTTCTTCCATAAGGAATAGCAGACCCATCTTCACTGAACCAATATATAAAATCCTTTGCAAATTCTGCAGCTCTTTTCTTAAATAAGATAGATCTATCCATATCTTCATTTTCCATTAATTTGGCATATATTAAACTAAAATAATGTATACCAAATGATATATAATAATCAGAGTAACCATCTTTGCCATCAGAATACCATCCATCTCCAATATAAAATTCTTCTATTTTATCTAGGTCTTCTTTAATTTTATCAGCATTGTATTCTGCACCCACTTTCATTAATCCAGTATTTATAATTACACGGAAAAGCAACCAATTACATTCATAAACTTTATGCTCATTAACTTGTAATAACCATTTATTGAAATTATGTCTTTCTCTCTCGCTTAAAGGAATCCATATCTTATCTGGTACAAGTGCAAGTGCAAATCCTAAAACTGCCATTTCGACTATCCTCTGATCAAAGTCTTTAATTTGACCCCAAAATTCTTCACATTCTGGATTAGTTCCTCTTTTTATACTTTCAACATAGATATTCCATAAATCTGACTTCCCTCCGCCATATGAATATGGTACTAATCCCCATAATAATCTTAATAGTCCTTCAATATATGCAATATTATCAGCATAACTAGCACTAGTATTCGCTAAATGTAATCCCGTATAATTATTAATATAATATTTGCTTAAAGGATTTAAAATTTGTCTTAATACTTTTTGTAAGTCTTCCTTTGTCTCAAGTTTACTATTATATATAGGCAAATTGAAATTTCTCATTAATTATCCTCTCCTTTTTTCTAATATGGCTTTTTGAACTTTTGTAACTCGTCAATTTTTCCCTGAATAATTTAATATTGCTGTATTAATAATAATCCCTGTTCGCAACAAAAATTTTATTAAAAGTTTTTTATTAACTCAATACTTTTAATACAATTTTCCTATTTATTTTTAATTTAGAATATTTTACCTCGTTATAACTATAATTCTACCTTATTACTTATTTTTGCCAGTATAAGTTTCTAGACATTATATAATTTATTTTTCATTAATCTTAATCTTTATTTTAAAATTAAATTCTTTCAAATTGTTTGTATTGATTTTAAATACTATTCTATATATATTTTTCTCTATTCCATAATGATTTTTATAATTATGTTTTTCTATATCACAAAAAATATTTTTATCGTATAATAAATTTACCAATCCAGAACTACTAGAAATTAATAGTTCGCCATCATTAACACTTTGAGGCTTAATATTTGTTATAAAAATCTCTTCAATTTCATTATTATTTTTGCTAAATTTGAAATTATCAAATATTTCAAGAATTAATTCTTTAAAATTCCAAATAAATTTTCTTTCGTAATCAATCAGCTCTTTACATGAATAAGCATTCTTCAAGTTTAAAGTGAAACAAATTTTGGGATTATCTTCTTTGAATTCTTTCACTTTTGTATAAAACTTTTTGCCATAACACTGTAAGCTGCCATTTATTACTGGAACAGAATGTCCAAACGAAGAAGCTGCTAAAAATTTATACCTAGTTTCATTTCGAAAATACTCTTTCACGTATTCAGGTGCACCTATATCGATAAATATATCTTCACCATCATAATGTAGTATAAAATGTCCTAAATCATTGTGATTATGTGGTTCATCATTATTGCCTCCTTTAGCCGAAAATGAAACAAATTTTCCTTTATCTGTAAGTCTACGATCAACTAGCCATTGTGAATTAGAAAAATAATAGCAACCCGTTTTTACGCATGTGTTATTCATCAAATTTTTAAAATTTGTCCAAAACAGTTTTCTTATCATCGTTGCCCACTTAAATGTATGATCATTATATAAATTTAAACTATTCTTATAATTATAACCATGTATTCCTAAACTACTTTCTAATTTAGAAAATAATCCGCTATCACCGTTCCATTTCCCAATTCCAGAGTCAGAAAAATTAACAAAGCTTCCAGATGGAAATAATAGAATTTGAGGAAGACAAGCTATTTTTATGATTTTATTATTTCCATGTAAAAGATTAATTTTCCCTCCAGTACGTTCTTTTAATAATTCAGCAAAATATACATAAAAGCTAAAGCCATAATACCAGTATGTTAATCCTTCCGTTATTAATCCATCTTTATCAAAAGAATCTATATAGATGTCCATAGTTTTTAAAACTCTTTCGACTATCAATGCCAGTGTTTCAACATCATCTATTAAATATATAGAAGTTGCCCCTACAGAACCTGCACATACAGAAGCCCAATTCATATGTGTAGATTCCCACCAATACTTTTTCGACATATATGGATTAATAACACGCCTAAATATTTCTCTTTTTATTCTATTAACCAGAAATTTATCCATTTTATCGCCTATTATTGATATAATTTCAGAAAAGAAAAAAGCTGTCTCAGAAGCAAATAATGCTACTGCGGTAGCTGGATCATCATCAATTTCATTTTCATTCTCAGTTATATTAAAATGTGCAGGTAATTCCCAACTATATAGATCACACCACTCCCAAAATTTCTCTTCAATGAATGGTAGATATTTTACATCTTTTGTTAAAATATATGCGAGAATGGGAACAAACAATTGCTCTCTTCTTTTAAAATATGCATTTTCAAATTTTAAACGATCACCAGTTTTTTTAAATGACATATACATATTAAAGGTTATTTTTGGCGAATCTTCCTTCAATATTAGATCAGCTTTATTAATTAGCTCATTAAGACCGTAATAATTATCTTTAACGTATTTTATAGTAAATTCATTTCTCACCTCAGGAAATAAAATATAATTTTTAGAGTTCCCATATTCTAAACATTTTTTTATATTGGTCAAATCATACACGATTTAAATCAACTCCATTTTAAATTTTTAAGCACATTAAAAACCAACTTCATCAGCAATTAAAATTATATTAATCCTACCTGGAAATTTTCTGCCATTGTTAATTATACCTATAAAGTTGCACACACTAGCTTGTATCTCACAATTCATACACTTGCCAGTCTTAATACAAGGCGTATTATGACCATTCCTTAGTGCATTCATAGGAGCTATTTTTTTTAATCGTTTATATGCTTCATCTAAATTATCCACAACTTTATTTACTCCAGCTACAATAATGACTTTTTTAGGTCCAAAAATCATACTAGCTACTCTATTTCCTGTAGAATCAATACTTACCAATTCTCCATTTTTAGTAATTGCATTAACGCTACTTACAAAAAAATCTGCTAACATTGATTGCCTATATATTTCAACAATATCACTAAAAGGTAAATTCTGATATCTATCAAAAAAATTATAATTCCCATTTCTAAACTCATCGATTAAACCCATATCGTTTAATGTTTCCGAACCACCCACTGCAACTGTTGATGATTTAGGTATCATATTGATAACTATTTCTTTTGCATTATCTAAATTTTCCGCATAATAAGATTCATATCCTTTTTTATTCAATATATTAACCATTTCCCGAGCCAAAAGTTTATATTGCCACTTCTTGTATTTATTCATAATTATTCACCTACACAATTAATAATCTGATAATTAATTAAATCAATTGCACAACTAACCTTTTATTAAAAATTGATTATAGATATAAATAGTCTCGATCTTTCACATCTAATTCAATTTTTGCCTCACTAGAAACATATAGTGAGCGTGCTTTCAAAATAACTTTCCCAGGCTTTCTTTTAGATTTTATGTATATCGCTCCTCTACCAGCTTCAAGCACTAAAGGATTTTCACCAATCAACAGACCATTTTCATTTATTTCAAATTCTACAGGTATATTAGCATACGGCAGAACAGAATCATTTTTATCAACAACAGATACAACTACACGCGTACAATCACTACCATCGGCATAAATCTCACTATCATCTACTTTTAACAATAATTTATATGGCTTACCATAAGGCTTCAATGTATGCTTTGCAACTTCAACTCCATCTATAATTCCAACTGCGGTAATTTCAGCATTATTGACTCTTATATCCATATAATTTACCCCAACTTCTTTTAAAGAAACTTCAAATGGAGCATGTGGCAAATTCGGAAAATCAATCCTATTTGGTTGTATTAATTTTAAAAATTTCTCATTAATGTATAATTTTATAAAATCACAATTACTAAAAATCAATAATTTATCACCATTTTCCTCTTCAAAAGAAGGTATTAAATAAGAAGCTATAAAAACAAACGCTCCATATAACTTTGGATCAGCCTGACTCCTGTAAAAATGTGCTGCAAACTTTGGAAGTCTAAAAATATCACATACACCGTGATAGCAAATATTATCACCAGAACCGAAAGGTCTCGTTGTATTATAATCAAAAGCACACCATCCAGATGCTCCAGCTATATTTGGAACTCCATATTGCTTATCCTGTATAGTTGCATGTAACCTCGCATGCATAATAAGTCTTTGCAAATTGTCATATGATTTTGTCGGATACATATGACCCATATACTCAGAAATTAAATATTTTTTATGATTAGGTAGCTGTACCCTACCTTCTAAATTATATATAAAATCATTATAAGTAAAAACATCTTCTAACTTTTCGCTATTTCGTAAATATCTAACACCTCCCGTTGGCCTGCTTCTATCCAAATCATGCGCTATTTTATTTGTCTCTTCATAAAATTCATGATCATCTTGAGACTCATTTATTCTCACACCCCACATGAATATACATGGATGGTTTCTATCTCTTAATATCATTTCTCTAATGTTTTCTTTTGTTAGCTGTTTCCAATTTTCATCACCAATGTGTTGCCATCCAGGAATCTCCTCAAAAACTAGTATTCCTATTTCATCGCATCTTTCTAAAAAAGAAACTGCTTGTGGATAGTGTGATGTCCTAACATAATTTAGTCCTAGCTCATATTTTAATATATCTGCATCTTTTCTTTGTACTCTATCCGGCATTGCACCTCCAACATACGGAAATGTCTGGTGTCTATTTAATCCTCTTAATTTTAATGGTTCACCATTAATGTAAAACTTACCATCATCTCCAAAGTAAACAGTTCTTAATCCAGTCTTAAATGTATAATCATCCAAGACAGTATTATCAACAATTAGTTTTACTGCTACATTATAAAGATATGGATGATCTGGATGCCATGTTCGAGGATTTTCTATTTTTATTTTTTGAGTAACTTCTTTACCTGCATTTCTAACATCAATCACCGAAGACATACAAATATTTCTATCTTTATCTATAATTTCCGTTAATACTTTAGAACCACTTACCTTAGTTCCATCTAATGTAGTTAAAATTGAAACTTCTGCCGAATGTTTATCTAACTTATCAACTACAAAATATACATCTTCTATATGAAATTCATTGACAATTTTAATATAAACATTTCTGTATATGCCACCAAAAAGCATATAATCGACAATAAATCCTTCTGGTGGTATCTCAGGATGTTCTTTTGAGTCAACTTGAACTGCAATTAAATTATCACAATCACCATATTTTACATAATCAGTAATATCAAATTCAAAAGGAGTATATCCGCCTTTATGTTCACCAACAAAAATACCATTTATATAAACTTTTGCAATTGTCATTACTCCTTCAAAATGTATATAAATCTTTTTCCCTTTATGCTTGTCATCTATACGAAAATGCTTTCTATACCATGAAACAAATCTATAATCATCTTCGCTAAAATAATGATGTGGTAAAATTTTATTAGCATGTGGCAAACTTATTTTATCAAAATCACTTTCGTCGCACGAAATTTTATCACCATCTGCTATATCTTCTGGAATGTACAACCAATCAATATTGAAATTTCTTATTTTCCTTTCCATCAATCCCATCCCCTATTAATTTTCTTCAAGTATATTAATAAAATGTAATTTTGCATAGACTTCGTATTAATTAAATAGTATTTTATTTCATAGCAAAGATAATTAAAATATTTTAAATTCATCTTATAATAAAATAAATAAATTGCTAAAATTTCTATTATTTATATTGTATCACGGTTGTTTATATAGAACTTTTTTATTTATTTGAATTAACTCTTTGTTATTTATATTCGACATAAATTTAAAAAATCCTTCTATAATTTTTATTCTAATTTTGTTTTTTTTATCATAATTCATATTAAAAAATATTCTAATAATATATAACAAAATATGGAAGTTAACTTACTTCCATTAATAATAAAGATTAACTAATCAAAAGTTAAAATTGGATATCTGATAATTAAAAAATATCTTATTATATAAAAATTATACAAAAAACTTTTTACCAATACATTTCCCAATTCTTTATTAGTCTAATTAAAGCTTCAAAATAAAAATAGTCACCCCATATACAGCATTCATCAATTCCTTTTTTATCTGGCTTTGAATAAACAGCATGCAATAAAAGACCATTTGATTCTGGACATTCTTTTGATGTATAATCATCAATTAAAGACTTTAAAATTCTTAATGCTGAATTTTCATATATATCTTTATAAGGATCACCATAAGGAATGTTTTTTGATAATTCTAATAAACCACAGGCTGCTATAGCTGCAGCTGAACTATCTTTCTCTTCATTTAAAGAAATTTCGTCATTAAATATAAGATCCCAAAAACATACATAATCATTCGGTAATCTATTAAGAAAATAATTTGCTATTGCCTGAGAAATTTTGAGAAATTTGGAATCTCGCGTATAAATATAACTCAAAATAAATCCATAAATTCCCCATGCTTGACCTCGTGCCCAACATGAATCATCTGAATATCCTTGAACTGTTTTACCTCCGATTGGCTCTCCTGTACTTACATTGATAAAATAACTATGATATGTCGAACCATCATCGCGTACATTATATTTAGCTAAATTACTAATATGATTATACGCAGCATTATAATATTTTTTATCATTTGTTACATCAGAAGCCCAATATAATAAAGGCAAATTCATAGAACTATCAATTATAACTCTACCACGCTGAATTGGATCATCAAGTTTACCCCATGCTTGTATTATTCCAACTTCAGAAAAATACCTATCTAACAATAAATTAGCCGCTTCTATAGCAGTTTCTTTTGCTTCAAAATTTTTCGTTAACTTATATGCTGCAACACAAGAAAGAGTATATAAAAAACCAAGATCATGTGTATCAGTATAATATCTATTTTCTATTCTTTGTTTAAAACTTTCCAAATGTGACTTTGCAACATTTTTATATTTTATGTCACCGCTAACTTCATAAGCAAGCCATAACATGCCTGTCCAAAAAGACGATGTCCAATCTACATTATCTGTTACTCCATATCTTTTATTTTTACTCGTTGCTTCAGGGAATTTAATTCCAAACTCTTTAATGTTATCATTAATTTTTTTTAATACAAAATTAATCTGATCATATATTAGTTCCAAATTTATATTTGGTCTTTTCGAGTATCTTTCTATATTATTTATATGCTCCATTTCAGTAACCATAGTTTATCCTTCCTTCCATAATCAAATACTTATTCTAATTCAATGTTTCATAAAAACTCTTCATAAAGTAATACGATAATTTTTTGTACTTTTTGTCTGCAGATAATAACCCTTTTATATTATACATCTTTTGGAAATTATTTGTTCTTCTTGGACATCTGAAATCGTAGAGAATCCATGGACTCATACCGCAAATATAATTTATTTTACTGATTAAAGATATCTGTTGTTTATAAATACTAAGTTGATACTCTTCAGTTCCCATATCGTTTACTGTTCCTCTTTCACCAGCTTTTGCATCAGCACCAAATTCACTTATTATTACAGGTTTTTTAATATTTGAATTTTTAAAAATTTTTTCTAATTTATTTAAATCAGGATCATACCAACCATAATATTCATTTATTCCAATTATGTCAAGATATTGTTCTAGCCTATCATTTATAACCAGATTACAATTATCAATTAAACACGCAGCAGAAATGAGTCTCGTTCTGTCTAATTTTCTAGCTTCTTCTACAAGTAAACTCATAAAATTTAATCTTTCATCAGAATCATTATTTTCATTACCTATAGACCATATAATAACACTTGCTCTATTTCTATCTCTCTTAATTAATTCTGTTAATTGATTTTTAGCATCATTAAATGTCTTGTCGTTACTAAAATCAATAGCCCAATAAACAGGAATCTCTTCCCATAATAGTATACCTAATTCATCAGCCAATCTGGCAGCTTTTTCCGTATGTGGATAATGTGCAAGTCTCATAAAATTGCAATTCATTTCTTTAGCTATTTTAAAATTCTCAATTATCTCTTCATCTGAAATCGCTTTTCCATTTTTTACACTTTCTTCATGACAGCTTACACCTTTTAAATAAATTTTTTCTCCATTTAAATATACATCTGTTCCTGATGTAATAATTTCCCTAAAACCAACTTTATCTTTTATAGAATCATTTTCAAAAAAAACTTCTACATCATATAATTTAGGATTATTTGGAGACCATAATTCAGGTTTTGCTTCAAATGATAAATATCCTTCACAATTAGTAATATTGATTTTTTCATAAATATTGAGTTCATCTATTTTAATGATTGCTTGCCCTTCTGTTTTTTCACCATCCACTTTGATATATACATTTATTTTTTTAAAACCACTTCTAGGCTCTAAAAATATAAAAAATTCTTTAATAAATGTTTTAGGTAATCTTATTAATTCTACATCTCTATATATACCTCCATAATTAAACCAATCAGTATTTTTATTAGGAACATATTCTTCCTTTCTTGTATTATCAGCAACAACAATTAATCTATTTTCTTTATTTAATAATCCAGTCACTTCCACATAAAATGGAGTTGAACCACCATTATGATAACCAAGATAATTTTTATTTAAAAAAATCTTTGCAGTATAATTTACTGCACCAAATTTTATAAAAACTCTGTTTTCACCTTTATTTTCGTAATTAAACCTTCGAGTATAAATAACAGGCCCCTCATAATACAAATAAGCTTTATCTTGAGTATTATAGCATGAAGGGACTTTAATGGTATCCCATTTATCAAATTCATAATCAACTGGAATCTTGTTTCCATTTTGATCATATTTAATTTCTTCATACCACTTTGATCTTAAGCATGTATCATATGGATCAATTTGAAAATTCCATTCACCATTTAAATATTCTTTATCTCTAAATGAATCATAAATCATATTTTTCTCATCTATACATTTTATATTAAATTTTCTCTCATAAGTTTCATCATGAATATTCTCAACATAATTATTTGATCTCATAATATTATCTACCCCTCCTGTAAATGTTAGCTTTATTTTTAATCTTAATTAAACTCTTAATCTATTTCAAACCAGTAGTTGCTATTCCTTCTACAAAATAATTTTGTGTAAAAATAAATGCAATAAGCAATGGTACGATAGAAACTACTGAAGCCGCCATAATCAACGCGTATTGTGCCGTATACTGAGATATGAACATTTGCAACCCAAGTTGTATTGTCTTTAAATTTGTAGAATTTAAGTATATCAATGGCCCTAAAAAATCATTCCATGTGTTTACAAAAGTAAATAATGTTAAAGTAGCTAAAGCCGGTTTTGATAAAGGCAAAACTATTTTAAAATATATCCCATACTCTGACATACCATCAATTCTAGCTGCTTCTGAAAGTTCTTCAGGAATGCTAAGATAAAACTGTCTTAGTAAAAACACTCCAAATGCTGTAAAAGTTTGTAATAATATCAACGACAAATGTGTATCAGCTAATCCAAATTTTTTCATTAATATAAACTGAGGAACCATATACACTTGCCATGGTACTGCTATTGTTGCTATATATGCCAAGAATAAAGTATCCCTTCCTTTAAATCTCATTTTAGAAAATCCATATGCTGCAAAACTACTTGTTAACACCTGTAAAAATGTAATTATTACACTTAACTTAATAGTATTTTTAAAAAACGTTAAGAAAGGTATCTGTTTCCATATTTCAATATAATTTCTCCATATTAATTTATTAGGAATCCATTGTATTGGAACAGAAAAAACCTCATTGTCCAACTTTAATGAAGAAGATAACATCCAGAAAAAAGGAAGCAAAACTATAAATGATAAGAAAACCATCACTATAAACAATATCAATTGTTTAATGATACTTAAATTATTCTTTGAGACAAGTGCATTAACATTAAATTTCATACAATCACATCCTTTTAGATAAATTTATATTTTTAATATAGATTGCATATTTTACATATAATTAACCCATTTTTCCTCACCTTTAAATTGAATTATTGTTATTATTAATACTAATGCAAACAATACCATTGCTATTGCTGACGAGTATCCAAATTTCAAATTTAAAAATGCTTCCTGATAAATATCATATACCAATACGTTAGTAGAACGCCCAGGACCACCTTGAGTCATTATCCAAACTAAATCAAATACTTTAAAACTTGATATCGTGAGCATAATAGTGACAAAAAAAGTTGTGGGAGTAAGCATAGGCCATGTAATATTTTTAAATTTTTGCCACGAAGTTGCACCATCTACTGTTGCTGCTTCATATAATTCTTTTGGTATACCTTGCAAACCTGCAAGAAATAATACCATATAATATCCCATATTGCGCCATACACTTGTTATTATAATAGCAGGCATAGCCCACTTAGTTGAAGATAACCATCCAGGTGGATTACTAATTCCTATCGCTTTTAAAAATTCATTTATAGGGCCCATTGTTGGAAGAAAAAGCATATTCCATACTGCTGCAACAGCAACTAGAGATGTAATATATGGGAAAAAAACCGCCCCTCTAAAAAATTTTTTGAATTTAATTCCTTCGTTTAATAATACTGCAAGTGCCAAAGAACACACCATCGTTAATGGAACAGTAGCTATTGTATAATAAATAGTGTTAAAAAAAGAAATTTTAAATGTCTCATCTTTTAGTAACATAATAAAATTCTTTAATCCAACAAACCTCATTGGACTTGCTGTATCCCATTCCATAAAACTCAGCAATATTGAAACAATTACAGGGATAAATGTAAATATTAAAAAGCCTAAAAAATTAGGTAATATAAAAGTGTATGCAATTAATGTATTTTTTCTTTCTAAAGTAATTCGTCTTTTCTTTTTATCCTTAGTTAAATTTTTGCTCTCGTAACTAGACTTACTTCTCATCAGATTCACTCCATTCTTTCTATTCTATTAGTGAATATATTTATTTTAAATTAAATAGGAAGGCATTCTTATTTATACCTCCCTATTTAATTGTTTAACTTTAATTAATACAACTACTTGCTCTGATTTCTTATTTCTTTAAATCTCTTATTCATCTCAGCAATTCCTTTATCAACAGAATTTTGACCAATCATAATAAGTTCATGTTCTTCTTGTAGCATTTGATCAATTGCTGCTCCATCTTTGTCAGGTGGAAATTCAATTTGAACACTCTCTGTTACTAAAGCATCCTTACCGTCTGATGGGAAACCTTCTGTATTTGTATAAGTATTCATTACATCATCAGTTCTATATGCCGGCATAACTCCATGTCTAGCCAAAATTTTTGCTGCTTCTTCTGAACCCATAAATTTAACAAATTTCCACGCAGCATCTTTATTTTTTGAAGCACTATTTATTGCAACAGGTGTAACATTACCAAAAGTCATACCAGCTTTACCACCTGGGAAATGAGGCGCTTTAACTATACTCCAATTCACATTAGTATTTCCAGCCTTTTTGTCCGTCAATAATGTACCTATGAACCATGTTCCCATAGGAAGCATTGCAGCCTTACCAGTTTCAAATACTCCAGTATAACTTGAATTTGAGGCTTTTGCCACACTTAAAGGCATTATCGACTTATCTATATTCTGCATTGGAAGAAATACATCGTATGCAGGTTTTAAAAATTCATAATTTCCATCAACTAAAGTACCTTTTTTATCAGCTACAGCCCAGTCCATTACAGCAGATTTCCAAGTATGAATATAAGCTCCCCAAATCTGATTATTTCCTGAACCGCTAGTTAGTTTTTTTGCTAATTCTCTAAATTGATCCCAAGTCATGTCATTTGATGGATATGGTACTTTGGCTTTATCAAATATATCTTTATTATAATAAAGTACCCAAAAATCACTTCTATATGGCAAGCCATATATTTTTCCATCAATTCTTAAAGAATTTTCTATTCCATTATAGGGCTTCATATCAATATTGTCATTTTTAATATAATCATCTAACGATATAATTTGATTTTTTGAAACATAATTTGAATACGAAGGCATATCTTTTACAGCAATTACATCCGAAGTATCTCCACCAGCTAGCATAACTGTTAATTTTTGATCATAGTTTGCTGCTGCAATTTCAACTGGTTCCACTGTGATATCTGGATTTTCCTTTTCAAAAGCATCTATTATGTCTTTGTATTCTGGAGCCTTAGAATAATCCCAAACTACAAATTTAATTGTAGTCTTTTTAGATTGACTCGATACATTTTGAGAATTTGAATTATTTGTTGATGTATTTTTGTTTGACTGTGAACAACCAGAAAACATTGATAGAATTAACACAAAAGTTAACATTAAAGAAAATAATTTAAATAATTTGTTCATTTAAATCTCCTCCTTTTTATTTTAGAGTATTCTCGGCAACTTCTGTTGCCTTATATATCTGAATTTTAGGAGACATATTTTAATCTCCTAAAAATCATTCTAAAAAAGCTTTTTATACCATTTTGGTTTTAATTTATCTATAATTTTTACTGACATTAAATTTTCTCTAATAAGCCGTATATGATAGCTGCTGCTTCTGCTCTTGTGGCATTTCCTTTAGGTGCAAATACGTTATTTGGTTCTCCATTTACTATTCCTAATTTCGCTGCATTTGCCACTACATTTCTTGCCCAGTCGCTTATAGATTTGTCATCGCTAAATGATGTCGCACCTAAGTTTTCTTCTTTATACTGTGTCAGCATCTCGTATGCCCTTATGGCTATTGCTGTCATCTCTTCTCTTGTTATGCTGTCATTGGGCCTTGCGTTCTTTCCGTCACCTTCGATTAATCCTGCTTTGTATGCTGCTTCTATTGCGTTTGCATACCAGTCTCCACTCTTTACATCGCTAAATTCTCCACTGTATTGCTCTTCTTTTATGTTTAGAAGCCTCAGTATCATTGCTGTGAATTCTGCTCTCGTTACTGTCTTGTTTGGTTCATACTGAGTGTCTGCCATTCCTTCTACTATGTGCCTTGATGCTAATACTTCTATTACGTCTTTCGCCCAATTGTCTTTTATGTCATTAAATGTCTTGTCGTACTCAAACGCCGCATATTGTGAGAAGTGTGTTGCATTGAATGTTATTGTTCCAGATGCCGCATCTACTTTTCCGCCTACATATTCCCATTGATTTGTTGGGTTGTAGTAGTAAACTGCTACTTTTCTTGGATCGTTAGCTTTTGATATGTTCAGTGTTACCTCCACTGGCTTTACCAATGCTACATTTCCACTGCTACCACTTATTGTTATGTCTACTACATTAGAAAGCGGCACATAATTTGTCACATTAGGCTTTCCATTGTCTTTTATAGATACATTGACACCGTTTTGTATCTGGTCTTGGTTAAGTGCGTCTTTCGTAAGTGCTATCGATGCGTTGTCTGATTTTATGACGATTTCTTTGCCATTAGCAGCACTTGTGTCTAAAATGTCTTTAGAAATCTGTACGACTTTTTGTTGTCCTTGGCCTATTGTGGTTATGTCAAATACGACTTCCTTGTCTTTTGAATTTACTATCAAGTCTTTAGCTTTTCCTGCATCAAGCGTCAATGTAATAATGTTACCATTCTTTATGACTACACCTATTGTATTGCTTGTATTGCTACTACTGCCACTTGTAGTAGTCGAGGCGCCTGTTCTACTATAACTAATTGGTGGTAATCCATATATTTCTAAAGCGTCTACACTTATTGGAGTTTTTGGAACAAATTTTATTATATGATTCTCCGGTACTAATCCGCTTATACCGTATATTAATTTTTTTGTTCCTTGAAAATCTGGAACTTCATTTATACTATCTTTTAGCTGCCCATCAATATATACATCCGCTTCAACAGTTGTTGTACCAGTAATACCAACAATATTTATGCCAGTTCCCGAAAAAGAATACTCCAAATAATTTTCTGTAGGACTTTGAGTATTATCAACTATATCAACCCTATCTGCCGTAATAACTGTTCCTGTAGAATTATTATTTTTTGTTCCTGTAACTCTTACTTTAAGTATATGTGTGCCAGCTTCTAGTACTGGACTCGTATAAACCAAAGCCTGATCTACTCTTTGTGGACTATAAAAATCTACCAATGTCTCAGGACTACCATCGATTGACACACCAGCTATTCCATGAACTTTATCTAAAGCGCCGTACAATCTTATTTGTGTTCCCTGAAATCTTACTTGATAATATGAATCAATAACACTACTCCAATGGTTATCAGATTGATACGCCCCACTCTGAGAACCATAACTCCAAGTTCCAACATATTCAAATTGATTTAAACCATTCCCTAATGTATTATCATTTACAGATGTATTAGGATTAAAAACCGTTAACGTTCTATTCCAATTTGTATAACTATCCACCGTTTTATTCCATTTACCTTGATATAAAATATTACTATCTGAATCATCGATTCTTTTAACATATATTGGTATAGTATCGCTGATAGGTTCGACAACAAGATTATCAAATTTCGCAATATGATATCCACTTCCTAAAAGCACATTTCCACTTATTATTGCACCTATAGTATCATTATAATCTGCCACAATTTTCCCATTAATATAAGCTTTTATGTTATTATATTCAAAAGACAATTTTAAATTGTACCATTTAGAAGGATCAAAATCAGCTAATGTTCCTGATTCTAAAACACTCATTCCTTTCCTTAATTCCCAATCTCCATTTTGCATTAGCTTTATATTATAACACTGCGCTATATCTGTATTACTAGTCGCATCTGAAGTCCTTCCGCCTAATGCAACATATCCTTTTGTAGGATCAGACATTTGTGGATTTTCAAGATTCACATCACAGCTAACAGAATAATTTGACCATTCTAGATCACCTAATATTGTATAAGGATCTGGTGTTGTTCTTGAACCCCAATCAATTGGTTTAATTTGTTCGGTAATAACCTGCTCAAGGCATTTACTGCCATTTTCCCCTCCATTAGATACCTCAAATGCTCCTCCCTCATCAGTGGCATATTTAGGCTCTTTACCTAATTGGTAATTATCAAAGTTATCAGCATACGGAAGTACTAAATTTGTATCTTGTGGAATAGCATATTTAGGTTGTCCTTTTTGTTGTCCAGTTGTAGTCGTAAGTGAGGTAATAGAATATGGATCTACTGTTACAGTGAATGTTACACTTGAATCTGTAACTGTGGGTATTATGTCTTGTTGCTTTTCAAATTGAACATATTCTGTAGTTTTCCACACGTGCACAGTCCCATTAGATAACCCACCTGTAAGATTAAATTGGAAAGTTTCCGGATCACTAGTTACATTATCTATAATGATACTATAATCCCCACTCTTATCAGGTTTTTTAAGAGTTAAATAGTTATATCTGCTATCAGAAGCACAGCCATCATCTAAATAAATCCATCCAGGTTTTATAAACTGAGTAAACTGTGCTGTAATCCAAAATCCTACAGGTATTTCATAGTACCCAGACCATGGTTTATCAGCAATTAAGTTTCCCTTTGTATTGTATGGTACTATATTGTAATATGATTCGAAGAACGGTTGCATCTCAAATTTTACCATTTTACCGTTAACATAGGAAGAAATTATTTGTTTTGCCATATCTTGAAGCGGTCCATTTGGATCCTCTAGTGAATAAGCTCTCATCTGAGGCCTTCCTTCACTATACCAAAGAGGTTTTCCACTATTCTGTGCATCAGTTGTGCTATTAGAAGTATAATGAGCACTTAATACATCAATAGCATTTTTCAAAGCTTGATTATTTTTAATCGTTGATGCAATTCCCCACGGATTACTAACAGAATCATCAGCAACAAGCTTAACATTAGAAAAACCTGCCGAATCTAATCCTGGTCTAAGTACATTAGTCACCCAATTAGAATCAAAACTTCCTTCATTTTGATCAGCACCTAAATAATCAAAGTTTAATCCCCATACATCTTTTGCACCCTGTAAAAACTTCAAATAATACTCAAGTTTTTGCTCATCAGTTTTAATCCAACTTGGTGTACCCCATCTTAAAGCATCGAGATAAATATCAGGATTTATAGCTTTTGCCTTACTAGCTAACCATAAACCAGCTCCTCTTGTTATATCAAAATCGTTTTCCGTTCTCATATGTGAAGGTTCTGTTCCTGACGAACTATTAGCATCAGAACCAATTTCTACTTTTAAATGTTGTAAACTAGCACCATAATTAGGCTTAAATAATAGATTTAGAATGTCCTGTTGCTGCTCGGGTGGATAATCCATCAAAAGTCTCGACGAACCATTAGCTGATACCAATCCAATGCCTTCAAAAGTCCTACCTTCTTTTGAACCATCCACATTGACGATTTTTGGTATTTTTGTTGTATCAGTCATAGGACCTACAGCTACATTATCAAAATCAGCTATACCACTCTCTGTCCAAAGTCCCATTGGACCAGACGCATAAGTTGTATCCTTCACCTCAATAACTTTATTACCGTTTAAATAGCATAATATTTTTGAACCCATCAATTCTATTCTAATTTTATACCATTTATATAATTCTAAAGTGCAAGAATAACTACCTAATAAAATTGGAATGCCATTCGCAACTTTTATTAGTTCTGCTTGTTGAGGATTTATTAAGTTTAGTCTAAATAAATAATAATTATTTTTGTCTTGTTCTCTAACTATAATACCACCTTTTGTGTTAGGGGTAATTACCATAAAATCTGATTGAACAGAATAATCTTCTAAATTTTTTGTATTATTATTAATTACAATTCCTTCAACACTATTATCATTTTGTTGATATACATAATTCATTTCATTATATACTTCTTTAATAACACTCCAATTTCCTGAATCAACAGTCCATGCTGTACTAAAAGTACCTTCAAAATCATCCGAAAAATATCTTAAATCTCGTACTACAAAATTATCAATAGAAATGGGTCCCCATTTAGCCCGAAATCCTATTTTCCCAGAAGACAACGAACTATCTTGAACATCAAAAACTAAAGTACCATCAACATAACATTTTATTGAATTCCCTCTTAATTCCATCTTTAGATTATACCATTTATTAACACTGGTAGGAAAACTTTTTGAAGCCAATATAATTCCAGATGTCGAACCAATATTCTTGCTTAATTCTAATGTGCTTAAATTTGTAGGATCAAGTCTAAACATGTAATAATGAGTATTATCGGTATATCTTGCTAAGATACCTGGATATGCAGTTCCATTTCCGTTCAATTGAACATCAGCTTCAACTGAATAATCTGTCCAAGAAGTATCACCAGCAATTGCAAATACTTCGCTATTACTGCTATTACTAAGATAAACGTTATTTGTCGTCGTATCTTCTTTAACAGTCCAAGTACCTCCTATTAAATTCCAGCCAACAACATTATTGCTACCTGCAACACATTCTTGAAAATCATCTTCTAAAAGCACGTCTGTATTATCAGCAGCTGAACTTATTGTAGTATTGACATTGTTATTGTTTGTCATAGCAAACGCCTCATTAAAGAAAACAAAAGTCATACTAAATATTATTGTCATTATATACGATACTGTCTTTTCTAATTTGCAATTCATCTTATCACTCCTTTCACTCAAAATAATTTGCTAGTATATACTCTGCAACCTTAGATTACAACTAACATTAAAAATTTTATCTCGTACCACCTCCCTTATATATATATATATATATATGATAATCAATTTTTACTGTAATATATTTATTTTTTATTTTAAAGCTGCCATTTTTAAATAATCTTATACATTTTATACCTTAATTAAATATTCTAATTTAATATACATACCATACCTTTGTGTAAACAAACAACATTTACTTTTTTATTGTTTAAATAAATTATATTTAATACTATTAAAACTTGATTACTATATTATTTAATATATTCGACACAAATTTAAAAAATCCTTCTAATGTTTTTATTGTTAATTAAATTTTTTTATAAAGTATATTAAAAAATGGCACGGCACTTTGCCATGCCTTTTTCCTATCATCTTACAAGCCAGCCGCCATCGACAGCCAATACGTGTCCATTTACGTAGTCTGAAGCTTTACTTGCCAAAAATACTAAAGCGCCCATCACATCAAATGGATGCCCCCACCTTCCTGCAGGTATCCTTGAAAGTATTTCTGCGTTTCTATTTTCATCAGCCCTTATTGGAGCTGTATTGTTCGTCTCAATATATCCCGGTGCTATTGCATTTACTTGTATATTTTTGTCAGCCAATTCATTAGCAAAAGCTTTTGTTATACCTGCTACGCCGTGTTTTGATGCTGTATATGGAGGAACAAATTTTCCACCTTGAAATGAAAGCATTGAAGCTATATTTATAATTTTGCCACTGCCTTGCTTTACCATAACTTTTGCTACCTCGTGGCTTAAATAATATACTGCATTTAAGTTTATGTCGAGAACTGCTTTCCAATCTTCATCTTTGTACTCAAGAAGCGGTGCCCTCCTTATTGTCCCTGCATTATTGACAAGCACGTCTATCTTGCCGAAAGATTCGAGACACTTGTCTACAACTTCATTTATATTCTCTCTAACCGATAAATCTGTCTGGAAGAATTCTACCTTTCGGCCTTCTTTTTCAATAAGTTCCCTCGTTTCATCAAAGCGGTCATTATGAGTAACGATGAATAAGTCAGCACCTGCCTTCGCAAGTGCAACGGCATATCCTTGCCCTAATCCGGTATTGCCACCTGTAACTATGGCAACTTTGCCATCTAGTCTAAAAAAGTCCATTGAAAAGTCTGTAATATTGTACATGTTTTACCTCCTTCTCTTACCTCAGATCTTTTGTAGGTATTTCATCCATATCAGTAAACGTCTGATTTTCTCCAACCATTCCCCAAATAAATGTGTAATTCTTTGTACCTACGCCTGAGTGAATTGACCAGCTTGGTGATATAACCGCTTGCTCATTTTTAACAACAATATGCCTCGTCTCATTTGGTGTACCCATGAAATGGAATACTACATTATCTTCGTCCATATTGAAATACAAATAAACTTCCATTCTCCTATCGTGGGTATGGCACGGCATCGTATTCCATATGCTACCAGGCTCTAATATCGTCATACCCATGACTAATTGACAGCTTTGACATACTGCAGGATGTACATATTGATTTATTGTCCTTTTATTGCATTCTTCATCTGTACCGGCTTTTACTTTGTTAGCCTCACTTAAGCCTATTTTTACAGTAGGATAACTCTTGTGTGCAGTCGCACTATTTATATAGAATTTTGCTGGATTATTTGCGTCTAAGCTTTCAAAGCTGACTTCTTTTATGCCCATGCCCACGTACAATCCATCGCTGTTATTTAATTCATACCTTTCACCGTCCAAATTCACAATGCCTGTTCCACCTATATTAATTATTCCCATCTCTCTTCTTTCTAAAAAATAATTAGAGCCCAATTCTTTGCTTGCCTCTAAGTATAGTGGCTTATCTGTCGGAACAGCACCTGCTACGATTATCCTGTCTACATGACTGTACACCATATTAAGCTTACCTGGTGTAAATAAATTTTCAATTAAAAAATGCTTTCTTAACTCAGTTGTGTCATAATGCTTAACGTCTTCATAATGACTTGCATACCTTACTTCCATATTAAAAGCCTCCTCTTAATTTATCATTTCAGAGTGTTACCGTTAACGAAATGTTCTAAATTAAGTATAACCTTTATTTAGAGAATAGTCAATAACGCTAAATATTTTCTCCTAAAGATTTTCTGATAATCAATTTGGGTTTAAGTATAATTTTTTTTGGTACCGTACTTTCATCTGCTAATAGATTTAATAAAGTTTCAGCTGCAACTTTCCCCAGTTGATTGCCATTTTGATCTACCGTCGTCAATGGCACAGGCAGCATTGATGATTGCTCAATATTGTCATATCCGGCAACTCCTATGTCTTCAGGTATCCTGATATTGTTTAAATAACAATATTTTACAACCCCTAAAGCCACCGTATCATTTATTGCAAAAATGCTATCAACGCCCTTCTCAATAAGCACTTTTGCCAAATTGAAGCCATCTTCAAATGTAGCATTGCTATTTAAAACAATTTCATTATCGAGTTCAATATTATTTTTCTTCAAAACATCTTTATAAGCTTTAAACCTTTCATTAGATGCACTAGAACTGCTATGACCCAATATAACTCCAATCCTTTTAAATCCTTGTTTTATCATGTGACTTATAATTTCTGATGCTCCATGATAGTTGTCAGTGCCAACAAAGCTTACATCAAGCCCTTCCGCGTAATTATCTGCCATCACAAATGGTATTTCCTTCGCTATACCTTCATAGTCTTCTTTCCTTGGCTGCACAGGCAAAATAATTATTCCATCAACTCTTCCTTCCGAAAGAAAATTCAAATATCTTATCTCATCATCTTTTCTTCTATCGCTGTTGCACAGCAAAAGTCCATAACCTTGTAAACTCAGATATGAGCTTACACCTTTGCTTACGTGTGAATAATATTGATTTGTAATATCTGGTATAATAAGGCCTACCATGTTAGTCTTTTTTGTCACCAAGCTTCTAGCTGCAAAATTAGGCCTGTATCCTAGTTCTTCACAAGCTTTCAGTATTTTTTCTTTTGTAGCTTGTGATATCTGATTGCTATTATTCAATGCTCTCGATACAGTCATGGCTGACACACCGCAGTATCTAGCCACATCTCTTATGTTGACCAAAATAATCACCCTTTTTTCTAATGATGTAACTAATCATTTTACTTTTTATAAACATCACCGCGATGCCCTACTGTAACCACTATAACTAATGCTTTTTCCTCTTTGATCGTATAAATAATTCTTATATCGCCTAATCTGTACCTGTATAATTGACAAGACATACCTTTAAGTTTCTTTATGTTTTTCCCACCATACGGTGAAAGTGATATTTTCTCTATACAATTCTTAATTCTTTCCTTTGTTTTTTTATTATATTTTTCAATACATTTAACGGCTTCTTTTGAAAGTTGAATCTTATACATCTTTAAACACGTCCTCAAAGTCATATACATTACCGTTCTCTATATCTTTTAATCCTCTTTCTATAGATTCCATCAATTCTTTATCATTAAGTATTTCATCATCTTCTGCTTCATCTTTTAATTTTAAAAATTCCATAAAATCAATTACTTCTACGATCTTATCCTCAGGTAACTCTTCAATAATGTCCAGTACTTTCTTTTTTAAAGTATTATCCATTTTTCAACACCACCGTTATTATTATTTTTTTCTTTTATTATAATTTATTTTTATAAAAATAAAAAGTGCAAAGGAAATTTTCCTCTGCACTCTCTAATTTCATTTTATATTTAGCATTCAAGGTATTTTTTAAGTGTGCTTCTTACTGCACCAGTACCAGAAATCAATTCTTTAAAGTAGCTTTCTACCTTTTCTCCCAAGCCAACCTCATACAAGTCAAGTCCAAATATTTCTTTGTTTGAAAGAATGGGCCTTAAGTTGTCTTTTACGGAGTCAACATCGCCAAGCCTGATATTTGATACGTGAGATTTTAAATCATTTAAAAGCGGATCTGGACTTAAATCCATATGATTTCCTTCATCATCAATCCCCATCAGATATCTGCACCAACCTGCTATGACTAATGGTATAAATTTTAAGTCATTTACTTCAAGATCGCTTCTATGAATATACGATTTAATCGTCTCCCCAAACCTGATTCCCATCTTTTGTGATGTATCTGTTGCGATTCTCTGTGGCGTATCCGGCATGTACGGGTTCGGAAGCCTTACTTCGATTACTTCTTTTATAAATTCTTCCGGATCAAGTACTTTTGGATTTATGACAACAGGCATCCCTTCAACATAGCCAATTTTTTCAACCAGCTTTCTTAAACAATCATCCTTCATTTCATCTGCTATTGTTCTATAATCTAATAAGCATCCGTATATAGCTAATGCTGTATGAAGCGGATTTAAGCATGTTGTGACTTTCATTCTCTCGACTTTTTCAACTGTCTCTTTGTCGGTCAAAAGGACTCCTGCCTCTTCAAGTTTCATGCGCCCATTGGGAAATTTATCTTCTATAACCAAGTATTGAGCTTTTTCAGCATTTACAAATGGAGCAATTACTGTATTTTTAGATGTCTTGATTATGTTCATATCTTCTAAGCCTTTTTCCTCTAATGATTTTTTTACTAATTCATGTGGCCTTGGAACTATCTTGTCTATCATCGTAAGCGGGAAAGAAATCTTTGACGGATCATTTAAATATTGAGTAAATCCCTTGTCTACAAATCCTTTATTTGCCCATTCCTCGGCAATTGTCATTACAGCACTGTGAAGCCTTTCACCATTGCCAGAGAAATTGTCTAGGCTGACAAGTGCGAGAGGATACTCTCCCTTTTTATACCTAGAGTAAACAAGAGATACAAGCTTTGACACGACATTCTTAGGATTCTCCGGTCCTGCTTCAATGTCTTCCATGACTTCTTTTATAAAATTACCTGCAAAATCTTTTAGATTGTAGCCTTTTTCTGTTATTGTCATACTTACTATTTGAAGCGAAGGATTAGAGAATATTTCATTCAATCTATCCCAATTTTCTTTGTTCGACGGATCTGCAAGCAAAATATCGCTTATGCTGCCTACTACTTCTTTTTCCAATGTTCCATCGGAATTCATTATAACTAGTAGCCCTAAATTATCATAAGGCACGTATATCTTGTCGTGCACTTCAAAATCGTACGATTCAACTGCGATTATACCTGAATCTGCCAAGCCTTTATTCAGAAGTGTTTGCTGCAGCATTGCTATAAATCCTCTAAATATATTGCCTGCTCCAAAGTGAATCCATCTTGGATTCTTCTTTGTTTCGTCTATTACCTTATCTATATCAAACTGCGGAAGCTTTATCCCCATCTCTTCCCATTTCTTAGGATCTTTTAATTCATGTATTTTTAATTTCATCCCAATTCTCTCCCTACTCAAAATTTTATATTGTTAATCTTGCTCCCACTCTGTATGGAAAATGCCTTCCATATCAATTCTTCTATAAGTATGTGCACCGAAGAAGTCCCTCTGTCCTTGTATTAAGTTTGCAGGAAGATTTGCTTCTGACATGCTAAAGAAATAATCTAGCGAAGAATTAATCGTAAGCGTCGGGATGTAGAAATCTTTAGCCAGTTTTGTCACTTTCTTTATAGATTCTAATTTTTCTTCCAAATAGCTTATAGACTTTTGACTGTTTAACAAGTTGATATTTGTTTTGTCATCAGAGAGGATTTCTCTTAAGAAATCTAAAATTCTGGCCCTTATAATGCATCCACCTTTCCAAATTCTTAAGACTTCAGAAAGATCTATATTGTAGTTGTACACCTTTGATGCTTCAGATATAAGCCAAAGCCCTTGTGAAAAGGAGGCAAATACAGCAAAAAGCAGCGAATTCTTTAAATCCTCAATTATTTCATCTCTGTTTAAATTGCCTGTAGGATAATTTCTCTGTACTCTCTTTGAAATCTTAGTTCTTTCTTCTTTAAAGAAAGACAATGCTCTTCCAACAACTGCAAGATTTAATGATGGTGTAGGAATTCCCAAGTCAAGAGACGTCTCTGCCGTCCACTTACCTGTACCCTTTTGTTCTGCTTCATCTAGAATAAGCTCTACAAGTGGCCTTCCCGTCTTTTCGTCTTTATGCTTCATGATTTTATACGATATTTCCATCAAATATGAATTAAGCTCACCTTTATTCCATTCTTCAAATATATTGCCAATTTCTTCACTGGAAAGCTTCAAAACCTTCCTCATCACGTCGTATACTTCTGATATTGACTGCATTATAGCATATTCTATTCCATTATGAACCATCTTTACAAAATGTCCGGCAGAATAATTGCCAACATATGTGCAGCATGGGCCAGATTCTGTTTGGGCAGCTATTTTAAGAAGCAATTCATTTACCATGTCATAAGCCTCTTTTGTTCCACCAGGCATCAACGACGGTCCATGCAGTGCACCGTATTCGCCGCCAGAAACACCCATACCTAAATAATATATTCCCTTTGCTTTCAGTTCTTCAATTCTCCTGTTTGTGTCTTTAAAGTATGAATTGCCACCATCTATTATTAAATCCCCTTTGTCTAGATACGGTAAAAGTTCTTGTATGACATCGTCAACAGGCTTACCAGCCTTAACCATGAGGATTATTTTTCTTGGCTTTTCCAAAGACTCTACGAATGATTTAATATCGTAGTATGGATAAATCTTTTCGTCTTTCACCTTTTCATTTATAAATTCATCAGTCTTTTGACGAGATCTATTGTAGCCTGACAGGCTATAGCCCTTTCTTGCAATATTTAAAGCTAGATTTTGTCCCATTACGGCTAGTCCAATTAATCCAATGTTGTTCATCTTATTAACCTCCATCTTTTATAATTTACTGTGAACCTCAAATAGGTTCTTTAAATCCTTTGTCATCAACTTAAAAAATTGAAATCCCTTGTCATACTGCCTTATTTTTTCATCTTGAGGCACATAAACATTTTTTATTTTTACCATTTTCTTTGTCGCCTCATCAAGGTCTTTATATATCCCTAGTGAATAGAAGCCAAGCAATGCTGAACCTAAAAGCTCAGGCTCTTCTACATTAGATACCTTTATAGGCAGGCCTAATACAGATGAAAATATGTCCATCCATAAATCAGAGTTCGTACCACCTCCTCCTGCCCTTATCTCTTTAACTTCAACGTTGTTGTCCTTGACTGCTTCATAAAGCATCCTTAAAGAGTACGCAACACCTTCCATTCCAGCCTTGATCATATGCCCTTTATTGTGATTGTTTTTCAGCCCAAAATATACACCTGATGCAATATTCCCAATTTCCTTATCTCTCTCTCCTGTGATATACGGCAAGAAAAAGAGATTTGATGTATCTACCTTTAAAGCCTCATTTGTCAGTTCATCATAACTTACATTAAAAATATTGTCTCTTAACCACCTTAAAATTATCCCTGCATTGTTTATGGCTGCACCGACAAACCATTTTCCTGATGAAAGGTAATACGTTTGAAGCCTCATTGAGTCTTCTTTATCCAGTATAGCTTCAGGATAAGCTACTCTAAACATTCCAGTAGTGCCTATATTTATCGCGCCAACACCTTCTTCAAATGCTCCGATGCCTATACCTACTGCCCCACCATCATAAACACCAGGAAGAAGTTTTACATCTCCTTCCAAACCCAAAAGCTCTTTTGATTTTTGTGGCAACTCAGCCAAAATTCCATCTGACGGCACTATCTCAGGTAACCTGCTTTCATCTATTCCCAAAGCATTAAGCGAATAACTGTCCCATTTAAGTGTATTAATATTCATAAGACCTGTAGCGGATGATATGCTTGGTTCTGTATACGGCTTATCAAGCAGCTTTGATATTATATAATCTTTTGAGCTTAAAAAATACTTGGCTTTATCAAATACTTCTCTTCTCCTTTGTTTTAACCAAAAAATCTTAAATAAAGGTGCATGAAATGTAGGTGCAAAGCCTGTCCTTTTGTACGCTTCATTTACATCAATTGTGCTTAACAGGTCTTCATAAGTTTCCTTTGCCCTTAAATCAAGAAGCGTCATTATCCCCATCAATGGGTTTAAATCATTATCAACCGGAACTAATCCAAACATGTAAGACGATGGTATTATCAGCGAAATTTTCCCTTCAAATCCCCTTGATGCTTCCTTTGCCGCCTTAACAAACGCTGCAAAAAGCACTTCTGGATTATGTTCAGCCTTTCCATTATTATCCCTCTCTAGCGGAATCTCAGACCTAGAAAGGCTTAATACATTTCCGTCTTTATCTACAACGCCTGCTTTTAAATTAGTCGTACCTATATCAACACAAAGAGCTAACCTATCTTCCATATTAATCCTCCACGATTCTCATTTTATCACGCCATCAGGAACTTCGCCATTTAAAACTTTCTCCACATCTGAAACGACTTTGTCTCCCATTCCTTTTAAACATTCTCTAGTGTATGCAGAAATATGTGGCGTGATAATGACATTTTCATACGCTAAAAGCGGATGATTCTCATCAATAGGTTCATTTTCAACAACATCCATGCCTACACCGGCAACAATTCCATCATCAAGAGCTTTTATTAAGGCATCCTGGTCTATAAGCTCTCCTCTAGCCGTATCAACAATATAAACGCCTTTTTTCATTATTGAAAATTCTTTTTTAGATAGCATGTGGTAATTTCCTGCATTTAACGATGCATTTAAAGATATCATGTCTGCCGTCTTGAGAAGCTCTTCTAAAGTCTTTACCGGTTCTGCTCCTCTTTCTCTTATTAAACCCGGTGCCAGATACGGATCGTATGCTATAACTTTAGCATTAAATCCATATTTCAATATTTCACAAACCCTGCTTCCAATATTGCCGATGCCAATTATACCTACAACTTTATCTCTTATCTCGCACCCCATGAAGCTAGCTCTTTCACTCCATTTGCCTTCTTTTACTTTTAATGAAGCTGCTCTTACTTTTCTAATCACATCAAGAAGTAATGTAACTGCTGATTCTGCAACAGCTTCTCTTTCAACGTATCCGTCAACCTTTGTAACGTATGTCCCTTTTTCTTGAGCGCTTTTTATATCAATGTTGTCGTATCCTATGCCATGCCTTGTAATAAGAAGCGTCTTGTCTTTATACTGGAAAAACTCCTTGTCATAGTACGGCTTCACACTGGCTATGATGATTGAGTATCCCATAAGTTCGTGAGCCAATTCTTTGCCTCTCATATCGTATGGAAATTGAAACCTATCAACTTCTCCAAAGGATTTCAGTTTTTCTAAATGCTCAGGAAAATTTCTCCCGAAACTACTGGAATTTACAATAGCTATCTTTACACTCATTAGTTTCTCCTCCTAAGATTAATTTTTATAGAATATTTCTTTCAAATGGTTATCTATGTTCTTAGAAACCATTTTATAATGCTCTTCTTCATATTTATTCAGAAAATCTACAATTTCTTTTCTCTTTAAATCCAGCAAAACTCCAAAGGATATATGGAAAAGCTGTTTTATCTCAGGTTTTAAAATAAATTTCGGGTTATTAAGTTCTGGTTCTTTACCAAAATCTTCTTTCTTAATTAGAACTTTATAAGACTTTTTGCTTTCCTCCAGGTTTTCAAGAGCGATTTTATAGAGTTCCCTGTAAAATTCTTTGTCATAATCGTATATTAAATTTATAGCCTGCAGCCAACTTGTACCTGATGTCTTTATATGAAAATTTTTCTCAGTAATATCGCTAAATATCCTGTAAATGCTGAACTTATCGCTTCCTGAATGAAGGCTTATCTTGTACCCGCCTATCATCCTTGACAACTGGTAATGTTTTTTGAGCTCTAACAAAAATTCATCCAAATCTCCAATGTAGTCAACAGCCTTTTCAAATTCCCCAGGAAATTTAGGTGCTATGCTGAAGAAATCTATGCCGTTTCTGTGGAGATATTCTGCTACATACAAATGGTCCTCCAAAGTCGTTACCTTTCCACCCTCATCTATAGATATCTCCATATCAAAATCACTTAATTTTTCTTTTAAAATGTTATTTACTTTATCCACAAACTTCATAGCATTTTCATAAGCAACCGCCGATTTATAGAGTTCCTCTTCTGATACAACATATCCGCTATCTGAAATTATGTCTAATTTTTTACCGCTAAAATCTTTAATTATGTCTTTGCTTACCTGAGATAATTCTTGAGCTTTGTTTCTCATCTCTGATGGATTTAAACTGCTGATATCAATTAGCTGTTCGCTTAAGTCCAATGTGTACATTGTATATCCTGCATTTATACCTTCCAATAAATAATATTCGTCCTTGATATGATCTGCATCTGCGCCAAAATGTCCTATATATCCTGTCTCTAATACCCCCAGCACCACCTTTAAAAGAACGTCTTTAAAATCTCTATTTGTCTTTATAAGCTCTCTTGGAGATTGCTGTGCTAATATTGGAAAAACATCGTATTTTTTTAATGCGGTTAATTGAGCTGCTGTCACAAGTCCGAGTCTATCACCTGTTCCAAATGAGGAATTTCCTCTGCAAACTGTAGGCCCTATATGAAATTTGCCATTTAATGTAACGTAATTTTCAAAAGTAAATGGATATATGTTTAAACGCAACTTATCACTGACATTTTTATCTTCAGAAAAATATGCCCCATTAAGTTTTACATCGCTAGAAGACAGAATGCCGACCATTTTTTCATTTTGCCTTTTAACGACGAATATATATATATTTTCTCCAAGTTTCATCAGAGAATCAGGGTAAACTTTAAATCCATTCTCTTCCAACGTGGACAAAACATTCCCTATCATTTCTCTTCTCTCCTTTCAAACACGAAAGACCATTAATATATCTATACCAATACTATGTTGACATGACTCTTTAAATCTTCTATCACATCAAGATTTTGGTCTCCTGACGTTATCACCTTGTCAACATCCTTTATGTTGCAGAATGATACCATAGCATCCTTTCCAAATTTACTGCTGTCAACAACAACTATAGCCGTTTTTGCAGAGCCAAGCATAGACCTTTTAACTTCCGCTTCAAAAATATCTGACGTTGTAAAGCCTTTTTCTGCCGAAACGCCGGCTGCCGCAAGAAAAGCTGTATCGACATTGTACCGTCTTACATATTCCACAGTATCTGGTCCTACTAATGAATAATTGACGTTTTTTAAGTTCCCACCAGTCACAAATAAATTAACATCCGTATTGCTGGCAAGCTCTGCAGCGATGTTTAATCCATTTGTTATGACCGTTAAGTTTTTTACACCTTTATAGTTAATAGCGCGTGCTACTTGATACGTCGTTGAACCTGCATCTAAAAATATGCTCATGCCTTCTTTTATTTCATCCAAAGCCTTATTCGCTATTTTCTCCTTTTCTTCGATATTTTCTTCCATCCTAATTAGGAGCGGCGGAACAATTACATTCTTTTTCAGTACCCCACCGCCATAGTTTCTCTCAATTAGTCCTTCTTTTTCTAATTCTTCAAGATCTCTTCTTATTGTCTCATCAGATACCTGGAACATCTCACAAAGCTCAGATACTTTCACAGACTTTTTCTTCATCAGTATTTCCTTTATCTTACCTCTTCTTGTTGCAGCTAACATAAAACACCATCCTATATACAAATATTCACATCATTATCTATGTTAAACATGATAAATCCCAACTCAAAAGTGAATGATTTACATTATTATTTAAAAAATTTATCAACGATCACAAATTTCGCTTTTGAAAAAATTTTTATATTATAAATCTATATTTGGCTTTTTCTCTTCTTTAATTTAATATATTCTACATAAATCCAAAAATTCCTTCTTAAAATCAAAAATTTTTATGTGGTTTTTGTGGATTTCACATTACACAATTTTGTATTTTTGCTTTAAATATAAAATGCCTTCGTCAATAAAAGGTTCTTTTGTATTTTCCATCAAAATATTGATGTACGGCTTGTTATATTTTATAAATTTAAATATGGTATCATAATCCAGCAAACCTTTTCCAACAGGCACAAATTCTAATTTTCCATTCTTTATTGTGAAGTCCTTTGCATGAACAGCCACAATTCTATCACCGTAAAGTTCAAACGCTTCATTAAATATGGTATCTTGATTCATGTAATTTTCTTCTGTCAATAAGTTTGTCGGGTCAAATATAGCCTGCAAATTGTTTGATTTTATTTCATCCATAAGCCTTCCCATCATTTTAGGAGAATAAACCGGATGATTTACACCAGCCTCAATTCCAACAAAAACTCCAAATCTCTCTGCCTCTTCTACTAATTCACTGACGCTTTTTACAACTTCAAGAAAAGGCTCTTCGCGGAAGTTATCAGTAGTAAAGCCCATCTTAGCATGTACATTTCCTGTCTCTGTCCCCACGATGCTACATCCAAAATCCCTTGCAAACCTGATGTGCTCTTTAAAAAACTCTAATGATCTCCTCCTTTCATCTAAGTCTGGATGAATTATGTTTACATAGCATCCAAGTACTGCAATCTGGATGTTATAACTTTTAAAAGAATCTCCAATATAGCGGGCTAACCCGGGAGATAAACTTCCATTTTTCAAATTTAATTCTGGAAAAGATTTATTAATGGCCAATTGAACAGAAGAAAGCCCTTTTTTAAAAACTTCTTCCGGGAGTTTCTCTATTGAAAGATGCTCTAAATCATGTGCTCTAATGCCTAAATTCATAAATACCACCTCTATACCACAGCTTTCTGCCACTTCGTGCCCCTTAACCTTGTCAGGTAAAGTATGCCTCTCACAGCCCAGTCTGTAAACATGCCTATCCAAACACCAACAAGCCCAAAATTTAAAATTACTCCTAAAACATAACCTAATACTATTCTGAATACCCACATGCCAATAATAGATGTCATAAGAGTATATTTTGCATCACCAGCGCCTTTTAATCCTGCAGGCAAAACAAATGACAATGCCCACAAAACCATACACAGCAAATTAAGCCTTACAACCTTCACAGCTATATTTATGACGTCCTGATTTGTGGTATATATTGAGACTAAAAATCTTGAAAATGGATATGAAACAAGCCCTAGTATACCCATGCATGTGCTAGCAAGAGCTGTCATGTAGTACAGTGATTTTCTTGCGGCATTTGGATCACCCCTGCCCATGTCCTGGCCAACAACTATCGTTGAAGCTATGCTTAATGCATTCCCAGGTATATTGAATATCTGCTGTATTGAAAAACCTATAGAATTGGCAGCTATTGATGCAGTTCCAAAGTAGACAACAAAGACCTGCGTTATAAGTTTGCCACCGCTGAATAAAAGCGACTCAATTCCTGCCGGAAGTCCAATATTGAATATAGATCTAAGCATTTTGTAATCCGGCTTGAAATAACGCAAATTGCTTAATTTTATCACGCTAGTTCCCTTTATTAAAACATATAAAGCAATTATAGCTCCCACAAGCCTTGACAATCCAATACCTATTGCCGCTCCTTTCACACCCATGCCATGAAATCTTAAAATCTTTAACCCGTATATAAATAAATAACTTAAAACAACATTCAATACGTTTATGAATATATTTATATACATAGGTGTCTTGGTATCTCCAGCACCTCTTAAAACTCCAAATGCCACCAACTGGGCAGTTATGAACGGGTATGTTATAAGGCTTATCCCTAAGTATAAAATTGCATTTTCAAAAACTATTTTCTCTGCCTTACCAAATAGCAAATAAACAAGATGATACCTCAAAAACCATATTAAAATAGTTATCAAAATCGTAATGAATTCTCCAGAGTACATTATCTGCTTGCTGGCTTCGTTAGCAGCCTTTTGATTCTTTTGACCAATGTAAGTAGCTACGACAACTGTACCGCCAACTGCCAGTGAAGAAAAAAATCCAATCAAAATGTTATTTATTGAGTCAGCCATTCCTATAGATGATATAGCTTCTTTTCCAAGTCTACTGGCTAATATTGTATTTATTATGCCCATGGAGCTTATAAATGTCTGCTCCGTTATTATAGGCCCAATCAATTTGAATATGTCCTTTTTGATAATCATTGCTCTCCTCGATCCCTTTGAAGCTTTAATAGTAATCATCTAATGCACAGGAAAGATAACCCTTAAAAGTATATAACTAAAGTCAGTATTAAAATACTTAATAAAGTAGATACTATGACTATTTGTGATACAAACTCCTTGCAATAGCTGTCATTTTACCATGTCTACAGTGTTACACCATTCTTAAAAATAGCAATCTCTCTAAAATTGTTCTTCTCGTTATTAACAAGCTCCCCACTAGCCACCTTAATTACATATTTAACCAATTCTTCTAAAACTTCATCGATATTTTTATCTTCAACAAGAGTTCCAGCATTGAAATCAATCCAATTTTGTTTTAATTGGTATAATTGAGTATTTGTAGATATCTTTATTGTTGGAACAAATGTTCCAAAAGGAGTCCCTCTTCCAGTAGTAAAAAGAATAATTTGACATCCTGAAGCTGCTAATGCAGTAGATGAAACAAGGTCATTTCCAGGTGCATTTAAGAGGTTTAACCCTTTCTTCTTAACCGTATCACCATACCTTAAGACATCAACCACCTCTGATTTACCACCTTTTTGAACGCACCCTAGAGATTTTTCTTCCAGAGTTGTTATCCCGCCAGCTTTATTTCCTGGAGAAGGATTTTCATATATAGGCTGATCGTATTTCATGAAGTACTGCTTAAAATCATTTATCAGGTTAACAGTCTTTTTAAATACATCTTCGTCATGTGCTCTTTCCATAAGCATTTGCTCTGCGCCAAACATCTCAGGGACTTCTGTCAGTACAGCACTTCCACCCTGCGATATAATAAAGTCTGCAAAAGCACCAACTAAAGGATTTGCAGTAATGCCTGAAAATCCGTCAGAGCCACCGCATTTAAGTCCTACTGTCAATTCGCTTAAGTCTACGTCTTCCCTCTTATCTTCTTTCATATTGTAATAAAGTTCTTTTAATAATTTTACACCTTCATCTACCTCATCTTCAGCATCCTGTGCAACCAAGAATCTGACTCTGTCTTTATCATATTCACCTAAATTTTCTTTAAATGCAGGTATATTGTTGTTCTCGCATCCAAGCCCTAAAACCAAGACACCGCCGGCATTGGGGTGCTTTACTATATCCATTAGAATTGTTCTTGTATTGGCATGATCATCTCCAAGCTGTGAACACCCATAGCTATGTTTAAATATCTCTATTCCGTCAATACTGTCTATCTTGACTTCATCTTTGAATCTGTTTATAATTTTTTCTCCTAAACCATTTACACAACCTACAGTCGGTACAATCCACAGCTCATTTCTTATACCTACTTTGCCGTATTTCCTTCTATATCCCTTAAAAGTAATGTTTCTTTTCTCATACACACTTTCCTCAATTTGCCTCTTATTGTAAGTATATTTTAGAATTCCGCTTAAATTAGTACTCATGTTGTGGGTATGAACCCATGCACCTTCAGGTATATCTGAAAGTGCATGACCTATAGGATACCCGTACTTTATTACGTTCTGTCCTTCTTTAATATTTCCTAAAGCAATTTTATGGCCCCTCGGTACATCATCAAGAAGTGTTATTTTTTTACCATCTTCTACAATTTCTTCACCTTTTTTTATATTCCTTAATGCAACTGCCACATTGTCGCTGGAATTTATTTTTATGACATCCTTCATATTATTTTAGCACCTCTTTTAAGGATTCTTTGATTCCATTTTTCTCAATTGAGTAGAGATACTCTGTAACAGCATCATTTAAGCCTTTGACTTCATTTAGATTCATCCTCCACACTTTATCGTATTCTAGAACTCTAGTGACAATATATTTTATACCATCATAACTGCCATCGAAGTTTTTCCACAAGTTTTGATACATCTTTAGTATTTCAGGATCGTCATTTAATGGTATGACTTCACTGCCTCTTTGCCCTTTGTAAAACTCTATATATGCAGAAAGCGAAAAGACCAGTTTATGAGGTAATTTTCCAAACCTTTTGACATACTCTAAAAGAGAAGGCAAAACTCTTGTCTCATATTTTGACATTGCATTAAGGGCTATGCTTGTCAGGTAGTGTTTTACGTATGGATTCTTAAACCTGTCAAAGACTTCTTTAACAAACTCTTTAATCTCGTCTTCCGGCAGATCCAAAGTTGGCATTATCTCCTCATATGCAGCATCTCTTATGAATTTGCCTACCACTTCGTCTTCTACAGCTTCCTTGACTGTATCTATACCATATAGATAAGCAATAGGTACCATTGTCGTATGCATCCCATTTAAGATTCTTACTTTTCTATCCCTGTATGGTGTTATATCATTTACAAATTTAACATTTAAGCCAATCTTGCTTGCAGAAAACTCTTCTTCAATCCATTTCGGCCCCTCTATAACCCATAAGTGGAATATTTCTCCTACATCTACTAGGCTATCTTCGTACCCTATCTCCTCCTGTATCTTGTCGATATCTTCTTTTGGATATCCTGTTACAATCCTGTCAACCAAAGCCGAGCAAAATACATTGTCATTTTCTACCCAGTCAACAAACCCTTTCTCTAGATTCCAGTAATCTGCGTATTTTAAAATCATTTCTTTAAGCTTCAAACCATTTTTGTCAATAAGTTCACACGGAATTACAATAAGACCTCTGTCACTTCTTCCATTAAAGTGTTTATACCTTCTATACATAAAGGCAGTCAATTTTGCTGGAAAGCTGTTATGCGGTGTAATGTCAAATCTATCATTTTCATCAAATGCAATGCCTGCTTCAGTGGTATTTGACACCACAAATCTTATACTATCACTTTCGGCCACTTTAAGAAAGCTTTCATAATCTCTGTATGGATCTATTCCTCTGCTGATGCTGTTCATTATCTTATGCATCCTCTCAGCCTTTCCATCCTTTATGCCTTGAAGAATAAGCGTATACAGGCCATCCTGCTCATTTAATAGGTGAACTAATCCATTCCTTAAAGGTTGGACGACAACGACACTTCCATTAAAAACGCCTTTTTCATTCATCTCATTAATCATCCAGTCGACAAATGCCCTTAGAAAGTTCCCTTCTCCAAACTGTACAACTTTTTCTGGGTATTTCTTATAATCCTTATAAATCTTTGACGATAACTTCATCAATTTCATCCTCCTTGATATGATTTATTTTGGCACACGTGAACATTTTATTTTAAAAAAATATCTATTCGATTTTTTCATCATCAATATTCAATAATATAAAAGGCTCTGTCGACGCATTTTCTACTATTACATTTTTTAATTTCAGCTTTTTAATATTGTTTAAGTAAAAGCCATTTCTGCACATTTCATCTACAAAACTAAGCATCTCCGGATAATCAGGCTTTGCATTTAAATCAAATTTAATATAAATATTCTCCATCGTTACTTTCTCAATCTTTCTTTCTGGAAGTCCATACATATATCCAGCAGCCACCTGCGTATCGTTGCACGTTATATCTTTTAGATATATATTGCCAATATAAGGCGTCCTGTCATCTACAGGAAGTTTTTCTTTGTTCCACACATATTCAGTCTTTCCATCCGCATCACAGAAGTAAAAGCTATTTATAGTAAATGGAGTCAATACCTTATCCATCTTTATATTTGAAGCATGTATCTCATCAATAATGCCTGTACTCCCTCTTCCTCTTCTAGTCTTTATGCGTATTCCTCTATCTGTTTTTCTGAATACGCATCTATCAACATGCACATTTTTTACACCGCCAGACATTTCACTTCCTATTACAACTGCTCCATGACCATATTCCATCAGACAATTTCTGATGTATAAATTCTCAGATGGAACTGGCAGTTTTCGACTGATCGCTAATTTCCCCGATTTTATGGCAATGCAATCATCGCCTACTGAAAATCTGGTTCCTAAGATGACAACATCTTTGCATGACTCTGGATCTAGTCCATCAGTATTTGGTGCATCTTTTGGATTTTCTATATTTAGATTGATAAACTTCAAATTTTGAGAAAGCAGAGGATGTATCGTCCAAGAAGGCGAATTTTTTATTGTAATACCTTCTATTAACACATTCTTGCACTTGTTTAAGAATATAGTTCTAGGTCTCCATGCGATTCTTTTGACCTTTGCGTCGTGCCACCATGTATCAAAGCTGGAATTGCCGTCAATTGTGCCTTCTCCAATAATATTCACATTTTCTACGTCAATTCCTGTTATTAAACTTGCAAAAATCTCTTTTGCTTCACCTTCCCATGAGCCTAAATAGCTGTCCTCAATCTTTTTGCAATCTATTTCTCCAGGAAGGATAGGGTACATCTCCCTCTCTTTTGCACCTAATAAAACTGCGCCTTTTCCCAATTCCAATGTCATATTACTTTTAAGGAAAAGTGGGCATGTCAGATATTTACCTTCAGGAAAATATATCCTTCCTCCATCTGGACATGCCATTATCGCTGCTTGTATAGAAAGAGTATCGAGATTTTTTCCATCGCCTTTTGCACCAAAATCCCTGACATTAATATATGCTGTCTCAGGCTTTGTCCTTATAGCAAGTTCGTCACTTAATTCTTTGGTCTCTTCATCTTTTATTAATATACTGTATTCTTCATCTGGGTCCAAGTTTTTAATCGTAAAAACATTTGTTTTGATAGAACCAGCATTTAAAGAATTAATATATAAAACATACTCTCTATCAGTATAATAACACTCATCATTCTCAACTTCTATAGATATCGTCCTTGATGAAACAGAGATAAGATTTAATTTTAACATTTTAATTCCTTCTTTCATAAGATAAACGATATTCTCTTAATTATTGTTTTGAGCTTTTACATTAGGAACCCATTCATCCTTAATTGTAAATATATTTTCTACTGTATATTCCAATGATTCTGATGTGGTCAATTGATGAGACCATTTAACTCTTTTTTCAATAATTGCACCTGGTCCTTTATTACAATATTCAAAAAATCGAGCCGTTTTTTCATTTTCCACATTATCCCAATTATCCCAACCAGTTGGTATTATATGAGTGTCCATCCATGTTCGTATGAATGCTGCATGCCCATATGGTCGCCATGGTCTTCCAAGATAAACTATATTATTTGGTGATGAACTAGTCAAATTGCAATCTAAAAATACAAAACCAAATTTGTTTTCTTTTGGAGTAGATGGTGCAGTTATAAAGCCATCCCGCAAACTGTGTATTGTGCAATGATCAAAAACAACAGTTCCAGATCCAAATATAAAATCCACATGACCTTCTATATAACATTTGTAAAAATATTGTCTTCCCTTTGCACTGTATAAAGTATCTTGATTCCCCAATAGACTAACATTGTTAAAAATACATTTATCACCAGAAACATAAAGTGCAATTGCTTGACCAATATCAGGTCCAAACCCTGCAATATTTTCAATTGTTAGATTTTCAATTATTAAGTTATCTGATTGAGCATAAAATACAGGTGTTCTAAAAGTACCATATTTTTTATTATTTTCATCAATTTTTTCTGCATAATCACCAAATCTGATAATTGTTTTTCGTGGTCCTTCTCCTACTATTCTAAGATCTGGTTTGTTATCTGGAATAATTACTTTTTCCTCATAAATGCCTTCTTTTAAAAAGATAGTTACATGCTCGAGTGGATGCACTCTAATAGAATCAATTGCTTCTTGAAGCGATTTATAATCGCTATCGCCATTTTTAGATACTGTTATCTTTTGCAAACTCATTACCTCCAATAAAATAAATAGTATTCATTATATTTTAAATACACAAAATATTCATCTAATTTATCTATTTCCTGAATTTTAAATTTAAATATTTTATAGCCACCTTTTTAACCAATCATAAGCTTTACATCCACTGAGACGATGTCGCCCCTCAAAAATATCCCTATCTAACTTATCTTCAGCTTTTAACAACTTATAAGCTCTTTTAACATGTTCATAAGCTATATTTGCAGCCTCTATAGGAAATATATGATCTCTAATACCACTTTCTATTAACAATGGTTTCGGTGCTATCATACATGCAATATCATACATCTCAGCATATTTTAAAATTCCTGGTATATAATTACATTCACAATGTCTAACAGATAGAATAGAATCTTTAAATGTATTTAAATAGGCACTAATTACCACTACTTTAATCCTTTCATCAATGGCTGATGCAAATAATGTAGTAGCTCCTCCACTCGATATACCTATACAACCTATACGTTCATTATCTACCATTGGTAAATTAGTAAGATAATCTATTGATCTCATTACATCCCAAACACGCATTCCCATAACTGTTTTGCCTAATAATTGAGCCCAAAAAGCTAATTTCCTACATGAATTTGTATTATATCCATTTTGTATATCCTCTATTTCCCGTCGCTCACCAAATCCTATTTGATCAGGTACAATAACAACCATTCCTCTATTTACAATTTCTAAACCAAAATTACCTTCATAACCATCTGGGACAGAACGTTCTTCACCATCTTCCCATAATCCAACCACATCATTTTTCCCATAACCATGTCCATGTAATGCAACTACACCAGGCACTCTTTTATTTATGTTCTTAGGTATTAATACATAAGCTGGCACATCAATATACGGTGCACTCTTGAAAACTACTTTTTCTCTTATATAATTATTAAATTCTTTATGTTCTAATACTTGTGGTTCAAGTGGAATTAGTTCTGGAAAACCACCTAAAATCTCTATCAATTTCTTTTTTAATTCTTCCTTCCATTGTGTAAAATCTGACGGATCATCAATCTCAAAACCCATCGAACGTATAGATGAATTATATAGTTTTTCTAAAGAATATAGTGGACGAAATTCATTTTTTACGTCTGATTTTTTCAACAATTAATTCACCTTCCCAAATATAAAATCCTACCAAAAATATATAATCGTTTTTGTATATAAACATGATCCTGTTATTGCTATACAATTTTAAACTTTCTTTATTATACAATTTAATTCAACAAACAAATTTATATACATGAACATTCAAGAAATTGCTACAACTCAGATTTTACTTTAAGTAAATAATCTCACCAGGATCTATTTTTACTGCTTCACCATCTATACCAATCCATACTGGTATTGATGAAGGATTTGATACAATGCTATGATCAGCACTGAACTTTAAATTTTTCAATGCCATTATATAATCGTATATCTCTATATTTGTCGCATACCACACAGATTCATCATAGGATGCCATCTTGCAGAATTCCTCTATAACATGCCAGTTGCTGTTATTCTCAAATTCATAACTGTGGCCCCAGACGTAAAATAGCGACATTTGTTTCTTGTCATTTAAATTTTTAAACTCTTTCCATCTTTCAATTAAATCTTGGTTATGATGACATGTCGGATGCCACTCTAAAAAATTATTGGGTGGTCTAAGCCCCTTCGTTGATATCGTCGTTCTGGAGTACTCTATACCAAAGGATGGAAGACTCTTCAACAGTTCATCATCATAATCACCAAATGGGTATGCCATACCGTAAACTTGATATCCTACAATCGCTTCAAGATTTTTCCTGTCTTCCATTACTTGCTCTACCAAATCTTCCCGCGGTATTAATGTCAAATACGGATGATTCAATGAATGAACTGCAACTTCGTGATTTTGATACAAATTCTTTATCTCTGTACTTGAAACATATGGTTCTTTATCAAAATTTCCAGAATTCAAATTAAAAGTCCCCTTGATACCATATTTATTAAATATTTCCACCAATCTTCTATCATATATCTGTCCATCATCGTAACTCATTGTTAATGCTTTTTTCTTGGCCCCGAAATAATAATTGAAAGTTATCTTCATAGTTCATATCACCTTTGAACCAAATTTCCTATTTATTAAAATTACATAAAAATTATTTAAAATCTATATTAATCAATATTTTAAGGTAATGACCATTTTGCTTCGAAAGTAAAATTTATATATTATTGTTGTTGTCTTTATAAACTAATATCTAGCACTAATTTCATTATAATTTACTTCATTGATATTTAACTTAATGAATGATTTTGCTAACACTTATTATAATTTAATTCTAAAGATATTGTTCTTAAATATTTCCAAAACAACTACTAAGTAGTTTCTTTCTATGATAATACACATTAGCCTTTTAATCCACTTGTTGCTATACCTTCAACAAAATATTTTTGTGCTGCAAAAAATATAATTATTGACGGTAATAGTGTAATTATTGATACAGCTATAATCTTATTCCATTCAAAATTACCCATAGTAGTATCTATTGCCATTTTAAGCGCAATAGGTACAGGATATTTCCCTACACTTGATATATAAATAAGTGGGCCCATAAAATCATTCATACTCCATAAAAACTGAAACAGCATAACTGTAATAATAGCAGGCTTAATAATTGGTAGTAATACTCTTATCAATATTTCAAATGAATTACATCCATCTATTGTTGCAGCTTCATCCAACTCCTTTGGAATTCCTCTAAAAAATTGTATCAGTAAAAATACAAAAAACGCTTGATTGGCAAAAATTGTATTCGCATAAAGAGGAACATAGGTATCTAATAAGTGAAGTTGTTTCCAAAATAAACATCATGCTTTGACAGCATCACGATAAACGAAAACTATCACGATAGACAGTAGGAATCGTGGTATAATTAGAGTGTACGGCACAGA
>NZ_JAGGLT010000008.1 GCF_017874545.1 Thermoanaerobacterium butyriciformans | reverse complement strand
AGATACAAAATATAGCAAACTTTAAAATAGTGTATAAACAGTGATTACGAATAAATTTTTTTTGGCATACAATACGTATGTCTATTAATGCTGCCCAAAAATATTAAAATACATATCATTTCTTAGGTCATATAGATTCTTATCTAACAATTTGAACATTATTTTCATTTATATACTAATTTTATTTTATGAGGAATATAATACCAAATCTTATAGCAACTTTATAGAAAAAAATTTAAAAAGGATATTGACGAATCAGAGTTTTTTAGGTATACTAATACTTGTCACGAGAAATGGTCGTATAGCTCAGCTGGGAGAGCACCTGCCTTACAAGCAGGGGGTCATAGGTTCGAGCCCTATTGCGACCACTGTCATGGCCCAATAGCTCAGTTGGTTAGAGCGCCAGCCTGTCACGCTGGAGGTCGAGGGTTCGAGCCCCTTTTGGGTCGCCATAAAATTTAAGAGCCTCGATAGCTCAGTCGGTAGAGCAAGGGACTGAAAATCCCTGTGTCAGTGGTTCGATTCCACTTCGAGGCACCATAAGATTAAGCGGACATAGCTCAGTTGGTAGAGCATCACCTTGCCAAGGTGAGGGTCGCGAGTTCGAGTCTCGTTGTCCGCTCCAAAATTTGGCGGCATAGCCAAGTGGTAAGGCAGAGGTCTGCAAAACCTTTATCTCCAGTTCGAATCTGGATGCCGCCTCCATAAAAAATTAAGCGATATCAAGCCTTTCATGGCTTTTATTTTTTTGCATTTGTGTCAAAGCATGTCGGATTTTTTGCACTGATACGATCCTATTGACTTTGGATAGATTAAAAGAAGGAAATAACATACTTATTTTCCCTGAAGATAGGAATAAAAAGTATAATGATGTTTTGGATAAATTTAATACGGGATTTATAAATGTTGCTAAGATGTATTTTAAAGAATACGGTGAACTTATAAGTTTTTATCCACTTTGCGTAAACAAAAATCAGAACAGGATATCAGATAGGTAAAAAGATAGTATATGATCCTAATATATCATATAAAATTGAAAGAGAGAGAATTGCAAATTACCTTATGGAAAGCATTTCTGCTATGTATTATAATATACAATGTGATGAAGATTTATAAAGAAGGATGATTTTAAAGTCTATATCGCTTATTATGAAATAAATGATGTGTAATTTTTTGTGAGGTGCGAAAATGAAGGAGATAAAGTTTATAAACGTAGGCTTTAGCGATTCTGATGATGTGATTTTGGAAGATATAACACTGGAAATATATATGGGTCATATATACACAATAATAGGACCGTCAGGTGCTGGTAAATCTACTTTGATAAAATTGATAAATAGGCTTATAGACCCGACTGAAGGCAAAATATTGATAGACGGAAACGATATAATGAATTATGACATAATACAGCTTAGGCGAAGGATTGGGATGGTTTTTCAGCAGCCATATCTTTTTGAGGGGACCGTTGAAGACAACATTAAATATGGACCTATGCTTAAAGGAAAGAAAGATATTGACGTGGAATATTATTTAAAAATAGTTGGGCTTGATAAAAGTTATAGTAAGAAAAAAGTCGATGACTTATCTGGCGGTGAAGCACAGAGAATTTCTATAGCAAGGACACTTGCAAATGAACCTGAAGTGTTGCTTTTAGATGAACCAACGTCTGCGCTTGATCCAACATCTACACAAGTGATTGAGGAACTTGTAATGGATTTAAAAAACAAATTAAATCTTACATTTATTTGGATTACACATAATATGGAACAAGCAAAACGCGTTGGCGATTATACTATCTTTATAAATAAAGGACAATTAGTTGAGTACCAGGAGACAAGAGATTTTTTCTTAAATCCTAAATTTGATGTAACGAAACTCTTTATTGATGGGAAATTGGCAAAGGAGGAAGCTGAATGAGTGTATTGTCGCTTATATTGTCATCAAGCCTTGTATTGGTATCAATTTTTATTTCATATTACCAAAAACTTGGTGTTGAAAAAGAAGTAATCATTGGCACTGTGAGAGCGGTTTTACAGCTTACAATTGTTGGATACATTCTTCATTATATTTTTAGCGCCAATAATATATTTTTTACACTTGCGATGGTTATTGTAATGATTATTGTGGCAGGAAATAATGCAGCAAAAAGAGGAAGAGGAATACCATATGTGTTTTATTATATAACAATATCTATTGCATTTGGCGCTGCTATTACACTTACTGCACTAATATTATTTGGCAGCATACACTTTAGACCACAAGAAGTGATACCAGTCTCAGGTATGATAATCGGGAATGCAATGGTTTCATCTGGACTAACAGTGTCAAGGCTTAAAGATGAGATGAAAAACAGAAGGCATGAAATTGAGACGTATCTTTCACTGGGGGCTAATTCAAGACAGGCATCCCAGAAAATACTAAAAACAGCTATCAAAACAGGAATGATGCCGACTATAGACAGTATGAAAACACTTGGTATTGTGCAACTGCCAGGTATGATGACTGGTCTTATCTTAGGTGGCGTTGATCCTATAAATGCTGTTGAATATCAGATGATGGTTACATTTATGATAACATCCACAACTGCAATAGCGTGTTTTTCGGTAGCCCTTTTATCATACGCCCGCTTCTTTACGCCTAATCATCAATTGATTTAACTGATTTTATTCGTGTTTTTTTAGAAGATACTGGATTGTTATTAAATTTTGTGTTATTCTTTTGTACGAGACATTTGCTTTTAGGAAAAACTAGCTTTTTAGAAAAGACTTAGGCATGGTTTTGACTAGATAGTGCATTGTTTCAAAATTTAAAGTATACTTTATACATAATAAATTATGTGGTGCTAACTAATAAAAGCAGATACCAAATTAGAGGGGGGTAAAAATTGTACATTGAAAATATGCATAAAAGGGGAAGAATATTACAAGTGGAACACAGCCACTTATCACAGCAAATTGTTTCGGATCTTTTATATGAAAATGGTTATGAGGTAGAAAAAGTCACAACGGGTGAAGAAGCAATAATTATATTAGATGGGGATGGGAAAACCGTTTTTGTAAATCCGGCAGTGGAAAAGCTCTTTGGTTATTCAAAGGAAGAGCTAATAGGAAAAGATCTGCATCGCATTATTGTAACTGATAAAAATGCATATAACCTTTTTGCTGATGCTTTTAAGAGATTTAACCTTACAGGAGATGGGGAAAAAATAGGCAAAACAGTTGAATTTAAAGCGAGGCATAAGAGTGGAAAAGAAATTGATATTGAGGTTTCACTATCTTCTTTTAAAATTCTAGATTCATGGTATGTGTTGGGTATAATACGCAATGTAGAGGAACGCAAGCAACATGAAAAAGAGATTGAGCAAAGCCATAAACGATTCATTGAGTTAGCTGAGAATGCACCGATTGGAATAATAAGATGTGATAAAAACGGCAATATAATCTATGTAAATCAAAAAACGTTAGAAATACTTGGCTCTCCTGATATTGAAGAGACAAAAAGAATTAATCTATTAACATTTCCTTTACTAGTTAATCAAGGCCTTTCTAAAGAACTTGATGAATGCATAAGGAATAACAAATCAGGGATATATGAAATAAATTATGTGTCTAAATGGGGTAAGGATGTATGGCTTAGAGTTCACATTAAACCTTTAGAAGAAGATGGAGAAATAGTAGGTGCTCAAATAATCGTAGATGATATAACCGAAAAGAAGTGCTTGGAGAAAGAAAACAGACAAAAGGAAGAAAGAATCCGCTTAATGGTAGAAGGCATACCAAGTCCAGCATGGCTCGTATCAAAAGATCACCGTATATTAGCACAAAATAATGCAGCAAAAACGATTTTTGGAACAAAAGTTGGCGATTACTGTTGGGGAATTATGCATGATATGACTCCAAAGATAGCTAAAAATGGTTCGGATTTATTAACAGCAAAATGTAGTTTCTGTCGTGCAGATGAAGCATTTGATAGAAATGAACCGATAAATAGTGAAGTAGAGGTTGATGGCAGTATTTGGGATACTTGGTGGATACCTTTGGGCGATGATATATATCTCCATTACGCCATTGATGTCACAAAGTACAAAAAAATAGAAGAGGAACTTCGCTATTTATCCGATACAGATGTTTTGACGAATGCTTATAATCGCCGCTATTTTATACGGAAATTGGAAGAAGAAATAGAACGTTCAAAGCGGTATAAAAGCATATTTTCAATTATTATGTTGGACATAGATCATTTTAAAAAAATTAACGATATGTATGGTCATAATTTAGGTGATGAAGTCCTTAAAAATTTGTCAAATATCATAATGAATAGAATAAGAAAAGTAGATGTATTTGCAAGATGGGGCGGTGAAGAATTTGTGGTTTTGTTGCCAGATACTACAGTAGAAGATGCAGCACATCTGGCTGAAGAGTTGCGATGCAGGTTAAGCAATATGAAAATTTCAAATATAGAAAATGTAACGGCAAGTTTTGGAGTGACAGAGTATAAAGAAGGCGATATATCTGATTCGATAATGAGCAGAGTTGACAATATAATGTACGAGGCGAAGTCTGCAGGAAGAAACCGTGTTTGCCATGATTAAATAGGAGGTACAAAAAGTTGCAGAAATTAAATAGGATTGATGATATAAAGGAATTAATTAGTAATAAAAAAATGGTTTTATTGTATTTTTCTACAAATGATTGCGGCATTTGTACAACATTGTTGCCCAAAATAGAAAAAATGCTTTTGAATTATACTGAAATATCTAGCGCACATGTGTCGATAGATGAATTGCCTGCTGCATCCGGTGAATTTATGATTTTTACTGTTCCTACGGTGCTTCTTTTTGCAGAAGGAAGGGAAATCATCAGAGAGGCTAGATTTATCAGCATTGATATGCTAGAAGAAAAGATTCAAAAGTATTACAGGAATTGACAGAATAAAATGAAGTAAGATAAACTAACAATGAGGAAGGAAGCTGAATAAAATAATTATTCAGCTTCTACTCGATTTTAGCTGTTATTTTTTGAAAGCTGAAAAATATGAGGATAATATTGAATTTCCGGATGCAAAATAAGCTATACGTATAGCTTCTGCTATTTCTTCATCAGTAACCCCCATATTTCTCAGTTGATTTGATATGTTTTCTACTCCAAGGTTAGCGCCGTGTAGAGCATCAATAGCCAGTGCTATTAACAATTTTGTTTTCTGCTCTAACGCACCTGAACCCATTGCAGAAGAATATACTTTTTCTATTGCTTTTGCAAATTCAGGATCATTTTTATCAAGTGATGACAAAAATGGTGGTAGTGGCATTTGAATCCCTCCTAGTATAATTTTACATGTAATATTATATCACCATTTTTGATTAAATTTTAATATTTAAGATTGGTTATAGTGTCAAAAGTAAAAATAAAACTGTCTTGTACGAAATTAAGATAAGATTAGAAAAAACAAATTTGATGGTAACACGAATCGGTTTTGGTGCATTGCCAATACAGAGAGTTTCATTGGAAGAGGCTAAAAAGATTTTACGAAAAGCATATGAAAATAGTATAAATTTCTTCGATACTGCAAGAGCATATACGGACAGCGAAGATAATGATTGCATTGAATGCGGAAACTGTAAAAGCAAATGTCCATATAAGCTTGATACGCCTAATCTCCTGAAAAGAGAGCTTAATAATTATGAAAAATTTTATGCTGAGCATAAAGAGTAGATGATGTTGCTTAAAAACTAATTAGGATGTAAAATATAAAATTGTCATGGTGAGTTTGAAGAACAAATTATAGAAAATCAAAAGATGGAATGGAGATCGTATGAGTAATAAGAAATTATTTAAATCAGCAAGCATTGTGGCATTTATAACGATTTTGGGGAAATTCGCAGGGCTTTTAAAAAATACGGTGCAAGGTAAAGTATTTGGAACCACATGGGCAACTGACGCTTATACAGTGTCTTTAAATATTCCCACAGTGCTTTACTCTATAATAGGTGTTGCAGTATCCACCGCCTTTATACCTCTTTTAAATGAAACGTATGCGAAGCGCGGCAAAGATGAAATGTTTGATTTTGCCAACAACATCATGAACATTTTGTTTTTGTTTTCATTTGCTATATTTATAATAGCATGGATCTTTTCACCATACTTGGTAAGATTGATGGCGTCGAATTTTACAGGTGAGAAGTTTCAACTTGCAGTAAATTTGACAAAAATAAGCATTGTAAACATGCTGTTTTTAAGCATGTCAGCAGGTTTTACTGCTATTCTTCAGACCCTCAATGATTTTACTGCACCTGCTTTAAATGGAATTTTGATAGATATTCCACCTATTGTGTTTATGTTGTTTTTTGCAAAGTATGGTGGCATAGTAGGCCTTACTGTATACACTACAGTTGCGTTCGGGCTTCAGGTGGTAAATCAGATACCATGGCTTATTAAAAATAAGTACAGATACAGCTTTAAAATAGATTTTAAAGATCCTCGCATTGTAAGGATGTTAAAGCTTATTAGCCCTGTCATAGTAGGATTGTCTGTAAATCAGATAAACATAATCATAAATACGAGACTTGCATCAGGGTTGCCAAATGGAAACATCACAGCTTTTAGCTATGCCAGCTTATTAACAGGTGCATTTTACGGGACATTTGCTACATCGGTTGTGACAGTCATATTTCCTACTTTGTCAAGGGAAGGAAGTATCGGCGATTATAAAGGCATGAAATCCCACATGATAAAGGCTATAAACAATATCAATATGATCATGATTCCCGTTACTTTAGGCATCATGATTTTAAGGTATCACATAATAGATATATTGTTTAAACACGGAAGATTTAATGATTACAGTGTTGAGATTACAGCTATTGCGCTTTTGTACCTTTCAATAGGAATGATTTTTTATGGCATAAGAGATGTGTTTAATGTATCATTTTACTCCACAAATGATACGAGGACGCCTATGATAAACAGTATTTTAGGCATAGCAGTAAATATATTGATAAGCATAATACTGGTAAAATATATAGGTATCGCTGGTCTTGCCATAGGGTCGTCTGCATCTGCTGCAATTTGTGCTGTATTATTGATGAAGGATTTTAGGAAGAAGATGGGTGCTTTTGGTGGACGTGATATTTTAAATACCGGCGGTAAATTGGTTTTATCTTCTGTTACCATGGGTGCAGTGGTATTTTTAATGAACAATTTTCTTTCAAGATACATGGTTGGATTTAAGATGGAATTGTTGCTTACAAGTTTGATTGTCATTATTGGTGGTGCTATATACGTTGGTATGATGCTTCTTTTAAAAGTGAAAGAGTTCAAATACTTATTTGGCATTATCGCAAACAGAATAACTAATTTCCAAAATTAATTAAAGCTCGGCTAAAAACCGAGCTTTTTGCATATACTTTACTTTGTCAGAGTTTGCTTAGATAATTGTGAAGTGACAATATCATGTCATATGAATCTTCCCATTTTACATATTTTGTATCTTTCATCTTTTGATATGCTGTATCAGATATTAGTCCTTTTTCATGTGCTAAATCGCATAAACTACCACTATATTTATTAGCTTCATTTCTATATCCAGCATAAGTCAAAAGTATATCCGCAGCTTCTTCTTTCGTAAGAGGCTTGTCAACAATGTATTTTTGCAGATACTGATAATCATCATCTATAAGCTGTGATTTATCTGGTATTGACCTTTTAATCATGTTTGATACCATATAGTAAAATGATATGCTTTTTATGCCTTCATTAAGCTTAAAATCATTTGTATATCCAGGCACTATAAGCCCCCAGCGAAGGGCAAATTTTAGCCCGTCAAAAGCCCAACTTTTTTCTACAGCTTCTTCTACTTTAAACGGTTTAAGGTACGCTCCTTGGCTTACTAATATAGACTGTATGTTCTTTATATCTTCTTCACTTTTTGCGATGTCTTCAAATGATTTGTCTTTGGCTATGGAGTACGCTGACCCTACACCTGCCGCATCTCCTTCTGCCATGCCTATGGGTATCGTTCTGGCTGACCCTGCTGCTAAGTGGCTGTAGGATGCTGACCGCCCTACTACAAGCAGGTTCTCTACCTTATCAGGCACTATGCACCTAAATGGCACTGCATACTCTACAGGTTTTCCGTATACAAAGCCAACATCTTCCGGTGATGTTGCTTGTACATCTACTGGATATGAGCCTATAGCTATCCTGTCGTAAAAGTCCCTATTAAATACGACATCGTTTATGTCAAGTGTGTAGTATCCTTTTATGTGCCTCGTCTCTCTTATATACAGTTCATCTGCTGTGCCGTCAAGCTGTGCTTTCTCAAAGCCAGGGATGTTTTCTCTAAAGAACTGTACTATCCTTGGAAGCTCTTTCTTTGCTAGTTCCATTCCTTTTTCTATTGATGATTGATTAAGACCGTCAACGCCGTATATCAAAAGGGCGTTAACCAATGCTGTGCCGTCGTCCTGCTTGCCTAGGTTTAATCCTCTTAGCCTAATCATAGGCGTCGACGGTTTGTACTTTTTCGTGATTGATAAAAATCCACTTGCTGATGTGTCATTTATATACGTTGCTGGTATCTTCTTTTCGTATTTTATTATTTTTATAAGGTTGTCCCAATCTAATCCTTTTAATCTGAAAATAAGTGTTGATGCTTGTACTTTGCCTTTTACGCCCATGTCTTCTGCACCAATTGTGTACGGCACTCCTGCTGATGCTGCAACTGAAGCATCTTGCGTTGCGTCTATTATCCTTTTGCCGTAGAAATTTACTTCTTTTCCATTCTTTAATGCGGTTATGCCAATTATCTTGTTTCCATCCATTATGGGCTTTACAAATACTGTATTGTAAGACTGGGTTATTTTTGGCGAACTTAAAAGCTTTAAAAATACTTCTTTAGCCTTTTTCACATCAAAAGAGTTTTTTGAACCTATGCCTTTAAAAAACTCTTTAAATGTGCCTTGTGTAAGCAATGTACCATCAGGAGCCATGCTCATGTCTATGGTGTTTAGCATGCCGTATGTCATAAGGCCGCCAGGACCATCGTGATTATCGATGATTAAGACTTTTGCGTCGTTTTTTGCAGCGGATCTTGCAGCAGCGACGCCTTCTGGCTCTGCTCCTACTACTATGACATCGTATTGGCTTCCATCTTCAGGAAGGTTAAGCTTCATAGGTTTAGGAAGATTCTCATTTCCCTCTACAACTTTAGCTTTGGTTTCCTGCGACGATTTTTTGTACTTTTCTACGTAAAAATAACCGTCTACAGCCGTGATTATTAATACTAACACAATGAAAAATGATATCATTGTTTTTAAATATCTCTTTTGCAAATTAATCACCTCGATTTTTGCAAGACAGGCTATGCTTGTTTAGATATCTTATACATATTCCAAGGAATCTTATCGATAAGTCTTTCTTTGTATATTGAGTCAGAACCCATGAATATATAGCGCAAGTCCTGTTTTTGTGGAATATTCAATTTTATCCACAATATATTTTTGTCTATTATTGGTCTTGATGCTATAGATTTAAGAAGCGAATTATTGGCTTTTCTGTACTGATAGAGCTTGCCGTTTACCAGTCCTAAATCGATCCTCTTTATGCTGTTATTGTAAAACAATCTCATTTCGATGTTGTATCTTACATTTTTAGATATAGGTGATAGTGTTTGAACACCTATATACAAGTGGTTGTCGTAGTAGAATGAAGCAAGCTTTGTAAGATCAGCGCTTTTATAGATTTCTTGGTCAAGTACTCCGCCTGCTGGTATGCTTAAAAGCGAGAAAGGCATGTTTTTGTCGTATAAGTTTGGCTTTGTTTCAACTTCTGGAATCGTAATGACAGGCTTTGTCCCGAAAAGCTCATTTTTTCTTACAAACGCCAATAAAAATGGCTCCATCACTTTTATCTGTGATGTATACTGCTTAATGGCTTCTTCCTTTTTAGCTTCTTCTTGCTTTGAAAGAGGAATACTTTGCCATACAGTGTTGCTGTCTTTCATGTCTGTTGGTGGTAAAAGAGAGTCATTTGGCATCAGTAACCATGGTACAGGCCATTGTGGATGGTGAACTAAAAACATGTGCTCTCTTACGTTTAAATTAAGTGCGACTATTGCGTACCTTGTGAAGTTGCTTACAGCCCAGTGATCGGGATGTATGTCATCTGCTAAAGGGTAATAAATATCTGTAGGCTTAAATGACTTCATGATATCTTGCAGTTCATTTTCCAAGTTTTCACCTGTATATGCAACACCAGGTTTGTACACATCTTTATATGGAGAATATGCTGCATTTGTTCCACCGCTAATTCTAGGCTTTCCATTGTCCCAAAAGTCACTCCATAAAAATCTCGTGCTGCCATCAGCGAAACCTAAAAATATCACGTCATCTTTTGGAAGCCCTAATACAGACATTGCAGCTAAACTTTCGCTGTGTCTTTGAAGTCCAAGTTTATAAAAGTCTGCTGGCGTTGGATTGATGTCACCTGTAAAGACTTGAGCAGCTTTTTTATAGCTTTCACCATCTGTTACAATTACAACTTTTATGGGTCTTTTCAATTCGATAGATTTTTGTATGACACCTGCCATTCCCAATGATTCATCATCAGGGTGTGGTACAACTACAAGTATTCTTTGCCCCGGATCGTCGCTATTAGGGACAGGCTTTTTCTCTGTGAGATTGGCAAAAGTAGTTTTTAAATTCATGACAGATGCAATAATAATAGCTACAATAAGCACGAAAGTTATAAAGATATATTTCCATTTAAATAATTTCTTGTTCAATTTTAATTCCCCCTCGTATTTGTGTCATAATTGTAAGAAAATAATATCAAAACTTTATGAATAATTTGTTAACAGAAGATTAAAAAAAGATAAAATTGGCTATTTATGCTTAATGGGAGAAAAATAAATATTTCAATTCTATATTATTAGAAGAAGAGGATAAGTTATTATCAAATATTTAGTTTTTATATTGACATATGATTAAAATAATTGTATATTTGTAATGAAAATAAACATATGTCAATATAAAGGGGTGTTTTATAAAATGGAGCAAAGCAGACAAAAAGAAAATTCTAATGCTAATAGTAAGAATAATGACAAAAATAATTTTTTAATTAAAGGCAATGAATTGAGTGATATAAAACATGTAGTAGCGGTGATAAGCGGCAAAGGCGGTGTTGGGAAGTCACTTGTAACATCGCTATTAGGTGTAATGATGAAAAGAAAAGGTTATAAAGTTGGCATATTAGATGCAGACATTACTGGTCCTTCAATTCCAAAGATATTTGGTGTAAATGAGTTAAGACCACAAGTTTTTGGTGAAGGTATATTTCCTGTTGAAACAAGCAATGATTTAAAAATAATGTCGATTAATTTTTTGTTGGACAGCCCTGATTCACCTGTAATTTGGAGAGGCCCTCTTATAGGAAATGCTGTTAAACAATTTTGGACTGATGTCGTGTGGAATGAACTTGATTATCTCTTTATTGATATGCCACCTGGTACAGGTGATGTTCCTCTCACAGTATTCAATCAATACCATTAGATGGCATTGTAATAGTTACATCTCCACAAGATTTAGTTTCTCTTATAGTCAAAAAGGATGTATTTCATTTAGCAGATTTAGGATTTAAAGATATATCTGTTGAACCTGTTGTTGGAACAGGAGATGAAATTTATTTTGATGAAACTGATTTACCAGAAATATTAGATGAATATGAAAATCTTGCAAAATTATATGTTGAAAGATTAAAAAGTGGCAAACCATTTCGTTTTTATCATTTCAATCTAAATTTATACAATGGACCGTGTCTGCTAAAGAAAATTACTGCATGTGGAGCTGGATATGAATGTTTAGCTGTATCACCAGAAGGAGATATTTATCCGTGTCACCAATTTGTAGGGCAAGAAGAATTTATCATTGGTAATATAAATGATGGCATAACGAACGTAGAATTAAAAGATAAATTTAAAAACAACAATATTTTTGCTAAAGAAGAGTGCAAAAATTGTTGGGCAAAGCTGTTTTGCTCAGGTGGGTGTCACGCTAATGCATACTTTACAAATAAAGATATTTCAAAACCAAATGAGATTGCTTGCATACTGCAAAAGAAAAGAATAGAGTGTGCTATAATGGTACAAGCTGCTCTTAATAATGTACAATTATAGAGGGAGGATTTTTATGGCGTTAAGGTATATTAGGAAAATTGGAGATCCTATATTATATAAAAAAGCAAAACAAGTCGAAAAAATAGATGATCATGTATTAATGAATTTAGATGATATGTCAGAAACTATGTACAATGCTGATGGGGTTGGATTAGCTGCAAATCAGATTGGGATTTTAAGAAGGCTGGTTGTTGTTATTGACATAAGTTAATAATAGTGACATCCTATAATTAGGAAATGGTCATAAGGCCATAATAAAGTAAATAATTTTTAAAGCCATATTTCACTCCCTAGCTGTTAGCAATTAGCCTGCTAACAGCTATTTTTGAATAAAAATAAAGATAATGTAACGGAATTATTGACATATGACAAAAATAGTTATATGTTAATATATATAGTGATATTAACATATGTTATTTATGAAAGGAGATTAGATATGAAAAAGTATGACGTACTTATTATTGGAGGTGGTCCTGCTACGCTGAGTGCATGCCGAGTTTTTGGTAATAATAACCATGATCTATCAATAGGACTTGTCAGACAGGAAGACCACAGTCTTATATATTGTGCTATGCCATATGCAGTTGAGGGTATAATAGAGCCAGAAAAAACATTTAAAAGCGACAAGATGGTTACAGATAAGATAATGGTGTTGAATTAATTAGGGGCGTTGCTGAAAATGTCAATTTAAAATCTAAAGAAGTAACTCTAAAAGATGGCAATGTAATTAAATACGATAAACTTATAATTGCAATCGGTGTAATACCTTTTATTCCAAATATACCAGGTATTAATCTTAAAAATGTAACAACTTTTAAGACAGAGGATGAACTTTTAAGAATAAAAGATGCTACTAAAAATCTACAAAAAGCTGTTGTGATAGGTGCTGGAGCTATAGGAATAGAACTTGCACAAGCATTAAATGCGGTTGGCATAAAAACATATCTTATAGATATGATGGATCATATATTACCACAACTTGTTGATAATGATATGATTGAAGAAGGACAAAGACTAATAATTGAGAATGAAAGATTTACGATTTGCGAATTGGTGGGACAGGGTTTATTTATAGGAAAAGCTATGGGTAAAGAGAGCCAAAAAAATAAAAGAAGAATGGGGGAAAATTCCGATAACTGCTAAAAATTTGGATACTGTTGAAGAAGCAGTTGAACAATATGCTAAAAATGAATTATAAAAAAGAAAGAAGGTGGTATTGCATATATAAATTCTGATAAATGCAAAAATTGTAGAAGGTGCGTTACTATATGTCCTGCTGGAGCAATTTCTTAAGGCTATATTAAAGAAAAAAGTATCTATTTTAAATTTTGATGGTTTTGAAGGTATAAGTTATGTTTATCAGCTAGTACTGGAGTGTACTAGCTTTTTCCTTTATTATAAAACCAAAGCAATAAAGTTTTGGAAAATTTTATAGTTATTTTGCTTAAATTATCAAAACTTGTTTTGTTTTCTTTTTCGTGTTATAATTTTTAAAAAAGTAACACGATAATATATATACGTATACATTATACAAAATTTATGCGGAGGTATAATCGAATGTTAAATAAGCTTAAAAAATTCAATGTGTTTTTGGTTGTTTTGCTTATTTTTTCTATTTCTCTGTCAGGTTGTAGCAGATCTCAGAACCAACAGAGAACTTCTAATATTTCTAAGCAAAATGGTCAAACAGTTACTGTTACAGATTTGGTGGGACGCCAAATTAGAATAAAACTTCCTGTTAAAAAAGTTGTTGCCATTGGACCTGGTGCATTAAGGCTTATTACATATATCGATGGAGTAAATAGAGTATCTGGAGTTGAAAATATAGATAAAAAGCTTACTGATGGAAGAACTTATAACATGGTTTTTTATAATGAACTTAATAAACTTCCTGTTATAGGTCAGGGTGGACCAGATTCTGTTCCTGATGCAGAAAATTTAGTTCAAGCAAATCCAGATGTAATATTTGTTGCCTCTCTTCTAGACAAGTCAAAAGCTGATGAGCTTCAAGCAAAAACGGGTATACCTGTAGTTGTTTTAAGCTATGGAAAGTTGGGTACATTTGATGAAGACGTATATACTTCTCTAAATGTTGTAGGCAAAATTATGGGCAAAGAGGATAGAGCGGAAAAATTAGTGAGCCAAATAAAAAAGATACAAGAAGATTTAAATTATAGAACAAAAGAAATACCAGATTATAAAAAACCAACGGTTTATATTGGAGCATTAGGTTTTAAAGGCGGACATGGAATAGAAAGTACACAATGCAATTATCCGCCATTTGCAGCAATTCATGCAAAAAATGTGGCTGATACATTAAAACAAAATGGAAGCATAGTTATAGAAAGAGAGAAACTATTATCATGGAACCCTGATATATTATTTGTTGATGAAGGAAATTTTGATTTAGTAAAGCAAGATTATCAGAAGAATCCTAATTTTTACAAAAGCTTGAAGGCTGTAAAAAATAATAATGTATATGGCATGCTTCCATACAATCAATATACAACAAATATTGAAACGGCTTTAGTAGATTCTTACTGGGCAGGAAAAGTACTTTATCCTGAACAATTTAAAGATGTTGACCCAGAAGTAAAGGCAAATGAAATATATACTTTATTTTTTGGAGATAAGGGTAAAAACGTATATAATGAAATGAAAAAGTTTTTTGGTGGGTTTGAAAAAATTAAATTTTAATCATAATAGCATTTTTATTTTAAACTGTGAAAAAATTAAAATTAAGGGAGATGTAGTTTTGAAGGAGACTTTTACAAATAGTATACCTGCAAGTTATAACAAATACATAAAAAGAAAAATTTTAATAATATTTCTTGTAATATTGGTAACTATTTTACTTGCAATGTATGCCATAAATGCTGGTTCTGCTGGTATTAGTACATACGATGTAATTAAAACATTGATTGGTAAGGGCAGTGAAAGATTCAAAATTATTGTCTGGAATATTAGAATGCCGAGAGTTTTATCGGCTATTGTAGCGGGCACTGGACTTTCAGTAGCTGGTTGCGTGACACAGAGTATTTTAAGAAACCCTTTAGCATCACCATTTACTTTAGGAATTTCTCAAGGTGCTTCTTTTGGAGCTGCATTGGCTATTATAGTATTTGGAGCTGGAACTACTTCAAATCCTGATTCTGTGATTATAAATAATTCATATTTAGTGGTAATATTTGCCTTCTTGGGTTCAATGGGTGCTACATTGATTATTTTGATGCTTGCAAAGAATTTTAAAGTAACTCCTGAGGCTATGGTTTTAGCAGGGGTAGCATTGGGTTCTTTGTTTTCTGCTATTACTATGATTTTACAGTATTTCAGCGATGATGTGCAGGTAGCTTCAGTTGTATTCTGGACTTTTGGGGATATAGGAAGGACCTCATGGAGTGATTTAGCTATAATGTCAACAGTTGTGGGTCTTTCTTTAATATACTTTATGTTAAATCGCTGGAATTATAATGCTTTAGACAGTGGAGAAGAAACAGCAAAAGGTTTAGGAGTTGATGCTGAAAGGATAAGATTGATTGGAATGTTTATTGCATCTTTAATCGCTGCAACAATAACTTCTTTTGTTGGTATTATTGGCTTTATTGGACTTGTTGGTCCTCACATAATGAGAAGATTGATTGGTAGCGATCATAGATTTTTAATTCCAGCATCTTCTGCAATAGGAAGTTTAATACTTTTGGCATCAGATACTTTAGGTAGAACTATAATTTCACCTATAGTACTACCCGTTGGTGCAATAACTTCATTTTTAGGCGCTCCGGTTTTCTTATACGTGCTCTCAAGGGGGTACAAAAAATGATTTTAAATATTGATGGTATTGAATTTAGTTATAGCAGTGTACCAGTATTAAAAAATATTAGATTTGACATTAAAAGAGGGGAGCTTTTGTCTATACTAGGAAATAATGGAGCAGGAAAGTCAACTTTATTAAAATGCATAAATAAGATTTTGAAACCCCATAAGGGTACAATTTATATAGAAGAAGAAGATATCCTAAAACTAGATCGGGTAGAAATAGCAAAGAAAATTGGATATGTTGCACAAAGAAATGAAAATGGACGTTTTACTGTTTTTGATGCAGTGCTTTTAGGCAGAAAGCCGCATATTAAATGGGATGTTACAAAAAAAGATTTAAAAATAGTAAATGATGTTATTAACAAATTTAATTTAGATAAATTGTCTTTAAGATATTTAAGTGAATTAAGTGGTGGTGAACTACAAAAGGTAGTGATAGCACGGGCTTTGGCACAACAGCCTCTTGTGATACTCTTAGACGAACCAACGAATAACTTAGACTTAAAAAATCAGATTGAAGTACTTAGAATTATCAAACAAACTGTTAAAGAACAAAATATAGCAGCGATTGTTATTATTCATGATTTAAATTTAGCACTTAGATTTTCTGACAAGTTTTTACTTTTAAAAGATAATTCGATATATGCATATGGTGGAGAAGAAATAATGACAGAAGAAAATATAGAAGCAGTTTATGATATTCCTGTTGCTGTTGAAAGAGTTCATGATATTAAAGTAGTTATACCACTATAAAAATATTGGAAGGGGTAATTTTAATGGAAATTAATCCAATTGGGATAATACACAGTCCTTATAAAAATAAAAGTGATGCACCGTTTCAGGGTAGAATGAACAATGTAGAAACTGTATTAGAGATATATCCTGAATATGTAGACGGACTTTTAAGTATTGAAGAAAGAAAACATATAATTGTACTTTATTGGCAACATTTAAGCAAAAGGGATATATTAAGACATGTGACACCATGGGGGCCTGAGTTAAGGGGCGTATTTTCTACTCGTACGCCTAATAGACCTAATCCTATTGCTTTTTGTGTTGCAGATCTTATGAAAGTAGATGGCAATAAACTTTATGTAAAAGGTGTAGATGCTTTAGATGGCAGCTATCTGATTGATGTAAAACCATACGTTTATGAACTTGATAGCATAAAAGGACCAGATGATATTTTATTGTAGTAGTAAGTTTTTAAAAATTCATTAAGTAAATCAGCAGCTTTTGATGCTATATATGCTAATATAAGATTTTTATTGGTATTCACAAATTTTGATGTGGATTTTATGAAAAAACATTGACATTATAAAATTTGTTCAGATGATTACAAAGTAAAATTAATCATAAAAATTACCTCTGTTTAAGTAAGTAGAGGTAATTTTTTTATGATTATTGACATATGACGAAATTAATTATATTATATATAATGAACATATGTTAATTATAATTTAAGCGGTGATAGAATTGGAAAATGCATCTTTACAAAATTTAGTAGATTTTTTAAAAAAGACTGGTGTAAAAATCACATTAACTAGATTAATACTTTTAAAGACATTTACAAACAATCCTGATGTTCATTTTGATTTCAATAGTCTGCTGAGTATTGTTAGAAAAGAAGATTCTAATTATGGAATAGCGACTCTTTATAGAAATTTGGATATGTTGATTGAAAAAAACATCATATCTGTTAACACAATTGATAATGTAAAATATTATGAGCTTATTACACCTCAAAAGGGCAGTATTCATATACATTTGATATGTAAGCATTGTAAAAATGTAGAAGAGTATTCAGGTTATGAAATAATACAATTTCTAAATTTAATTAAAGATAAATATGGATTTGATATAAATTATGGCAGCATTAATGTTTATGGTATATGTAAAAAATGTAGAGAAAAAGCAAAAGAATAAAAATTCTAATTCCAAATCCAAGTGCTAAGCCAGAAGCCATTGCAGCGTTTTTGCTCAGCAAACTTTGAGCAAGCACAGTAGTAATTGAGAATGATGCTGAAAGCTATTTACGTAGAATGTCAAGCTAGAGTCTTTATAGATATTTATGTCATACAAAGATTTGGATAGAAGAAATTTTTTAAAATAATATTGACATATGTCAATAATAGTGATACTATATAATTGCGAAATGGTCATAAGACTAAAATAAATTAAAAGGAGTGGTAAATATGCCAAGAGGAGACGGAACAGGTCCAATGGGTTATGGTCCAATGTCTGGAAGAGGTATGGGATTTTGTGCAGGTTACAATGTTCCTGGATGTATGAATGGGCATGGTTTTGGCATGCACAGAGGATATAGACATATGTTTTATGCAACAGGAGTGCCAGGATATGCTAGATTTGGCAATGCAAAAGATGAAAAGTCATATTTAAAGGCACAAGCTCAATACCTTGAGGATCAACTAAAGTATATAAAAGATCGGCTTAACGATTTAGAAGACACCAATGATGATGACAAAAAGAAGGAATAAATTTTTTAACTTTAAGGCTGTTAGCAATCAATTTGCTACAGCCTTAATTTTTTTGAAGGAAGATGAAAAAGTTTATTCATAATCATTTTTAACATATAATATAACGATGTTATTTTTAGAGAATATATATCAGCTTAAAAAAACAAATGAATTATTAATTCATTAAAAATTTATTTTGCATTTTTTATTGCATTATAAATGTATATAGATTAAACTAGACGTGGAGGGGCTTTCTTTGTTGATGGATTGTAGTAATTTATTTTAACTAAGGACTGTATTTTTAAATGATTTGTGCTTGTACTAGGAGGCAATTATAATAATGTTTGTTGGCAATAATAAATTGAGAAGCAGTCTAAGCATAAAGAATATCGTTGAAATTCTCTTTGGTACTTTTATCTATTCTATAGGGATTAATACTTTTATTGTACATGCCAGATTGTTAAGTGGCGGTGTTTCAGGTATATCATTGATTGTACAGTATCTAACTGGTTTACCAGCAGGTTATACGATTTTTATATTAAACATCCCATTGTTAATATTAAGCTATAAGAAAATTGGCTTAAGATTTACTATGTATACAGTAATGGGGACATTGTCATTATCTCTATTTCTAATTTTAACTCAGTTTTTGGATAAAATAATCAATTTTGATGACCCGATTTTACTGTGCCTTTATGGCGGTGTACTTACAGGTGCAGGTATGGGAATAGTCTTTGCCAATCATGGTTCTACTGGTGGACTTGATATCATATCTGTATTAGTAAAGAAAAATCATGACAATTTTGAGATCGGCAAGACGAATCTTTATATTAATTTTTTTATAGTCTTAGCTGGAGCCATATTTATAGGACTTAAAAGTGCTTTATACACACTTGTTTCAATGTCGATAAATTCGTTTGTGTTAGACAAGACGATAAATGGTTTTAACAGACGAAAGATGCTTTTTATAATTACAAATGAAGAGGAAAAAATAAGCAATGCAATTATGAATGATTTAAAAAGAGGTGTTACGTTTATTCAAGCTGAAGGCGCATATACAAAGACTAATCGCAGAATACTTTATTGTGTTGTATCACTTTCGCAAATTCCATACCTCAAACATTTAGTCTACAGCATTGACAGCAATGCATTTATATCAATTTTAGATGTTTCAGAAGTTAGAGGGAAAGGATTTATAGATGACTTATTTTAATAAAAATTAATTGTTGAATATTTAACAACTTAGGTATATAATTTTATTATAAATACTAAGCCCAAGGGATTTACTGAGGGCAAGGGAAGGAGAATAAAAAATGGAAAGACAAGTTGCAGATTTTATTGATGACGAGAAAATAAAAGCGGCTTTAAGATATGGTGAAAGTGCCTCAAAGGATGAAGCATTGAAGATTATTGAAAAAGCCAAAAATTTAAAAGGCATTACGCCTGAAGAAGCGGCGGTTCTTCTAAACTTGGAAGATGATGAGCTTCTTGAGGAAATGTACAAAGTAGCAAGATACATTAAGGAGCAGATTTACGGCAACAGGATAGTCATATTTGCACCACTTTACATTAGCAATTACTGTGTCAATAATTGCAGGTATTGTGGCTATAAACATTCTAACGAGCAAGAACGGAAAAGACTTACTATGGATGAGGTAAGGCGTGAAATAGAAATATTGGAGGAGATGGGACATAAAAGATTGGCTGTTGAAGCAGGCGAAGATCCAGTAAATTGTCCTATTGATTATGTATTGGATGTCATTAGGACTATCTACGATACAAAATTAAAAAATGGCAGCATAAGAAGAGTTAATGTAAATATAGCTGCTACGACTGTTGAAAACTATAAAAAGTTAAAAGATGTTGGTATAGGGACATATATATTATTCCAAGAGACTTATCACAGGCCCACATACGAATACATGCATCCGACAGGACCAAAGCATGACTACGATTATCATACAACTGCCATGGACAGAGCTATGGAAGCAGGTATTGATGATGTAGGTATGGGAGTTTTGTACGGCCTTTATGATTATAAATATGAAACGATAGCACTTCTGTACCACGCAAACCACCTTGATGAAAAATTCGGTGTTGGACCACATACTATTTCTGTTCCAAGGCTTAGACCTGCTTTAAATATTACACTAGATGATTATCCATATCTTGTATCAGATAAAGATTTCAAAAAGCTAGTTGCTGTAATACGCTTAGCCGTACCATATACAGGTATGATCCTATCTACAAGAGAACTTCCTGAATTTAGGGAAGAAGTTATAAGCGTAGGTATATCTCAGATAAGTGCAGGTTCTTGTACAGGTGTAGGCGGCTATTACGAAGAAATATCGAAAAAGGAAGAGACAAAACCTCAGTTTGAAGTAGGAGATCATAGGACACCAAATGAGATATTGAGGACTTTATGTCAGCAGCATTATTTGCCAAGTTATTGTACAGCATGTTACAGAATGGGGCGTACTGGCGATAGGTTTATGAGCTTTGCTAAGTCAGGACAGATTCACAATTTCTGCTTGCCAAATGCTATACTTACATTTAAAGAGTTCCTTTTAGATTACGGTGATGAAGCCACAAAAGCTATAGGTGAAGAAACGATTGCTGCAAACATAGAAAATATTCCTTCTGAGAAGGTAAGAGAAGAAACGAAAAATAGACTCAAACGGTTAGAAAATGGTGAAAGAGATCTGTACTTCTAAAAAAATCCGGGTTATCCCGGATTTTTCCATATCTTTTTGCGATCACCTTTTTCGTGTCCTATAATTCTATTTTCTGAAATAATCAATTTCCTTATATTTTCTAGATCATTAACTACTTTAGAACCATCATCAGAAGTTTTTCCTGGATACAGAGCGTACAATTTTTTATATTCATTAAGTCCCATATTTGGCATTATGACATTTGCACCTGCTCGTAACCCTTTTATATATCCATTGTCAGCTTTAACACCTAGAGCAGTGGTAGCTGGCATGTTTATGTCTGGCAGCAAAAGGCGTGTCAAAGCCAGCATTTTTAATACAATTTCAACATTACCCCCTTTTTCATTTTCTAATGGAGTATTTGGAGTTGGTATAAATGGCCCCATTCCAATCATATCAGCATCAATGTTTTTAAAAAAAAGTATATCTTCTGCTAGCATATCTGAAGTTTGTCCAGGCAATCCAATTAGGCATCCAGTACCCACTTCATAACCCAGTTCTTTTAAATCTATTAAACACCTAACGCGATTATCAAAACTCATATTTGGATGCAACTTTTTGTAAAGGTCCTTGTTAGTCGTTTCTATGCGCAAAAGATATCTGTCTGCACCAGCTTTTTTTAGATCTGCATATTCTTTTGTTGTCAATTCACCAATGCTTAGTGTAATAGATAAGTCAAGATCCTTGATTTTTTCAACGATGTTGCACAAATCCTTTATTTTAAAATGTTTGTCCTCACCACCTTGTAATACTACAGTTTTTAATCCAGCATCTTTTGTAGCCTTTGCACATTGCAAAATTTCATTTTCATCCATCCTATACCTTTTTATTGACTTATTATAGACCCTAAGGCCACAATAATAGCAAGTTCTGCAGCAATAATTGCTTATTTCAATCAAGCCTCGTAAATGAACCACATCACCTACAAATTTTTTTCTTACTCTGTCTGCAGCTTGGCAAATTTCATCAGTGTATTCAGATTTTAGTAGAATGACAAGATTTTCCTTGCTTAATGTGTGTTCATTTTCAAGATATGAAATTAAATCTTTTATGTAATCATAATTAATTTGATAATCAATTCTGCTCATTGCAAAAATCAGCCTCTCATTTTTTATAATTAACATTATATCATACAACAAATAAAATTTTTAATATTTTTATTGACATATGACAAAAATAATTATATATTTATAATTGTATATGACGTATGTTTGAAATAATGGAGGGTTGTTTATGAAAATTGCGATTTCATCAGAAGGTGATAATCTAAATTCAAATGTAAATTCAAGGTTTGGTAGAGCAAGGTATTTTATCGTTGTTGATACTGAATCAATGAATTACAAAGCTATTGGTAAAACTGCAGCATCATCTGCAGGTGGTGCTGGTACAAAGGCAGCACAACTTCTATTAGATGAGGGTGTTGACTCAATTATATCAAGTAATGTAGGACCAAATGCATTAGAAGTGTTTCAGGCGGCTGGAATAAGTGTTTATAAATCGATCAATGATACTATCGAAAAAAATGTAGAAGAATTTAAAAAGGGTACATTAGAGAAAATTGAATTGCCTACTAATAATGGTCATCATGGAGAGCATTAAAAATGAAAGGTTACAAAATAGCTGTTTTGAGCGGTAAGGGTGGAACTGGCAAAACCACAGTTTCTTCAAATCTTGCTAAAATTCAAAAAAGCATTTATGTTGACTGCGATATAGAAGAACCTAATGGATATTTGTTTTTAAAACCGGAAATAGAGAAAGTAAAAGATGTAAATGTGATGATTCCCAGCATAGATTATGATAAGTGTACCCTTTGCGGTGAATGTACGAGGGCATGTAGATTTGGTGCATTAACAAAGTTGATAAAGAAAATACTTGTTTTTGACCATTTATGCCATTCATGTGGAGCATGCTATGAGATATGTCCATACAATGCTATAAACGAAATACCAAAGAAAATTGGTGCTATAAGGGTTGGACGATCAGATGATATAGATTTTATAGATGGCAAATTAAATATAGGTGAAGCTTCAGGAGTTCCTATAATAAAAGAAATTAAAAATTTGATAAAAGATACAGATAAAAATGTAATCATTGATAGTCCTCCTGGGACATCTTGTTCTGTCATACATTCTATTGAAGGCAGTGACTATTGCCTTTTAGTCACTGAGCCGACTCCATATGGATTACACGATCTAAAACTAGCTGTTGAACTAGTTAAAGAGATGAATTTGCCATTTGTTGTCATCATCAATAAATCAGGGGAAGAAGATAGTATTATAGAGAACTATTGCAAGGAAGAAAGTATAAATGTGCTTGCAAAAATTCCATTTAAAAAAGAATACGCTGAATTGTATTCTAAAGGGAATCTGCTAATTAAAGAAGACGATGAAATAAGGCACACATTTGAAAATTTATCACAGAAATTAATGGAGCTGATTGGAAAATGAAACAGTTGGTTATATTAAGTGGTAAAGGCGGAACTGGAAAGACAACAGTTGCAACGGCCCTAAGTGAAATTGTAGAAAATAAAGTTATGGCAGATTGTGATGTTGAAGCTCCTAACTTAAACATACTTTTCAATGGAGAAATACAAAAAGTCGATAATTTTTATGGTAAAGAAGTAGCATTGATAGATGATGGCAAATGCATAAAGTGTGGTTTATGTGAAACATTGTGCAGATTTGATGCGATTTCTGATTATAAAGTAAATCCATATCATTGCGAAGGCTGTGGTCTCTGCTCTTATAAGTGTCCCAGTGGTGCAATTAAGATGATTGAAGAAAACACAGGTGAAATTATAGTAGGTGAAAATAAGAAAGGTGAAAAAATAATATATGCCGAGTTGTTTCCAGGTGCTGATGGTTCTGGGAAGTTAGTTACTGAGGTAAGAAAAAAAGCTACTGAGAATAAAGGTGATTGTGACTACATTATAATTGATGGCACACCTGGAATAGGATGTCCTGTTTTATCTTCTGCAACAGGTGCAGATATTGCTCTTATTGTTACTGAACCAACTGTTTCTGGTTTTGAAGACATGAAAAGAGTGCTTGAAGCAATTGAGAGTTTTAAAATAAAATCTCTCGTTTGCATAAACAAGTGGAATATTAATAAAGATATTTCTAATAAAATAGAGAAATATTGTCAAGAAAATAGTATAGATGTTGTAGGAAAGATAAATTTTGATGAAACAGTAATTAAAGCTTTAAAAAGATTTCAAAGCATTAATAAATTTCCTGACAGCACTGCATACAGACAGATTTTAGACATGTGGGAGAAAATAAAAAAATATTTAGATGAAAGGATGGATGCTTAAATGAAGATAGCTGTTGCTACAGATGGAAGAAGCGTTTCAATGCATTTTGGACATTGTGAGGGATTTACGATTTTTAATGTGGAAGAAAATAAAATAGTAAGTGCCAATTTTATTGAAAATCCAGGGCATAGACCAGGATTTTTGCCGGAATTTTTGAAAGCCAAAGGTGTAGAATGCATCATTTCTGGTGGAATGGGTTCAAGCGCAATAGATTTGTTTAATTCTTACGGCATTGATGTCATTACAGGTGCGTCTGGCGATGCTGAAGATGTGGTAAAAAGGTATATTGATGGAACTTTGATATCTACAGATAGTGCATGTGAAAAACATGAACATGCGGGACACTGTGAAGACTAAAAGTAAAAGGACTGTCTACTGTCTTGTAGATAGTCCTAATTTTATGGGAAAGAGGTGTTTAAATGGAATTACAAGTATTAATTGAAAATGTAGTCTATAAAAAGGGTTTTTTGGCTGAACACGGTTTATCATTGCTTGTAAAGAAAGAAGACAAGGCAGTTTTAGTCGATACAGGGCAAAGCGGCAATTTTATTATAAATTCCGGATTGATGGGCATAAATTTAAAGAACATAAACAAAGTAATACTAACACATGGTCATTATGATCATGTTGGTGGACTTAAAGATCTTATGGATGAAAATGAAGATGCGCACATATATGCAAGCCATAAAATACTTAATAGAAAATATGCTTTACGTAAAAACGGCACAATTGATGAAATAGGTTTTGATTTGTCAATATATGAAAAAAACAGAGAAAATTTTGTACTAATTCATGAAGATACAGAAGTGGAAAAAGATTTTTTTATAGTCACTAATATTGATGAGAAATATAATAATGATTTTACGACTAAAAATTTTTTAGTGGAAAAAGATAATGTAAAAATAAAAGATAATTTTTTGGATGAAATATTTGTTGTTGTTAAAGAAGGAGACTGCATAAATATAATTACAGGATGCTCCCATTTAGGTATTTTGAATATCCTGCACACTGCGGAAAGTAAATTTAAGGGTTATAGAATAAAATCACTTATTGGAGGATTTCACTTAAAAGGAATGACTGAAGAAGATATTGTGAATATTTCAGAGACGATGAAAGGTTATGATATACAATATATTTATACAGGTCACTGTACAGGTATAGATGAGTACGGGATTATGAAACGAATTTTAGGAGATAGGGTATCTTATTTGACTACCAGCTCATCTATAATTTTGTGAAATTATAAAAAATAATATGGTCGTGGGATAAATTCCTACGGCCATATTATATGAATCAACAAATTGTATATCGTTAATGTGTAAAAACATCATTAGGAACTAAATTAGTTATTTCCTGATTGAAAATGCATATTTTTGCCGAAACCTGCACCATGCACTTTGCCATATCCATTACCTGACATTCCACTTCTTCCAAAGCCTATTCCAAGTCCTACACCACCATTGCCAGTACCATCACATGCATTTATTCTTTCTTTAAGTAGTGATTTTAGCTCTGTTGCCCTTTCTTCTGCAATTACACCATTTTTAACCATTTGGTCTATATAGTCGGCTTTTTGTTTTAACAAGGCATTTTTGAAGTCTTCTAATTTTACACCATTTTCAACTGCTATTTGTTCCAGTGTCTTACCGGAATTTAAAAGTTTCAATGTTTCGTCTGTAGACTTTCCTAAAAGATTTGCCATAAAATCTACCATTTGTGTTCTGCTGTACCTTGGTGCAGTATATGATGTGTTTGTTTGAGGCGAATTGTTATTTGCTGTTTCCGCATATGCAGCAATGCCTGTTAAAAGTAAACCTCCTACCATTATTGATGCTACTAATTTTTTGATGTTCATAAAAACATCTCCTTTCAAAATTTATTTATCTTACACTTTTATTCTACCCATTATATTTGATACATCTTTAATGAAAGTGTGATGTTTTTGTGAAGGTTTTTTAATAATATTGTAAAAGGCTTTTAAAATAAGTAAACTAAAATTGGAGGTGTTTTATGATGGAAAAAGTTTTGGTCATTGAAGACGAGGAGGGAATGAGGGATATTTTAAAAACTTACTTAGAGAAAAACAATTTTGATGCTTTATTTGCTGAAGATGGCAATACAGGAATAAATATGTTTAAAAATAATTCATTTGATATAGTTTTGTTGGATGTAATGTTGCCAGACATGAGCGGTTGGAATGTATTAAAGACAATAAGAGAATCATCTAAAATACCTGTAATGATGATAACTGCTCGCAGTGAAGAATACGATAGGCTTTTAGGATTTGAACTTGGCGCTGATGATTACGTAGTCAAACCATTTAGTCCGAGAGAAGTCATAGCAAGGATAAAAGCTATCTTATCGAGATCTAAATGGACTGAATCGGATAAGCTAATATCTTTTTCGGGTATTACTATTGACACTGATTCAAGAGTTGTTAAAGTTGATGGAAAGAAAATAGACCTTACTCCAAAAGAATTTGATCTTTTAAATTTACTTGCACAAAACATGGGTAAGGCATTAAGCCGTGAGAAATGTCTTAATATTGTTTGGGGATATGAATTTTTTGGCGATTTAAGGACAGTTGATACACATATAAAGCAGTTGAGAGAAAAACTCGGCGATAAAAGAGATATCATAAAAACGGTATGGGGCTATGGATACAAATTAGGTGGTGATTAAAGTGAGAGGCATAAGAAAAAAGCTTTTTATTACGTATCTGATTATAACAGGAATAATTTTTTTATTGTTTTACTTGTCTCAAGTTGTCTTTATAGGTAAGATATACACTTATTATAAGATTAACCAGATGAAAAACTACAGCTTAAAAATAGCTAACGCATTAACTACAAACGATTATAAGACTGCTAATGAGCTTATGGAAGAATCCAATGCAAAAGTAATTGCAGTAACTGATACAGGCAACTTGGTTTTTGGAATGCATGGAAACGGACAAGGCTACGGAATAGGGTTGCCAAAAACTTTCTTAAACACTAATGAAAAATTAGCTGTGGTAGAATTTACGCATCCATCAATTGGTGTAAAATCTCTTGCAGTTATAAGATCATTTTCATACAATAATCAAAACGCAAAACTGGTATTGACTATTCCACTATCGACTATTACGGATACTACAGTCATATTTAAAAGTGAATTTTTTTTGATGCTACTAATATGTATTGTTGTAATAATCATCATGTCAATTATCATGTCGAAAAGGCTTACAAAGCCAATTGAAGATTTAAAAAATGCAGCACAAAACATAGCATCGGGGAATCTTGACGTGAAATTAGATGTAAAGACAAATGATGAATTAGAGGATTTGGCAATGTCCATGAATAGCATGGCAGAAAACCTCAGTAAAGCGGAAAAATTTAAAAGAGATTTAATAGCAAATATTACACACGACCTTAAGACGCCTTTAGGGCTTATAAAAGGATACTGTGAAATGCTACTGGACTTTTATGGCGATGATAAAGAAAAAAGAAATAAATATTTAAATGTTGCATTAAATGAAGTCGATCGAATGTCAAAAATGATAGACGATGTTTTATCATTATCAAAGCTTCAATCAGGTTTAGTAAAACTAAAGGTATCGTCTTTTAATTTAAAGAGTCTAGTTGATGATGTAGTTTTAAGCTTTGAACCATTGCTGCATGGTAAAAATATAAATATTGTCACGGAGAATCTTGATGTTATTGTAAATGGAGATGCTGAATTGATTAGAAGGGTTATAATGAATCTATTAAGCAATTCGATAAAAAGCATTAGTGAATCAGGTTTAATTACTATTTCTTCGATATTAGAAAACAATCATGTAAAAGTCATTGTATCAGACACGGGTAAAGGAATAGAGAGAGAAAAGCTACAAAATGTTTTTAAGAAGTTTTATAAAGGTGATAAATCAGGTACAGGGTTAGGGCTTGCAATAGTAAAAGAAATATTGGATTTGCATGGCAGTGAATATTATATAGAGAGCGAGATAAATAAAGGTACTTCGTTTTATTTTACACTAAATAAAGCAGATATTTAATTATAGTATCCCCTATACAATGGGATGGGTATGTGATATAATAATATTGAATACAGTATACAAGGAGTGATTTTATGAATTCAATATTTTCTTGTGCAGTATGTCCTAATAAGCCTTGTGCAAAAGGTGATGATAATTTTCCTAAGAATTGCCCTACAGTTATGGAAAAAGATATTATTAATGATTCAATTGAAAAATATAATAATGATGAAAATGTAAATAAGATTATGAAAATAGCAAATACACTTCCTGTTGACGAAAATGGCGAATTAAGGAGTAGAGCAGATGAAATAATCAATTTAATTATGCAAATGGGTATAAAAAAGATAGGTGTCGCTTTTTGCTATTCACTCGAAAAAGAGGCAAAAAAATTTGTCAAGATGCTCAATAAATACGATGTAACTGTAGTACCGGTGTGTTGTAAGGTAGGTTCTGTAGATGTAAAAGAAATTGGAATAGAGAAAAAGAGAGATAAATTCATTGCAACATGCAATCCAATCACACAAGCTGAAATAATGAACAAGGAAAATACGGAATTAAATGTGGTTGTCGGGCTTTGTGTTGGACATGATATATTGTTTAATAAAAATTCTAAAGCATATGTGACAACTTTGGTCGCTAAGGACAGGAAGTACGGTCATTGTCCTGTAAAGGCATTTGAAGAATAGGAGAGGAGCTATCCATATATGAGGATAGCTTTTTTATTTTCTACTATAAATATTTGCAAAATTACTTTAATTTGATTTAAAATTATCTTAACAAGTTTCAATATAGCTTTTATTATTTCATGCAAAATGAGAAATTTTTAGGAGGAGTCAATCGATCATGACAAATTCAAAAAAGGAAGTTGTTGTATCAAATATTGTACTGATTGGCATGGTAAGTTTGCTAATTGATATGAGTACAGAAATGGTGTATCCGATAGTCCCGCTTTTCCTGACTGCAACACTTGGGGCTTCACCAGCAATTGTAGGAATTATTGAGGGTATTGCTGAAAGCATAGCGTCGATTTTAAAGGTCTTTAGCGGTTACATAGGTGATAAATATAAAAATAAGAAAGTGCTGACTTTTATTGGATATTCAGCTTCAGCTATTTATAAATTACTTCTCCTTTTGGCAGGATCGTGGATAAGCGTTTTGATAGCGCGAATTATAGATCGCACAGGAAAAGGTATCCGCACTGCACCGCGAGATGCTCTTATTGCGCAGTCTAGTGAAAAGGATAAACTTGGCGGCTCTTATGGACTCCATAAAATGCTTGATATGGCTGGATCATCTGTAGGTGCTTTTATTGCTTTTATCATAGTAACAATTGGGCTAAAGTATAGGGTAGCATTTATGTGGTCGATTATACCTGCTATTCTTGGCATTATGATTATTCCATTTATAAAAGAGGATAAAAGTAAGAAACAAAAAAGTGAAAAATTGACGTTCAAAAATTTAAATTTAAGCTTAAAATTAAAACTTTATCTGGCTGTTATATTTATTTTTAACCTTGGGAATTCATCAAATACTTTTCTGCTTTTGAAAGCACAGAATTTAGGCTTTTCTTCATCATATGTAATGCTTCTTTATCTCGTATTTAATGTTTCCACGTCACTACTTGCCATCCCTTCCGGAAAGTTGTCAGATAAATTTGGCAGGAGATTGATTTTGGTTTCTGGTTATGCTATTTATGGACTTGTTTATTTGGGGTTTGCACTGTTCAATGCAAAAATCATAATTTTTCTTTTATTTATATTTTATGGAGCTTATACGGCATTTATAAGTGGTGCAGAGCGTGCATTTGTAGCCGAGGTTTCTTCTGATAAGTATAAAGGTACAGTATTAGGTATTTACGGTATGATTCAAGGTATAGGATTATTGTTGGCATCTATTATAGCTGGGGCAATGTGGGATCATATAAGTCCTGATGCACCGTTCTGGTTTGGCGGTATTCTTGGGCTTATTTCAGCAGCTTTCATTGCGGTCATACTAAGTTTAAGACGATTTCGAGAAAATGAAGAATATATGTAAAAAAATATTTACAAAGTATTCACAAATTCTTAAAAAATGTAATTTATAATATAATAGTGGAAAGAATAATCCGAGGAGGTTGAGCGATATGGAGTTCAATCATGATTTTGAAAATTATAGTATGCCTGAAGCTAGATTAAAAAATAATAAAAAGAGTTTAGGCAAGATGGTAAAAAGATATAGAAGAAAGATGTTTTTATCTTTTGTGGTTGTTGCGCTTGTAGCAGCTTTAATAGGTGGTGCTGCTGGAGCTGGAATTATGAAATATGCCGACATGGGTAAAACACAGATAGTAAATAGATATCTGCCGCTTTCATCTGACAATAACAATTTCAGCTTGATTACAAATATAGTAAAGACTGTAAGCCCATCTGTGGTTGGTATTGATACATATACAAGCGGATACGGAGCTTATGGAAACTCTTATGTACAGGAAGGCAGTGGCTCTGGTATAATAATTGATTCACAAGGTCACATAGTTACTAATAATCATGTTGTAGATGGTGCATCTAAGATAACTGTAAACTTGTCTGATGGGAGAAAATTTTCAGCGCAATTGGTAGGTAAAGATTCTAGGACTGACCTTGCGGTGTTAAAGATAAATGCAACTAATTTGACGCCTGCAAAATTAGGTGATTCATCAAAGCTAGAAGTAGGAGAACTGGCTGTAGCCATAGGAAATCCTCTAGGTGACAGCTTTGCTGGAACTGCTACAGCAGGTATAATAAGTGGATTAAATCGAAACCTGCAAAGTGATTATGGTCCAGTTAATCTTATACAAACAGATGCTGCTATAAATCCTGGGAATAGCGGTGGCCCACTTGTAAATAGCATCGGTGAAGTAATTGGCATAACAAGCATAAAGCTTACATCAACAGGTAGTTCAAGTACGCAAGATCCGTTCGGCTTATTTCAAAGCCAAGGCGTACCTTTGGAAGGTATGGGATTTGCTATTCCTATAAATGAAGCTAAACCAATTATCGATGATCTTATAAAAAATGGTTATGTAGAAAGACCTGTAATGGGAGTAAGTGTGCAACAAATAACTAAGCAACTAGCACGTCAGTATAATATACCTGTTGGCCTTTACATTGCACAAGTGCAGCAAGGAAGTGGTGCTGATGCTGCAGGACTAAGGGCTGGTGACATAATAACTGCTGTCGATGGAACAAATGTAACCACGTTTAATCAACTTGAAAATATTTTAAACAAACACAATATTGGCGATGTAATAAGCGTAACAGTTTGGAGAAATGGTCAAACACTTACTGTCAATGTAAAACTTTCAGGCTCGAATGGACAATAATAAGTTTTCGGTGGCTTTCATGCCACTTTTTTATTTTTTCATTGACATATTTTGATAAAACTCTTCACACTTGTGTTATACTTAATTTATAAAGTCAGCTTATTTTTTGAGAGGGTGTTCTTTATGATATATATTTACAATAAAATTACTGATCCATATTTTAATTTGGCGACAGAAGAGTACATATTAAAGAAATTCAATGATGAATGTTTCATGCTTTGGAGAAACAAGCCAAGTATAATAATAGGGAAAAATCAGAATGCTTTGGCTGAGATTAACCTTGACTACGTTAAAGAGCACAATATACCTGTTGTAAGAAGGTTATCAGGAGGTGGAGCGGTATTTCACGATTTAGGCAATGTGAATTTTACTTTTATTGTAAACGATGATTTGAATAGATTTAATGATTTTAGAAGATTTACACAACCTATTATTGATGTTCTAAGAAAGCTATCATTAAATGCTGAATTTTCTGGCAGAAATGATATAACGATTGATGGTAAAAAAATATCAGGCAATGCGCAGTACTATTATAAAAACAGGATACTTCATCACGGAACACTGCTGGTGTCGTCAAATATGGCAGATCTATCAGCGGCATTAAAGGTGAGACCTATAAAATTTGAAGACAAAGGCGTGAAGTCTGTATCTAAAAGAGTGACAAACATAAATGAGCATTTAAAAGAGCCTATTGATATTGAGGAATTTATAAATCTTATTATGAATGACATACGGCAGCGTACAGGTGGAAGTGGGCTGTATGAATTTACAGACGAAGATATAAAAAATATAGAAAAACTTAAAAATGAAAAGTATAGCACATGGGAATGGAATTTTGGTATGTCACCAGATTATAATTTGAAAAATGAGAAAAAATTTTTGGGTGGAACATTGGAAGTGGATTTAAATGTATCTGATGGAATAATAAAAGACATAAAGATATACGGCGATTTCTTTGGGAAAAAAGATGTGAAAGATGTAGAGGAAATGCTAAAGGGTGTAAAGCACGCTGAAAATGATGTCAAAAATGCGCTTTCATCAATAGACATTGGAGAATATTTTTCAAACATAACGTTAGAGAATTTGCTTGATGTGATGTTTTGAAAATTATGTTCAAAATATTGAATTATTGTTTAGATAGTGTTAAAATATGGTTAGAGTAAGTTGTCAAATAATTAACCCGCTTAAGAATTTTAATTTAAGTAATAATATTTTAAGTGAATAGCAATGAAAATTGGAGGTGTACCTTATGGAGTTAGAAGTTAAGGTACCTGTCTTGTCTGATTCAATGAATGAGGGAAAAATAACGAAATGGCATGTCAGTGAAGGTCAATTTGTTAAAAAGGGAACTTCTTTATGTGATATAGCAGTTGGAAAGATGAATTATGAGGTGTACTCTGAATATGATGGAGTAATTTCCAAAATTATTTTTCCAGCAGGTAGTACTGTAAAATCAGGAGACGTTATTTCTATCATTTCAAAATCTGAGGAAGTTCCTCAAAAGTCAATTTCAGACAGTGCAGATACATTTTATAATGAAGTGAAAGATTACGATTTAGCTGTTATAGGTGGTGGCCCTGGAGGTTATGTGGCAGCTATAAAAGCCGCAAAAAAAGGTGCAAAAGTGGCACTTTTTGAAAAAGATAAAGTAGGCGGTACTTGTCTTAATAGAGGCTGCATACCCACAAAAGCTTACGCAAGAGTTGCAGAAGTTTATGACATTATAAAAAGGGCAGATGAATTTGGACTTAGTGTAGATGTTAAATCATTTGATTATAAAAAAGTAGTGGAAAGAAAAGATAATATAGTTAACGAGCTTGTATCCGGGATAAATACATTGCTTAAAGCCAATGGTGTTGATTTGTATTCTGAGGAAGCAAAAATTGACAAAGATAAAAATATATTGTTCGGAGAAAATAAGATAAAAGCGAAAAATATAATAATAGCAACTGGTTCAGAACCTGCAGAATTGCCAATTAAAGGCGTGAAATCAAAGAACGTCATAAATAGCAACGATATTTTAGAGATTACATCACTGCCTGACAGCATGTGCGTAATAGGCGGTGGTGTAATAGGCATGGAATTCGCCTTTATAATGAATCAGTTTGGTGTAGAAGTATCTGTTGTTGAGATGATGCCAAGACTTCTTCCTCAACTGGATAAAGAAGTAAGCAATCTAATAAAGTCTGAAGCGCAGAAGCGTGGCATAAAGATCTATACATCTTCTAAGGTTGAAAAGATTTTAGAAGAAGAAAATGGTGGAAGTGTTGTAACAATAATAAAAGATGGTGCAACAAAGTGCATATACGCAGACAAAGTGTTTATTTCCATTGGAAGAAAGCTAAATACGGACATAGGACCAATTTCAGAGCTTTTAGAATTCGATGGAAAAGCTATCAAAGTTGATGAATATTTAAGGACAAATATTGATAATGTCTATGCCATTGGCGATGTGACCAATAAAATGATGCTGGCACATGTGGCATCAGCACAAGGCGAAGCAGCAGTTGACAATATTTTTGGAGGCAATGTTGCTCTTGATTATATGAGAATACCGGCTGCTGTATTTACAGAACCGGAGATAGGTTATTTCGGCTATACAGAGGAAGAGGCTAAGAGTAAATTTAAAAATGTAAAAGTGGGTAAATTTTACTTTGCAGCTAATGGCAGAGCAAAGACATACGGTGAAACAAAAGGTTTTGCCAAGATCATATCTTCCGAAGATGGAGATGTTTTAGGAGCGTGGGTTGTCGGAAGCGATGCATCTGAAATAGCGCAGATAATATCTACTTCATGTCAAAGTGGTGCAAAGGCAGATGATCTTAAAAAAGCGATATATACTCATCCTACGAGAAGTGAGACCATCATGGAGGCAGTAAAAGACATTTTTAAAGAATCGATTCACAAAGTGTAATAAAGATTTTAAAGCGATAATGCTTTAAAATAAATTAAATTTAGGAAGGGAAGATATTATGGCAAAGGTTGACTTAAATGAAATGTATACAAATTTAAGCAAGATGGGTCAAGGTATTCCATCAGTTATGAAGGCATTTGAAGAACTTCACTCTTCAGCTGTTGGCAACGGAGCACTTTCAGCTAAAGAAAAGGAACTAATTGCATTAGGTATAGGTGTTGCTGTTCACTGCTCATACTGCATAGCTGATCATGTAAATTCATGCTTAAAAGCTGGAGCAACACGAGAAGAGATAATAGAAGCATTAGGAGTTGCAATACTCATGGGTGGTGGCCCTGCTGCAGCTTATGCTACAGAAGCTATCCAGGCATTAGAAAATGCAGGTAAATAATCGAAAGATTTCAAAGAAGGGAATAGCGTTTATTTGGAATTGACTTGATAATCACATACTTTCAAATAAGGAGGTAATTAAAATGGCAGTGGAAACTTTTAAGGCAGTTTCTAAAAAGTTGCCGGAAGGTTTGGCAGTGGAAAGTGAAGTAAGAGGCTTTAAGATGGTTTTGGACGAACCGAAAGAAATGGGCGGTACAAATAAAGGGATGAATCCTGTAGAGGCATTGCTTTGTGCTTTAGGTTCTTGTCAAACCATTGTAGCATCAGCTTTTGCAAAGGCTAAAGGCATAAATCTTCAAGACTTTTGGGTAGAACTAGAGGGCGATATTGATTTGGATGGCTTTATGGGAAAATCTGACGTAAGACCAGGCTTCCAAGAGATAAGATTTAAGATGCACATGAAGACAGATGCTCCAAAAGAAAAAGCAGAGGAATTTGCAAAATTTATTGAAAAAACATGTCCAGTAGGCGATTCGTTAGCAAATCCTGTAAAATTAGTTTTATCTGATGTGATTGTTGAATAATGGACAACCATCTAATGGGTGGTTTTCTATTAAACTACAAAACTTCTGTTGTAAAACAAAAAAAGCCAATGTCTTTAGACGTTGGCTTTTACTATTGGATTTCTTGCTGCTTTTACTTCATCAAGTCTTCTAACAGGTGTATTATGCGGTGCAGTTTTTAATATTTCTGGGTTTTCTTCTGCTTCTTTTGCAATTGCCTTCATTGCTTCTATGAATTCATCCAGCGTTTCCTTGTTTTCAGTTTCAGTTGGTTCAATCATAAGTGCACTGTCAACTATGAGAGGGAAATAGATTGTAGGCGGATGGAATCCGTAGTCTATCAACCGCTTTGCCACATCTAGTGTTGTAACGTCATTTTTTTTGTTTTTAAGGCCGCTGAAGACAAATTCGTGCTTGCATATCGCATCAAATGGAAGCTCATAATATTCTTTAAGCTTTTCTTTAACATAGTTTGCATTTAAAACTGCCAAACTGCTAGCAGTTTTAAGTCCTTCAGCACCCATAGATAGAATGTACGCATATGCCTTTACCATAACATTGAAATTGCCATAAAAGCTTCTCACTTTTCCTATTGTATTAGGTAAATCGTAATTAAAGTAATACGTATCATCATTTTTTCCAACTACAGGTACAGGCAGAAAATCTACAAGATTGCCTTTAACCCCGACTGGTCCGCTTCCAGGTCCGCCGCCTCCATGTGGTGTTGCAAATGTTTTGTGAAGATTTATATGGACCACATCAAATCCCATGTCGCCTGGTCTTGTTATCCCCATGTTGGCATTCATATTTGCTCCATCGTAGTATAAAAGTCCACCGGCATCATGAACTAGCTTAGCTATTTCTATGATGTTTTTTTCAAAAAGTCCAAGGGTGTTTGGATTTGTCAGCATCAATCCTGCTACATCATCGCCAAGAACTGATTTTAATGCCTCCATATCTATAAGCCCATCGCTTCCAGATTTTATCTCTATTACATCAAACCCCGCTGTTGCGGCGCTGGCCGGATTTGTGCCGTGGGCAGAATCAGGTACTATTATCTTTTTCCTATTGTATTCACCGATGTCTTCAAAGTATGCTTTGATTATCATCATTCCAGTAAGTTCTCCGTGAGCACCAGCAGCAGGCTGAAGTGAAATCCAATCCATTCCTGTTATCTCTTTTAGCATTTCTTGAAGATCGTACATAAGCTTTAAAGCACCTTGGACAGTATTTTCACTTTGCAGTGGATGTATGTTTGTAAATTCTTTAAAGTTTGCAATATCTTCATTTACTTTTGGATTGTATTTCATCGTGCAAGACCCTAATGGGTAAAACCCTTTGTCAACGCTGTAATTTTTATATGACAAATTTGTATAATGCCTTATAACTTCTACTTCGCTGACTTCTGGAAGATTTAATTCTGTATGGCGAAGAAGTTCGTCTGGAATTACATCTTCCAACTGTATATCATCAACATCTAATGGGGGAAGGTTGTATGCTATATGTCCTACTTTAGATACTTCAAAAATAAGCTTATCATAGCTCATCAACTACACCTCCCATAATACTTACAAGTTTGTCGATTTCTGCCTTTGTCCTTTTTTCAGTTACGCAAAGAAGCGCTGCATTTTTGTACTTTTTGTAGTCTTTCTCCAGATTGTACCCGCCGATTATGCCATTATCTAAAAGAACATTGTTTATATCATCTACGCTTTTACCATTGCACACTACTGCAAATTCCATAAAAAATGGCTTATCAAATAATGGTTTAAATTTACTTGTTTTTATTAATTGCTGAAAAGCATAATGAGACTTTTTAAAGCACTGCAGTGCGACTTCTTTGATGCCTTTTTTTCCAAGAGCTGTCATGTATATAGCAGCAGTCAGTGCATTTAATGAGTGATTTGTACATATATTTGAAGTGGCTTTTTCTCTTCTTATGTGTTGTTCCCTTGCTTGAAGCGTCAGTACATATCCTCTTTTGCCGTCAACATCATTTGTTTCACCGATGATCCTTCCAGGTAATTTACGCATAAGTTTTTTCGTTGTTGCCATAAAACCAAGATGTGGACCGCCGAAATTGAGGCTATTTCCAAGAGGCTGACCATCACCTACTGCTATATCTGCACCTATTTCTCCGGGTGTTTTTAATATAGACAAAGATATTGGCTCTACGTACATTATAAGAAGCGAACCATTCTTATGGACCATTTCTTCAACATCTTCAAGATCTTCTATTATGCCAAAGAAATTCGGATTTTGAACAATAAATGCTGCTGTATCACTGTCAAGAGATGATTTTAGAAGCTCTAAATTTACTGTTCCATCTAAATCGTCGATTTCAATTAATTCAATACTGCTGAATCTCATGTATGTATGAAGTACTTTTTTTACTTCAGGATTAAGTGATGAGGACACAAGGACTTTTTTTCGGTTTATTGCATTGGAAGCCATTTTTGCTGCTTCACTGCAGGCAGTGGCTCCGTCGTACATAGATGCATTTGATATGTCCATTCCAGTCAGGTTACAAATCATAGTCTGATATTCAAATATTGCCTGCAAAGTCCCTTGGCTTATTTCAGGTTGATATGGAGTGTACGCTGTATAAAACTCTGGCTTTGATACTACATGTTTAACGACAGATGGTATAAAGTGGTCATAAACACCTGCTCCTAAGAAGCAAATAAGCTCATCTGTCGTTTTAATATCTTTAGTTAATTCTTTTATGCTTTTTATAAGCTCTGCCTCTGACAAAGGCCCTGATATATTAAGCTCTCGTTTTAGCCTTATGTCTTCTGGAATATCTACAAATAAATCTTCAATTGATTTTGCATTTACAGATTCCAGCATTTCTATTTGTTCGGCTTTAGACGCTGGGATGTATTTGTGCACGATACCCACTCCTTTTGGGAAAAATTTTTACTAGTTGCAAAACTCTCTGTATTCACCAGGTGACATAAGCTGTTCTAATTCGCCTTTATCAGTCATTTCAATGCAAATCATCCAGTTTTCGTATGGATCGCTGTTTAAAAGTGATGGATCGTCTGCAACAGATTGATTTACTTCAACGACTTTTCCGCTTATAGGGCAGTAAACATCAGATGCTGCTTTTACTGATTCAACGGTGCCTAATGTATCTCCAGCATTTAATACTGTATCTATTTCCGGAAGTTCTGCATAGACTATGTCGCCTAACGAGTGCTGAGCAAAGTCTGTTATTCCAACGTATGCTTTGTCACCTTCAACTTTTACCCATTCGTGGTTTTTTGAATAGTAAAGACCTTCTAAAATTTTCATAAAAACAACCTCCTATTTTTTGTAATTTTTCTTATAAAAATTTTTGCTTGTCACAAAAGCCTTGTAAGGCTTATTGCGTATTATTATATTTATTTCATTGCCATTGATGGCAAATTGACTTTTTATTAATGCCATGCCTATGTTTTTCTTTAAGGAAGGTGATTGATACCCTGTAGTTACATATCCGATTTTTTCACCTTGTGCGTATACATCATAGCCGTGGCGGGGTATGCCGTTATCTATCATTTCAAAACCTACTATCTTTCTTTTAAGTTCCTCTTGCTTTTGTTTAAAAAGAGCATCTCTACCAATAAAATCTTTCTCTAATTTTACAAAAAAACCTAATCCAGCTTCAAATGGGGTTATATCTTCTGAAAGCTCGTTGCCGTAAAGAGGAAGACCTGCTTCAAACCTTAATGTATCTCTTGCACCTAAACCAGCAGGTTTAATTCCAAATTCCTCTCCAACAGCCAAGACTTTTTCCCACATTGATTGGGCATAATCATTTTTCAAAAATATCTCAAAACCATCTTCGCCTGTATAACCTGACCTTGAGATCAAACAATCTACTCCATCTAGATTGATTTTGTCAAAGTGGTAGTATTTCATGTTGTCCAAGTTGTACTCTGTCATTTTTTCAAGTATCTCTTGAGACTTAGGACCCTGCAATGCCAATTCAGAAATCTCATTTGATATGTTTTTTACATCAATATTGTAGCCGCTTTTATTCTCAATTATCCAGTTGTAATCCTTATCTATGTTACTAGCATTGACCACTAACATGTATTTTTCATTAGAAAATTTGTACACCAATAAATCATCTACTGTTGTGCCATTAGAATAGCACATAGGGGAATACATCGCTTGATAGGCACTAATTTTTGTAATGTCATTTGTAACCATGTAGTTTATGAATTTTTCAGAGTCTTTACCTTCTATTATTATTTCACCCATGTGTGATACATCAAAAAGGCCTGCATTTTTTCTAACAGCCTCATGCTCTTTAAGTATACTTTCATACTGTACAGGCATTGAAAAACCTGCAAATTCTATCATCTTTGCCCCGTATTTCAGGTGTGTATCGTATAATGGGGTTTTTTTAAGGCTATCCAACCGGATCATCCCTTCCTAAGTGAATTTGTCAATAAAAAAGGAATATGAAGACAAATGTCATCATATTCCTCTGTCTCTAGACCTGAGAGTTTCTACACAAAGGTATTGCCCCATCGGTGCCATACGGCTTTCCAGAGTCCCATCAAATAGCGATTAATTTGCCTGAGAGATTTTATGAAGCCATGACACACTTCATATTGCTCCTTCGGCCACCATAATAGGTGTCTCTCGCTATTTTCATCTGGATTTTATTTAATTTCTACTGCTACTATAATTATAGTGTAGTAACTTTATTAATTCAATATAGCGTAATGGAAATAAAATTGATTTACAAAAAATAAAACAAATGATATAATGTTCTAATAAAGAACAAAAATTATTTTTCCAGTCCTAACAACCAATTAGGGCTCACTTTAAGTATTTCAGATAAAGCAAGTAATTCAAAATCGGTAACGATGCGTTTTTGTTGCTCAATTTTAGAAATACTTGCTCTATCTATGTATACTGCCATTGTTTCTAGTTTTGCAGATAATTGTTGTTGGGTTAATTTGTTTTTTAGTCTTATAGCTTTTAAGCGAGGTCCAATAATATTTCGGTTATCATTGTCGAGTATTAATTTCATATTAATCACCTTTGTGCTTAATTAGAACATTTTAAGTGTACCTCAAAATTTACATTTATATGTTCTAATAAAGCACATAATTATTTTTGAAGGAGAATGAAAGATTAATAAAATGTCAACTATAGTAAATCTAATGCTAATAAGTATAGATGTATTTTTCTATAGTTGATTTTTTTATTTTGCATGATTAAGCATTCATGCAATAAATCGAGATTAATAGACAAAATATATAATAGATATCGAATGAATGAAAATGTATAGCTTTAATTGAGCTTTATATGGCTAAATTAAAGCTTTAATATGTCAATTAATAATGTTATACTGGAGAAAAATGTATGAGGTGATTTTTATGCCGTTATGAACTTGTCGTTCCATGCGAATTTTTATATAGAGAACATATTAAATTATAAGGAGGTGTGAAACCTGTTTAATACAGGTTTGCTGCTTTGAAGATTGATGATATATTTAGAATGACAGAAGATGAACTATTTAGTGAACTGAACACATCCATAAAGGGTCTTTCTACAGACGAAGTAAATGAGAGGCTTCAGAAATATGGATACAATGAAATAAAAGAAGTCAAGAAATCATCAATGCTGTCTAGATTCATAGCAAATTTTACACATTTATTGGCGATACTTCTTTGGATAGCCAGCATACTTTCCTTTATAGGTGGCATGCCGCAGCTTGGTTGGGCAATAATACTTGTCATAATTGTAAATGCTTTATTCAGTTTTTGGCAGGAGTTTAAGGCAGAGCAGGCTACAGAAAGCCTTAAAAAGATGTTGCCATCGTATGTGAAAGTGATAAGAAATGGTCGTCAGGAGCAAATTTTAGCACGGGAGTTAGTACCTGGTGATTTGATTTACCTTGAAGAAGGCGATCACGTGCCGGCTGATGCTAGACTTATAGAGGCTTTTGAAATGCGGACTATTAATGCTGCATTGACTGGAGAATCTGAGCCTGTTAGAAGAACATCTGATGTAGTTTTAGATGAAGATGTCTCACTGTTGCAGTCACCAAATATAGTGTTTATGGGAACAAATGTAGCATCTGGTTCTGGAACGGCAGTAGTTTATGCAACAGGCATGAATACTCAATTTGGTAAAATTGCCTCTTTAACGCAGACAATAAGTGTAGAGCAGAGCCCACTTCAAAAACAGTTGACGAGAGTTGCAAAGGTTATTGCACTTTTATCTCTTGTGATGGGTGTATTCTTTTTCCTCTTGGGCTTATTTATGGGAAGGTCCTTAGTTGATACATTTATGTTTGCAATAGGCATTATTACTGCTAATGTTCCTGAAGGATTGCTGCCGACAGTTACATTAGCACTTGCCATGGGTGTACAGCGAATGGCAAAAAGACATGCTTTAGTGAAGAAGCTTTCCAGTGTTGAGACATTGGGTGGAGCGACTGTCATTTGTACAGATAAGACAGGTACGCTAACGCAAAATGAGATGACAGTCAGAGAAATCTGGACTAAAGCTTCATTTTACAATGTAAGCGGTGTAGGATACGAGCCGAAAGGCGATTTTTATGTGGATGACAAAAAGATAGATGTCAAAAATCTTCCTAATGATCTGTCATTGCTTTTAAAAATAGGTTTGCTGTGCAATAACAGCCGGTTAGTTAGGCCTACGGATGAGAATCCTTCTTGGAGTATAATTGGTGACCCAACAGAAGGTTCATTGGTGGTACTGGCGGAGAAAGCAGGATTTACATTAGAAGAAATGTTGAGGGAATATCCAAGGATATCTCAACTTCCATTTGATTCCAGGCGAAAAAGGATGACTTCTATTCATAAGTATGGGAAAGAAATCTACGTATTTACTAAAGGTGCACCAAAAGAAACACTTTCAGTTTGCAATTACATTTTAAGCGACGATGGTGTTAAAAAACTAGAACAGCCGGATATTGACAACATAGTTAAACAGAATGACAAATTTGCTGAATCAGGACTTAGAGTACTTGCAATGGCATATAAAATAATGGATAATGAGAATAAAGAATATACAGTAGAAGATACAGAAACTGACTTAATCTTCGTCGGATTAGTAGCTATGATGGATCCGCCGAGGCCTGAAGTTGAATTGGCTGTTAAGCAGGCTCATAAAGCTGGCATAAAGATTATCATGATAACGGGTGACTACGGATTAACAGCAGAATCTATTGCTAGGAGAATTGGCATAGTAAAAGGACCTAGACCAAGGATAATAACTGGCAATGAACTTGATAAAATGTCAGATGAAGATTTGAAGAAAGAATTGAAGAATAAAGAAATCATATTTGCCAGAGTTGCTCCAGAGCACAAAATGAAAGTTGTTGCTGCATTAAAAGAGATGGGTGAAGTTGTTGCTGTTACTGGTGACGGGGTTAATGACTCACCTGCATTGAAAAGGGCTGACATAGGTATTGCGATGGGCAAATCAGGTACTGATGTTGCAAGGGAAGTTGCAACTATGGTCTTGACAGATGACAATTTTGCTAGCATAGTTAATGCTATTGAAGAAGGTAGAGCGGTTTACGACAACGTAAGGAAATTTATAACATACATTTTTGCGCATTTGACACCAGAGGCTATACCTTATATACTGTTTTCTCTATTTAATATTCCTGTCCCAATAACGGTAATGCAAATATTAGCAATAGATTTAGGAACGGAGACGCTGCCGGCTCTTGCACTTGGAGTTGAGCCGCCTGAACCGGGTGTTATGGATAGGCCCCCTAGATCACCTAAAGAAAAATTATTAAACTTGTCCCTATTCCTAAGAGGGTATGTTTTACTAGGAATAATTAGCTCGATAGCAGTTCTATCAGGTTATTTTTGGGTTTTGTACAGCGGAGGTTGGCACTGGGGCCAGACGCTTCCACTGACAGATCCACTGGCAAGAAAAGCTGCTACAATGAGCTTCTTAGGGATAGTTATTATGCAGGTGGCTAATGTGTTTGCCTGCCGCACTGAAGTTGCTTCTATGTTTAGCGTCAGTTTCTTTAAAAATAGATTATTAAATATTGGTGTAGTATTTGAAATAGTACTTACAGCATTGCTTATATATGTGCCGTTTTTGCAAAAAATATTTGACACATACCCAGTTTCATTAAAGCACTGGTTGTTTTACGTAGCATTTATGCCGATACTTATTGGGGCAGAGGAGATAAGGAAATATATACTTCGCAGGAAAATCGCATCAAATCAGAAGGAGGTGAATGGCTCTATATGAGCCTGATTTATGAATATAATTGTTGCAGGATGTGGCAGGCTTGGAGCTGAGTTAGCTCAGATATTAGATTCTGACGGTAATCATGTTGCTGTTATAGATAGAGACAAAGATGCTTTTAAAAGATTGAAGTCGTCTTTTAAAGGCGAATTTATAGAGGGGATTGCATTTGACAAAGCTACTTTAATAAAAGCTGGCATTGAACATGCTGATGCTGTTGCTTCTACTACTAATGGCGATAATACAAATATTGTTACAGCTTTGATTGCAAAAAAGAAATTTAAAATTCCAACGATAGTAGCCAGGATATACGATCCTATTCGAGCGGAAATATACAGAAAAATGGGTATAAATACGGTTTCACCTACTTTGTGGGGCGCAAATAAGATAAAAGATTTGATATGTCATCCTGATCTTTTTAGAGTATCGTCGTTTGGAAGTGGTGAAGTAGAAATAATTGAAACGGAAGCGACAGCATTCTTGGATGGCCGTCATGTAAGAGATATAGCTATACCATCTGAAATAAATGTAGTCAGCATAGTAAGAGACGGCATAGCACTTATACCAACGCATAGTACGACTTTTAAAAAAGGCGATAAAATATTTATAGCTTTAACAGCTTTCGGGAAGACAAAGATAAAACAAATGCTTATGTCGTAGAGATTTTAATAGGAGGTGAAAGAACCTGACGGGAACAATGCAATAAAGTTTCCAAATAGCAGGTTACGATATGTCGATAATGATTGTTGGTGCTGGACGATTAGGTTCATACCTAGCTCAATTGATGGAGGAAAGAAATGAGAAAGTCGTTGTTGTTGAAAAAGATGAGTCTAGAATTGAAAAACTTAAAAGAGAATTAAAGTGCAATATTGTAGTTGGAGATGGCTGTAATTCAGATACATTAAAAAAGGCAGGGATTATCGGTACTGAGATAGTTGTTGCGGCAACTGGCCATGATGAAGATAATCTTATAATATGTCAGCTTGCCAAATATGAATTTGGTGTATCAAGAGTAGTATCTAGGATAAACAATCCAAAAAATGAGTGGCTTTTTACAAGGGATATGGGCATTGATGCAGCCGTCAGCAGTGCCAGAATTATTGCAAAATTAATTGAAGAGGAGACAGAAATCAGCGGGCTTACGACTGTAATGAATCTTGCAGAAGGGAAAATATCCATTGTCAGAAGCATGGTGGAGAAAGATTCAAAGGCTGCAAATAAGATGATTAAAGATTTGATGCTTCCTGGTAACTGTGTGATAATGTCGATAGTCAGAAGTAATAAAGTTTTGTTGCCAAATGGCAGTACGTATATTTTGCCTGGCGATGAGGTTTTAAGCGTTGTTAGCGATGAGAGCAAGGAAAAACTGAAAGATTTGTTTGATGTGCAATAAAAATAAAATTAAGGTTGATAGCACTTATTTGCTATTAACCTTTTTTGTTTTTGTATGCTGACTGGTCATTAAAAATTTTAAATAATTTATAAAAAAACATGGAGGAATTTTCTTATGTTTGTAGAAATAATACTTAAATAAATATATTAATTAAATATTAAAGGAGATGGTCTAATTGAATTCCTATCTATTTCTAATCTATGGAGTTGTTATTATTGCAGCTCTTGCCATCATTGGTTTTATTAGGTTTATTTTTACACAAGATAAAGGTGACGAGAAGATGCAGCAGATTTCAGACTCCATAAAGGAAGGTGCAATGGCTTTTCTAAACAGGCAGTATAAAACGATAACAGTGCTAGCTTTGATTGTGGCTGTTTTAATCATAATAGCAAATTATTACGGTCATCAATCAGAGGGAGCAGGTGCTGCTATTAGCTATGCATGGCATGTAGGATTGGCCTTTATATCGGGAGCTTTGTGCTCAGCTATATCAGGCTACATAGGCATGTACATGGCAGTTAATTCAAATGTCAGAGCAGCAAGTGGTGCAAGAAAAGGTCTTAATAAAGCATTGCAAATTGCTTTAAGAGGAGGGGCGGTGACAGGCCTTGCAGTGACTGCGCTGTCTCTCTTTGGTGTTGCTACTTTGTTCTTTGCATATGGCGGAGCTTCAGGACAACAGGAATTGGTTAAAAATGCTCCATCATTGATAGTAGGCTTTGGATTTGGTGCTTCATTTGTAGCATTGTTTGCACAGCTAGGCGGTGGTATTTATACAAAAGCTGCTGACGTAGGTGCTGACCTTGTCGGCAAGGTAGAAGCAGGTATTCCAGAGGATGACCCAAGAAATCCTGCAGTAATCGCTGATTTGGTTGGCGATAACGTTGGAGACTGTGCCGGAAGAGGAGCTGACCTTTTCGAGTCAACAGCCGCTGAAAATATAGGTGCAATGATATTGGGTGTAGGCTTGTATCCTGTCTTTGGCTTAAAAGGCATACTATTTCCGCTTGTAGCACGTGCTATAGGTATCATTGCTTCCATCATCGGCATTGTATTTGTAAATACAAAAGACGAATCAAAAGATCCTATGATAGCTTTAAACAAAGGATATTTTATTACGACAATAGTAAATCTAATTGTTCTCTTCTTTGCAGTAAAGGTTATGCTTTCAGGACATTTATCAAATGGTACTGAAGTCAACTATTTACTTCTCTACGGTGCAGCCGTTGCAGGCATACTTTTAAGCTACGTATTTGTATTTTTGACAAATTACTACACATCTATGAGCAAAAGACCAGTTCAAGAAATCGCAAAGGCTTCAACAACAGGTGCTGCGACAAACATTATCACTGGTATCTCAGTAGGTATGGAGTCACCAGCACTTCCAGTCCTGTTTATTTCAGCAGCAATAATTATTGCATATAGGCTTGGTGAGCTTGCACTTCCTAATATAGCAACAGCAGGCTTTTATGGTACTGCTATAGCTACAATGGGAATGTTATCAACAACTGCTTATATATTAGCAATGGATACATTTGGACCTATCACTGACAATGCCGGTGGAATCACTGAAATGTCTGAAGCACCTGAGTCAGTAAGGCTTGTGACAGATAGACTTGATGCATGTGGAAATACGACAAAGGCTTTGACAAAAGGTTATGCAGTAGGATCTGCAGCTTTAGCTACTTTCCTCCTTTTCTCTGCATACCTTGATGAAGTAAAGAAGATACTCGGTAAACCTATCGATTCCTGGTTTGCTGTAGATATAGGTAAACCTGAGGTTTTCATAGGAGCATTTATAGGTGCTATGATAGTATTTCTCTTCAGCTCCACAGCTATAAGGGCTGTTGGCAAAGCGGCCCAATACGTCATACTGGAGGTAAGAAGGCAATTTAAAGAAAATCCAGGCATAATGGAAGGCACATCAAAGCCAGACTATGCAAAAACAGTGGACATTGTTACAAAAGGCGCATTGAAAGAAATGGTTATCCCTGGCCTTATAGTCGTTGTTGCGCCTATATTAGTGGGGATTTTACTTGGCAAAGAATCTGCAGCAGCGTTTTTGATGGTTGGCACTATATCTGGTGTAATAATGGCGTTGTTCCTGAATAATGGCGGCGGTGCTTGGGATAATGCTAAAAAATATATTGAATTAGGTAATTACGGTGGCAAAAAGTCAGAAGCTCATAAAGCAGGTGTCGTAGGTGATACAGTAGGTGATCCATTTAAAGATACGGCAGGTCCTTCCTTGCACGTTTTGATAAAACTTATAAGCACTATCACGTTGGTATTTGCGTCTTTGTTTAGATAAAAATTGCAAATATATTGCAAAAATAAAGGTGGAGTTTAAATGCTCCACCTTTTTATGTTGTACTAATCAATTAAACTGGAGATGAATGTGGAAATGTTTTTTTATATTTGTATTGACGTACCTATATAACAATGATATACTATATATTGATGCTGCGATATTTATATACACAATATATAGAGTTAAAATTAAAAAATTTCAGATATGTGTGCTTATTTAATTAAATGGGTAAATACGGTGCAGCTTTCATGAAGGGATTATTTTTACAAAAGATAATTTAATGGAGGGTTTAAATTGGAAAACATTATGAAGGTTATAAAGAGAAATGGTATGGAAGAAGAATTCAACAAGGAAAAGATAGCTAATGCAATCTATAAAGCGTTTAAAGCAGTTGATGAAGGAGAATACCATGAAGCTATTATGATAGCGGATGAAGTCACAAAGTACATAGAAGAAAATTTTGATGGACATGCAAATGTGGAACAGATTCAGGACATAGTTGAGCAGTTTTTGATAAGGGGTGGCTTTGCAAAAGCAGCAAAAGCATATATCTTATATAGAAAACAGCACCAAGACATAAGAGAATTTAAAAATATGTTTATGGACATTGAGAAGATGGTAGATGAATATATAGGCAAATTGGACTGGAGAGTAAATGAAAACAGCAACATGAGCTACTCACTTCAAGGGTTAAATAACCATATAGCAAGCACGATTACAGCAAATTACTGGTTGAATAAGATATATCCAAAAGAAGTGAGAGACGCACATGTAAATGGTGATTTGCATATCCACGATTTAAGCCTTTTATCAGTATACTGCTGCGGATGGGATTTGAAAGATTTGCTTATTTCGGGTTTTACTGGTGTAGAGGGAAAAGTTCAGAGCAAGCCACCTAAGCATTTTAGGTCAGCTTTGGGCCAGATAGTGAACTTCTTCTATACGCTTCAAGGTGAAGCTGCAGGTGCACAAGCATTTTCTAATTTTGATACTTATTTAGCTCCATTTATATATTACGATAAGCTGTCGTATAAAGAAGTAAAGCAGTCATTGCAGGAATTTATATTTAACATAAATGTCCCAACTAGAGTAGGTTTTCAAACTCCATTTACAAATATAACGATGGATCTCGTTGTTCCTGATATATTAGCTGATGAGCCTGTAATAATTGGCGGCAAAGCCATGAATAGATCATATAAAGAATTTCAAAAAGAAATGGATATGTTAAATATGGCATTTGCTGAAGTCATGATGGAAGGTGACGCAAATGGAAGGATATTTACTTTCCCTATACCGACATACAATATTACAAAAGATTTTGATTGGGAAAGCCCTGTTATAGATAAAATTATGGAGATGACTGCAAAATACGGCCTTCCTTATTTCAGCAATTTTGTCAACAGCGATCTAAATCCTGAAGATGCTCGCAGCATGTGCTGCCGCCTAAGGCTTGACAATAGAGAGCTGAGAAAGCGGGGTGGAGGACTTTTTGGTGCAAATCCTCTTACTGGATCGATAGGTGTTGTAACGATAAACATGCCTAGAATTGGATTTTTATCAAAGACAAAAGAAGAATTTTTCAAAAGATTAGAAAAGCAGATGGATGTAGCTAGGAAGAGCCTAGAGATAAAGAGAAAGGTACTTGAGAATATGACTGAAATGGGTTTATACCCATACTCAAAGTTTTACTTGAGGGATATAAAAAAGAGGTTTGGTTCTTACTGGCAAAATCATTTTAATACAATAGGATTAATTGGCATGAATGAAGCACTTTTAAATTTCATGGGTGTCGGCATAACAAGCGATGAAGGAAGAAATTTTGCTATAGAAGTATTGGATTTTATGCGGCATAAACTGGAAGAATATCAGATGGAATCAAATTATCTTTATAACTTGGAAGCATCACCAGCAGAAGGTGCATCATATAGATTAGCAAAGAAAGACAAAGAATTGTACAAAGGTATAATAGTAGCAGGTGATGATGTGCCGTATTACACGAATTCTACACAGCTTCCTGTCGACTTTACCGAAGACATATTTACGGCTCTTGATTTGCAGGATGAACTGCAGACAAAATACACAGGTGGGACTGTATTTCACGGATTTATCGGTGAAAGCATAAGCGATCCTAAAGTCTGCAAAGAACTAGTAAAGAAGATAGCATACAATTATAGGCTTCCTTATTATACCATTACACCCACATTTTCAATATGTGACAACCACGGTTATATATCTGGAGAGCATTTTAACTGTCCGCAATGTGGCAATGAATGCGAAGTATACAGCAGAGTTGTTGGCTACTATAGGCCACTTCAAAACTGGAATGAAGGCAAGAAAAAGGAATTTGCAGACAGGAAGGAATTTGTAATATGATGTATGATTACATGATGGTGTCGTTGGTAGATTATCCTGGAAAGGTTGCATCTACTGTTTTTACAAGTGGATGCAACTTTACCTGTCCTTATTGTCACAACAGCCAATTGATTGATTTGCAGAAATCTATAAAAAGTGAAGAAGAATTTATAGATTATCTAAAGAAAAGAAAAAATCTCATAGATGGCGTTTGCATAACAGGCGGAGAGCCTACACTTTGGAAAGACTTGAAAAACTTCATTAAAACAATAAAAGATTTGGGATTCAGCGTCAAGCTGGATACAAATGGCTCCAGGCCTAATGTAATAGAAGATTTGCTTAATGATAATCTTTTGGACTACATTGCTATGGATGTAAAAGCACCTAAAAATAAATACGGTTTATTCGTAAAAAACAATGAAGATATAGAGAGAATTGTAAAAAGCATTAATTTAATTAAAAACTCTGGAATAGATTATGAATTCAGGACGACTGTAAATAAAAAATTGCTTTCTACAGATGATTTTTTATCTATAGCAAATATGATATCTGTTTGCAAAAGATATGTACTGCAAAGATACAAATACTCAGAAGGCGTACTAAATAAGGATTTGTGCGGTAAAGAGCAGTGCGACATTGAATATTTGCTAATGATAAAAGAGATGATAAATGATAAAATCGAGGAAATACTAATAAGATAGCATTGTTTAAAAGGAGATTATCTCCTTTTTTTGTTTTAGAAAAAAATCATAAATGGTGTATAATCTAAGTAGATGGTTAAGTTTAAAATTAAGGTTACAAAAACGTGATTTACTTCTATATTTTTTAATGACATTTTTTGAGCATAGTGAAGAAATCGTTATTGAACTTTGATTTATGTGGAATTTTCTCTTAAAATATTGAGAGAAAATCCTTTGAATACATTTAAAATAATTTTCATAGGGGGATGAAATTATGGATAAGAATTTGTTAGGCACTAATATCGTCACACAGATAGGCATAATAGTAAAAGACATTGAGAAAGCATCACAGACTTATGCAGACTTTTTTGGAGTTGAGAAGCCTAAGTGGAATTGGACAGATGGCTACGAGAAGTCACATGCTGAATTTAATGGGAAACCATCTGATGCTCGTGCAAAGCTTGCCTTTTTTGATATGGGTCAGCTTCAAATAGAGCTTATTGAGCCAGATGAAAACATAAGCACTTGGAGAGAGTTTTTGGATACACACGGGGAAGGTGTACATCACATAGCGTTTCAAGTAAAAGACATGGATGAAAAGATAAAAGCATTAGAGAAAAATGAGATGAGCCTAGTCCAAAAAGGCGATTACGAAGGTGGAAGATATGCTTACATAGATACTTTTTCGAAGTTAAAGGTAATCATAGAGCTTTTAGAGAATTTTTAAATGAAGTTGCCAAGGAGGCATCAATATGAACATATTGATAACAGGTGCTAACAGAGGACTTGGAAGACACTTAGTCGAAAAAGCACTTTTAAATAACCATAAAGTATATGCAGGAATTCGAAAAATCAATGATGTTGCATCCGAATTAAAAGCTTTAAAGGATAGATATGAAAAAAAGATGAACTTAATTGAATTGGATGTAAGCGATGAAGAATCTATAAAAAGAGCAGCTATACATGTAAGCAAAGAAGAGGATTCTTTAGATGTTATAGTAAACAATGCAGGTATATTAAAAGGAAGAGGAAAAGAAATAGAAGATTTAGATTATACTGATTTAGAAGATACACTTAAAATCAACTTGATGGGTCCAATGATGGTTGTAAAATATTTTCTGCCGTTATTAAAAAAGGGCAGAGATAAGGTGATAATTAATATATCCTCGGAAGCTGGAAGTTTTGCAAATGCTTATGGTGGTGATTATCCGTATGCTGTATCAAAGGCAGCACTAAATTTCTTTACGGCACAGCTAAAAGATGCCATGAAGGACTACAAAGGGAGAGTTTACGCCGTACATCCTGGATGGATGAAGACAGACATGGGCGGAACATCGGCTCCATTAAGTCCTGAGATTTCTGCAGAAGGAATCATGAAAATTATAGAAGGAGACATTAAAGTTGATGCCAACCAGTTTTTTATAGATTTTAAAGGACAGCCGATGAAATTATAAAAAAGGGGTGATATTGTGAAAGAGATAGTTGCGATTTTAGGTGATTTTTACCACAATGAGGAAATTATAAAAAGATCTCTACATAGAGCTATAAATAATCTTGGCGATGTAAATCTTAGATTTATAGACATTGATGAGTTACAAAAGGAATTAAAATCAAAACCTGATTGTGTAGTATTATTTAAAGAAAATAGATTAAATCCGCAATCGGAGAGTGTTGACCTCTGGATGACAGAAGAGATAGAAAAAGAAATAGTAAACTACGTAAAAGACGGCGGAAGCTGGCTTGCATGGCATTCTGGTCTATCATCATATCCGGAAGATGGAGAATACAATAAAATGCTAAAGGGATATTTTTTACATCATCCTGAAAAAAACGATGTTGTACAGTACGCACCGCAAAAAGATATGCTAGGGGAATTTGAAAGTGCCATCGAGCCATTTGAGTTTGTTGATGAACATTATTTTGTCAAATGCGAAGAAAATGATACAAATGTATTTTTGCGTTCCTTCTCTAAAGACGGACAATCCATAGCAGGATGGTATCATCACTTTGGGAAAGGCAAAGTATGCTGCTTGACTCCTGCCCACAGGGAAGATGGACTATTAAACGAGTTGTTTTTGAAGACGTTACATGAGTGCGTAAATTGGTGTATAAAATAGTAAATACTTTTAAATGAAAAGGCAAGATAGGCTGTGCTAGATAATAGCCAGTCTATCTTTTAATTTTTTTATATTTTATACGATAAATACAATACGATTTCTACAAATCAAATTTTAAAATCGTATTGACACTAAATAAAAGTTACATTATACTTAAATTAAGTAAAAAAATAAAGTACAAATCAAACGGATATAGGTGATAAATGTGAAAAAAGTAACCTTACAAGATATTGCTGAAGTTATAGGCGTATCGAAAAATACTGTATCCAAAGCACTGAGAGGTGCTGAAGGTGTAAGTGCAGAAATGAGAAGCAGGATATTGGAGACAGCAATGAAGATGGGATACAAAAAGATAAAAGACATTCCTAATAAGATATTAAATGTAACCATACTTTGCAGAGCGGACTTCCTTATTGAGTCAACTTTTTGGTCCAATGTCCTGTATGGCATTGAAAGTGCCGCCAGAAATAATAATTTGAAATTAAGCATTACAGGTATTGATGTAGAAGGTGAAGAAAATCTAAGCATTCCTAGTACAATTACGAAAGATACCACAAACGGAATCATAATAGTAGGTACTTTGAATGATGAATTTATTAAAAAGGTTAAAGCAACAAAAATACCATTTGTTGTTGTAGACCATTACAGCAATGCAATTGATTGTGATTATATAAATACAGCAAATGAAAATGGAATATATAAAGCAGTAAAATATCTTTACGATAATGGACATAGAAAGATAGGATTCATAGGCAATAATGAGTGGGCCTTCAGTTTCAGACAGAGGTATTACTCATATGTAAGAAGTATGGAAGAGCTGGGAATGTATGTTGACAGCGATTATGTTTGGCTTGACATAAATCTAAAAGGTGCTGAATTTTTCAGAGATCCAGAATATTTTAAAAGAAAAATTTCTATAACTGAAGATTTTCCTACCGGCTGGGTTTGTGCCAATGATAAAATTGCATTAGCATTTATGAGAAGCTTGGAAGATCTGGGTGTAAAAGTACCTGAGGAAGTTTCGGTTGTGGGATTTGACAATATTGAAATGAGCGCCTATTCTCATCCTGGACTTACGACAATAGATATACCTAAAAGCTCACTTGGAGAAAAGGCTGTCAATCAGCTTTTGTACAGGATGAATAATCCTGAAAAACCATACGAAGATATAAAGCTATATACGCAGCTTGTTATTCGCAGTTCAGTAAAGGAGATAATTTAAAGTTTATAATTTGTGGGAGGTGGTAAACGAGGCTTAAAATTTATTTTGGCATTAAATTTTAGGTGAGGGGACGTGTCAAATGGAGAAAATAGCACAGGAAATGTATAAAGAGTTGAAGGATAGAATTTTTCCTTTTTGGAGCAAATTGAAAGACGAAAAAAATGGCGGTTTTTACGGATATGTTGACTATGACTTAAATATTGACAATAAAGCCTTGAAAGGTTCGATATTGAATTCCAGAATACTGTGGTTTTTTTCAGCATTTTACTGTTTAGATAAAGATGAAAAAGCACTTGAACTGGCGCATCATGCTTATAAATTTTTAAGAGATAATATCTTGGATAAAGAAAATAAAGGTCTCTATTGGATGGTAGATTATAAAGGAAAGCCTGCGGATACTAGAAAACATACCTACAGTCAGGCTTTTGGCATATACGGATTGGCTCAATACTACAAAGCGACAGGCAATGAGGAAGCTTTAAATATTGCAATCGATTTATTTAACATCATTGAAAGAAATTGCAGAGATGAAAATGGATATTTGGAGGAATTTGATCGCAATTGGAATCTTAAAGAGAATTACGAACTTAGTGAACATGGAGTAATATCCAGCCGTACAATGAATACGCATCTTCACATATTGGAAGCTTACACATTGCTTTATGATGTTTGGAAGAACAGCAATCTTAAGAAAAGCATAATATATCTTCTAAATCTCTTTAAAGATAAAATATACAGTGAAGATGGAAAATATCTAAAAGTATTTTTCGACGACAATTGGGACACTACCATCGACATAAAATCATATGGACACGACATAGAAGCAAGCTGGCTTTTAGATAGGGCTGTGGATGTATTAGGTGATGAAGGAATAAAAGATACAACAAAAAAATACACTATGGAAATTGCTGAAAACATATTAAATAATATATATTCACCAGACGGCATAGCAAATGAGACTGTTGAAGGTAAAACTGACTTATCAAGAGTATGGTGGGTTCAAGCAGAATCTGTAGTGGGATTTTTTAATGCATATCAAAAGACAAATGATGTTAGATTCATGGAAGCTTCAAAGAACATCTGGGAATATATAAAGGGGTATTTGATTGACAAAAGAGATGGAGGAGAATGGTACTGGAAAGTGGATGAAAATGGGAAACCATTTGAAATGCCTATAGTGGAGCCGTGGAAGTGTCCTTATCACAACAGCAGGATGTGCATTGAGATTATAGAGAGGGTGAAAAATAATGAAGTTTCAGGATAGATATGAAATAGAATTGCGAAAGTATGAGGATCTGATAAACAGAAAGAATGAGAAAACCGAAGACTACAACGGCATATTTGACAGGTACAAATATCCTGTATTGACGAGGGAGCATACACCGCTATTTTGGAGATACGACCTTGATGAGAGGACTAATCCTTACTTTATGGAAAGGCTTGGTGTGAATGCTGTATTTAATCCTGGTGCGATAGAATTAGATGGAAAGTTTTATCTTGTTGCTCGTGTTGAAGGATACGATAGGAAATCGTTTTTTGCTGTTGCAGAAAGCGACAGCGGCGTAGACGGGTTTAAATTCTGGGATTACCCTGTAGAATTTGACGATTTATACCCTGAGGAAACAAATGTATACGATATGAGGCTTACAAAGCATGAAGATGGATGGATTTATGGCGTATTCTGCTCTGAAAGCAAGGATCCAAATGCTCCTCCAGGTGACTTATCATCTGCTATTGCCAGTGCAGGGATAGTTCGCACAAAGGATCTTAAAAAATGGGAAAGGCTTCCTAATCTTAAGACGAAATCACCACAGCAGAGGAATGTTGTCTTGCATCCTGAGTTTGTAAATGGGAAATACGCATTTTACACAAGACCTCAAGATGATTTCATAGAAGCCGGAAGCGGCAGTGGAATTTGTTTTGGTTTGTGCGACGACATAGAAAATCCAGTTATAGACGAAGAAAAACTTGTAAGTCCAAGAGTTTATCATACTATTACAGAAGTGAAAAATGGTGCTGGATGCGTTCCTATAAAGACTGAAAAAGGATGGATACACATAGCACATGGTGTCAGAAACACTGCTGCTGGATTGAGATATGTTATATACTTATTTGTAACAGATCTATATGATCCAAGTAAAGTCATAGCAGCTCCAGGAGGGTATTTGATTGCACCAAGAGGCGAGGAGAGAGTTGGTGATGTTTCTAACGTAGTATTTACAAATGGAGCAATTGCAAGGGATAATGGCGATGTGTACATCTACTATGCTTCATCAGACACCAGAATCCACGTTGCAACTACGACTGTCGATAGACTTCTGGATTATGCTTTTAACACACCACCAGATGCTCTAAGGTCTATAGATTGCGTAAAGCAGAGAAAAGAGCTTATTAAGAAAAATCTCCAGTTAAACATGAGATAAAAAGCTTTATATTTAATAAATTTTAGGAGTTGAATTTGATGAAAAAATATGGATTTAATTTCCAATGGATATACGTATGGGATGAAGGCAAGTCACCTTTAAAGCCAGACTTAAAAGCTTTGGATTTTTTGGTGGAGACAGGCTTTAATTTCGTAAGGATACCGACAGATTATAGATTTTGGATAAAAAATTTTGATTATTTTAATCCTGATGAAAGCGTTTTTGAATATATAGATTTGTACTTAGAAGAGTGTAAAAAGAGAAATATTCACATGTGCCTAAATATACACAGAGGACCTGGATACTGCATTAACCGCAATGACATAGAGAGAGATAACTTGTGGCTTGACAGGGTTGCTCAAGACGGATTTGTATATCAATGGCAGGTATTTGCTAGAAGGTACAAAGGAGTGCCAAGTAAATATTTAAGCTTTGACCTTTTAAATGAGCCGCCAGATATAGGGCAGTATGGCATGACTCGCGAGATACACGCATCACTGATTAAGCGCACTGTTGAGGCAATACGCCAAATTGATCCTGAAAGAGAAATAGTCATAGACGGTCTAGGCGGTGGAAACATAGCGATGCCGGAATTAGCTAATATTGGCGTGATACACAGCGGGAGAGGATATCAGCCAATGGCTTTAACACATTATGAGGCAACATGGTGGAATGGTTACAAGGGATTGCCAGTGCCTACATATCCAGATCTTGTTTGGGACGGGAAGGTGTGGAATAAAGATACCATAAGAGAATACTACAAGCCATGGCGAGATGTGGAAGAAAAAGGCGTTGAGGTGCATATAGGTGAATTTGGATGCTTCAATAAAACACCAAATGATGTTGCTTTAAGATGGTTTAAGGATCTCTTAAGTTTGTACAAAGAATTTAAATGGGGCTATTCCCTCTGGAACTTTAAAGGGCCATTTGGAATCATAGAACATGGCCGTGATGGTGCCAAATATGAAGATTACTATGGATACAAGGTTGATAGAGAGCTTTTAGATCTTCTTATAGAGAATAGAGTTTAAGATAAAGCCATAAAGCCGGTTAAGTAAAAGCCGGCTTTTTTGTGTACATTTTTAAATCTAATAAAATATTTACTTTAATTACTTGAATTATAAATTTTAAATAAAGCTTTTTAATCAAAAAGTGTCTAAGTAATCGTTATTTGAATGGCATAGATATGTAATTCAAGTAAAACGTTATTAAATTCAAGTAAAAATTGCTTGAAAGTTATATAAGCATAACGTATAATTAAATTACAAGAAATAATTACACCGAGGTGTTTAGATTGCCGGCAATCAAGAAGAAAAAGGTTACAATGAAAGATATAGCAGAAAAATTAAATATATCTGTAAATGCAGTATCAATAGCGCTAAATGATAAAGTTGGAGTAAGTGAAGAAACTAGAAACTTGGTTTTAAAAACTGCTGATGAAATGGGCTATTTTGACGAGAATCCATCATTTATCATTAAAAATCACTTTAAAAATATTTGTCTCTTGATAGAGGAGCGAAATTTTCGCGATACTCATTTTTACACAAAGGTAATACTTGGAATAGAAAATGAGGCTAGAAAGAATAATTTCGATATTTTAGTCAATTTTATGAATAAAGACGATTTTCAGATTCCTAAAAGCGTTGAAAGCAGAAAGGTGTCAGGTATACTAGTTGTTGGCACGATAAAAGACGAACACTTAAAAATGCTTTTAGATTATGGCATACCGATAGTGCAAGTTGATCACTCATCATTTTTAATAAATACTGATGCAGTTTTGACTCAGAATATACCTGGCTCTTATATGGCGACAAAATATCTTATTGATAAGGGGCATACGCAGATAGGATTTTTTGGAGAGATAGACTTTTCTCTGAGTTTTAAAGAGAGATGGCTTGGCTTCAATGAAGCTATGAGAACATCAGAACTAAATGTTGACCCCATATTAAATGTAAATCCTGGTTACTGTGTAATCGGCAGCGTTGAAAAATATGTTTTAAGCAAAAACTACAAAGAAGTTGCAAATATTGTTTCAAAGATGGATAAGCTGCCGACTGCATGGGTATGCTCAAACGACAGCGCTGCTATAACGCTATACAATGCATTAAATATTTTAGGATTGAAAGTGCCTGATGACATCTCAGTTGTAGGCTTTGACGACATTGATATATGCAAAATTGTCAATCCTCCATTGACGACAATAAGAGTAAACAAGGAGTTGATGGGCATTAAAGCTGTCCAAAAACTTTTGTGGAGGATGAATAATATTAAAGAACCGTATGACCATATAAGAATGGAAGTTAAATTAATTGAAAGAGAATCTGTAAAAGACTTGAGATAGGTAAATGAGCAAATTTATGTAAACGTGCTTATCTCGTAAAAATGATTATAGGAGGTAGCGATCTTTATGAAAAAGAGAATATCAATTTTGATATCTACGATAATGATTTTATCAATACTTGTAAGTGGTTGCTCCAGCAGCTCAAATAAGCAAAATACTTCTTCAAAGAATACAACTAATACAAACAAAAAGGTAACCATCAAATTATCTACATGGGCTGGTGCAGATGAATCTAAACAACTTCAATCGATTATAGACAAATTAAATGCTAACTCTAAAGATTATGTTATAGAACAAAATTCAAACCCTGCTGACTATGATACGAGGATTACAACTCAGCTTTCAGCAGGTGATGGTGGACCTGATTTGTTTTGGGTATCTGCTCAGAGGGCAACACAACTTGCAGCACAGGGTGCATTGCTTGATATAACGGATTATTTATCAAAATCCAGCAATAAAGCTGCAAATGTATCTGATTATTACGAAAATGCATTAGCACCATTCAAATATCAAAACAAAATATACGGATTGCCATGGGCGGAAAATCCAGTAGTACTGTATATTAACAAAGATATGTTTGATAAAGCTAAAATTCCATATCCTGATGGGACTTGGAATTGGGACAAGTTCTTAAGCGTCGCTCAGCAATTGACAGTTGATGCAAATGGTAAACATCCAGGAGAGGCCGGATTTGACAAAAACAACATCAAACAATGGGGCTTTACATTAAATGGGTGGCCACCAGTTCAAATGTTTGTATGGCAAAATAACGGCGAAGTTATAACACCGGATTTCAAAAGCTCACCAATAGATACTCCTGAAGCAAAAAAGGCATTTGAGTTTTATTCTGAATTGATCAACAGTCCTGCAGTTCCTTCACAGCAGACGATTAAGGATCAAGGCTTTGATACAATGTTTAAGAATCAGGAAGTTGCTATGTTTATGGGAGGAGCTGCTGACAGCCTAGAAACACAGGTTAAGTTTAACTGTGGTGTTTATGAAGTTCCTTCTGGACCTACAGGTAAAAAGGTTACTTTCGGAGATTTGTACGGAATGGCAATAAACGCAAAGACAAAGAATCCAGATGCAGTGTTTAAAGCATTTATTGATTTAACGAATGCTATTCAAGAATGGAAAGTAGTGCCTCCGCTAAAATCAGAAGTAAATGTAGATGCATTGAAAAAATTGCATTCAGATAGAAGTACAGAGACATTGGATACAATAGTAAAATCTATGTCTTATGCAGAAGGATTTAGATACTTTGTAAATTATCCTGACTGGGATAATATATTCTGGAATCAACTTATGGATCCTATAATAAATAATAAAGCAAATCCTGATACTCTCATACCTAAAGTAAAACCTCAGCTAGATAATGTTTTAAAACAGTATAGCAGCAAATGAAATTGAAAGGAGGCTTGTCCTCCTTTCTTAGAGATAAGCACGTTAAATATAAAAGAAATTTATGTATTCCTTTTAAAAGGAGGAATTTTAATGGAACAGTATATTGGAACTACAGAACGATGGCTTTTAACACCTGTAGTTCTCATGTTTCTTGCATTGATAATATATTTTTTACTTAGAAAAATTGGATGGAAAGTAAGGGCTGCTACTGGCTTTGCTTTAATATCTCCATGGCTTATAGGATTTATTATTTTCACAGCATTTCCACTTATCTATTCACTATATTTGAGCTTTACTAATTACAGTTTATTTGGAACACCTAAATGGATTGGGCTTAAAAACTATATATACATTTTTACTAGCGATTATGAATTTTGGCCGTCAGTAAGACTTACTTTGCTATATGCTGTATTCACTGTACCAATAGGTGTTATAGGTTCATTGTTGATTGCTATGTTATTAAATAATCGCATAAAAGGAATAGGTGTTTTTAGGACAATTTATTATTTGCCTGCCGTTATGCCTGATGTTGCTGTTGCATTAATATGGAGATGGCTTTTTAATAGTCAATCAGGTCTTATTAATTACGCTCTTTCGCCATTTCTTAAGTTATTTCATATTGGGAAAATAGACTGGTTTGGCGATCCAAAATATGTTTTATGGGCGTTTATAATAATGAGCGTATGGGGCATATTTGGGACAAACACAGTTGTTTTCCTTGCTGGACTTCAGGGAGTTCCTAGAAGCCTTTATGAAGTTGCTGATTTAGACGGTGCAAGTCCGTGGATAAAATTTTGGAATATAACAATTCCTCAGATATCACCGGTAATACTTTTGCAGGTAGTAATGGGAATTATTAGTGCACTGCAGATATTTACTGTGGCAATGTTTGTAAGGCCTACAACAGGAGCAGGTATATTTATGAATCAATTGATTTACAATAGAGGTTTTACACAGCTACACATGGGGCAAGCGTCAGCAATTGCATGGGTATTGTTTTTAATCATTTTAGCATTTACGCTTTTAGTCTTTAAATCTACACCTGCTTGGGTACATTATGAAGGGGAAATTAAGAGGTAATTAAGGAGATGTTAAACTATGGTGGATATATTACACGGATATAGACAATCAAATAGGATTCGAAATGTTACAAAGAAAATTATTTTGTATGTTATTCTTTCAGCAATAGCCATAGTGATTTTGATGCCCTTCTTTTGGATGTTATCAACAGCATTAAAATCTAATGCAGATATATTTGCTTGGCCGCCTGATTTTTTCCCAAAGCCTGCATTATGGGGAAATTTTGTAAAAGCATGGCATGCGATGCCATTTAATATTTACCTTATAAATAGTATTTTTATAGTTGTTTTGGGAATGGTAGCTGAAATAACCAGCGAAACTTTGGTTGCGTATGGATTCGCAAGATTTAAATTTCCCGGTAGAGATTTGATATTTTTTATACTTTTAAGCACAATGATGCTGCCATTTCATGTGACATTGATACCAACTTATTTGATATGGCAAAAATTGGGGCTAGTTGGTCAATTTGATCCTTTGGTAATAAGGGCGTGGACAGCGTGGGGACCATTTTATATATTTTTATTGAGACAGTTTTTAATGGGTATACCAGTAGAATTGGATGAGGCAGCTGAAATTGACGGAGCGACGCCATTGCAAACTTTCGTTCATGTAATTTTGCCTCAGATTAAACCAGCTCTTCTTGCAATTTGCATATTTGCTTTTAGAGGATATTGGAACGACTTCTTAGGTCCTGTTCTTTACCTCAATGATATGAATAAATACACGATGACGCTTGGAATGTACTTCTTCATGGGTGGTGTAAATGAACAGCCAAGTTGGAACTATTTGATGGCTATGTCAATTGTAATAGCTCTGCCAATGTTAATATTATTCTTTATTGCACAGCGCTATTTCATAGAAGGTATCACATTTACTGGCTTGAAAGAATAATTATGTTTAATGAATTATAGCAAGAATTGAAGGAGAGGACAAGAGAATGGATACAACAACAAATTCTATATTCGACAAATTTGTAATTGGTGCTAATTACTGGCCAAGAAATTACGGTGTTGATATGTGGAAGCAGTGGGACAAAGATGAGATCAAAAAGGAGTTTAAAGAGGCAAAGTCATTAGGATTAGATGTATTGAGAATAAATCTCTTGTGGGAAGATTTTCAGCCACATCCTGACATAATATCGGAAGACGCGATTAAGAAATTTGATGAACTTATTGGAATATGCCACGATGTTGACATAAAAATTGTCCCTACGTTTTTCGTAGGTCACATGAGCGGAGAAAATTTCGACATTCCGTGGAGAAATGGTAAAAGCATATACAATGATCCTTTTATGCTGAGACATGAGATTAAACTGGTAAGATTTTTTGCACAAAGGTATAAAAACGAAAGCTCCATTTTATTCTGGGATCTTTCTAATGAGCCAGATAACTACGTAAAAGCAGAGTCCAATCATGATGCATGGCTTTGGAATTACGTTTTGTCAAGCGAGATAAAAAAGCACGACAAAAATCATCCTGTGACGTTAGGGATACATCAGGCGTCTCTTCTTTCAGACAATAAATTTTGCCCAGAAGATATGGGTGAAGGCAATGACTTCTTATGTATGCATGCGTATCCTATTTACACAGATACATGCATTGACCCTGTAAATTCTATAAGGAGCACTTACATTGCACCTTTTGCATCAAAGCTTACAAAGGCCCTTGGAGGCAAAGATGTACTGTTTGAAGAATTTGGCGCAACGACACTTATGATGTCTGAAGAAATAGAGGGGAAATATTATAAAACAGTTTTATACAGCCTATTTGCAAATGAATCATTAGGTGCATTGGCATGGTGCTTTGGAGATTTTTCAGTTGGCAATAATCTGCCGTACAATACGACGCCTTTTGAAACGCATTTTGGGATAACATCATCTGATGGGGAACCAAAGCTAGCAGGACTTGAAATAAAAGCTTTTTCAGAATTTATAAACAGATTTGAATACAAAGAGTTAATTCCAAAAGAATGCGATGCTGCTATTGTTATCCCAGATAAATATTATAGTGCATTATTTGTAGGAAGTGATTATACACCTGAAAGGCATTTTAGAATACTTTTAAATAGTTTCATACTTGCGAAAGAAGCTGGCATAGATGTAGAGATGGTAAAAGCTTCTGAGAAGGATTTTAGCAAATACAAGATGTTGATAATTCCATCTGCATATAGGAAGGGTCACCTTAATCACGACCAGTGGATGAGAATAATGGATTATGTAAAAAGTGGTGGTACATTGTATGCGTCATACGATGGAATCTCCGTTGATGGATTTGATGAACTTTTTGGCATTGAAACACAGTATTCAATGGTGCCGAAGGATAATACAGCTTCAATTTATATAGAAGACAGAAAGATTAAGTTAAATTACAGCACACTTAAATTTAATAAGCGTCTTATCGCAAAACCTACGACATGCAGTGTGATTGGATACGACAATGAAGGAAATCCCGCAGTAGTCATAAATAAATTCGGTAAAGGCAATGCAGTCCTTGTGACGTATCCTGTTGAACTTTATTTAAGCTACATGCCGGACGTATATAAAGACGATAAAACTTATAAAATATACAAATTGGCAAAAGAATTATCAAATATAAAGCCGAAGATAGAAGTAGGATCGCCATTTGTAGAGGTTAAAGAATTTAAGTATAAAGGTAAAGAACTTGTAATATTTATCAATCATGAAGATATTGATGTAAAGATTGATGTAAATATTTCTGGAAAAATAAAAGATTTAATAAGCAATAAAGAATTTGATTTGGATAATTTCGTTATAAAAGCTGATGATGCAGTTGCATTTTTGATGTAGAAGGGGGTATTATAATGTTTAGGCTAAGGAGGCTTACAGATAAACCAATATTGTCGCCTGTTAAAGAGCATGAATGGGAAAGAAAAGCTGTGTTTAATGCCGCATCAATATATGAAGATCACAAGTTTCACCTTTTTTACAGGGCTTCTAACAATGGATTTGTGTTAAACACAGAGAAGCCAGAAGAAAAGCATAAATTTGTGTCATCAATAGGCTATGCGGTAAGCAGTGATGGCATCAATTTTGAGAGATTTGATAAACCTATTATGGTGGGTGAAACGGAGCAGGAAGAATGGGGTGTTGAAGATCCTAGAATAACAAAAATTGATGATAAATATTACATGCTTTATACAGGCTTTGGAGGCAAAGACTGGAATAATTTTAGAATATGTATGGCTACATCATATGATTTAAAAAGATGGGAAGGTCATAGGGTGGTCCTTGATGAACCTAATAAAGATGCAGCACTTCTGCCTGAAAAAATAAATGGGAAGTATGTCATGTTTCACAGAAGAGAACCAGATATTTGGATAGCATATTCAGATGATTTGATAAACTGGACTAATCATAAGATAATAATGAAGCCTATTGAAGACACATGGGAGTCTAAGAAGATTGGCATAGCAGGGCCTCCTATAAAAAGAGATGATGGATGGCTTCTTATCTACCATGGAGTTGACAAAAATAATGTGTACAGGTTAGGTGCAGCACTTTTAGATTTAAAAGATCCTTCAAAAGTGGTAGCAAGGCAGAAAGAGCCTATTTTGGAGCCTGAACTTGATTGGGAAAAAGAAGGTCTTGTACCGAATGTAGTGTTTAGCTGTGGTGCAGTTGAAGCAAATGGAATGTACTACGTTTATTACGGTGGTGCAGATACACATATAGGTGTCGCAGTAGTGGAAAAAAATAAAATATCATTTTAAGGAGTGGATAAATTGATAAAGCTAAAAAGGCTAAGCGACAAACCAATTTTAGAACCAGTGACAGAGCATGAATGGGAGAGAAAAGCTGTATTTAACTGTTCTGCTATATACGACAATGGATTGTTTCACCTTATCTACAGAGCGACAGATTTAGGACCACACAAAAAATACGGCAAGTATATATCAAGGCTAGGATACGCTGTAAGCAAAGACGGAATTAACTTTATGAGGCTTGATAAGCCCGTTTTAAGCAATGACGTAGAGCAAGAATTGAGAGGATGTGAAGATCCAAGGATAGTCAAGATAGATGACACGTACTACATGATGTATACAGGCTTTGGAGATAGGACAGATGATGACTACAGAATATGCCTTGCAACTTCAAAAAATTTGATAAATTGGGAGAGGAAAGGTGTTGTGCTAGATGAACCAAACAAAGATGCCACACTGTTTCCTGAGAAAATAAATGGGAATTATGTAATGTTTCACAGAAGGTATCCAGATATATGGATAGCATACTCCAGCGATTTGAAGACATGGTTTGGACATAAATCAATAATAAAACCTATCAAAGGAACTTGGGAAAGCTCAAGGGTAGGTGTGGCTGGACCACCTATTAGGACAAAAGATGGATGGTTTCTCATTTACCATGCTGCAGATGACGACAATGTATATAGATTAGGTGCAGTGCTTCTCGACATAAATGATCCATCGATAGTCTTAGCGAGGCAAAAGGAGCCGATTTTGGAGCCAGAGCTTGAATGGGAAAAGAACGGCTTTATATCAAATGTAGTTTTTAGCTGCGGCAACGCAGTAAAAGGCGATGATATATATGTCTATTACGGTGGCGCAGACACTGTAATAGGTGTTGCATATATAAACATGAATGACATAAAATTTGAATAAAAACAAAACCCCTCACATCAAGAGAGTATATATGATGTGAGGGGATACTACTCACCATACTAACATCAATATTTTTCTAAAACTTCTTCATTGTATTTATCAAGAACATATTTAAAATCTGCCGCTTTCTGCAAAATTTTCATTTCATACATGTCTTTGTACGTCTCTGAACAATAATATAAACATACACCCTTTAAGGCTTCACATTGAAAAACCGAATTTTTTTCTTGTAAAAAAATTAGATCCAATTTGTACGGCACAAAAATATCTTCCATTTCATTATAAATTTTTGCATAAAGCTTATATCTATCGTTAATAAGCTCAATATCTTGTTTAAAAACAATCCCAACATCGATATCAGACAATGGATCGATGACAGTTATTTTTTCATTATTTAATAATTTTAATGCATTTTCTTTTTGCGAGCCGAAAATGTATAAAAGCCCTATATCATATTTTTTACAAATGTCTATTAAAGCATTTGATAAATTATACATTTAAAATCACCATTTACATTATATCACAAAATTTATCATTATACCAATTATAGACAAACATTATTAGCAGTTATATAATATAGTGTGTTGTTTTAAATTTATTTTGACCATTTAGGGGGTATAAATCGTGTGGAAGCTTTATGCAATATTGTCTGCTTTATTTGCGGCACTGACATCTATCTTAGCAAAAATTGGCATAAAAGGTGTAGATTCAAACCTTGCAACAGCGATACGCACAAGTGTCATCATATTTTTATCATGGGGTATTGTTTTTGCCACAGGTGTGCAAAGCGGCATGAAAGTATTGACGCGGCAAAACTGGCTTTTTTTGATTTTATCAGGTCTTGCTACAGGTCTTTCATGGCTTTTTTATTATAAAGCCATTGCGCTGGGAGATGTTTCAAAAGTTGCTCCTATAGATAAGTCCAGCATAGTCATAACACTTGTCTTGTCATACATAATTTTAGGTGAGCATTTTGACTTAAAGACAATAATTGCAGGAATATTGATAACGGCAGGTACATTTGTCATGATTATGTAGCGTATATGCCTTGTAATATGCCATCTTTTACCCTTCTTAAAATTTGTCACAGAAAACAGATGACAGAAATGAAATTGTTTAAATTGAAAAGGTGTAAATGCTGTCATACAATAGAATTAGAAAAAATAATAAATTTAAGGAGGGTAAAAATTATGGACAGAAACATGGCTTTGACAAATAAAGGCGGAACTGCAAAAGCAAAACTTCAAAAACTTGGCGGATTTTTAGCTGGAATGGTTCTTCCTAACATCGGTGCATTTATAGCATGGGGTCTTATAACAGCGTTTTTCATTCCTACTGGTTGGACGCCAAATGCCAACTTAGCTAAATTGGTAGGACCTATGATAACATACTTGCTGCCTATCCTTATCGGTTATACAGGCGGTAAACTTATATACGATGTAAGAGGTGGCGTCGTAGGTGCTATCGCTACAGCAGGTATTGTAATAGGTTCATCGATACCAATGTTTTTAGGCGCAATGATAATGGGACCACTTGGAGGGTATATAATTAAAAAGTTTGATGAGGCAGTAGATGGAAAAATACCGACAGGATTTGAAATGTTGGTAAACAATTTCTCAGCAGGTATATTAGGTGCAATATTAGCAATCTTAGCGTTTATTTTCATCGATCCGGTTGTTACAGGTGTATCAACAGGTTTAGGTGCAGCAGCACAATGGGTAACTGTAAAGGGAATACTTCCTTTGATAGCAATATTCATTGAACCAGGCAAAGTATTATTCTTAAACAATGCTATAAACCATGGAATATTGGCGCCACTTGGTATACAGGAGGCGAAAGAATTTGGGAAATCTATATTCTTCCTTTTAGAGACGGATCCAGGTCCAGGACTTGGCATACTCATGGCCTACTGGATTTTTGGCAAAGGCACAGCAAAGCAATCAGCACCAGGTGCTGTGATTATCCACTTCTTTGGCGGAATACATGAGATATACTTCCCATATGTTTTAATGAATCCAATACTGATATTGGCTGTAATAGGTGGCGGAATAGCAGCAGATGCTACATTCGTCTTGACACATGCAGGCCTCGTTGCAACACCATCACCAGGAAGTATCATAGCTGAAATTGCTATGACACCAAAAGGCGGACTCTTGCCAGTATTGACAGGTATAACAGTAGGTGCTGTAGTATCATTCTTAATAGCTTCTGTATTTGTAAGAAGGGCCAGCGAAGATACAATGAGTGAAGAAAATATGGCATTTGCTAAGTCAATGGTAAGCAATCTGAAAGCACAAAGCAAAGGACAAGTTCCTGTATCAAATATTGCAAAGGCAGAACCTAAATTAATAGTATTTGCTTGCGATGCAGGCATGGGCTCATCTGCCATGGGTGAATCAATACTCAAAAAGAAACTTAAAGATGCTGGGCTTGATATCACCGTTAAACACTCTGCAGTAAACCAGATACCAAAAGAGGCTGACATAGTATTTACACAGGAAAGCTTGGCAGAAAGGGCATCACAGGTGGCACCATCAGCACAAATAGTGAAAGTAAATAATTTCCTTGATGGCAAAGTGTATGACGAGTTTATTTCAACGATTAAGAAGAAATAATAAAAACGGTGAATGATAATATGAAGGATTTAAGCGATCGTCAAAAATTCATAATTAAATCTTTAATAGAGAAAGGTCCTTTAAGTATAGAGGACCTTTCCAAATTAATGAATATCAGCAAGAGAACAATTGATAGAGAAGTCCATGAAGCGAATAAGATCTTGAAAAACTATCGCTGTGTTATAACTGAAAATGAGTCAAAGTATGAAATACACGGTGGAAATGAAAGTTTAGAAGAAATAAGCAAAGAAATCGGCCCTATATCGTATGGCAGCATATTAAGCCAAGAGCAGAGGCAGATATATATGACTTTAAGCATGCTTTTGTCAAAAGAGCCATTAAAATCGACTTATTTTAGCTATCTTTTCAATGTATCAGAAGGCACAATAAGTATGTACCTTGACAAAATAGAGATATGGCTTAAGGTGAGAAACTTAGAGCTTATAAGGAAAAGAGGCATAGGCATAAAAGTTGAGGGGACAGAGATAGACAAGAGAAAAGCGGTAATAGAGCTAATGTATAGTTATCTGCCATTGGATGAAATGCTTATGTACGTGTACGGCGACAAACAGGATAAGTTCATTACGGAGTTTTTTAATAATATATTTAGCAGTGAAATTATAAATACTGCTAAAAAATTGGTGAAGCTTATTAATGAGACAGTCGTAAAGATAAATGACGACAACAATTATTTCGCTTTGTTTTTGCATGTGGCGACAGCTATATATAGGTACATGCAAGATGAAAGCATAAAATTAAACAAAGAGACTGTGGATGATATACTGTCGTCAGAACAGTTTAGCTTTATCTATAAAGTAGATGAAATAATGAAAGAACACGGCATAAATCTAACAGATGATGAGCTGGCATACCTGGCAATACACTTAAATGGCAAAAAGTATATTTACAAGAAAGAAGGTTTCATTGAGCTTGGAATAACATTAGACGACCTTTCTAAAGAGCTTATCGAAGAAGTCGCAAAGATATTGAAGACGGAGATAAAGTGCGATGATAAGCTTATATACGGCTTGTCGCAGCACATAGAGACACTTATTTACAGGCTTAGTATGGGACTTCAGTCCAGAAATACTTTGATAGATCAAATAAAAGAGTATTATGGGGAATTGTTTGAAGCGGTAAATAAAGCTTGCAGGCTTATATTTTCAAAGTACAACATAACAGTGCCTGCAGAGGAAATAGGTTATATAACGATGCACGTAGGTGCTGCTATTGAAAGGCAAAAGGCAGAGAAAAGGTTGAGGGCTTTAGTAATATGTCCTAACGGCATAGGAACTGCAAAGATACTGTCAGAGAAATTGAAAAGCGCTTTCCCTGAGATAGATTCTATAGAAATTGGTTCAATACGCAATAAAGACGATGGTAAAGATTATGATATAATTATCTCTACAGTAAAGCTGTATGAAGATAAAGATTCTTTAGACAATGCAATAACGGTGTCGCCTTTTTTAACTTCTGACGATATACGAAAAATAAGAGACTTAATCGATAAGATAGGCTTTAATGAAGATGACAATTACCTTTTGCCACTTAAGTTAAATGACATAAGCAGATCAGAAAGCGAAAGCAGCATAACTAAGTATTTTGGTGAAACTTTAAAAAATTTGAATATAAGCAAGATAAGCGCAAATGGCTTAAATGAGCTTATAGATGTAATTGTAGATGAAATATCTAAAATAAATGTCATGTCAGATAAAGATGAAGTGGAAGAGCTTATAAAAAAGCGGGAGATGATGGGCAATACAGTCATACCAGGCACAAGGATCGCTCTTTTACACACAAGAAGCAACAAGATGATCATACCGTACATCGGAATATACAGGCTAAGTAGTCCTATTAATATGAGAAGCATAGGATTTTCCTATGAGGAAGTTGATACGATTCTTGTCATGCTGGCAAGGAAGAAAGAGGATAACACTGTACTGGAAATGCTGGGTGAGATAAGCATTGCACTTGTAGAAAACGACGATTTCAAAGATGCCTTAAAATATGGTAATATTGATGATGTAAAAAATATTATTATTAACGTATTAAAAAAGTATTAGGAGGATTATTACAATGAACAGTGAAATCTTAAATGAAAATAACATCGTATTGAATGAAGCTTCAGAGCCTAAATTTGACGCTATTAAAAGAGCTGGAAGACTATTAGTCGATAGAGGATATGTTGAAAAAGAATATATTGAAGGCATGATAGAGAGAGAAAATGACGTCACAACTTACATTGGCAATGGCATAGCAATTCCACACGGTGTATCCCAGTATGTGAAATATATAAAGAAATCGGGAATAGTTGTGATACAGTATCCAGATGGAGTGGATTTTGGCGATGGCAATATGGCATACGTTGTTATAGGCATTGCAGGCAAAGACGATGAGCACTTAGAGATACTGTCAAGCATCGCCTTAACATGCCAGTATGAAGAAAATGTAAGAAGGTTGAGAGACGCAAAGTCGCCACAGGAAATAATCCAAATACTTAAAGAAGGTGGAGAATAATGAAAAAAGCTGTACACTTTGGAGCAGGCAATATAGGCAGAGGATTTATAGGCAGTTTACTATATAAATCAGGCTATGACATATACTTTGTGGATGTATTTAAAGAATTGGTGGATAACATCAATAAATTTAAAAGCTACAATATATTCATATTAGGAAATGACATCAAGAAAGAAGTTGTAGATGGGGTCAAAGCGATTCACATAGATGATGAAGAAAATCTCTTAAAGGCCATTGAAGATGCAGACGTAATAACGACATCTGTAGGTGTCAACAATCTTTACGGCATTGGTGAAAAATTGGCGTATTATCTAGAAAGAAGATTTGAGAAAAATGATTTGCCACTAGACATAATGGCCTGTGAAAATGCCTTGTTTGCGACAAATATTTTAAGAGATAGCATTTACAATAATTCCAGTGAAAATTTAAAAGCATATTTAGATGAAAAAGTCGGTTTTCCAAATACTGCTGTGGACAGAATAGTGCCAAATGTAGACATAGAGAAAGAGACTCCTATAGACGTGGCAGTAGAGGAATTTTTTGAGTGGGACATTGAGAAAGATGCTGTAAAAGGCGACTTTGATATAAAAGGCTGTGAGCTTGTTGATGACTTAGAACCTTATATAGAAAGGAAGCTTTTCCTTCTAAACGGTTCACATGCCACGACAGCATATCTCGGCTACTTAAAAGGGTATAAGTACATTCATGAAGCAATATTAGACGATACAATAGATAAAATAGTGAGAAACCTTCAGTTAGAGGCTTCTTTCGGGCTTAACAATAAGCACAAGATAGGGATGGATAAGCTTAAGGAATACTCAGACAAAGTCATAGAGAGATTTAAGAATCCTCATTTGAAAGACGAAGTGGTAAGAGTAGGTAGAGATCCAGTGAGGAAACTTTCAAACGGTGATAGACTTGTATCGCCTGCCAAGTTAAGCTTTGAGACAGGTTTGATGCCTGAAAACATACTTTACGGCATAGCTGCAGGATTTGCATTTGACTATAAAGACGATCCAAAAGCCATGGAAATACAAGAAAGCATAAGTACGTTAGGAATTGAGGAAACAGTGAAGAAAGTGACAGGGCTTAATGAAACTATCCTTATAGATAAAATAGTAAAAAAGTACAAAGAACTTAAATCCGGCAAGATAAAATAAACTTTTTAGCCATGGTCTTAAACTTTAATTGTATGGTTTTAGACCATGGCTTTTATTGTAACATCAACTAAAAACATCTTTCAAATCTATAGAGAGATCATCAAAGATAGAAACTTTAATCTTATCCTCTTCAGTATAAATTTCAGGCCTGCCATATCTATTATTTTCCTGCAGTGCAAATACATTGACTATTTTAAGATCGGGTTCTACTATCCAGTATTCCTTTACTCCATATTTCTCATACAAATTAAACTTTTCTACTCTATCCCTTCTTACAGTTGAAGGAGATGTTATTTCGACAATCAAATCGGGAGCACCTTTGCATCCATCATTGTCAAGTTTCGATTTATCACAGATAACTACGATATCAGGTTCTACAACAGTTTTAATATCTTTTTCGCTTTTTTCAGTAAACTTTACTCCAAAAGGTGCACAGAATGCTTCACATTTTTTGCCTTTTAAGTATACTGAAAAAACTGTGAATATTTCTCTTAATATTCTTTGATGCATTGTTGATGGAGGAGCCATCAAATAGATCTGTCCATCGATTAACTCAATTCTTTGATCATCTGTCCAATTTAAGTAATCATCGTAAGTGTATACTTCTTTTTTATCAGGTAATTCCATAATTGACACCTCTTTATTATATCTTTATCAAGATAGAAACTATCTATGTATTAATGAAAATTTTCCCTTATCAACTTCATTGTATCATGCGTATATTATATATGCAATATATGATATAATATATCACGTACATTTTATGCCATCCAATATGGCATATTTTTTGCATTATTTTGTAGTGGGAGGATGATAATGTGGATGAAATCGTAAAGATAATAGAAAATGAAGATAAGAAAAATCCTCTGACAGATGAAAAAATTGCTTCTATACTAAATGTCAATAGAGAAGAAGTGACACAATATAGACTTGAAAATGGTATACCCGATTCCAGAGAGCGGAGAAAGCCATACCTTTATGAAGATGCAAAAAAGATTTTAAGCGAAGATAAAGAGATCTCTGATAGGAAATTTACAAAGAGATTAAACGATTTAGGCTACGACATATCGAGATTTGCGGCGTCGCAGGTAAAGAAGGAAATCTTAAGTTCAGAGATTATAGTGGCTGATAATGTAAAAGATGACAATGGTAAAGATGATGAGATAAGTCGAGAAAGTGATTTTATGTCTTTTAAAGAGATAATAGGATACGATGGAAGTTTAAAGACACAGATAAGTCAAGCCAAAGCCGCCATTCTATATCCACCACATGGCCTTCACACATTAATACTGGGACCGTCTGGCGTTGGGAAAAGCCAACTGGCAGAAGCTATGTACGAATTTGCGTTGGAATCAGGCAGGCTAAAGGCCGGCAGTCCTTTTGTCGTCTTTAACTGCGCAGACTATGCGGATAATCCACAACTTTTAATGTCACAGCTTTTCGGATATGTAAAAGGAGCGTACACAGGTGCAGAGTCGTCAAAAGCTGGTTTGGTAGAAAAAGCCGACGGTGGCATACTATTTCTTGACGAGGTCCACAGGCTTCCCAGTGAGGGACAAGAGATCTTGTTTTTTTTACTTGACAAAGGCAAATTCAGGAGGCTTGGAGAGACTGACAGTGAAAGAGAAGCTAACATAATGCTTATAGCGGCTACTACAGAAAATCCGGAATCATCGCTTCTACTTACATTTAGGCGCAGGATCCCTATGGTTATAGAGCTACCACCTATAAGCGAAAGGCCACATACAGAGAGATTTGAAATTATAAAATTCTTCTTTAAAAAGGAAGCGTTTAGAATAAATAAGCCAATAAAATTAAAGCCAGATGCGCTTAGGGCCTTAATGCTTTATGATTGCCCCGGAAATATAGGTCAAATGAGGAGCGATATACAAGTAGCATGTGCAAGAGGTTTCTTGAAGACTTTAGATAATAGAGATGGCGAAATAACGATAAATCTTGCCGATTTGCCAAACCATGTAAGGATGGGGCTTTTGAAAGTCAGCAAAAGAGAACCTTATATAGAAGAATATTCGGATAAGGATGTCATCATATATCCAAACAACGTAAGCAAATTGCTGCCTAAAGAAGATAGGTATATTTTGCCAGATGAAATATACCAGTTTATAGAGGATAGATTTACTGAGCTAAAAAATGATGGGTTAAAAACCGACGAAATCTACAAGATCGTTGGAAATCAAGTAGAATCAGAGCTTAAAAAATTTGCCAACGATATACGAACAAAAAATTTTGTTTCAAAAAAGGAATTAAAGGAAATCGTAGGCGAGAAAATATTGTATGCCGTTGAAGAAGCCATAGACATAGCAAAAGAAAATTACAAAAATATAAAGGACAATCTTTTCTATGCACTGGCTATTCACCTAAGCGCAGCTTACGAAAGGGTGAAAAGCGGGAAATCTATATTTAACCCGCAGCTTGAAAGCGTCAAAAGCGAGTACATGAGGGAATACGTTGTGGCGAAAAAGATGGTTGACAGAATCAATAAAATATTGGATATTGAGCTTACAGACGATGAGGTTGGTTTTGTAGCCATGTACTTGAGAACATTTTCAGCTAGTGAAGGTGGAAATAAAGGGAATGTGGCTGTTATAGTATTAACACATGGACATGTAGCCTGTGGCATGGCAGATGTGGCAAACAAGCTTTTAGGGGTAAATATAGCTCACGGGGTAGAGATGGCACTTGATGAAAGCCCAGAAGATGCCCTTTTGCGTACAATTGAAGTCGTGAAGAAGGTGAATGAAGGGAAAGGATGTATAATACTTGTTGATATGGGTTCACTCATCACTTTTGGTGAGATAATAACAAAAAGGACAGGCATACCTACAAGGACCATTGGAAGGGTAGACACTGTAATGGTCTTGGAAGCCGTAAGGCGGGCTATTCTGCCAGATGCCACCATTGACGAAATAGCTGATGCATTAGATGAAAATAAATCTTACGTAGGACATGTGGAAGGTGTGAAAGATTCAAACAAACTTCCGAAAGCCATAGTAACCATCTGCATAACTGGTGAGGGAACTGCGCTTAAGATAAAGAAATATATAGAGGATAAGATACCTGAGATAAAAAGTGGATTAAAGATAATACCTTTAGGTCTTTTCAGCGAAAGAGAACTTGATACGGAAATAAATAAGATAAGGAGCAAAAACAATATTCAAGCTTTTGTGGGAACCATCGATCCTAAAATAAGTGATATTCCATATATCTCTGTTGAGGAAATAATGAATGGGGAAGGGTTAAAAAGGTTAAAGAAACTAGTAAACATAGATGTTGTGGAAGAAAGCCGCTTAAAAGAAGTATTAGACGATGATCTAATATTATTTGATGTTGATGCATCAATGAAAAGCGATATTATAGACAAAATGGTGTATATGCTTGAGGATAGAGGATACGTTGATGAGAAATTCATACTAAGCGCATATAAACGAGAATCGATGGGTGCTACATGGATGAAAGGGGGAGTTGCGATACCACATGGCGACACAAAATATGTCACAAAACCTGCCATAGCCATAGCAAAGTTGAAAGAACCCATCTATTGGGAAGGAGATTTTAAAACAGACTTAATTTTTATGTTGGCTTTGAAAGAAGATGCTAAAGATTACATGCTTGATTTGTATAAGGTCTTATCGAATGAAAAAATATTAAAAGACCTAAAAGAAGCCAAAAGTAAGGAAGAAATAAAAGAAATAATCATGAGAAATACAATACCGTCCAATTAATTGGCACGGTATTTGCATTATATAAAGGTGTAAACAATGAGGAGGTAGATTATATGAAGATATCGGAGTTTTTCAACAAAGAATTAATTATTACAAATTTTGATGCCATAAGTCAAGACGATGTATTTGATGTGCTTTACAAAAAACTATTTGAAAACGGATATGTCAAAGAGACATATTTGGAAGCAGTAAAAAAGAGAGAAAAAGTTTTTCCGACAGGTTTGCTTTTAAATAAGTACAATGTTGCGATACCACACACAGATCCAGAACATGTAATAAAACCTGCGATAGCAGTCGCAACACTGAAAAAACCAGTTATCTTCAAAAACATGGCAAATCCGTTGGAAGATGTTTTAGTAAATATAATCTTTATGATTGCTTTAAACGAATCTCACAGTCAAGTTGAAATGCTGCAGCAACTAATTCAACTGATACAAGATGATTCATTACTGGAGAAGATCATTGGTGAAGACGGAGGTGATGAAATTATTGAGATCATAAAAAATTGTACTTTAAATGATGAAACTGTTTAAAATATTGAAAGGAGAATGAATATGACAAGAAAGACTGTTATAGTCGCGTGTGGAACAGGAATTGCTACATCGACAGTTGTCGCTGAAAAGATAACAGAAGCATGTAAAAGGGAGAATCTCCATGTAAACATAATCCAATGCAAAGTTACAGAGATCAAAGGATATGCGGAAAATGCAGATCTTATCGTAACTACAACGATTTTAAAAGACAATTTTGGCAAAAAAAGCATCAATGCTCTTTCCTTGATAACAGGTATAGGCGAAGAAAAAGTACTTGAAGAGATCGTAAATGAATTGAAAAAGTGAGGTGTTATGAATGAGTGTAATAAAATATTTGTTGGATCTTGGCGCAGTTGTAATGCTTCCTATAATAATTTTCATACTTGGTATGATTTTAGGTGAGAAGCCTGGCAAAGCTTTTCGTTCAGCTTTAACAATCGGAATAGGATTCATTGGAATAAATCTTGTTATAGGCTTGCTTGTTAATAATCTAGGACCTGCAGCACAAGCAATGGTCAAGAACATGGGCGTAAAATTAAATGTGATTGATGTCGGTTGGCCGGCATCGTCAGCAATCGCATTTGCATCGAAAGTAGGAGCTTTTGTAATACCATTAGGACTTGCTATCAATATCATAATGCTTGCCACAAGATTGACGAAGACTGTAAACGTAGATTTCTGGAATTATTGGCATTTTGCTTTTACTGGTGCTCTTGTTACTGTAGCTACAGGGAACTTAACATTAGGTTTAATTGCAGCAGCAATTAATGCAGCTATAGTGTTGAAGCTTGCAGATTGGACAGCAAAAATGGTTCAGGATTTTTACGGATTACCGGGAATATCCCTACCGCATGGTTTTTCAGCAGCGTATGTACCAATAGCTATACCATTGAATAAATTAATTGACAAGATACCTTATGTTAACAAAATTGAGGCAGATCCTGACACAATTAATAAGAAATTTGGCATATTTGGAGAGCCTGTTGTATTAGGTTTAATCTTGGGATTGATATTAGGTATATTAGCAAAATTTGATGCAAAGACGACTTTAAATCTTGGAATGTCTATGGCTGGTGTAATGTTTTTGATGCCAAGGATGGTAAAAATACTCATGGAAGGCCTTATACCAATTTCCGAAGCCGCAAAATCATTTATGCAGAAAAGATTTGCAGGTAAAGAATTCTATATAGGGCTTGATTCTGCAGTTGCGGTTGGTCATCCTGCAGCAATATCTACAGCGTTAATTTTAGTACCTATTACGATATTGATTGCGGTAATACTGCCAGGTAACAATGTTTTGCCATTTGGAGATTTAGCTACAATACCGTTTATGGTGGCGATGATAGCGCCTATTACTAAAGGAAATGTGTTTAGGTCAGTATTAATAGGAGCAATTGTAATTGGTGTAGGACTTTTAATTGCAACTAATGTTGCACCACTTCTTACGCAGGCTGCAACGGACGCTGCATTTAAATTCCCAAGCGGCGCTTCTCAAATATCAAGTATATGTGATGGTGCTAATCCATTAACATGGATAATTTTAAAGATTATGAATCTGTTTTAAATAATAAAAATCTTAATGGGAGTTTTAATGCTCCCATTAAGATTTTGAAAATGTTATCTATCATAAAATATTAAATATAAGGAGATGATCTCTTGTTAGTATCATCAAAAGAATTATTTAAAATTGCAAGGAAATATAATTTCGCCATACCGGCTCCAAATTTCGTAGATCAGAACTCTATAAAAGCATATATTGAAGTTGCGGAAAAATTAAATCTACCTATTATTTTGGCATACGCAGAGGCACATGAAGATTTTTTATCACTTGATGAAGCACTATATTTGGGTAAATACTATGGTGAAAAAACTAAAATTCCGGCAGTATTGCATTTTGACCATGGTACAAAAAAAGAGTTGATCATGAAAGCAATAGACAATGGATTCAATTCAGTAATGATAGACGCTTCTATGGAACCATTCGAAGACAATGTTAGAAAAACAAAAGAGATAGTAAAATACGCTCATTTAAGAGGAGTGGTTGTAGAAGCCGAAATTGGGCATGTTGGCAACAGTGAAAATTATAGAAATAATGACAATAGTGATAGTATATATACTACCGTTGAAGATGCGAAAAGATTTGTGGAGCTTACAGATGTAGATTCTTTAGCGATTTCTATTGGCACCGCTCACGGACATTATAAAGGGAAACCAGTTATAGATTTTAACAGATTAAGAGAAATTAGGAACGCTGTGGATGTTCCTCTGGTACTTCATGGAGGCTCATCTTCTGGAGATGACAATTTAAAAAGATGTGCCACTGAAGGAATAAGCAAGATAAACATTTATACCGATTTGGTAACTGCTGCATGTGAGAAAGTGAAAAACACTCAATTTAACGATTATTATGAACTGATTTATGCTCAAAGAGAAGGTATGAAGGAATGCTTAAAACATTATTATGATGTTTTTGAAACAAACAAATACAGACAAGCTAATGTCATATGAAGAGGTGATAACATGGGCAAAATAAGAACACCATTTTTTGTAGTCAATCCCAAGTCATATTTATACGGTGAAGAAAGTTTGCAATTAGCACTTGCTGCAGACAAGTTTGCTGAAGAATATGATGTCGACATATTTTTTACAGCGCCATTTGCAGATTTATATTATATTAAATCTAATACAAAAAACATCAAGATTACAGCACAGCATATGGATCCATTACTACCTGGACGTGGTATGGGCTATGTACTGCCTGAATCGATAAAATCATCGGGCGCTGAAGCAGTATTTTTAAATCATGCTGAACATTCATTAAAATTATCCGATTTGGTTAAAACAATAAAAAGAGCGAAAGATTTAGGACTTATTACAATTGTATGTGCTGATTCTGTAGAAGAAGCTACAGCTATAGCTATGTTGAAGCCTGATATACTATTGTGTGAACCAACTGATTTAATTGGTACAGGGAAAACCAGTGGTTACGAGTATATAAGAGAAACTACAAAAAAGATAAAAGATATAAATGACAATATCTTAGTCATGCAGGCAGCGGGAATAAGTTCTGGGGAAGACGTTTATCAGACGATAATAAATGGTGCAGATGGGACTGGAGCGACAAGCGGCATAATCAATGCGCCGGATAGAATAAAAATGTTAGAAGAAATGATACAGGCTATTGTAAAGGCTAAAAATGAATTAAGATAAGGAAGGAGGCATTAGAATGAAAATATATAAAGAACAAATTTATTTAACATCTCATGGAGGAACACCTAGCTTTTTTAATATAACTCCTTCTGTTAAGGAAATAATCAAAAAAAGCGAGATACAAAATGGCATCTGTGCTGTGATTTCTCCTCATACTACTTGTTCTGTGTTTTTTGAAGAATTTGTTCACGATTATACTGAAGATGGTGATGAATATCTTCAAGCTGATTTAAACAATGTCCTTAAAAAGATAATTCCAGATCAAGTTGAAGAAGGACAATATAATTATCCCGGTGAAAAACATTATGAAGCAGTATTATCATGGCCTGATGTAGAAGACTATCTTCCAAATGGTGACCGTTCAGCACTTCTAAACTGTGATGCACATTTAAAAGCTACATTGATTGGTTCCAGCCAAATATTTGAAGTTGATAATGGGAAATTAGGGGTAGGGCCAACAGGCTATATTTACTTTGTGGATTTTGATCGCACAAGACCACGCATTCGAAAATGCAAGATAATTGTTTTGGGAGAATAATTTTCAGATTGAAATTATTAGATAAAATGGCTGGGAATGTCGAAAATTATTGTATATGCAAAACTCCACTTTATTAAGTAAATATAGGTGGAGTTTTAGGCTATACATTTTAATATCAAGAATAGTTTACAAGAGGTGTTTATATGATAAAGTATATGGAAGCCGACCTGTTTTGCTTACACTGCGATAAAAATACTAACCACGTGATTTACTACAATGGCGATGAAAAAATAATTAGAATAAGATGTCAAGATTGCAAGACCGAAATAGAGTTGAAAGATGACTTTATATCAAGAAATAAAAACATTGGATTATTAGAGAAATCTTTCAAAATAACAGAAGAATTGATAAGCGAATTAAATAAATTTTTATTTTCAATACCAATTAAAATCCTAAAATCGCCAAGCGATTTTATAAATAAAAAGAATTAAAGAAAGTATTGATTGCGGCTATGATAGCCGTTTTTTACTGGATTTCTCCAACCTAACCTGAAACAATATCTTTTTTTAGTTTATCCCATATTCCGTCATCATAAATTACAATACCCTTTTCAATTGCTTCAATAGAAATGGGATTATTTTTAAAATATAGTTTTTTAAATTCCTCAGTGTTATAGCCTTTTGGTTCGATCACATCGAAAACATAATCGTATAATAGTTTCATTCTTTCTTTATAATTGATAGGCATTTTATCTGATATTATTATTACGTCGATATCACTGCTATCATTAAAATCTCCTCTGGCAACTGAACCGATTATAATTGCACACATAGGATGTAAAACATCGCTAATAATTTGCGAGTATTTCTTGCCTATACCTATTAGATTATTCCTTTTCTGCTCCCTTATTATCATTGCTGCATTCATTTATATACTCCTCCACATAATTTAGGATATTTTGGGCGTATTCCAATGATATTTTTGCATCATTTTCATCATAATATTCGTAAGGACTTCCTGATGGGTAAGCATCCGGGTATCGTGGTTGAATGTAATCTCTGTCAAGTTTTCTAGCCCACTTATTATAATCATCAGGTTTATTAATTCCAGCATTATCAAGATCATTTGCTAATTTAACAAGTGAATGGCCTACTATAGAAATGCCAAACGCTCTTAAAAGTGCTTTAACAGCATATTCCGCAGCTTGTTGTGCTTTAAAACATGACCATGAATAATCTCCATCTTTATAATCTCTATAAGCTGATTTCAATGTGTGAATTGCTTGATTAAACCATCTGTTGAATTCATCCATATCCATACTGTTCACCACCAATACAATTTACTATTTTAATTATACATTAGCATTTTTGGATACACAACTACAAGTAAAATCGTGAATTATATCGAATATTTTTAGTTTTTTTAAATCTTATATATCAAATATTCTAAATTATCAAATAACAACTATTGACAAATTTTAGTATTAATGTTCTTAAAAAGGGGAAAATTTTTTTAATCATGCTGTAATAATTTGAGAAAAAATATTTTTATGGCTCTAAAAAGTAACATTATAATTTGAGAATTTTGGAAATGATAAAATGGCTAATTTGAAAATTGATAATAAATATAAAACTATAGCATATAGGAAAGAAACTCAAATTATTAACTAAATTTTACAAAAAAATTTTTCTTTTTTTATTAAAATAAAGAAGGAATTTTTTAATTAATGTCAAATATATTAATATAACAAAAAGAAAAGAGGAGATGCCAATGAAGGTATTAGATGATATAAAAAATGGACTAATAGTTTCATGTCAAGCACTTAGTGATGAACCACTTCACAGCCCTTTAATAATGGCAAAAATGGCTAAAGCTGCAGAAATGGGAGGAGCTGTGGCTATAAGGGCAAATGGTTATGAAGATATAAAAGCTATAAGAAGAGAAGTGAAACTTCCTATTATAGGTCTTATTAAAAAAAATTATGAAGGGTATAAGCCATATATAACACCTACTATAGAAGAGGTAAGTGCAGTTGTTAAAGCTGGCGCGGATATTGTAGCAATTGATGCCACTAAGTTGATTAAACCAGGAGATATATCAACAAAAGATCTTTTAAGGGAAGTTAAAAAATTATATCCGAATATTTTGGTAATGGCTGATATATCTACTTATAACGAAGGAATTGAAGCTGAGAAAGTCGGATTTGATATTGTATCAACAACACTTTCTGGTTATACAGATTATAGTCCAAAGCTCGATGGACCAGATTTTGAATTAATTGAAAAGTTATCAAAAGTGTTGAAGATTCCACTTATCGCTGAAGGAAGAATATGGACTCCAGAAGAAGCTATTAAAGCATTAGAGCTTGGAGCTTATGCAGTTGTTGTTGGAACAGCTATAACAAGACCTCAAGAGATAACAAAGCATTTTGCTGAATCAATAAGAAAGGCGGTAAAATATGCAGGAACAAAATAGCGTCGTATTAAAAATTAGAAGTGTATATAATTCATTGACAAATGCTGAAAAAAAAGTAGCTGACTATGTTCTTGAGAACTCGGAAGAAGTACTTTATTCTTCAATAACAGAACTTGCAGAAAAAATTAATGTAGGGGAAACAACAATAATTAGATTCTGTAGACATATTGGATTAACTGGCTTTCAGGATTTCAAATTAAATATTGCAAAAGAGACAACGAGCCCAGAAACAAGTATACACGAGAATATAACTTTTAGTGACACAATTGATGTACTTTTGCAAAAAATAACTACTGAAAATACATTGGCTATTTCAAATACTACAAAAATGTTGTCAATCAGTGAACTTGAGAAGGCTGTCGAAGAGATCATAAAAGCAAATAAGATAGAAATATACGGTGTTGGTGCATCTGGCTATACTGTACTTGATGCAAAGTACAAATTTATGAGGCTTGGTTTAAACGTTGATGCTAATTTAGATCCACATATACAGGCCATATCAGCGGTTAACCTTAAGGAAGGTGATGTGGCAATTGGAATATCTTTTTCAGGTAGTACAAAAGATACTGTAGAAACATGTAAGTTAGCTAAAGAAGCTGGAGCAAAAGTTATTTGCATTACAAATTATGCAAGATCGCCTATTACTGCAGTAGCGGATATAGTATTGCTAACATCTGCAAAAGAAACGCCATTAAGAAGTGGTGCTTTAACTTCTAAAATAGCTCAGCTTCATATACTTGATATTTTATATACGTGTATAGCAGTGAAAATGAAGGATAAAGCAGTTCAAAATCTAAACAAAACTGCTAAAGCAGTTTTAGATAAATTGTATTGATTTAAGGTGTTTATGAAATGAAAAAAGTTATTGGTATAGATATTGGTGGTACAAAAATTTTAGGTGGGGTTATTGGTTCAAATGGAGATTTAATTAAATTTAAAGAGACTTCAACAGATGCTAATTTAGGCAGAGATCACATATTGAAAAAATTATTCGGTGTATTAGATGATTTATTTGATACTGATATAGAAGGAATTGGTATTGGTTCAGCCGGTAGAATTAATTTTAATACAGGTGAAGTTATTTATGCTACAGATAATTTACCAGGGTGGACTGGCATAAATTTAAAAGAAATTATTTCTCAAAAATATAGGACAAAAACAATAGTTGAAAATGATGTTAATGCGGCAATTGTTGGTGAAAATTGGCTAGGCTCTGCTAAAAGTTTTAAAGATATTTTAATGATAACTTTAGGGACAGGTGTTGGGGGTGCAATAATACTAGATGGTAAATTGATAAGAGGAAGTCATTTCAGCTCAGCGGAAATTGGCCATACTATTTTGTATCCTGGTGGCAAAAGATGCAACTGCGGGCAAAATGGTTGCGTTGAACAATATATATCGGGTACTGCAATATATAAAAGATACAATGAAATAGCAGGCTCCAATTTGGTGAATAGTGCGAAAGATGTTTTTAAATTGTATATGAAAAACGATAAAATATCAAAGTTAGTTGTGGATGAATTTGTAAAATCGCTCTCATTATTAATTTTTAACATAAGAAATTTTATTGATCCTGAAATAATCATTCTCGGAGGTGGTGTAACAAATTCAAAAGATCTGTGGTGGGAATATTTAAAATCACAAATAAAATGTGATTTAAATATTTCTGTTGCAGGACTTAATAACTTTTCGACAGTATATGGGGCTGCAAAATTAATTTTAAATGAGGGGGTTGTTTAAATGATTAAAAGTAAGATATTGAAAACAGTAAGTATGTTGCTGGTGCTAGTTATGATTGTAACAGCATTTACTGCTTGCGGAAACAGTTCATCAAAGTCCAATTCCAATAATGCCAAGACTTCTAATAATACTGCCGAAAAAATAACATTACAATTTTGGACTATATCCTTAAGACCAAAGTTTGATAACTACTTCAATGATTTATTTGCAAAATATAAGAAGCTTCATCCAAATGTTGAGATTAAATGGACAGATTTACCATATGACGCAATTCAAAATAAGTTAGTGGCATCAACTGCAGGTAATGATGTACCAGATGTTGTCAACTTAAATACAGATATGGCATTGCAGTTAGCAGCAAAAGGAGCTTTGGTTGATTTAAATAAAGAAGCAACAGATGAACAAAAAAGTATATATATAAAAACATTATGGGAATCAACAAAAATAAAGGATGGGATATATGCTTTTCCATGGTATGGTGCACCTTCAGTTATGATTTATAATAAAGCGCTGTTTGAAAAAGCAGGAATGAATCCACCAAAGACATATGATGATGTATTCCAAATGGCGAAAGAATTTAAAGATAAGACTGGAGCTTATTTATATGTTCCAGACTATTTCCACAATGAGGCATACTGGGGTTATGGTATAAATATCCTTAACGAAGATAAGACAAAAGCTGCTTTTAATACACCTGATACATTAGCATTGTTGGAAAAATTTAAAGAATATTATCAGAATGATATTTTCCCATTAGATGCAGAAGGTAACTGGACAAAAATGCTACAACTTTATTCAACGGGAAAACTTGGGCTTATAAACTCTGGAGCACAATCTTTATCCCGTATAAAAGATGAGGCACCTGATATTTACAAAAATACAGATATTACACAACCATTGGTAGGTAAAAGTGGAGTTATAGATAATCCAATAATGGATTTAGTAGTAATGCAAAAAAGCCAACATCATAAAGAAGCTATAGATTTTGCAAACTTTGTAACTAATGATGAAAATCAGCTTGAATTTGCGAAGGAAGCAAAAGTTTTTCCTTCGACAATAAAAGCATCACAAGATTCTTATTTCAAATCTGATACATCAACTCTAGAAGGCAAAGCCATATCTATTGCAGCAGATTTTCTAAGCAAATCAACTGACAAAACGCTAGGTGTGCCTAATAGTGGCGACATAACATCAGAATTAATCAAAGAAACTGATGAAGCATTTCATGGACAAAAGACGCCTAAACAAGCACTTGATGATGCTGAAAAGAATGTAAATCAAATGTTATCAGGTTAGTAATAGTAGTAATAATTTTGAGCAAGGCTTAAAAAGCCTTGCTCCTTAAGGGGTTTTAGAAATGGAGAATAAGTTAAAAAAATCATTGATAGCTTATTTGTTTATTCTGCCAGCTATGATTTTTCTTGTGATTTTCGTTTTTTATCCAATAGTGGCAAGCATACCATTAGCATTTTATGATTATTCTGTTGTTGGGCAATCAAAATTTGTTGGGCTGGCTAATTTCTCAAGAGCTATACATGACCATGAGTTTTGGGTTTCAGTAGAAAATTCAATATTATTTGTTGGAGTTGTCCCACCGCTTCAGCTATTGTCAATCCTATTAGCTATATTTGTAAATAGAAAGATAAAAGGCATATCATTTTTTAGAGTTTTATATTATATACCTGTTGTTACTTCTATGGTTGCAGTTTCAATTACATGGGGTTGGATTTTTGATCCACATGGGTTACTTAATACATTTATGATTGAGCATGGTATTTTTAGTAAACCAATATCTTTTTTAAATGATCCTAGATTTGCACTATTATCATTAATGTTTATTACTATGTGGCAAGGACTTGGATATTATATGATGATATACCTTGCAGGACTTCAATCAATTCCTAAAGAATTAGAAGAGTCAGCTTATGTTGACGGAGCTACAAGAACCCAAACATTATACAAAATTACTATCCCGCTATTAAAACCATATATATGGTTATGTACATTTATGAGCATTTTATCTGCAGTCAGAGTATTTGATGTTGTATATGTGTTAACAAATGGGGGACCAGGAGATGCAACTATGGTAACAAGTGTTTATCAATTCCAGAAAGCATTTACGGATTTTAACTTTGGTTATGCATCAGCGATAGGCTTGTTAGTTGCTATTTTGACAACAGCATTAAGCATATTAGTATTCATATATGGTGGTAGAAAAGGAGGAATGAGTTATTATTAATATGGAAACTTTAAATAATAAATCTGTAAATTACAAAAAAGTAAAATCTATAAAAAAGATATTTTCATTAACAATAACTTACTTAATATTGATAATAATAGCAATATTTTTAGCAGGACCTTTTATTTGGCTTGTATCTTCATCATTTAAAACAGGCCAAAATATTTACACAATGGATTTAATTCCACATCCATTTACATTAGCTAATTATATAGGTGTGATTAATTTTATATCAATACCTAAATATATTTTGAACACAGTAATAATAACAGTTTCAGGAATAGTGCTTGATGTTGTGTTAGCTTCACTTGCAGCATATCCTTTGGCTTGTATGGATTTTTATGGCAAAAATTTAATATTTTCTGCATTAGTTAGTACCATGATTTTGCCGGCTGCTGCAGGGCTAATTGTTAACTACCTGACTATATCAAAAATGGGCTTACTTGATACTTTGACTGGTGTTATTATCCCAGGTGCGGTATCTGTTTTTAGCATAATACTTTTAAGGCAATCTTATTTGACTGTACCAAGGGAATTAATTGATGCTGCTAAAATAGATGGTGCATCAGAATTTAAGATATGGTATAAGATAATGCTTCCGGAAGTTATGCCAGCAATCTCTACGATTGTAATATTTGACTTTATAGGTCTATGGAATTCATTTTTGTGGCCTATAGTTGTGTTACAAGATCCGAATAAATATCCTTTAGCAACGGCTCTAAAATATTTATCTGGCCAGTTTAATTATAAATTTGGCTATGTAGCTGCAGGAACAGTATTATCCATAATTCCAGTTATAATAGTATTTCTAGCTTTTCAAAAATATTTCATTAATGCTGTTGCAGGTGCTATAAAAGGTTAGGAGGAGTAAGTTTGGATAAAGATTATTATCTATGGATAGAAATTCATGCTAACAAGAATATAATTCTCGATAATAAATACTTCGAAAAAATACTTGATAAATGTGTTAAATATAGAATTGGTTCTATTGTACTAAGTGTTAAAGATCCATCAAGTTTTTGCATATACAAAAGTGAAATAGCACCACATTATAGTTGTTATGATTCAGAATTTGAAAAGGATAAAGATTATCTTGAATTATATATAAAACAAGCACATGATAGAAATTTAAGGATATATGCCGCTGTAGATGTCTTCTCGGAAGGAAATAAGGAAAATAAAAGCAATTTGTCAAAAGGCTATGAACACCCATATTGGCAAACATATCTATATGGAATTAATAATGAAGGTAAATCGTCTATAAAACCAATTACGGATATAGATGAATTAAAAACGTTTGATTCTATTGATGATTTTTCTGACGTTTTTGTCAATCCCGTAAGAGAGGATGTTCAGCAGTATGAGGAAAGCGTGATAAATGAATTGATTAATAATTATGATATTGATGGTATTGTGCTTGACAGAGTCAGATTCATAGGACTTGCAGCAGATTTTAGCGAATATACTAAAGATAAATTTGAGGAGTTTATAGGAAAGAAAGCGTACAATTGGCCTACAGATATTTATGAACTTAAAGTAGATGATAATGGTGATAAACAAGTTATCTATGGGGATCTTTTTGGGGATTGGATAACTTTTAAGGCATCAAACATCAAAAAATTCATTATAAGAGTTAGAGAAACAATAAACAAATCAAACAAAAAAATTGAATTTATAGATTATGCAGGAACGTGGTATCCAATTTATTATCAGGTTGGAGCAAATTGGGCTAGTGAAAAGTATATACCAGAAGATTATCCGTGGGTAGGAAAAGAGTATTCAAAAACTGGTTATGCTGAATGTCTGGATAAACTGATGTCTGGATTTTATTATCCTGATGTAACAATAGATGAGGCGATTAAAAATGGTAAACCTGCATATTGGTATAGCGTGGAAGGCTCTGGGATAATGGCTAGTAAAGTAACAATGAATGTGGTGCCTATCATTGGAAGCCTTTTTGTGAAACAGTATGAAGGCAAACCAGAGAACTTTAAAAAAGCAGTTGATATGTGTTTTAAGAAATCACAAGGATGTATGTTGTTTGATCTAAGTTATATTGAAGAGTATGATTGGTGGAGATTACTGATTGATTAGGGAAGTGTCATCATGAAATATTATTTATATAAAAATAATAAAATACCGATTTTAGATGATGAATATGATGTTATAGTTGTTGGAGGTGGTACAGCAGGCTCTATTGCTGCAATTGCATCTGCTAGAGAAGGAACCAAAACATTAATAATAGAAAAATATGGGTTCATTGGTGGTTCATCAACTGCTGCTCAGGTTACACCAATGATGCATGTTAATATTAAAGGCAATCCGGCTTCATCTATAGATAAAGAAATTCGTAGAAGGCTTATAAATTATGGGTATGGTGCAAAAGACTCAAGTGGAAATGACGGATGGTTTAATCCGGAAATGATGAAATTTGTTCTTGAGGAAATGATGTTAGAGTATAATGGTTCAATTTTCTATGATACTTTCTTTTTAGACAGTATAGTAGAAGACAATACGATAAAAGGCGTGCTTGTTCATAATAAATCAGGAATAAGCGCAATACTTGGAAAGCTTGTTATTGACTGTACTGGCGATGCCGATGTAGCATTTTCTGCGGGAGTACCATGCTTTATTGGTGATGAGAGAACTGGTAAGAATCAGGCAATTTCTTTAAGATTTATGGTTGGAAATATTGATCTTATAAAATTACAATCATTTCTTAAAGATCTTGGCCAAAATTGGGGTCTGGATTATCCGCTTATTGAAACTGCAATGGTATGGAATGGTAATTTTCCGCTTGAAAATGTCTTTAAAAAGGGTCTTAATGACAAGGTTATTAATTATGAAGATGGAGTTTATTTTCAAGCATTTTCGATACCAGGAATGCCCGGTGTAATGTCTTTTAATTGTCCGGAGATACCAGAAATCAGGGATGTTCTTAATGTAAAGGAAATATCTTATTCATATCAAAAAGGTAGAGAAATGATACAAAGACTTTATAAGTTTTTAAAAAAATATATACCAGGCTTTGAAGAAAGTTATATATTAACTGTTGCTCCTATGATCGGGATTAGAGAATCAAGAAGAATAAAAGGAAAGTACATTTTAAACGTTGATGACTATAATAACAGATCAAAATTCGATGATGCAATTGCAAAAACGGCGTATCCAGTTGATGTGCACGGTATAAAAACCGAAGTTAAGATTGTGCCTATAGAAAATAATGAATATTTTGAAATACCATTTAGATGCCTGGTTCCACTAAATATAGAAGGATTATTAGTTGCTGGAAGATGTATATCTTCAACTTTCATAGCTCAATCATCAATAAGAATACAGCCAACGTGTAGAGCAACAGGAGAAGCTGCAGGTATTGCTGCTGCATATAGCATTCAAAAAGACATGAAGGCCAGCGAGATAGAAGGGCGTGAAATTAGAAAAATTATGCGTGATTATGGCTATGATATATAATTTAAACTTTGAGAGGTAATATAATATGTTTGAAAATATAACAAAACAAGATGTTGATGGGGTAATAAAATTATGGGGATATAATTTTGATAAAAAATATCATATAGATAGAGATAGATTTATAAAAAATGTCTTTGATGATGTTGATTTTTATAGTAATGGTTCATTTATTTTAAAAATCGACAATGAAGTTGTTGGGCTTATAATAGTAAAATTAAATAATAGAAAAATTGAGGAGTATGAAAATTGTGCATGGTTGAATATATTGCTAGTTGACAAAAAATTTAGATGTCATGGCTATGGAACATCACTTTATAAACTCTCAGAAGAAAAACTGATAAATTTGGGAGTTAGAAAAATCTTACTTGGCGGTGATATAAATAATTTCTTTTCTGGCATTCCTGAACCATCTCATGAAGTAGAGCGATTTTTTAAAGATTTGGGCTTTCAATTAAATGAACCACATTATGATTTAATGGCGGATGTTTCAAAATTAGATTTTAGTAAACTTAATGTTAAAATAAATATGGATAGCAGCTATATAGTAAAAGAATTTCGATTAAATGATATTAATTCTCTTAATAAATTTTTTGACAAGAATTTTCCTGGCAGATGGAAGCATGAAATCAATAATTATATCGAAAATAATGGTGACTTCCAAAATATAATATTAATGTGGAGCGACAAAAGTGTAATAGGATTTTGTAAGATAAATGTGGATGCAACTGGAAATGGATCGCTTGGACCAATAGGCATTGACATAGATTATAGAGGTAAAAAACTAGGAAATAAATTATTACTTGAATCGCTTAATCTATTGAAAATGAGGGGAACGAGAAATGTTGTTATAGATTGGACAATTCTTAAAGAGTTTTATGGACAATTTGGATTTAGGCCATATAAATTCTATAAAAGTGGATTTAAAGAACTGGGGGATAATCAATGAATAAAAAAGTAATGTATATTCCGCTTGATGAAAGGCCTTGCAATTATATTTATCCTAAAATGATAATGGATATAAGCGATATAGAAATGATTGAACCTCCATTAGATATACTTGGTAATAAAAAAAGTGCAGCAGATGTAGATAAACTTAAAGATTGGATAATCAATAACATCAACGATGTAAGTCATCTTGTAGTGTCAATTGATATGTTATTATATGGAGGAATTGTTCCATCCAGACTTCATAGAATGACATATAATGAATGCATTAAGAGGCTTGAATTAATCAAAGAGTTAAAAACTATGAATAGAAACTTAAGAGTTTATGGATTTAATCTTATTATGAGATCGCCATCATATAATAGTTCTGACGAAGAACCAGATTATTATGAGGATTATGGTGAGAAAATATTTCAATATGGGGTTTTATCTGATAAATTAGAACTTAATGTTGCAGCGGATGAAGATATAAGTGAATATAATAAAATTAAAAATCAAATTCCTATGGATGTATTAAATGATTTTTTAAACAGAAGACGTGTAAATCATCTAATAAATTTGAAAGTTGTTGATCTTGTAAAAGAGGGGATAATTGATTTTTTGATTATTCCAATGGATGATTGTTCGAAGTATGGGTTTTCTGCAAGAGAGCGCAGAAAGATTATGAAATATATAAGTGACCTAGATTTGACAGATAGGATATATTCATATCCGGGCGCAGATGAAGTAGGGTGCACACTGATCGCGAGAGTTTTTAATGAACTGAAGAATAGAAAACCAACAGTTTTTATAAGATATTCATCTGAAATAGGTTCTACGTTAATACCGAGATATGAAGATAGAAGTCTTAATGAGACAGTTAAATACCATATTATTTCGGCTGGAGGGATAATAATAGATAATAGCTCTGATGCTGATTTCATTTTGATGGTTAATCCGCCATCGGAACTTACATTAAAATTGTCTGAAAACTGGGATTCTATATTAAGCAAAATTGATATCATTGATCCAGAAAGAAATTTAAATGAATTTGTAGAAGCCATCAATTATTATATTAATAAAGGTAAATTATGCTCTGTGGCGGATGTTGCAATGCCAAATGGCTCAGATAATCAATTAATGCAATTAATTAAGAAGTACAATTTACTAAAAAAACTTCTTTCTTACGGCGGATGGAATACATCTTCAAATACATTAGGCACAGTTATATCACACAGTATGATTTCGTCTTATTATTCTAGACAAAATATATCTTCACAAGACCAATTGATTGCTTCGGAAAAATTTTTATATCTTAGATATCTAGAAGATTGGGGATATCAACATTTTATAAGATCTTCTGTAACAGACTCATTAGACACTTATGGCCTCAATTATTTTACCCTAAAGGATAAAGGAAAATTAATATCTGAAATTATTAAAAAGAAACTTTATGAATTTAGTGAAAAAAATTTAAATGATTTTCATTACAATTTTGATGTTTATATGCCTTGGAATAGGATGTTTGAAGTAGGAATAAAGATTGGAGGATAAAAATGATTGATATTGTACCAGAACCTAAAGAAATATTTTTCACTGGTGATGAAAAGATATACAAAAAATTGGTAAATATTACGGTTGAAGAAAAAATTGATGAGTTTGATTTACCTGAATTTATAAAAATAGTTAGAATGGATGGCGATTTAAAACTAAAAACATATAAAAATGAGAAAATACCAAGTGAAGGATATAGAATAAAAATAAAAGATGATATATTAGTTGAATATAGTGACTATAGGGGTTACCAGTATGCAGTTGATACTGTCTTTAATCTATTCAAGAAGAAAGGTGACTATGTCATCGTACCTGAGGTGGAAATAATCGATTGGCCTTCATTCAAAATGAGAGGAATAATAGAGGGCTTTTATGGCGAGCCGTGGAGTTTTGAAGATAGGATTGATATGATATCATTTTTGAGAAGACATAAAATGAATACATATTTTTATGCGCCAAAAGATGATCCGTATCACAGAGAAAAATGGAGAGAGCCATATCCAATAGATTTACTTAATAAGTTGGATGGTCTAATAAATAAGTGCAATGAAAAAAACGTTGATTTTGTGTTTTCTGTTAGTCCTGGAAACTCTATAAAGTATACAGATGATTATGATTTTAAGCTTTTATGTGAAAAATACGATATTATTGCAAATAAAGGCGTAAGAAAATTTGCTTTGTTATTAGATGATATAGACTATAAATTAAAATATGAAGATGACATTAAAGAATTTTTGATACCAGGAAATGCACATGCATTTTTGTGCAATAAAGTTTTTTCCTATCTAAAAGATAAATACAATGATATTGAATTTATAATGTGCCCGACAGAGTATCATCAGGAAGAAGATTCCGATTACAGAAGAAGTCTTAGGGAAAAACTTGATAAAAATATATTAGTTTTTTGGACAGGAATAGGTGTAACTGCGCCAACAATTACTAATTCTGATGCTGACAATATATCTAACATATATAAGCATGAGCTTGTATTATGGGATAATTATCCTGTAAATGATTATTCCAAAGATAATTTATATTTAGGTGCAGTAATAAATAGAAGCCGTGGATTATATAAACATAATTGTAAGTATATATTATCAAATCCAATGAACCAAGCCGAAGCGTCTAAGATATCACTAATTACTTATTCATATTATATGTGGAATCCAGAAGCATATAACCCGTATATAGCTTTAGAAAAAGCTTATAAAGAGATAGGTGGAGATGGTTGGAAATATGTTAAATTTTTATGTGAGAATGCTGAAAATCCTCCAATGTGGCCTTTTAAGACTTGTGTAAGTAAGTTAATAGAAGAATATCAACTAACAAAAGATGACATCATTTTGGAAGAACTTGATAAGATATTTGAATCAATTTATGAATTGCCAAATAATTTAGAAAAAATTGTTGACAATAAGAGATTTTTGAAAGATATTAGACCATGGTATAAAAGGATAAAAATAGATGGTAAAATAGGAAGAATAGCTATAAACGTATTAAAAGATAAAGAAAATATTGATGTTTTGGAAGAATTGCTAGATGAAAGCAGAAAAATTGAAAATAAACATCATGCTTTGACAGCATCACGATAAACGAAAACTATCACGATAGACAGTAGGAATCGTGGTATAATTAGAGTGTACGGCACAGAG
>NZ_JAGGLT010000007.1 GCF_017874545.1 Thermoanaerobacterium butyriciformans | reverse complement strand
ATCAATCCCACAACAACGCTCGTATAATCTATCCATAACCTTTCACCTCATAAAGGAAGATTTTACGGCGCGGCTCCCTTATATTTCTTATTTTACTATGCGTCCTTTTGAACATTTTGTTCTGGACAAGTGGTGGTGCAAAAAGGAAGCCCGATCAGTTTATTTTACGGGTTTGAATCCCAAATAATCCCCGGTCTCTGTGCCGTACACTCTAATTATACCACGATTCCTACTGTCTATCGTGATAGTTTTCGTTTATCGTGATGCTGTCAAAGCATGATGTTTATTTTGCATAAAATTAGAAGGAGGATTTGAAATGTTTAAGATAGGATTGGATTTAGGATATGGATATACGAAGGGTATTAGTGAAACTGGTAAAACAGTTGTTTTTCCATCTATTGTTGGGAATGCTTATGAGAGAAATCTTAAAGGTCTTTTTGAAAGTAGTTTTGAGAAAAGAATTGATAATATGCACATTGTAATCATGAACGGGGAAAGGCACGAATTTTTTGTTGGAGAGTTGGCCAGAAGAGAAGGAAGAAATGTATCTTATGCATTTGATGAAAATAAAATAAATCATCCTAACACTAAAGCTTTAATTGCTGCATCGTGCCTTTTGCTTTTTCCTGAAGATGGAAGTCCAGTGCATTTGGTGACTGGTTTACCTTTTGAACAGTATATCCACAAAAAAGACGAATTTTTAGAAATGCTTAAAGGGTATAGAAATTTGGGTTGCTTTAAAGGGGATGAAAAGGTAAAGACGATTAAGTTTGATAAAGTAACGATTTTCCCTCAGGCAGCGGGTGCGGTTTATTCAGCAATTATGGAGGACTTACATAGATATTTAATAAGAGGCAGTTATTTAGGACTTGTTGATATAGGTTTTAAGACAACAGATTTTATAGTTTTCTTAGTGGAGGACCGCTTGGTTTTGAGAGAGGATTTATCAGGTACTATAGATGTAGGTATATCTTCTATTTACAATTCACTTGACAAGTTATTTACACAGAAGACAGGTAGCAAGTTAGATGTACCTGAACTTATGAGAATTGCAAAAGATGAACGGATATTCTTCAGAGGAAGGCAAATTGATTTTGGAGATGAAATTAAAGGTATTAAGGTTGAAATTGCAAGGGTGATAAAGGACAGGCTTAAAGCTGTTTGGGGTAATAAGTTGGACTTCTTTAACACTATTTTTCTTGCTGGGGGTGGTGGTAAAGATTTGCAGGAATTTTTAGTAGACATATATGATAATGCAGTTACTGTGAAAGATCCTCAGATGGCCAATGCGAGAGGTTTTTTGAAAGTAGCAGAATTAGAAGAGAAGAAAAACGAATAGATATACTGGAGGTGGGGGCGATGGACAAAAGAGTAAAAAACGTAGAAAAACTTAATTATGAAAATATATGGGAGCTTATGAAACAGATGGTTGATTACTATATGGAAGAGAAAAACTATATAACTAAGAGAGATATAAAATACATTATCAGGTTTTGTGAGAATACAAATCTTAAGGCAATATCTATTAAAGATGATGAACGAATAATGTAAACAGCTTTATGATGCTTTATATCAATAAATATGGTGCATTAGCTATTAAAATGTAAACAAAAGTTATTTTGCAAGATACCTTGATTGTTTACATTTTTTAAATTTTATGAGCTACAATTCTTTATTTTACTTGGCTTTAAGTTGTTTACAATGTATGTATACAGGTAAAAGTCTTGATACCAAAGGAACAAGGGATAAAAAACGGCAAAGTGTAAACAAACTTAATAAGAGAATTTGTTATCTGTTTACACTTTATAAATTTTATAGTCTTAAAACACTAGTATTACTCAAGTTAACCTGTAAACAGGTGGTGATTTTTTTGCCTTCAAAGGTGTACAGTTTTAGAGTGGATGAAAGCGACTTAAACGAGGTTTTATCGAAATTTAACGGAAAAGATAGATCAGTATTTATAAAAAGTGCGTTGAAATTCTATGTTGATTTTTGTTTAAGTGAAAATAAAAAGGATCCATTTAAAGAGATAAATGAGAAGCTTAATAGGATCGAAGATGTTATTTTAGGACTTAATTTAGAAGTGCCTTTTAAGAGGGCAGAACTTCAAGCCCAAACGTTGGATGAATCTAAGGACACAACAGAACAATTCTTGCTGGAAAGTTTGCAAGATATTCTTTCGCTTTAGTTAAAAAGCGTGTAGTAATTATGCTTGGGTTTTATAATGCAGGATAAGGGGAGGTGCACTTCGTGCATCACACACGCCGGGCAGTGCCCGGCGGAACTGGTTTTGTAAGAGGTGTATTTTAAGGTGCATTTCGTATGCTGAAGGTGCATTTTTGTGCCTTAAATAGCTATTAACCATTGATAATTCTGAATTCTTTAGTGATGCTTATATGTCACACGTGAAATTTTATGTTTTTAAAGTTGCTTTTTTATGACAATTTGATAAAAAGTTCTGTTTAATACTGCGGTAAGATTAGAGGTATTTTTATTTCTTAGAAAAAACTTTTTTACAAAAATTATAAAATAAATTGTAAGAGTTAGGGTTAGTTTTTCCCAACAGGTAGGGCTATATTCATGATAATCAACTGTACAAGGAACTGTAGTAAGTTTTTTTATAAACTTCTGTTTATTAGTAAATAGGTGAGTTTTTATAATGAAAGAGTCTTTATCTTTCATTTTTTTAATGATATTTGGCAATGCAACATTACTAAAATCTTTGTAAAGTTTTAGGATAGAATCATCTGGTTTATAAAAAATAAATAGCAGTAGAGAATTTGGATGTTTTTGGAGGTGCCATTCATGTTTAAAATAAGCAACTACAAAAAATTTGCTGATCCTGATAAAAGCAAGTCTAAATGTAATCAAAAGGATCAATGGAAGAATGATATAAGGGCTGATGGGGAGCAAGAGCAAAAAGAAGTCGATAATAAAAGCGATAGAAATCCTAAAATAAAAATTTTGCATAGTATTCCTCCATTCTTGTATGATGAAGAAGAATTTGAAAGAGTTACATCTAACTTATATGGTTTAAAAGACATAATTATAGGTATAACACACATTTTAGGTACTTTCTTTGCAGTATATATACTCTATTCTATCTCTTTTCAAGATTTCCTTTTTTCTTTTTTAAATCCAGCTAAAATATCTAAAATAACAGGAGAGAAAATTCACGTGTATTTATTTCTTATATGGACTGGATGGTCATTTGCAATATACGGTATTTCGAATTTAATTAAAGTTTTGCTTAATCTAAATATGGAAAGGGTAACACTTATTGATTACATTAGTTTGTTAATATATTTTGTACCTGTTACTGCAAGTTTATGGTTTATGCCTCATAAAGATTTTAAGCTTTGGTACGATATAATTTTTTATTTGATTATGTGGTACGAAATCTTTGCACGTAGAATTTTTAAAATTTTTATCATTTTTTGAGGAGGGATGTTTTTGAAAAGGATAAATGTTCAATTGCCAGAGGATGTTTATCAAGCTTTGGTGAATTTAGCATCAAGAAGAGATGAATCTATTTCTGCTGTTGCAAGAAAAATGCTTTCGGATGCGGTTTTGATTGAGGCTGCAAATGATGGTATTGACAAAGTTACCGAAGCTGTTCGTAAAGCCATGCGAGATGTACTAAGACCCACGGAAGATAGATTAGCTAAGCTTATGGCCAAATCAGCCGTTGCAGCAGCTACAGCAATGTACATGAATGTGCAGGCTATAGCAGATTTGGGAAAACAAAATGCTGTTGAGCTTTACAATGAAGCAAGGAAAAAAGCAGTAGCTTATCTCAAAGAAAGAGATGATAATGAATGACAGCTCCTTTTGTGATGATAGCAAAATTTTATTTACCTACTCTTGAAAATCGCGCTAAAAATGTTGCGCATCTTTTGTATATAGGAACCAGATCTGGTGTTGACAAGGGTGAATTAAATGAATTAGAGGAACTGGATGCGGGAAATAAATATGCAGATAAGATACTTTCAGAATATGACAGCTTCGATGATTTTATTGATAATTTTGAGATAGATATTGCTGGCACTCCTGCAGGACATGTAAAGTATATGGATGAAAGGCCGGGAAGTCATGGGCTTTTTAGCTCTGATGAAAATGTTAGTTTAAAAGAGAGAATGAAAGAATTGAGTAATCATTCAGGTATTGCTTGGCGATTTATTCTGTCGTTGAAGGAAGAAGATGCTGTAAAACTTGGATATACTACAAGAGAATCATGGGAGAAGGCTCTAAGAGCTACAATATCAGATGCAGCAGCAAAAATGGGTATACCTGAGTCAAATATGAGGTGGGTTGCTGCCTTTCATCAGAAAAAAGGCCATCCACATGTACATGTTGTAATGTGGGAGAAAACACCTCAGAGGCATCGGGGAAAACTTTCAGAAGGTGAGAGAAAAGACATAAGAAAAGTATTTTTAAATGAAATATATGCAAAAGAAAGACTTGCGCTTACAGCAGAAAAATCAGCAGTACGGGATCTTATAAGGGATACGGCTAAAAGAGATATTTCAGAGTTGCTAAATGAGGTAAAAAAAGCAAGAATAGAAATAAAAGCATTAAATGGAGAAAAGCCCGGTCTTCCACCTACTCTTGACCAAACTACGAGAGAAGAGCTTTTGGAAAAGCTAAAAGAGCTTTCGAAGATTATGCCATCTCATGGACGCATCGCTTATGCTTACATGTCTCCTGAAGTAAAAGAAAAAGCAAAGGAGATTACAGACTGGCTTTTAAAGCAACCAAGTTTTTATAAATCTGTTGAAAGGTACAAAGACCTTGCTAAAGAGCTGACCAGCCATTACACATCAAATCCTGAAATTTTAGAAAGCGCAGCAGAAAAAGCTTATGAAGACATACAAAAGAGAGTATCTCAGATTGTATTAAATGGTGCAGCACAACTTCAAAAAGATCCAACAAGGATTATAAATACTGTGTGGCGGTCAGCATGGAGATCTTTAGAAAGAGAAAGATTAAGAGCTGAAGCACAGAGTAATATTGCAGCTCAAAAGGAAATGGAAAAGAAGAGAAAGGCTGTCGAAAGAAGGAGTGAGAGTCGTGAAGTTTAAAGTTGCTTTAGCCATTCTAATACTTATTGCTGACTTTTTACTCGGACCTTTTCTTTGTATTTTTCCACTTTATGCAAAAGATTATGGCTTTAAGAATGGTTTTGATGCGTGGATATCATACATAGGAAAAGAGCCTTTGTCGGGAATAACACTATTAGAAAAAGAGGATGTGCGAATTCCGTGGATGTGGTTACAGCCTACTATTTTTGCAGCATTAGTTTCAGTCTTTTATCCTATCTATGGCAGAAAAAAGAGAAGAAACGATCTAATGAATTTACCAGAAGCATTTGGGCAAGGACAGCATGGTACTGCAAGATGGAGGACAGAAAAGGAGATTTCACAGACATTTACAGCATGGAATACGAGAAGTAAGTTGGCAAAGGGCGGATTTGTAGTAGGTTTTGACAGAGAAAAAGCATGGCTGGATTCAGGAGATGGGCATTGCTTAGTTATAGGTTCAACAAGGAGTGGAAAATCCAGAAGAGTTATACTTCCTACAATCTGGAATTTAGCAAAAGCAGGAGAGAGCATTGTTGTATCTGATCCGAAAGGTGAGATCTATAGCCATTCATCAGAGTATTTAAAAAGCGAAAGATATAAAGTAATCCTTATAGATCTTAGAGATCCATACAGGGGGAATCAGTGGAATCCACTTTTACGCGTTTCATCTGCACTGGACTCCAATGATTATTCTTTAGCAAGTCAAACGGCGTGGGACCTTGCAAATATTATAAGCAATCAGCAGCAGTACACAGGAGATCCTATATGGCCACAGTCGCAAGAAAGTTTGACTGCTGCTTTGATTTTGGCTGTTGCTTCTTTTGCTCCTTATGAGGCAAGGCATTTAGGAAGTGTGTATGAAATGCTACATCAAATGGGAGCAGGCGGTGGAGAATTATTAGATGAATATTTTCGTTCTCTTCCTAAAGACCATCCTGCATCATCAGCTTATGGTGTTGCAGCACTTTCAGAAGATAGATTAAGAAGCTCGATTTTTACAGGAACTGCAGCACAGCTTAGACTTTGGTCAGACCCTGCGGTTATTTGGCTTACATCAAATCAGGATCACAATTTAGATGACTTAGGAAAAGAAAAAGTAGCTGTTTTTATCGTTATACCGGATGAGAGAGGCACGAGAAATATATTGGCCACTTTGTATATACAACAGACATATCAAGCTTTAGTCGATTTAGCAAATAAAAATGGAGGGCGGCTTTTAAGAAGAGTAAATTTTATACTTGATGAATTTGGAAATCTTCCTACAATACCTGAATTTGATAGGAAAGTTACTGTTGCAGCAGGAAGGGGTATGAGGTTTTTATTGGCTGTTCAGGATATATCTCAGATTAAGGCTAAGTACAGAGAACTTTCTCAGACGATTACAGGAAACTGTGCCACATGGTTATACATTCTTACTACAGATTTAGAAACAGCAAGGATAATAAGTGGAAAGACGGGTCAATATACGGTTAGGACAGAAAGCTATTCTTCACAGGTTAGAAATACAGATTTTAGTCATGGTACAACAGAAGGCCTTACAGGAAGGCCTCTTTTACTTCCAGACGAAGTGTTAAGGTGGCCAAAGGATAAGTCACTTATCCTTCAAGCCAGATATAATCCAGCCTTTCTTCCACTTCCTGATATTTCTGAATGGCCTGCAAGCAAAGATTTAGTGCCTTCTATAGAATATAACATTAAAAAGGAGGTGATAACTGTTCCTGTTTGGGTGCCAACTATAGCAGAAAAAGACAAGACAGATAAAGACAGAACAGATCAAAATTTATTATCAAAATTAAGATGAAGGAGGAGAATTTATGCCAACAATTATTTCTGGTGCTTTTAATCTTTTAAATGATGCTTTAACATGGATTCTTTACCTAATTCCTGCAGCATCAGGAGCAGCTATCGGGTATCATGCACTTATGAAACAGATGAGTGATGGAGATCCATCAGTCACTGCTGCTCACAACAGATCTATAAAAAATGTATTGATTGGTGGAGCAATTGGAATGAGTGCTGCATCACTTGTTAAAGTCTTTTTATCATATTTTAAATAATTTAAAAGGGCCGGATTTAAGGCCCTTTTAGGAGGTGCTTTTTTTGTTAACAACGATAGAGAACATGATTATGAATGCAGTGACAACCTTTATTTCAAATACATTCGACAGTATTTTAGGGCTTTTCATTTCATTCTTGGGGGATGAAATGGCTGTGGCTATAAAAATTCTCAATACACCTTACATAACTAATGCAATTTATTTTACTAAGCTTATAGCAGGAACTCTTTTGGGTGTAAAGGTTGCTGCTGAAGCATTTAAGACGTATATTTTATATTCTTCTGGTGATTCATCTGCTCGACCATTTGAACTTGTTAAAAGAACTGCTTTTGCTGCATTGATGGTTTCAGCAGGTCCTTGGGCAGTCAATACAATTTATGAATGGGGCTCTGAATTTGCAAAGGCTATAGCGTCACTTCCATCAACACAAGCTGGCAATCCTGTTATATGGACTCAAAACATACTTTCATTATCTTTATCTTCTACTATAGCCATGATTTTAATAGCTTTTACAGTGTTAATAGTTTGGATATTGATTTTGATTCAGACAGGGATAAGAGCAGTAGAGATAGCTTTTCTTGCAGTTTCAGCACCAATAATGGCTGTAGGACTTACAAGGCCAGATGAAGGTGTATGGACGGTGTGGTGGAGAGAGCTTATTGTCTTATCTCTTTCTCAAGCTGTTCAAACTTTTATGATAAGGGGATTTCTTTCTACAGAGGTAAATATGCAATTTAATTCATCTGTTTTGAGCCTTTTAATGCTTATAGGCTGGCTATGGGTAGCATTTAAGACTCCTTCTGTCTTAAGACAGTTTGCATATCATACTGGAATAGGATCTGCAGTGGGTCAGGCTGGACAGTCGGCAGGAAGCATGTATATTTTACGAAAAGCGATATTGAAGGGGTGATCTAATTTGTATCAGGTACCTAAGAATATCTCGGGAAAATTTGAATTGATACCCGATTTTGGATGGAATGAGCTTTTTTTCGTTCTTTCAGGTTTTTTGTTAGGTATTTTTGTCTATCTTGTTTTATCTATTTTTACTCAATCTCTAATAAGATATTTGGTTGTGTTTATATTTACTGGACTTGCGTATTTTTTGGTTATTCCAGGACCAGATGGAAATAGTGTGTTAAGTTTAATAAAAAGCTACATTAAATGGAGTAAGAAGCAGAGAAGATATCTTAACGTAATTGGGAGGGAATAGATGTTGATAGGTTTATTGAAAAAAGAGAAAGCTTTAAAAAATGACAAAGAGAAGAAAGATGAGCTGAAAAAGAAGACTGTACAGGATTGGTTTCCTGTTAAAGATGTCGGGAATGATATGATCCTATTGAAAGATGGGAGATATGTATGTGTTTTAAGAGTTTGGCCATTAAATATAGGATTAAAAAGCGAGAATGAGAAAAAGAGAATTATTCAGTCCATGTATGAAGCTTTAAATGGTTTAAAGGATACTATGCAGATATTTTCCATAGGGCGACCTGTCGATCTTGATTCATATATTGGTTTTCTTCAGTCGAAATCGAAAGAAGAAGTAAACATGACAAAGAGAAAATTGCTTCAGGAGTATTTGAAATACGTCGCTTCTATTGTTACAAGTGGTGAGGCAATAGAAAGGCGTTTTTTTATTATGCTATCAAACAAGGAAAAAGAAGAGCTTAAAGTTAAAATTCATGAACTTGCTTCTAATCTTGAGAAGTCAGGACTTAAATCTGATGTAACTTCTGATCAAGAAATAATAGATATGCTTTTTAGTTTTACGCATCCATCTCAGGCGGCTTTTGAGAAAGCACCATCATTTAGTGGACCGTATCTGCCACCTGTCTTTGAAAGTCATTTTAAAGAAAAGGAGTGATGTGCATGAAGAAAGGTGCAGATGTACTTACAGGTTTGATTGATATGATATCGCCTCAAGCACTTGAATTTAGTGGAAAGCAGGTTGTTTTTAATGATCAATTTGCAAGGATAATGGTTATTGCAGGTTATCCTCCTAAAGTAAATGCTGCATGGCTTTCTAAGATTGCAGCAATGCCTGGTGTTGTGTGTTCTGTTCACATTGAACCTACTGATCCGACAAATCTCATTTTAAGTTTAAATAAGGCTATAGGGGAATATGCAGGCAGACTTGAAATGGGCGGTAATGCCCTTACAATACAGCGAACTGAGCAATCTTTGAAGGATGCTGAGGAGCTTATGAGAAAAATAGACCAGGAACAACAGCAAGTTTTTTATGTTACTGTGGTTTTAATGGTTCTTGATAATGACCAGCAAAGTCTTGATAGGAAAGTGCGGCAGGTTGAATCAACTTTAGCAGCTTCGGGGATGAGAGGGAGAATTCTTGTCTTTAGGCAGGAGGAAGGTCTTAAGGCTGTAGGACCATGGTGCATGTTACACGATGATGTAAAGGATGCAGGAGGAAGAAATATGCCTGCAGAAACTGTTGCTGCTTCTTTTCCTTTTACTGCATCAGGCATAAATGATGGAAGTGGTGTTGTATTGGGAAAGGATAGAGATGGAGGATTGGTTTTGGTTGATATATGGAAGCGGGGTGGAGACAGGACTAATTCTAACTGGATTATCTTAGCAAAGCCTGGAGCAGGAAAGAGCTTTACTGCTAAAATGCTTCTTTTAAGAGAATACATGCAAGGCAGCAGAGTGATTATTATAGATCCAGAGAGAGAATATAAGGATATGTGCAAAAAGCTTAATGGAGTGTGGATTAATTGCACAGGCGGTGAAGGCAGAATAAATCCTCTACAAGTAAGGTTAAGACCGGTTGAGGAGAAAGAGACAGATGAATCTAATTCTCTTAAGAGTCCTTTGGCACTACATATTCAGACATTAAGGACTTTTTTTAGTTTATATCTTAGAGATTTGACAGATGTTGAAAAGGCAGCATTGGAAGATGCTTTAGTAGAAGTGTATAAAAAGGCTGGCATTTTGTGGGATACGAATCCTGAGGACATTTCAAATGATACGTGGCCAAATATTAGGGAGCTTTATGAGTATTGTGTTAAAGCATCTGAAAACAATCCTGATGCGTATGGAAGACTTTCAGTGCTTCTTAAAAGAGCTGCTGAAGGAGCGGATTCGTACCTTTGGGCTGGGCCAAGCACTGTTGAAGCTGATTCTGATTTTATTGTTTTTGATGTGCATGAACTGCAGAATGCAGAGGATCAAGTAAAAAGAGCACAGTACTTTAATGTTCTGTCTTTTGCATGGAATATTATTGAAAGGGATAGAAAGGAGAAGACAATCTTAGTTGTAGATGAGGCTTGGATGCTTGTAGATCCTCAGACACCTCAAGCAATAGCATTTTTAAGGGATACTTCAAAAAGAATAAGGAAATACAATGGAAGCCTTGTCGTGATAATCCAAAATATAATTGATTCTCTTGCACCAGAGGTTCAAAGATATGGACAGGCACTTCTGGACAATCCTACTTTTAAACTTCTTCTTGCACAAGGAGAAAAGGACTTAGAGACAATATCAGGGCTTATGAATTTGTCTGAAGCCGAGCACGATCTTTTAGCAAACGCAAAAAGGGGAGAAGGACTTTTTGTGGCAGGCACTCAGAAGATTCATATTAAGATTGAGGCGGCACCTTATGAACTTCAGTACCTTACTGGAGGAGGAAATTGATGCAAATTTTAGGGAAGGTTTTAATAGCTTTTTTACCTGACGATTTTGAAAGTGCTTTAAAGTTTGCACTTCTTTTTATTTTTATTCCAATTGTATTTCTTACGTTGGTTTTTGCAGGACCTATTACTGCTTATGAGAAGGTACCTCTTGTAAGCTATGAGCAAGTTCAGATGTATATAAGCATTGCAGAAAAGGTAAGTGAAAGCACAAAAAATCCTTATAGTGATGGTGTAGAAGTTGACTGGAAAAATCTCGTTGCTATAGATGCTGTGAGGTTTAATCAAGATTTTAGTAAGGCAAACCGTGATGAAATTGAAGAATTAGCAAAGATGTTTGTAGAGATTACAGGATATATAGAAGTTAAGAAAGGTGATGATGTTGTTAGATATCCTATTTACCGGCTTAGAAGTATTGACGAAGTTTTGAATATGCTGAACTTTACTAAAGAACAAAAAAATAAGGTTAAGGAATTTTTAAGTATTGATTTTTCTGAGTTTTTGGATTCGCCTGCTACTGATATTTCTAGTGGGTGGACGCCTGTTGAAAATGAACTTAAGTGGCCATTGTCTGGTGGGTACGCAATAACTTCAGGTTTTGGTACGCGGATTGACCCTGTTTATGGTGGGGAAAGGTATCATTCTGGTATTGACATTGCTGTACCGTTGGGTACGCCAGTTAAAGCTGCAGCAGATGGCGAGGTAGTATATGCAGGATGGAATGACGGCTATGGATTAGTCGTTTTTATATGGCACAACAACAATTTGGAAACGAGATATGCACATTTATCTAAAATAGCAGTAAACAAAGGTCAAATTGTGAAAGCTGGTGATGTTATCGGTTATGTGGGTTCTACAGGGAAAAGCACAGGCCCTCATCTTCATTTTGAAGTGAGAAACGGAGGAAAGGCTGTAAATCCGTTAGACTTTTTTAAATAATTTTTATATTGGAGGCTAAGAGATGGAAAAGCTCTATTCTATTTTAGAACCTTATGGCAGTTGGTGGAATGATGAAGAAGAAGAGAAAAATTTAGAAGCAAGAAATGCTTTAAAGGAGTTTTACATGGAGTTGAAGAAATTAAAGCCTTCTGAGAAGTATGAAAGAAGAGATATACTTCATATGTCATACATTTTTCACCTTATTAAAATAAAGAAGGCTCTTGACGAAAGAAAATACATGAGAGCGTGTAATGAGCTGATTTCTTTGATGCACTATGAACCTTTCATGCAGGGAAGAATTTACTACAACGTCCTTAAATTATTAGAAGACGAGGTGATACAAAATTCTACTTAAAAATCTTTTTAGAAAGAAGAAAAGAAGTTTTTTAGAGAGATTAGATCCTGCTTATGAGTTTAAGTATGCTCTCGAATATGCTCAACAAATTTGTGAAGAAGAAAGGACAAAAGAAGATCAGATTTTGATATTAGATTATATGCTTAGTGTTATTAGGGAAGATTTAAAGTATGATATGCTAACAAATATTTTATATAGAGAAAAATGGTTTGACAAAGATTTAAGAATCCCGCTTCCTTTTCCTTACTATTATTACAATGAAGAAGGAATTAGATTTTCAATATATGAAACAGATGCTGAAAAAAAAGCAATTGATTTATCAAATGAATGTGTTTTGGTTTTTCCATGGCATAGAGAGAAGATGAGAGAAAGTATTAAAAATATAGGGAGAAATGAATTTATATATCAAAAAAACAATCATAAGGCCTATTATTTTTCACCTGTAAATATCTGTTTTGTATATAATGGGATGCATTCTATAGCGGCAGGTGTTGGATTTAAAAAAGGACATATTAAAGCCACCGAATATGACGTCAGTAAACTTTACGACCATGTATATACAGATGGAGTATGGTGGTATAACAGACATAGTAACCAAAGATTAGACGATTTGCTTGATTTTCGTATTGGAATTATTTATGAGATATCAAAGATGAAGTATCAAATTGAGAAAGAAAAATTGGGAAATAATCACTCTGCCCACTATGCAGAGTGATTAGATAAATTTTTCACTGTATTGCAATCGTGCTTTGCGGTGTCGATTATCTATATTTATTATAAAAAGTGAAAAATAAGCAATCATTTTTTTGTTTAATTTAACGGAGGAATTTGGAGAATTATGTAGAATATATTTACATAAAGTTGTTGTGTTAAGTAGTAATTTGTCGTCTACCTTAGATAATGCAAAAAGTGCAGGACATCGACGACAATTTAGCGATTTACCTTTTGAACTTTTATCATGAGGGAGGAGAGAGTGTTACATTATCAAGCATGATAGCTTGACAGTGACTTGATTTTTCACAAAAAAAGATTGGCTTTATAAGAGGAAGTGAATGGTTTTTAGCCTACCTATGAGGAATTGAAACCAATGAGGAAACCTGGAGATAATCCCGAAAAAATAAGTTTTTAGCCTACCTATGAGGAATTGAAACTCGTCATTTTTCTTTGAACGTTTTTTCTTTGGTTTTGGGTTTTTAGCCTACCTATGAGGAATTGAAACAATACTTTTCCAACTTCTTCTATTTCCATTAGTTAAGTTTTTAGCCTACCTATGAGGAATTGAAACACTTTTCCTGATTTAAACGGAAATATCTTTTATTATGTTTTTAGCCTACCTATGAGGAATTGAAACTGGTGAACCTGGGTACAGTGAAAGCGGTAAGACAACAGTTTTTAGCCTACCTATGAGGAATTGAAACTGGCTCAGTTTAGCCGACTTCTACTCGACAGAATTAAGTTTTTAGCCTACCTATGAGGAATTGAAACAGACTTGCAAGGACAGAAACTACAGCAGCATTTGGCGGTTTTTAGCCTACCTATGAGGAATTGAAACTGTGGATTTTAGCCGCATACGCGGCAATTAAAATAAGTTTTTAGCCTACCTATGAGGAATTGAAACACTGATGATCCACAACTTAAAAATGATCTTTTAAAAGGTTTTTAGCCTACCTATGAGGAATTGAAACAAAAATGAAAAATATGTTGACATACTGGCCCTTATAGGTTTTTAGCCTACCTATGAGGAATTGAAACCCTATGAGTTGTTTAAGAGTTTTGCTGTTGCTTCCAGTTTTTAGCCTACCTATGAGGAATTGAAACGCAAGTCCAGCCATGAAATCCGGCATCCAACTTTCAGTTTTTAGCCTACCTATGAGGAATTGAAACATATTCTCTAGCTTTACTGCATTCGGCATTCCTTGTGTTTTTAGCCTACCTATGAGGAATTGAAACTCTTATATTTATTTTTTAAAATAAATATTCAGAAAATTTTTAGCCTACCTATGAGGAATTGAAACTAGTGCCATCATAGCTGAACACCGCCAATATTGCCAAGGTTTTTAGCCTACCTATGAGGAATTGAAACGGGAATCTCTCATTCATACCAGTTATCAGCGCATTTGTTTTTAGCCTACCTATGAGGAATTGAAACCCAATGCTAATGTTAACCATGTCCAATCTCTATTTCCGTTTTTAGCCTACCTATGAGGAATTGAAACGGCGAATGTAATCCTCGCTTCTTCATATCCTCTTTAGTTTTTAGCCTACCTATGAGGAATTGAAACACACTTTTCCCTCTATTACAATCTCTACATGCTGTAAGTTTTTAGCCTACCTATGAGGAATTGAAACTCATTAATGCCCCCCGTCTGCCACGTTGACTTATTAAGTTTTTAGCCTACCTATGAGGAATTGAAACACAATATACCACTTCTAAAACAATTATTTCTAAATAGTTTTTAGCCTACCTATGAGGAATTGAAACATTGCTAAAAATCGTTCTCCAAAATCAAAAGGAGAATAGTTTTTAGCCTACCTATGAGGAATTGAAACTGATTATTATGTTACAAATATGAGCGCACAACAAAGTTTTTAGCCTACCTATGAGGAATTGAAACGTAGCAGGCGTAAGCAGAGTATTCATTAATGATTATACTTTTTAGCCTACCTATGAGGAATTGAAACTAGCGATAATAAAATTTTTGTATCCAGTAGTTGCTAGTTTTTAGCCTACCTATGAGGAATTGAAACTTTTATTCCTCCTCCCATTGGACGGTTAATATTTGAGTTTTTAGCCTACCTATGAGGAATTGAAACACTCAAACATTAAGAGATAAAATTCTTTCACCAGAAGAGTTTTTAGCCTACCTATGAGGAATTGAAACAAACCATCTCCTAAAACTTCAAATCTCAAATTCCTCCGTTTTTAGCCTACCTATGAGGAATTGAAACTGGTGAGGTCCCCAGCAATCGGCTTCTGTTAAGTTAGTTTTTAGCCTACCTATGAGGAATTGAAACGCAGTAGACCTCGCAGAGATAAGCAATCCGGCAGAAGTTTTTAGCCTACCTATGAGGAATTGAAACACGCCTAAATATTCCGCTATCCCTAATGATATTGTTGTTTTTAGCCTACCTATGAGGAATTGAAACTGGTGAGGTCCCCAGCAATCGGCTTCTGTTAAGTTAGTTTTTAGCCTACCTATGAGGAATTAAATAAAAGCCTTAGCGAACATTCTTTACCTTCTATGGATAAAAAGTTCATCAGCTAAAATTTTTTTAAAGTGGGTGTAAAGTGTTATGACAACATATTTTGATGAAAGTGCTAAAAGACAATTTTTTTTACTAAAATTTAAGGTTATGCTTTTAGAGTCTGATGGAAATGCATTTGAACAATTTGTGAGAAAGTTATTTCGTAAATATGATCCAAATATACGATTTACAAAACCGCAAGGTTCAAAAGGTGATGGTGGCAATGATATGTTCAAACCTCTTTCTGGAGAATATTATCAAGTATATGGTCCGGAATTTTTGTCAGGAACAAGTATTAAAAAAGCCGCAGAAAAGATAATAGATGATTTTGATAAAATATATAGCAATTGGAATATGCACTATCCAATAAAATCATATTATTTTGTTTATAATGATAAGAAAAAAGGTGTGTACCCAGATATATACATAGCTTTAGAAAAAATAAAGAGTAAGTATAATATACAGTGTGATATAATAGATTCGATGAAATTAGAGGAAATTTTTGATACACTTTCAGAAAAAGATAAAGAGGATTTGGTTGGCGTATTATTACTAAATGATGATATAATAAAAGAATTAAATTTTGAAGCTTTAAGTATAGTGATTAAATATATGATGTGTGAAGATATTATTCAGCAACCATTGGATAAATTAAAAGCTATAGATTTTAATGAAAAAATCAAAATTAATGGGTTGAGTGAGGAAATATCGAGAAATTTAAACTATGCTTCTTATTATATTTATTCGTTAGAGGAATATTTTAATTCATTTTCAAGTGACGACATACGTAGTAGAATAGGATATATATTGAATGGATATTATCAAGAATCCAAAGAAATCATTCCTGATAATGAATATGATTGTGGAAATTTGAGGTTTCAATATATATTTGATAAGTGTTACCCAAAAGAAGAAAAAAGTAAAGCAGTAAAAGATGCGTTGTATATTGTATTGAGTTATTATTTTGAAGTATGCAGTATTATGGAGTCTAAAGATGAAGGAGGATCTTATTATGCTTTTTCCTGAAAAACATGTTAGAATAGGAGAATCGATTTTTGGTTTAGCTGCACATATTTTAGGAATACTTGGAAATAAAAAAATAGATGTTTATGATTTGTGGTTAGATTTTAAGAAAATTAATCACAGTAATGAGTTGCCATTTAATCATTCATATGATAATTTTCTTTTAGCAATTGATTTTTTACATCTTATTGGTGTGATAAAAGCTGATGACGAGGGGAGAATTTTTAATGAAATTATTAGAACTTAGAGCAAATCAATCTACTTTTCATACTATTAAATTTAAAGATGGTTTAAATTTTATCATTGGGCGAAGAGAAAATCCTCTTAAGAGTGATTTAAAGAAAACTTATAATGGAGTTGGCAAATCACTCTTAATTTATTTAATACATTTTTGTTTAGGTTCGAGAAATACCAAACCTTTGACCAAAAAGCTTCACACATGGGAATTTACGCTTGATTTTAAAATAGAGGATGATTTTTTTTCTGCAACTAGAAATTGCAGTGATCCAAAGTATATTATTCTAAATAATGAGAAGATAAAAGTAGAAGAGTTTAATAGGCTAATGGGAGAAAAAATATTTTATTTAACTGATGAGGTTCTACCTGGTCTCTCTTTTAGAGCATTAATTTCTAGATTTGTGCGACCAAGTAAAGAGAGTTATTCAAAATTTGATGTATTCCATCCTAAAGAGGATAATTATACCAGATTACTTAATAATGCTTATTTGTTAGGTTTAGATCCTTATCTTATTGAACGTAAGAAGAATATTAAAGAAAAAATGGATTCCATAAAAATGATGATGAAGAATTACAAAAATGATGAAATATTTAAAGAGTATTTTAATGCAAAAGCTGTAAATTTAGATATTGAATTATATGATCTTGAGGAACAGACCAAAAAATTAAAAATTAATCTTCAAGATTTTAAAATTGCAGAAAATTATGGTGAGATTAAAGAAAAGGCGGATAAAGTTAAGCAGGAAATTAATCAATTAGAAAATGAAATAATATTAATGGAGAAACTTATTGAAAATATTAATAAAAGTTTACAAATTACTATAGATGTTTCAAAAGACAAGATAATTAAATTATATGAAGAAGCAAAAGTGCAATTACCTGAAATGATTAAAAAAACACTTAAAGAGGTAGAAGAATTTAATTTATTTATAAAAGCGAATCGAGAAAAAAGGTTGTTAGAACAGAAATTTGGGTTAGAAAAACATATAGATGATAAAAAATCAAAACTTAATGAGCTTTATGGAGAATATAATTCACACATTAAGTATTTAAAAGAACATGGGGCTATTGATGATTATGTTAAGCTTAATGAGTTGTTAAACGAATTAGAAAATAAAAAAGAAAAAATTGAACAGTATAAGACACTTGAACAAGAATATAAAGCCAAAAAGTCGGAATTAAAAATTCAATTTGAGGAGGAAAATAAAAAAACTCAAGACTACTTAACTCAGATTACAAATTACTTAAAGGAACTAAATAACATTTTTAGAAATTTCTCAAGAGAATTTTACAAAGATAAACCAGGTGGCATTGAAATAAAAAATAACATTAAAAATAATAAGACTAGATTTGATATAGAAGTTAAGATACAAGACGATTCATCGGATGGTATAAATGAGGTTAAAGTATTTTGTTATGATTTAACGGTGCTTTCATTGAGACAGAATCATAAAGTTAAATTTTTGTTTCATGACAGTAGATTATTTACTGATATGGATCCACGACAGCGAATAGTATGGCTACATTTAATAAATGAATTTGCATCAAAGAATGATATTCAATATATAGCTTCTCTCAATGAAGATATGTTATTGTCATTGCAAGATAATTGTAGTAAAGATGAATTTGAAAAAATTCTTAAAATAGTCGAAAATAACAAAATACTTACTTTAACAGACAAGTCTCCAGAGTCAAAGTTATTGGGAATACAAATAGATTTAGCTTATGAGGATAATTGATGATTTTTTTAAAACGTGTACGGATTTTTCATTTTCGCTTTGCTCAAAACAAAAATCCGAATTTTTAACGCACCTCTGCTTATATTTGCAGAAGTGCTTTTATTTTTATGGAGGTGAAAATTTGCTTCTATCAATCATTGTTACTAAACAGATGTCAGAGAAGATAAAAGATATTTTGGAAAGTGGAGAAGATATTGTTTTTAAGCATATTGGTAAATTGGACTCTGAAAGCGTGAAAGATGTATTCTACTCAGCTTCAAGAATTTCTTCTGAGGCTATACTTGTAGATATAGATGTTTTTTCAGGAAAGGAGATTGTTTCAGCACTTCAAAGTTTTAGAATATCAAGGCCAAATACAAGAGTGATTATTATTGCTCCTGAAAGAAAACCAGGCGATGAGCTAATTTCTTCTATAGTTGGTCTTGGTATATACGATATAGTTGCAGAGGTAAAAGATTCAGATTGGAATGGGATAATTAATAATGTTTTGCTGTCTACTCCTGCAACATATTCACAGGCTGCAAGGTGGCACACGGGGCAGTTTATAAATGATGGCAAGCGAAATAAAGAAAGAGTAGTAATAGAGGAGAGACATTCTGGTATAATTGTCATAGCAGTTGCTGGTACTGCACATGGTTTGGGATGTACTCATACAGCTTTTTCTTTGGCTTCTTTTCTATCACGCTTAGGTCATTCTGTAGCAGTTATAGAGGATAGCCAAAGACCTGTGTTCTCATATTTCACAAATATTTTAAGAGCGAAAGAAGGGAAAGTTAAAGGATCGTATGTTGCTCATGGAATAGATATTTTTGCATTAGATGAAAGTAAAGGCAGAGATGAGTGGAATTTTGATACGTTGTTTAGAGAAATTAAGGCGGGACAATATGAATATGTGATTAGAGATCTTGGAGTTTTAGATTCATCAAGGATGAGAGAGATTTATATGGCAGATGAGGCTTTTATTGTAGCGTCGGCTGCTAAATGGAGATGGCACGAATGTATTGATAAGTTTGACAATGAATATAGTATCATCTTTCCTTTAGCATCAAAGAGCGATGTGGATGAGTTTTCTTTTTATACATGTATTAAAGGAACACCTTTTCCTCATTGTCCCAATCCATTCAGTAAAGATAATGATTCGGTTATTTTAAAGCTACTTGATCCGGTATTGCCAAATAGACGAAGAAAGAGAGCTTTCTTTGAAAAGTTACTTGGTTAGAAACAGATTTTGCATTCTTATATTGTAGATATCTAAGTTATTGTGGTATTATATGGATAGAGTAATCGGATATAGCAGGGTGTGGTTGCCACTTTCCCGCGAAGGGAGGTGGTTGCTTATGATGAATACATATGAAGCATTGTCTTTAATGATAATGTTTGGAATGTTCGTCATAGCAATTCTTACTTTTAACAGAAAAAAATAACCACCCTGCTGCAACCAGAGTGGTTATAACTTTATAACTTACGCTGGGCGACCGCACTTTGCGGTGCTGATTACTCTCACTTATATTATAACACGATGAGCATAAAAGTAAACAATATTTTAGAGTTTCGTTCTTGGTCTAATAAAGGTGGGATTTATAAATGATTTTGAGAAAGCGGCTAAAAAATAGTAGAGTTGGGTATCAACTTATTTTTGTTGGTGCTTTACTGATTTCTTTTACAGAAATTATTAGAAGATACATTGCAGTTGGAGATTTTGTAGATGGACTTTGCATAGGAATAGGTATTGGGTTAGAAATCTTAGGAATCATAGTTCTAAGGAAATCCAATAATCATCAAAGAGTGTCCTAACAGTAAATTGATACAAAGATGGCTTTAATTATAGATCAGAGCAAAAATGATACAATATAAAATTTATAATTAATAGTGCGGATTTTTCATTTTCGCTTTGCTCAAATCAAAAATCTGAATTTCTAACGCACCTCTGCTTATATTTGCAGAAGTGCTTTTATTTTTTTTCGTATATTTTTATGGTCTTTATATGGAAAGTACTCTTATGAGTACTTTTTTAAAATTTGCCTCCCGCTTTTTGGATTATACGCCTGCTCGGTTTACGGTCAAGAGGTTCGCATTCGCCGTGTGAGCATATCCTCCTTCAGCTTCGCTTCAGTCCGGTATCCCTCCCACGCTTCTTGACCTCCAATTCGCAGGCTCTGTTTTTATTCCCTGCCGGGAGGCAAATTTGATTTTTAATTTTAGCATAACTTTGGGTATTAGTAATAGGCTTGTATCAATATTATGATTTCGAGAAGGAGGATATGGATTATGGAAGTGATTAACGGTTTTGTTAAATGGAATTATGAGACGGACAGGTATAACATAGGAGGGTATGATCTACATTCTGGTGATTTCGTGGATTTATGGGACAATTGGAGTCTTAGATGGATATGTGGCAGAGTTGAGTTTAAAGACGGTAGGTATGTATTATTGACAATAGATAAGGAAATTAAAGAGATTTCTTTAAACCAAAAAGCAAGATTTTATAATATTTAGAGCAATTTATAAGTTCTTGATTTAGCTATGAGTATGTGATATGTGTAAATTTTATAAAAAATACAATCATATGATTGCAAATCCAATTAAAATTTAGTAAAATATATATGAAGGGAGAATTTAATATGACTCAAATTGAGGATATAAAAGAATTCCTTAATGAAGCTAAGAGTCTTATGAAGTCGGGATCTTTTGATTTTGTTCCACGAAAAAAGAATATGGATTCAATTAAGACTACAAGTTTGAGAATTAGGCATGTTAAAGAGATTATTTTAGATTTGAATTATAAAAATTATTATAGAGGTCCTGATGATGATATAGGTAGTAATAGACAGGGGGTTGTATGGGAATTTGGGTATGAGATTGACGGCATAAATTTTTATATAAAACTGAAAACTGAAAAAAGAGGCGAAAAAGAGTGTTTAGTGTGTCTTTCTTTTCATATAGCAGAACAGCCGTTATATTATCCATATAAATAGGAGGTGTGTAAGAATGAAGAGATTTTGCCCTGTATGTAATATAGAACAAGAAACAAATGTAATTGAAAAGGAAGAAATATCGAATGTTAGAGGGGATGAAATAAAATCTTTAGCAAGAATAAGAATATGCTGCGTGTGTGGTGAGGAATTGTTTGATGAGGAATTAGATGAGGCAAATATAAAAAGGGTTTATGATATATATAGAGAAAAACATGGCATACTTTCATCGGAAGAAATAAAAAACATAAGAGAATGTTATGGGCTAAGTCAGAGAGTATTTGCCAGGCTTTTAGGTATAGGTGAAGCTTCTATTGCAAGATACGAAACCGGAGCTCTACCTGAAAAGTCTTTGAGCAATATGATAATGCTTTTAAAAAATCCCAAAAATATGAAGAAACTTCTTGAAAAAAATGAAGATGTTTTAAATCATAAGGAAAAGATAAGGCTTCTCTTGAAATTAGAAGAAATAAAAGTAGATGAAGAAGAAAGCGCTATAAAAATTCCTAAAGAACTTTACAACATACTGGAAGAAAAAGCTAAAAGAGAAGGAAAGAGTACCGATAAATTTATTGAAGAAATTTTAAAGAAGGTTATTTAAAAAATCCAAATAGAAAGGAGTTTTTATAAATGAGAAAAACTGTTTCTATGGTTATTGCATTTTTATTAATCTTTTTATCGATTCCTGCTTTTGCTTTAGCTTCAAGTCAAAGTGATGAACTACCTTATCAAGAGTGGATAGATAAAGGCTGGATAAAAGCAATATCACCTGATGAAAATGGCCATGATAAATTGGGATGGTATAGTATTATGCCGGGTAAAGAAAAAGAAATAGCATATAGCGATGAGCTTAAAAATACGGACAGATTGATTGTAATTGGTGGCAGCTTTGATTATAGCAACATGCCATTTGAAGAATATATAAAGTACTATAATACAGAAGGTTTAAGTAATGTAGGTCTGATTGATTTAACCACAAAGATTGAGGAAAATGGACAAGGATATTTAGCAAATGACTTTATAGGTACTGTAAGATATAATCATCCAGATACTTTTAAAATGAAGCTTTGGAAACAATTTACAGTTAGCACAATTACAATAAACGGTGTTGATTGGCAAAAAACTCCTTACAAGGATGTTATATTGCAAGCACTTTACAGTAGATGGGAAGGATTAAAAGATCCTGCATACAATAGATATTTGATTGATCCTAAGTGGAATGGATATACTGAAGAATGTATATATAATTGGGATGGAGTAGATGTTTGGATTGGAAAGAATGACATTACTGTAAGATACGAGCTTAAAGAAAATAAAGGGAAACTGCCGATAGAAGTCATATCTGATAATGGCGTATCAATGATACCGCTTAGAGGTGTAATGGAGGAATTAGGTGCAACAGTTGATTATGACTCTAAGACACAAGAAATAACCATAAAAGATAAAGGGAAAACTGTGGTGTTAAAAATAGGTTCTGATAATGCAGTAGTAGATGGAAACACTGTTAAAATGCCAAGAAAAGTGTATATTAAAAATGGTTATACAATGCTTCCTTTAAGGTTTGTGGCGGAAAATTTAGACCATGCAGTACAGTATTTAGACGATGGTACAATAATGATATGGAGGGCGAAATATACTACACCTCCAAGTATATAAATATTTTGCTTGATTTATAGAAGCTTCATATAAAACTGAGGCTTCTTTTTTTATAGAAAAAATTTAAGAGGGAGTTGATACTTTTGTTAAAGCGATTTAAAAGAATTTTATCTATTATCACTTTAATTACTTTTTTGACAGGATTAATTTACATACCTAAAACTAAAAATGTTTATGCTGCAGTAATAGATGATTCAGGTGATTTGAATTTAGCTATTGATACTCCTGTAACGCTAAATCCTAGTAGATCGTATAATTATTTAGTCCCCAATCCAATACCTCAAAAACCTAACGATAAGAAACTTTACTCAGGTAAGTGGAATGTGATGGTAGATGGCACACTTTCAGGATATGACAAGGTGGTAAGACACATCTATGCAGGTGGTAGTGCAGAACAATACAATTTCATAAAGTATAGTACCATACAACAGTGGATAACAGCATTTGGTGGAAATCCATCTTTCGTCAATACATATTTAAGTCAAATCAAGCTTAATATATCAGGTTCTGATCGTGTATATATTAGATACATTACTGAGCTATGTGGTGCTCATGTAACAGGATATAAGGTATTAGATGAGAAGGGAGGCAAAGGAGAAGTATATGTTGCTACAACGAGGCCTCCTTCTGCAAACATATCTATTTCACCAACAAATCCTAAGGAAAATGATAATGTAAAGATTATGGTTTCTGGAATATCGTTTTTTAACTTTTGGAATAGTGATTTGAAAAGCACGTTAGGACTTCAAGATAAAGTCGTATATACAGTTGACATAGATGGACAAAGAGTTATTAGTGCTAAAACGTTGTTAAATCAACAAAATTTTACTGATACAATTACAAAGACTTTTTCTGCAGGTCAACATACCGTAACTTTATATACACAAGATGCGGTAGGCAGGATTACGAGAAAGGATTACACCTTCTCTGTAACTGCTGCTACAAAACCTCCTCTTCCTCCAGGAAATATACAGGCGGGAATAAACCTTACATTAGATCCATCATCTCTTAAAGCAGGAACGTCAGGAAATGTAAATGCAACCATTGATGCCAGTTCTTCAGTGTCAAGTGGTACAGGACCTTTTGGTGTAAGATTTTGGCTTCAAGTGAATGGAGTTGATTTGCTTGGTTCAGATGGTACTGTGCTGCAGGATTTAACATCTCTTTCAAAGGCAAAATATACAAAATTAATAGTTAATGCAAAACCGGGAGATAAAGTTTGGGCAAAAGTACGCGTTTATGACCAAAGTATAAATAAATCTTCGGAAGCAGAAACGACAAAAATAATTGGTCAATATGAAGATGTGCCAACACCGGAACCTACACCTCCACCAGCTCCGACACCTGTACCGCCAGTTGCTGGGATAAATGCGCCATCAGAAGTTATACAGGGTGATGATGTTAGAATAAGTTCTTCAAGTTATGATACTGATGGGGTTATAACAAATTATAACTGGACATTTAATCCTTCAATCGGTATTGAAGGCTCTATTTCGGGTGACAGCGGTACACTATCATTTAGTAATGTTGGAACATATACTATTAAGCTTACTGTAACAGACAATGATGGATTAAAAGACACTGCAGAGAAGACGATAGAAGTGAAACCTGCTGTTCCTGAAGCGTTTTTTGATTATGCAGGTGCTTTGAAAGAAAACAGGAAGGTAGTGTTAGATGCGTCAGGCAGCTATACATCACCCAAATATCCAATGGTATGGGATGCGACAGAATGGGATATAACATCTGTAAGCAGTGGATTAACGCAGGATGATATAAAGATAGTGTCATCAACGGATATGAAGACAAGAACGGTTCTTTTTAAGAAAGCGGGAGACTACAAAGTAAGAGTAAAGGTAAAGAATAGTGCAGGAAATTACTCTGACTGGTATGAAAAAATTTTATCGATTGGCTCGGATTTGCCGCCGGTTGCGGATTTTTTTGTGATGACGACGGTACTGAGAGACCCCCAAAATGGGAATAAGGCGAAAATAGAGCTTATAGATTCATCCTATTCTTCCGACGGTGACTATATATCGCAGAGGATATGGAGGTATAAATACGATTCTAACAATAACGGCAGCTTCGACGATGAAAGTTGGGCCACCTTGGACAGCGGCAATAATATAAACCCTGTCCTTTATACGACGCATGTGGGAAAATATTTATTTGAGCTTTCCATAAAAGAGAGCTTTGGAGAAGACACAATAGGTGAATTTATTTCCCCTTCGGACTACAGGACGGACGATACTTCGGATAAGTCAATAAACGACAAAATATGCGAGGTTATAAACTTACAGCCTGTTGTAGATTTTGAAGTGCTGAAAAAGCCTAAGATAGATGTAGTATTTACAGTAGGGAAAACAAATTCGAGTAAGACTCAAAACTTAAACAGTAAGATAAACAGCATCATTCAGACTAAACTTGCCGCAAAAAATATAGATGCGCGCATAGAGGCGATAGAAACGGCAACGACTTCTACCCAGACTCAAGACCCTTCCGCTATTTTTTCAAATTGGGTAAGTTTCTACGTCGGCAATTCTGGGACGCCGCCTTCAAACGCATGGAGTTACGACAGCAGCTTAAATGCCGTTGTCTGCAATGTCGGCAGCAGGCCCGCGGTCGGCTGGTATAAACCAAACGCGTTTTCTACGAAAGACTTAACGGTGAACTATAAGCTTGGGATACGCAATGATGCTACAGAATTTGAACACGGCGAAATGGGATTCATGTTTCGGATGAAAGACGTGAATAATTACTATGTATACATTATAGATAACCATTCCGCCTGCGGAAATGTGCGTTATGATCAGAGAAGCGTGCTTGCAAAAGTGGTAAATGGCGGTTTCCAGGTGGTAAAAACCGGCGGGTCTTTTCCATACTTCTATCGTGGGCAGACTTGGAATGTGAGGATAGAGGTTAAGGGCAACAATATCAAGATATACAGGGATGGTAGCCTCGATATTGAATGGACTGACACGGACTCAAATTACTACAGTCAAGGAAGCTATGGATTTTACGTCTGGGACCAGCCCAGTGCGTATTATAAGGACATACAGATTACTACCGAAAGTATAAAAACATTAGACGAAGCCTTAAAGACCACCACATGGCGGGACAACTCAGTTCGTTTTCTGGTAAATATAAGCGACGTAGAGCTTCCTGAATTAAATGATCCGCTCAAATTGGGTGACATCCTATCGAGAATACTTTCGGCCAATGCTTATTTCATAGGCCTCGGCATGGATACCAATAAAAGCCAATATCAGACCTTTATATCAAAGAATGACGGTAAAGGCACATTTTTCTACAATACAAATATGGACACGGCGCTCAACCAGGCTGTTGACTACATTATAAGCATTGTTGAGTCCATGCCGAAGCTTCTTGAGCAGTATGTACTGCTTGGCGAGGAAGTTAGCTACAACACTTACTACAATGACCCGGAAAATGATACAAAATATCAGGAGCGATGGATGTACCTGCATGACCCAAATTACTTTGAAAATAGCCTCGGCCTTGCGACATTCAGTGGACAGTATCTTTCCAGTCCTGTAACTGTATTTGATAAAGTTGGTAAATATGAGGTTCAGTATCAGGCGAGAGATAATCCTAAAGATGACAATAGATTTGATAACTACAGATTGTGGAGCTATAAGCCTCTAAGCAGCATGTATATATATGTTCATAGAAGACCCATTGCACAGTTTGCTGTATCTATGACGCCCAGCGGTTCTAATTATGTTGTTTCAATTGCTGATCAAAGCTATGATCTTGATCATATGTCACTGTCAAACAAAGGTATTCACGCATGGGAATGGAAATGGAAAGAAGTAAATGAAGCATCGTGGCACGATGGTAAAATGTCAGGCATTTTTCCTGTAGGATATACTTATTTGGTATACCTTAGAGTACAAGATTTAGAAGGAGCATGGAGTGAACCTAAAGTGCAGACAATAACGACGCAGAATATAAATTTACCGCCTGTTGCACAGTTTACTGTTAATCCTATTACACAGGTTATTAATAAGACAATTAACATAACTGATCAAAGCTATGATCCAAATGGCGATCCTATTGCAGAGTGGCAATGGAGAGTACAAAAGACTGACGGGACGTGGATAAATTATGGCGGTACGATGCCAAATAATATCTCTTCACTGGGTATTGGGACATATACGATAGAGCTTAAAGTCAGAGATAATCCTCGCATTGGTACACCATTATGGTCAGAGCCATACACACAGACTGTAACTATTATACCGGAGAACAATAAGCCTGTGGCCAGATTTACAATAAATCCAAATCCAGTAGTAGCTGATGAATTATATTCAATAGACGACACAAGCTATGATCCAGACGGAGATCCAATTGTGGCTAGAGAGTGGAAGGTTCAAAAGCCTGACGGGACATGGGTAACAATAAGCGAGTGGAAGCCCACTTTTGAGGAAATGGGATTTGGAGATGACGGGACGTATAAGATACAACTAAGAGTATTAGATGACCCAACAAGTAGAAATCCAAATCTTACACCGATGTGGTCGGATCCATATACAGTTACAGTACAAGTTCAAGGAAAGCTTATTGTTATCGGAAGTTCGAACAAGACCACATACAAAGCTGGCGAAGCAATGATTTTATATGCACATACGGAAGGGAAAGCTTACCGGGTAGAAGCAAAGATGTGGTATTCTAAAAATGAGTTTACTACTTCTAATGTTACGACTTTGACATCAGATATTACTTTAACTAATCCACCACAAGATGTGATGACATGGCATACAAAACATACAAAGGCAGAAGGAAGGGATATTGTAGTAATAATTCCTAAAGATATGGCTGATGGAACTTACCAGATAGTATTTACTGCGTATAAACAAGTTCTAAGTGGTGGAATAAAGACTGTGACGGATACCATTACTGTAAGAGTTAAAGGTTCAATATATGACCATTCAAAATCAGAAATAATTGGACCAAAGATTTAATATTAAAGCCCTGTATGGAGTAACTGCTCTATACAGGGCATAATTTTTTGTAATCCATTGATTTTTTGTAGTATTTACATTCATATTATTCTTTTATATATTTCTTCATCTGTATTATTATTTATAATTATATTTTTTAAATCATCTTTTCTGAAATATAAGCTATATACTAATAAGTTATATTCTCCGCTGTCAATTAGTGCTTTTGTTAAATTTTTTCTAAATTTTACAAGCTCTAATGTTACTCCGAAATCCTGCGACAGTTCATAATCATTTTCTTCTAATTCAAGATGCTTTTCAAAAATGCCGATTGGCATTAAAAAATATGCTGCAAAGGCTTGAGCCTCCATTTCATATTTATTTTTATTTGGCAGATATTCAATATTTCCACATTGATAAGTAAAATGTCCATATTCGTGCACAATAAAAGAACGATAATCGCGCATGTTATCAGGTTTATTCATATAAATTGCATTATCTATTATTACTGCATTTTTAATAGAATCTGTAAATTCAATTTCAAGGCCTTCATTTTCAATTATGTATTCAATTATTTCAGTATTAATAGGGAAGTTGATAATATTATATTTTAATAGCAATTTGTTAGCTTTTTGTGCCATAGTGTAGTACATAGCTTGTCCTCCTTTTAATGCAAACTTACGTTTGTATATGAATAGTTTATCATGAGTATTAAAAATATTCAATAATTTTTTTACGAAGACAGATGAAATGAAAATAATATTATTCACATACTTCCTAGATACTATAATTGTAAACTGACAATCCTAAATAGTGTAAAGAAAAGCAAAATAAAAAAATACTTCTATAATAAGAAGAATTAATTGATATCATAGCATGAAAAGAGTATAATATGATTAGAATATTACTATAAGGAGTTGATATCATGCAGATTAAACCGTCCGCAAGCATCAGGCAGAATTACAATGAAATTGCGGCTTTATGCAAGTCTACCGGAGAACCTGTTTTTCTTACTAAAAACGGGGAAGGTGATCTTGTTGTCATGGATATAGAGGCATTTACCCGCCGTGAAAAAATGCTGAAGTTGCGCGAAGAATTGCTGGCTGTCGAGGAAGACCGTTTGGCAGGACGTACCGGGGTTACACCGGATGAACTGGACAGCTATCTGGACAGCATTATTGATGAGGTGGAGCATGGAAAAGAAGGTTCAGTATAATGTGATTGTTTCCGATCGTGCCCGCCAAATGTTGGCGGGCCATGTCCGCTTTCTGGCACAGAAAAGTCCTACTGCCGCCCGTAAGGTAAAAAATGGCTTAATGAATGCTATCCGTTCTCTGCATGAAATGCCGGAGCGTTTTCCATTTCTGGAGGTAGAATTTATCCCTTCGAATAAATATCACAAGATGTTCGTAGAGAAACGGTATTTGATTTTGTATCAGATTAAGGACCAGACAGTGTACGTTGATTATATAGTTGATTGCAGGCAGGATTATGGGTGGCTGATACGGTAATAAGGAATTTTGAGGGTTATATAAATCTTTTACTTTAGCAAAAGAAAATGAATTTTATATCTAAACTTTTTTATTTTGCCACTAAATAAATCTATTAATTATAGTTAATATAAGAGGATAAAACTTTTGTTGATTATTAACAAATGGCTTTATTTGTATCACTTCCTTTTAAAAAATAATGCCAAATTTTTATCCTTTTTTCTTTTGCTTTTCTCTTTTTGCTTTTATGACTTCAAGCAGAGTAATAACATTTTCTTTTTCTTCATCAGTCATATTAGGAAGATCATAAAATGCCAAAAGAACATCGGGACCTAATTCCTGCATGACTTTGTGAAGCCTTTCATCGACGTCATTTGATACATCTATGTTTCTCTTATCTGTTCTACCCAATAGATAATCTACCGATACGTCGAAGAAGTCGGCTATTTTTTGAAGTATGTCTGGAGGAGGAGTTCGTTGTTCATTTTCGTAGTAACCTATTGCTCTATCTGAGATGCCTAAATATGATGCTAAAGATTTTTGCGTTAATCCTTTCTTTTTTCTTAATTCTTTTATTCTTTTGCCAAACATATGCATTCACCACTCTTTATTCTTAAATTCTATTATAACATAATGTTCGATTCTCTTTGCTAATACGAACAAAAAGTTCTTGACATAGAACTATATGTTCGATATAATACAATTAGATATAGAACAAAATGTTCTGAATAAGTAGAGGAGAAATTGGGAGGAATGATAATTTATAATAAACAAAATTATATAATCCAAATCACATGCAATAAATTATTCTATAAAAACTATGACTAAAATTGTTTATTAACTTTTTATTACAAGTAATAAAACTTTTGCTGATAACCGAACAAATAGTTCTAAAATATTATTAAAACTCATATTGAATACAAAATAATTTAATTGTGTTCTGATTTTTTAAATTTAAAGAAAAAGAGCGGCATTCTCATGAAAGTAGCGATTGTAAGAGCTACAATAACGCGAGAAAAGCTTATGGCAGATAATTTTGTACCTGACAGTGAAGAAATAATCGACTATGAAGAAGTAGACGAAGAAGAGTAGATCGTTAGCTGAGCTATTGTATAAAAGAATTAAAAAGATGTATGAAGAAGGGCAGGTAGAGAATAATGTGGGTGGAATTCAGGCCAATCAAGAATAAAGATCTGTTAATAAGAATAGCAGATGGACTTATGAGAATAACGCCAACAAGGATAGAAAAAGTAGGCGAAGGTTGGAAACTGATGATAAAAACTTAATATATAGCCGTAGTATGTCCAAAAATTGTTAGCAAAAAGTCAACTTAAATGAAAAGAGGGATTATTAGATGTGTGATAAAGATAAAGTTTATGCATTGTACTTTTTAGAGAAAATGACATGCACAGAGATAGCTAAAGAAGTTGGCGTAACAAAGCAAGCAGTATCGAAGATATTGAAGCAGTTTCCTGAATATGCAGAAGAAAAAGAGCGAAAGAAGCAGGAGAATAAAGTTAGGCATAATAAAGAGACAGGAGAATATGTTAAGCAAAAGAGGATGAAAGAAAGAGAAGAAGAGGAAGGCCTTATAGCAGGGATGATGGAGCTACAGAGACAGAATGCAGTGTCAATGTCAAAGAAAAGGACGCTAAGCGATGATGCACTGGTAAAAAGCTGTATAAATCATTACAGATATGAGCCAAAGAATGAAAGAATAGTATTTATAGAAGACTTTGGACGTAAGCCTGCTGATTTGCCAAAAGCAATAAAAGTACATAAAAAGATCTTAAATGGATCTTATGAGTATATGCAAAACATAGAGGATGAGAAATGGATGAGCATGACAGAAAAGAGAGCTTTAAGATAGACTAAAATAAGTCTTAAATACTATTGAATTTTCAAATTTTATGCTTTAAAATAAATTCATAGAAAGAAATCTCCGAACTAAAAAAGTGAGGGTTTTTATTGATGGATGAAGAGAAAATTCTTTTTTTATTAGAAAAAATTAGCGACAACATGGGAAACTTAAATGAAGCAATAATTGATTTAAAGTCGGAAGTATATACTGTAAAGGAAGAAATGGCTGATTTAAAGACAGAAGTATATACTGCAAGGGAAGCAATAACTGATTTAAAGTCGGAAATATATACCGCAAAGGAAGAAATAAAAAAACTTGGTACCAAAATTGACAGTGAGATAACCGACAAAATAAGAGCTTTATTTGATGACAGGCAGGTTATGCATGAAAAAATTGACAAAATAAATGAAAAGATCGACAGAATTCAAATAGATGTGAATAACATGACAATTAAAACATTGTATCATGATAATAAAATAGTAGAATTAAGCAAAAAGCTGGGAAATAGATAGTCTCAGCTTTTTCAATGTTTTTTATGAATAGCGAAGGCTTCTCATCGTATAGATGAGGCTTCCTTTTAATTATCATTGATGTTTCTTGCTATTATGCAACTTTTAATTCTGTTTTAATATAAAAATCGTTTCTTAATAAAATAATATCTAGTTTATAGGCTCACCGTGAATTATACGTCCCCACAATGATATATCAACTTGTCTGCATGATATATTTGTTATATAATCGAAATAATCAGAGAGTTTTTTCACAACTTTTTCATCTTTTATAGTTATACATGATTCATAATTATCAAAAAGTCCTTTTCTTGTAAAATTTAAGGAGCCTAAAAAAGCATATGAATTGTCGATTATATAAAGTTTATAATGCAAAAAAAGTTCATCATCATTTATAAATTTTATAAAAAAAGGAGTAGTATAACTATAGGTATAGGTTCTAATAGATAATATTTTTTTTCTTAGAAATAATATTAAGATCACAGAAATCATATAAACATATGGTGTTAAAGTAAAAAGATTAATATTTTTTGTTGCTAAAAGCACAATAGAAATCAAAGTATAAATAATAAGTATTAAGGTTAAATAAACAGTAAAATTATATAAGCTTTTGCGTTTGTTTATGGCATCTTCATCAGTATTACGATTTTGCAAAATTAATTTTCTTAATAAAATGGAGTTTTTGGGATACCGAAAATCGTCAATTTTAGCAGAGGAAATTAATTTTATATCTTTCACAGTTTCTTTTTTTTCTAATAACAAATCAATAAGTGATGGACTAACATAAGGCGATAAAATTTTTATTGACTTTTCTGATTTTTTAATGCGATTTTCAATTATTTTACCTGCATTTTTACCAATTATATATCGAACAATTAACTTGATTGTCGACAAAAGGACTTATATATTTTATATTCATGATTATCTTAATTTTCCCCCTTTATTATTCTTTTTTCTTTTTCTTCTCTCTTTTTGCTTTTATGACTTCAAGCAGAGTAATAACATTTTCTTTCTCTTCATCAGTCATATTTGGAAGATCATAAAATGCCAAAAGAACATCGGGACCTAATTCCTGCATGACTTTGTGAAGCCTTTCATCGACGTCATTTGATACATCTATGTTTCTCTTATCTGTTCTACCCAATAAATAATCCACCGATACGTCAAAGAAATCGGCTATTTTTTGTAGGGTTTCATAATCAGGTTCACGTTTATCAGATTCATAGAATGAAATTGTTGATTCTCCAATCGAAAGTATCTTTGCTAATTCTGCTTGTGTTAAGTTTTTCTCTAATCGGAGTGTCTTAAATCTTTTACCAAAGCTCATCCAATTACACCACCTAAATATTATTATAACTTTACAAATAGCAAAGTCAAATAAACTTTGCAAAATAAAAAATTATAATTTATAACTTGACAAAATGCAAAGACAAATCTATAATAATATCAAGATGACAAATTGCAAAGTTAGGAGAGTATGTATGTACAAACTAAAAGAAATACGAAAAAGTATGGGGTATACGCAATTATATATGGCAAAAAAACTTAATATTTCAGAAAGCTACTATTCACAATTAGAAAATGGCAATAGAAGAATGCCGTTATCAATAGCGCTTAAAATTGCTAAGGTGCTAAATAAGTCTTTTGAAGATATTTTTTTGCCATAAAACTTTGCACTTTGCAGATATAATAATATATTAAATTTAAATCATTAATTCGACACAAAGTCTGAATATCCTTCTATAAACAAGAAAAATGAAAGGAAATTTTATGATGGGAGAGATGCTTATATGAAAGTAGCAATCGTGAGAGCTACAATAACGCGAGAAAGGCTTATGGCAGATGATTTTACTCTAGACAGTGAAGAAATAATCGGCTATAAAGAAGTAGACGAAGAAGAGTTTTATAGCCATTAGCTGAGCTATATATACAAGAATAAAAGAGATGCACGATGAAAGGAAGGTAGATAATAATGTGGGTAGAATTTAGGCCAATCAAAAATAAAGATCTGCTGATAAAGATAGCAGATAGGCTAATGAGAATGACGTCAACAAGGATAGAAAAAGTAGGCGAAGGCTGGAAACTGATGATAAAGACATAATATATAGCCGTAGTATGTCTAAAAGTTGTTAGCAAAAAGTCAACTAAACATAAGTGAAATTGTGTATAACTCATTTTTAGAAGGGGATGATTTTCAATGAAAAAATTTAAAGGTTTTGAACCCGGAACTATCATATTAATTATAATTACTTTATTTGCTTTTCTAATACTGAATATAATTTTTTATGTAGCTATTCAAGGAATTCCGGGTATAAAAATATTACCGTCAATTATTGCATTTTTAGTAATGCAGATAAATTTTGTTGCTTTTTTATTCATCGGTAGAAATTTTTTTATACCACCATCTTATATTTTACTATCATTTCTATCTTCTATTTTATTAGCCGTGATTACATATAGTTTATTGATATAAATAATTCATTATGTATTTTTTTGTCTTTTAAAATGGGTGATATAGATAATATTTCTTGCTTTTTTATTTTTTTTCTCAATTAATTTGGTTTTTGTATACTGAACATATTTAATTTGATAGTCAAACATATGAATATAATATAAATTATATGATTTGAATATTTCTGCTAAAAGATAGAGAGTAAACAATATAATAACATAAACCGCACTGAAAATAAAAATACTTTCGTAAAACGTGTTTAAATTTGGGAAAACTGTACCTATATCCTTATTAATTGAAATTCTAAATATTTCAGAAAGTGTATTAGCAAAAAAACCAACTAAAAAACTTATAATCTGCATTGTTCCATTTATTATATTTGGCATATTAGAAGCGCCAATCTCTTTTTCTAAGACGTCCTTATTAGTGCTACTTTCAAAAATTATTCTAGATAAATGGTCTATTGCTAAATCCAGTGATGAGTACTCAGCAAGGATTTTACCAATTTTATTTTGGATTATAACTTTGTTTAGATTTTTCGAGCAAGTTTCAATTAATACTGACATTAGTAAAAAAGCGATGAACAAAAATAATGATAATAGAAGATTTGTTGTTTGAAACTGATTAGTTATCATGTAAATAATTAAAGTTTTAAGAAAAGCTAGAACAACTATTATGACGGCTACATATCTCATTATACACAAGCATAGTGGATGACATTTTGAAAAGAGAATAAATTTAGATTGCATTTTATTAGCTTCTATATATTTGCTAAAAAAATTTTTTACTTTGTTTATCATTTAAAAACACCTCTTATACTTAAAATCATGCCAAGATCAAATTTTATATTTCTTACACTCCTGACTTGTTTGGCTACCATATATTATCGGAAAATTTTTTTGAAACTAAAATAAAAAGGGGGCCATGAGATGTGCGATAAAGATAAAGTTTATGCATTGTACTTTTTAGAGAAAATGACATGCACAGAAATAGCGAGAGAAATTGGCGTAACAAAGCAAGCAGTATCAAAGATATTGAAGCAGTTTCCTGAATATGCAGAAGAGAAAGAGAGAAAGAAGAAGGAGAATAAAGTTAGACATAATAAGGAGACGGGTGAATATGTGAAGCAAAAGAGGATGAAAGAAAGAGAAGAAGAGGAAGGCCTTATAGCAGGGATGATGGAGCTACAGAGGCAAAACGCAATGTCGATGTCAAAGAAAAGTACGCTAAGCGATGACGCACTGGTAAGAAGCTGTATAAATCATTACAAATATGAACCAAAGAATGAAAGAATAGTATTTGTAGAAGACTTTGGACGAAAGCCGGCTGATTTGCCAAAATCTGTAAGTGTGCATAAGACAGTTTTAAATGAATTCAGGCTTTATTCGCAGAAAATAGAGAATGAGAAATGGATGAGTGAAACGGAGGAGAAGGCATTAAGTAAATAACACTTTATTTTTTACCGTTAAAAAAATAAAAACAATTAAAGGGAAAATAAAGCCTTGAAGGCTTTATTTTTTTATCTAAAATGTAAGGAAATGAAAATTTGATTATTCATATGCAGCCGACATAGGAATTGGTCTCTTTTGTTTTTCATAAACTTACATTATTTTATTAATGATATCAGCAATAAAGTAATAATTTTAAATATTTGCAAGTGTACAATCTATAAACTCATATATTTATAACAAATGAAATGCAAGGGGGTTATAAAAATGGATAAAAAGAAGGATAAAGATGAAAAGTCCGATGATAAAATACTTATTATGCGTGAGTTTAATGATAAGGGTAAAAAACTTGATGATTTAATAAAACAAATTATTAAACAAGCTGTAAATTCGTGATAAAATATATTATGGTGGTTATCCATGAAGGAGGTTACAGATGCTCAAGGATAACGTACTGAATAAAACCTGGAACTGTGCAGTGTACTGCAGACTTTCAAAAGAAGATTTAAATAAAGGTTACAGTGAAAGTATTCAAACACAGGAAAAAGAACTAACAAGATTTGTATACGAAAATAATTGGCATCTTGTCGATGTTTATATTGATGATGGCGTAAGCGGAACTACCTTCGAGCGGGATGATTTTAAAAGAATGATTGATGATGTTAAGAATGGCTTAATAAATTGCATTATAACAAAAGATTTATCTCGTCTTGGAAGAGATTATATCGAGATGGGAAGATATTTAGAGAAGGTATTTCCTGAGTATGGTATAAGATATATTGCTTTAAATGATGGGGTGGACACTTTAAAAGGTGATGATGACAGTATACCTTTTAGAAATGTTGTTAATGACATGTATGCTAAAGATATATCAAAGAAAATAAGGTTTAACCTTATCAGTAAAATGAAAGAAGGTCTATATGTAGGTGCACTGGCACCTTATGGCTATAAAAAGGATCCTAATAATAAAAACAAATTAATACCAGCTAATGATATTACAACTCAGGCAGTAAAGAGAATTTTTTTATTATATATGGAAGGATTCGGCAAACAGAAAATAGCTAAAATATTAACTGATGAAGGTTACCCTACTCCAGCAGGTTCAAAAGAAAATTTTAATAATCCAAACCAGAAGATTAAAATGTGGAATAGCAACGCTGTTCACAGAATACTGACGAATGAAGTGTACATTGGGACAGTTGTCCAGCATAAGAGAAAAAAGGTATCGTACAAAGTAAAAAAAGTCAGAGAAGTGCCTGAGGAAGAGTGGATTAAAAAAACACACATGCATGAGCCTATAATAGATGAAGATATTTTCTGGCAGGTGCAGGATATAATACAAAGAAGATCCGAGCTTAAATTCAGACCGGGGCATATTACACATCTTTTTTCTGGTAAAGCAAGATGCGGCGATTGTGGATCGTATATGGGGTATTTTTATGACAAGGATAGAAAGGAGCCTTGCTGGAAACTTATATGCGGTGCTTTTAGAAAATACGGTTCAAAAGCTTGTACAATGCATTCTATACCGGAAGATAAGTTAAAACAAATAATTTTAGATGACCTTAGGACTATAGCTAAAGAAATCGTCGATTATCGTGAATTAGCAAGAATTGCCGAGGATTCGATTGAAGAAAAATATATGGAGCAGAAAAATATGTATGAAGGATATAAAAAGAAATTTTCCGAGCTGCAAAATACTTTTAAGCAGATGTATTACGACAAGATAAAAGGTTTAATTAATGATGAGCAGTTTAAAATACTTTCTGATGAGATTCAGAATGAAATGAATACTTATCAAAATAAATTAAATGAGATTGAAAAACAAATAAATTCTAAGGACATAAAGATGATACTTATACAACAGGCGTATGAAAAAATTAAAGCAATAATTGATATGCAGGATTTAAATAGGCAAATGGTTGAAAACCTTATTGACTTTATAGAAATATTTAATAATAATAAAGTTAAGATACACTATAAATTTTCAAATCCTCAAAATTATATCTCATAGTACGCAACCACCTGAGTGCGAGGAGTTTCCCACAAATGTATGTGACGAATTCATGCAAAGGCCGTTCCCACCTATATTTCCTCCACAGAAAGCTCCATATTCACCATATTAATACAATGAAAAGCCAGCATATGCTGGCTTTTCACATAATGAGGTTAGGAGGGTTCATATGAAAATATTATTTATCACATTCATTGATATTTTAAACTCACTTCCACAGAGAAGCCATCATCTGATAGATTATTTAAAAGAGAGATATGATTTGACAGTAGTATTTTGCAGATACGATGATTTGGGCGTATTGAAAAAACAAGATGGTACTACTAAATATATAGGGATACCTGTAAAATTTGCAAGCCTTTTTAGTCCTATGACATTGTATAAAAGATATTTGGAAATTGATTCTGAAAAATATGATATTTGCATTGCTCAAGGACCATGGGCAGGTGTTACAGCAGTAGAACTTTTGAAGGTTGGCAGAGTAAGTTTTTTAGCATATGAGGATATAGATTATTTTCCTGCATTTTTTGAATATGAAGATATTTACAATAGGACGAAATATATGGAAAAATATTGTATAGAAAGTTCAGACATTACATTTTCTGTTAACAAGAAATTGATAGAACTCAGAAAAAATATGACAGGTATTACACCATATTACATACCAAATGGTGTTAATTATGAGTTGTTTAAAGGGGATAAAGTAAAACACAATGGAACTATACTTGTATTTAGTGGTTCATTAGAACATTGGTCAGGAATTGAGATGCCTATTAAGGCACTTCCGATATTAAGACGGGAATTAGATGTCTCCATAATGATACTCGGCAGGGGAAGATATGAGCCTGACTTAAGAAAATTGTCGAAAGATTACAAAGTTGATGACTTTGTTCATTTTCTTGGAAAGGTTAAATATAAAGACTTGCCATTGTACTTTAAAAAAGCTGATATAGGCTTGTGTACACTTTTCCCCACAGAGCTTATAAAATATTCTTTTCCACTTAAAGCCGTAGAATATATGGCTGCTGGCCTTCCAGTTATAGCAACAGACATTGGTGACTTAGGCAAATTGATTAAAGAAAATGAATGTGGTATAACAATAAAGTACAGTATTGCAGACTTTGTAGAAAAAACTATAGATTTGATAGAAAATCATGATAAAATGAGTATATACGGACAAAATGGAAGAAATTTTGCAAAATCATTTGAATGGGAAGAGCTGTTTAAAAAAGAGATGAGCATAATCTTTGAAAAACTGGATAAAAGGATAAAATATAATTGAAAGGTGATTATTATGAGCAAAAGTATTAAAGATGATGTACTTTTAAGGTTAAAAACTATAAAAGGCCATATAGCTGGAATTGAGAAAATGGTTGAAGAGGATAAAGGATGTTCAAACATTTTACTGCAAATAGCAGCAGTAAGAGCTTCCTTAGAAAAAGTTGGATTATCTATAATAAATGAACATGCAGAACAGTGTTTTCTTTCAAACGAAGACGGCAAGATAACGTATGAAGAGCTACAGAGCGTAGTTGACTTATTGGTAAAATTTTTAAAATAAAGATCATATTAATACAATGAAAGTTATAAAAGGGTTTGGCAAACAGGCCCTTTTATAAAATATCTTAGTATTGATAAAGAAAATTAAAAGATGTATAATAATTAAAAAGAAGGTGTATTAAATGAGAATACATGGTATCGTTGATAAAATAGAAGATGATGTGGCAATAGTCATTCTTGATGATGACAGAAAGATAAATATTCCGATAAAATATCTTCCCAGCAACATAGCTGAAGAAGATGTTATTGATATCAGTTTAGATGTTGATAAAGAAAAGACTGTTGAGAGAGCGCATAAGTTAAAAAAGATGATAGAAGAATCCAGAAAAGAGGATTAAATTATTTTAGTTTGATTTGTTAATAAATTAACTATTATTTACTTAAATTCTTTTGTGTAGTAAAATAATTGTATACAGTATACGGGTGATTTTTATGGTTATTACTGTTTGTGTAGGTAGTTCATGCCATCTTAAGGGCTCCTACGATGTTATAAATGAATTAAAAAAATTTATTAAAGATTATAATCTTGAGGACAAGGTGGAATTAAAAGCAGATTTTTGCATGGGCAATTGTTTAAGAGCAGTTTCTGTAAAAATTGACGACGGAAAGTGTTTGTCAATTAAACCAAATAGCGTTGAAAAATTTTTTAAAGAATATGTGTTAGGCAATTTACAATGAGTGTCATAAATTTTAAAGAAGCAAATTGCAGAAACTGCTATAAGTGCATTAGATATTGCCCTGTAAAAGCTATAAAAGTTAATAATGAACAAGCTGAAATAGTTGATTACCTGTGCATTGCTTGTGGAAGATGTTTAAATGTGTGTCCACAAAATGCCAAAACCGTAAGGTCAGATGTAGAAAAAGTTAAAGCTTTTATAAAAAAATGTGATAAAGTTGTTTTTACAATAGCACCATCTTATCCCGCACTTGTAGGAAATGGCAGAGCCTTTAAATTCCTCAATGCTTTAAAAAATTTGGGCGCTGAAATGATAATAGAAACTTCAGTAGGAGCTAGGTTTATATCTAAAGAGTATGAAAGATATTATAATGATTTAAAATATGACAATCTTATTACTACTTCATGTCCATCTATAAATTATTTGATTGAAAAGTACTATCCTGATCTAATAAATTGCCTTGTTCCAGTTGTATCACCTATGATTGCTGTTGGTAGGGCTGTTAAAAAAGTTTATGGCAATGAAATAAAGGTAGTGTTTATAGGACCTTGTCTGGCAAAGAAAGTGGAAATGAATGATTTTAGCTGTGAAGGTGCAATAGATGCTGTATTGACATTTGAAGAGATTATAGAATGGTTAGATGAAGCTGGAATCAATATTGATTCCATGGAGGAATTTACAGATTGTGTTGATACAATGTTGCCGTTTAAACTATATCCTATTGAAGGTAAAACTATTGACTGCATGGATGTCGATTTAAATTTGAGAAAAGTTGTATCTGTGTCTTCGATTGACAATGTTAAGGAGCTTTTAAATGATATAAGGTCAGGCAACTTGCATGGATATTGGATAGAAGCAAATGCTTGTGATGGAGGGTGCATTAATGGACCAGCCTTTGGAAGGTTAAATAATAGTGTTGTTAAAAGAAAAGAAGAAGTGATTAATTATTCAAATATAAAGGCGAACTTTATTAATGATATTAACAATATGATTGATTGTTCAGTAGATTTTAGCAGGAAATTTATAAATTTAAGTGACAAATGGAAGATTCCTAGTGAGAAAGAAATAAAAGATATTTTATCAAAAATTGGAAAACTTACTAAAGAAGATGAACTAAATTGTGGTGCATGTGGCTATGATACATGCAGAGAGAAGGCTATAGCTGTTTTTAATGGAATGGCGGAACCATATATGTGCTTGCCATATATGAGAGGGAGAGCTGAAACTTTATCTAACATTATAATCAGTTCTACACCTAACGCTATAATTGCTGTTAATAACGAGTATGAGATACAAGAAATGAATAGAGCTTTTGAGAAGATGTTTTTAGTAAATTCATCAATGGTTAAAAACGAGAATCTATCCTTGATATTTGATATATCGGATTTTAAAGATGTGATTGAAAACAAAAAAAGTATTTTCAATAAAAAGGTATCATTTAAAAATTATGGAATTATTGCGTTAGAGAGCATTTATTATCTAGAAGAATATAAAATTGCAATTGGTATTTTTACAGATATTACAAAGATGGAAAAGCAGAAAGAGGCTTTTTCAAAGGTTAAAAAGGAAAACTATCAGTTGGCACAGCAAGTAATAGACAGGCAGATGAAAGTGGCGCAGGAGATTGCAAGTCTTTTAGGAGAGACAACTGCAGAGACAAAAGTTATATTGACTAGAATGAAGGATATGCTATTAAATCAAGGTGATGATGAATGAGCCATTACATTGATATTGCACATGCATCATTAAACAAATACGGTGAAGAACTGTGCGGTGATAGTGTTCAGATAATAAGAAAAAAAGACTATTTAATGGCGGTAATGGCAGATGGATTAGGCAGCGGTGTAAAAGCAAATATTTTATCAACTTTGACAACGCGAATTGTCTCAAAAATGCTTGATATGGGTTCTGAATTATCTGATGTTGTAGATACGATAGCGCAAACGCTGCCTATATGCAAAGAAAGAAATATTGCATATTCTACATTTACGGTTGTTTCGATAAATTCTGATAATGTTCATGTGGTAGAGTATGATAACCCATCTATATTTTATTTTAAAAATGGAATTTATAAAAAAATAGATAGAAAATGTGTAGAAATAGGCGATAAAAGAATTTACGAAAGCAGCTTCAAGTTGGAACTCAATGATGCTCTTGTAATTGTATCTGATGGGGTTATACATGCAGGTGTAGGTGGTATATTGAACCTTGGATGGCAATGGGAGAATGTGCAGCAATATCTTGAAAAGACATTAGAAGTTTATAGCGATGCATCTGATATTTGCTACCAGCTTATAACGACTTGCAACAATTTATACAAGAATAAACCTGGTGATGATACGACAGCAGTAGTTATAAAAGTGAACGAGTCAAAAAAAGTTACTGTAATGGTGGGGCCACCTATCTTAAAGAATATGGATGAATGGGTTGTAAGAAAACTCATGAAAAATGAAGGATTAAAGGTTGTATGTGGTGGCACGGCTGCGAAAATTGTAGGAAGAGTTTTAAATAAAAAGGTTATTACAACGACTGATTATATCGATCCTGACATACCACCACCTGCTTTTATAGATGGAATAGATTTGGTGACAGAAGGAGTTTTGACATTAAGAAAGACAGTTGAGATTTTTAAAGAATACATCGAAGATGGCAATTCAAATATACTAAGGTATTCAAAGAAGGATGCTGCAACCCGCCTATTTAAAATTTTAAATTATGCAACTGATGTAAATTTTTTAGTGGGTCAGGCCGTGAATAGTGCTCATCAAAATCCAGATTTTCCTGCGGATCTTAGAATAAAGGTTAAGATTGTTGAAGAACTTATTAGTTTATTAAAAAAATTAAACAAAAATGTTGAAGTAAATTATTTTTAGAAAGGATAGATTGCCTTGTTTAAGTTTAACACTGATGTTCAAATGTTAAAATATGAAGTGCTTTATAATGTTGCTAAACTAACATTGGAAGACAGATTAGAAGACGAATACGATGAAATACCTCATGAGATAATTCCGGGGACAAAACCTAGATTTAGATGCTGCGTATATAAAGAAAGGGCTATAATAGAGCAAAGAACGAAAGTGGCAATGGGGAAAAATTTAAAGCGGACAATGAGACATGCAGTAGATGGTGAGGAACCGATAATTCAAGTTTTGGATATTGCTTGCGAAGAGTGCCCTATAAAAAGGTATCGTGTCACAGAAGCGTGCAGAGGATGCATTACTCATAGATGCACTGAAGTATGTCCCAAAGGTGCAATATCGATAATCAATAAAAGAGCAAATATTGACTATGATAAGTGCATAGAATGTGGAAGATGCAAAGATGCTTGCCCATACAATGCCATATCTGATAACTTAAGGCCATGCATCAGGTCTTGTGCAGCAAAAGCTATAACAATGGATGAGGAATTAAAAGCTGCTATAAATTATGAAAAATGTACTTCTTGTGGTGCTTGTACTTTGGCTTGCCCATTTGGTGCAATAACAGACAAATCATATATTGTGGATATAATAAGGGCGATAAAAAGCGGTAAAAAAGTCTATGCTTTAGTAGCACCTGCAATAGCCTCTCAATTTAAAGATTCAACTGTAGGCCAAATAAAATCAGCTTTGAGAGAATTTGGCTTTACAGATGTAATAGAAGTAGCACTTGGAGCTGATTTTGTTGCAGTAGAAGAAGCCAAGGAGTTTGAAGAAAAAATAAAAGACTTGAAAGTAATGACGAGTTCTTGCTGTCCTGCATTTGTGGCACATATAAGAAAGAGCTATCCAGAATTATCTCGTAATATATCAACGACAGTGTCTCCAATGACAGCAATATCGAAGTACATTAAGAAGCATGATCCTATGGCAATGACGGTATTTATAGGACCGTGTACTGCAAAGAAATCAGAAGTGATGAGAGAAGATATAAAAGGCATAACAGACTATGCAATGACATTTGAAGAGATGGTTGCTATTCTGGATGCAGCAAAGATTGACATAAAAGAACAACAAGATGCTGAAGTGGATGATGCTACACTATTTGGAAGAAAATTTGCAAGATCTGGCGGTGTTTTAGAGGCGGTAAGTGAAGCGATAAAAGAAATTAATGCAGATACCAAAATCAATCCGATAATTTGTAATGGGCTTGAAGAGTGCAATAAGACATTGAAGATAATGAAAGCAGGTAAATTGCCAAATAATTTTGTAGAGGGTATGGCTTGTGTTGGTGGTTGCATCGGTGGTGCTGGTGTCATCAATAACAACGTAAATCAAGCAAAATTAGCTGTAAATAAATTTGGTGATGCTTCTTTGCATAAAAACATAAAAGAGAGAGTCAACCAGTTAGATACGGATGAAGTTGATTTTCATATTGGTCACAGTTCGGATGAGTCCAATAAGACTTCATGCAAAGAAGCATAATATTGATTTTAAAGAGAGGGTCCAATTTTAGGACCCTATTATTATTTACTTGAAATATCTGATGATATTAACATATAATATATTTATTAGTACAAAGACAATGTGAGGATTGGTAAAAATGGAGGTATATCTTGATAACAGTGCAACAACAAAAGTCCGCAAAGAAGTAATTGACAAGATGGTTGATGTTATGGAAAATGAGTACGGCAATCCCTCATCAGTCCATCTTAAAGGATATAAAGCTGAGAAGATATTATTAGAATCGAGGAGAAATGTTGCAAAATTATTAGGCTGTGAAACAGATGAGATAATTTTTACTTCTGGCGGCACAGAATCTAATAATTTTGCCATACGCGGAATAGCATACAGCATGAAGAGACTGGGAAACCATATAGTTACTTCAAAGATTGAACATCCATCTGTTTTAAATGTGATGAAGCAGCTGGAGGAAGAGGGGTATGATATTACATATCTTGATGTAGACAATCGAGGGAATATAGATTTGGATGAACTTGAAGGTGCCATAAATGATAAAACAATTTTAATATCTATTATGGCGGTAAACAATGAAATAGGGACCATTGAACCTATTGAAGACATTGCGAAATTAAAAGAAAAGGCCAAGAATGCATATTTTCACGTAGATGGGATACAGGCAGTGGGCAAGATTGAGTTGGATGTGAAGAGTCAAAAGATAGATCTTTTATCTTTAAGTGGTCATAAAATGCATGGTCCAAAAGGAATAGGTGCTATCTATATAAAAAGAGGTGTTAAAATAAAGCCTATATTATATGGCGGTGGGCAGGAAGGAAATTTAAGGTCAGGTACCGAAAATATGCCTGGTATTGCAGGATTGGGAGATGCTTGTCGGTTGATAAAGGAAAATATTCATGAATACGAGTCGAAACTTATACATTTGAAAAAAAGGCTGTACGACGGAATCAAAAGTGAAATATCTGATGTTCACTTAAATGGTCCTGATATAGATAGTGGCGCACCACAGATATTAAATGTTTCATTTTTGGGTGTAAGAGGCGAAGTTCTGCTTCACGCACTAGAAGAAAAGGGTATATATGTATCTACAGGTTCTGCTTGCTCGTCTCACAAAAATACAGAAAGCCATGTATTAAAGGCCATAGGATTAAGTCATGAATATATTGAAGGAGCGATTAGATTTTCATTTAGCATTTTTAATACAGATGAAGAGATAGATTACACAATAGATGCTTTGAAAGATAAAGTGAATTTCTTAAGAAAATACAAAAGGAGGTAAAAATGGATATAATTCTTATAAAGTATGGAGAATTAGCACTAAAAGGCGATAATAGAGCATTTTTTGAGAATAAACTTGTTAAAAATATCAAAGAAGCATTAAAAGGTTATGATGGAATAAAAGTAGAGAAGACCCATGGTAGAATATACGTAGAATGCGACGGAAATGTAAATGAGGTTATAGATAAGCTTAAAAAAGTTTTTGGCATAGTGGGTATGACTGTAGCGAAAAAGGTTGATTTGGATCTTGATGCAATATACAATGCAGCGATTGAGCTTATGAGAAGCTATTCAGGTAAGAGTTTTAAAGTAGAGACTAGGAGACCCAATAAATCATTTCCATATGAAAGTATGGAAATAAGCAGGATGATTGGAGGTAAAATCTTACAGAACGTAGAAGATGTTTATGTTGATGTGCATAATCCAGACATCGTCTTAAATATAGAAATACGGGAGAAGGCTTATTTGTATTCTGGTATAACAGATGGAATAGGTGGCATGCCGCTTGGGACAAATGGTAGGGCAGTTGTTCTTTTGTCAGGTGGAATAGACAGTCCTGTTGCTGCATGGATGATGATGAAAAGAGGAGTAGAAATAGAAGCTGTGTATTTTCACAGTCCGCCATATACACAGGAGAGAGCAAAAGACAAAGTTATAGATTTGTGCAAAAAACTTTCAGAATACGGACAAGATATATACTTGCATGTAGTTAATTTTACGGATTTTCAGCTTGCCATATATGATAAATGCCCTCCAAAGATGACCACCATAATAATGAGAAGGATGATGATGAGGATTGCTGAAAATATTGCCAATAAGTATGGAGCAAAAGCGCTTATAACAGGTGAAAGCCTAGGACAAGTAGCAAGCCAGACCATAGAAAGCTTATACTGTACAAATGCGGTAACACATATGCCTGTGTTCAGACCATTGATTGGAATGGATAAAAGTGAGATAGTGGAAATATCCCAAAAAATTGGGACATACGACATATCAATAAGACCTTATGAAGACTGCTGTACAATTTTTGTTCCTAAGCATCCTATAATAAAACCGGATTTAGAAGAAGTTATAGAAGGCGAAAAAAATATTGACTATGAAAAATTTATAGACAGTTTAGCGATAGACCAAATCAAGATAAAACAAGATAGTTAAAATAAATCCCATAGATTACCATCTATGGGATTTTCTCATACATTGAATCTAAATACAACTATGTCGCCGTCTTCTACGACGTAATCTTTTCCCTCAAGTCGCATTAGCCCTTTTTCTTTTGCAGCCACCTCTCCGCCAGATTCTATATAATCTTTGTAAGATATTACTTCAGCTCGTATAAAACCTTTTTCAAAATCTGTGTGTATTTTTCCAGCAGCTTGAGGTGCTTTTGTTCCTTTTTTTATAGTCCATGCTCTTACTTCTTTTGGACCAGCAGTAAAAAATGTGATAAGTCCTAAAAGTGAGTATCCATGGCGTATTATGTTATTAAGTCCCGGTTCTTTTAATCCGTATTCAGACAGCAATTCGTATTTTTCCTCATCGGGAAGTGATGAAAGCTCTTCTTCAATTTTTGCTGATATGACTATTACTTCTGATTTTTCTTTTTCAGCATATTCTTTAAGCTTTTTAACATACTCATTTTCTTTGCCAGATATAAGTTCGTCCTCAGAAATATTTGCAGCATACATAACTGGCTTTGACGTTAAAAGCATAAGCTGATTCACAAATGGAAGTTCATCTTCATCGAAATTCATGGTGCGTACAGGTTTTCCATCATCTAGAGTACTTTTGATTTTTTCTAGTATACTTAATTCAAATGCTGCAGATTTATCATTTTTTGCGTATTTAGAAGTTTTTGCAATTCGTTTTTCTATGACTTCTAGATCAGCAAGCACCAATTCTAATGTTATGATTTCAATGTCTCTAATTGGGTCAATATTGCCTTCAACATGAGTAATATTGCTATCTTCGAAACACCTTACCACATTTAAAATTGCATCAACTTCCCTTATATGCGATAAAAATTTATTGCCTAAACCTTCGCCTTTGCTGGCTCCTTTGACAAGTCCAGCTATGTCTACAAATTTTATTGTGGCTGGAATTATCTTTTGAGGATTTACTATTTTTGCAAGTTCATAAAGCCTATTGTCTGGTACAGAAACAATACCAACATTAGGTTCTATTGTGCAGAAAGGATAATTTGCACATTCAGCACCTGCTTGTGTTATTGCATTAAAGATTGTACTTTTACCAACATTAGGTAGACCAACTATGCCTATTTCCATTTATATTCCTCCGAATTGTTTTTAATTTTATGAAAAAATTTTTCTATTTTGCATCAAATAGAATTATATATGAAAAGAGGTAAAAGTTCAAATCTAATTGTAACTGACAATTATTAACATATTACATTATAATAAATTGTTTTTATGTGAGCAAAATATTGATTGGAGGTGTTTAAAATGAAAAAGACAAGAAATATTTTATTAATACTTTTGACATTGATAATGGCTTTGTCTATATCTTTGACAGGATGTAAGGCTACTAAGAAGCCATCTCCTACTAGATATACTCCCACAACACCTAGAACAACACCGGCTCCTTCACCAGGAATGACGACACCGGCACCTTCTAGGACACCGACAACACCAACTCCTGCAAAAAGACCGGTACCGCAAAGTACAAGAGCAGCAAAGATAGCAACAAATGTAGCAAAATTGCCTGAGGTAAATAAAGCTACAGTCGTAATTTCTGGAAATACTGCTATAGTAGGTATTGATATGAAGGCAAGTGTACAAGGTACTCACGAAACTCAAGTTAAGAAAAAGGTTGAAAAGACTGTTAGAGATACAGACAAGAGTATAAAAAATGTATCTGTGACGTCGGATCCTGATTTATATAAGAGAATAGAAAATATAGCAAAAGGAATTGCGGCTGGAAGACCATTATCAGAATTTACTAAGCAGATTACTGAGATATTAAAGAGAATTACACCAAGTGCATAAAATAAACCTGGGGAAACCCGGGTTTATGTTTTGTTGACATAGTAAAACATTTGAAATATAATTAAGGTCAATTGGATTATTATAGAAGGAGTGATAAAATATGTCCATTTTAAAAAGGAATATTGGAAATGGCATTAATCTGTATGTTAGCCAGATGGATAAGTTTAAGACCATTACGATTAATATTTACATAAATAACAGATTAAGCAATGAAACAGCAAAGTTTGCATTGTTGCCATCAGTATTAAAGAGAGGAAGTCTCAATTATAAAACATATAAAGAAATGACGAGACATCTTGAGGAGCTTTATGGAGCCACATTTGCTTTTTCAGTTTATAAAAAAGGTGAGAGGCAAATTGCACAATTTAGGTTAGAGATTGCAGACAGCAGCTATATAAAAGATGACATAACGGAAGATGGCGTAAAGTTTATTTCAGATGTACTTTTAAATCCATTAGTAGTAAACAATGGATTTGATTCGAAGTATGTTCAGCAGGAAAAAGAAAAACAGAAGAATTTGATTAATTCCCGAATAAATGAAAAGACAAAGTATGCTGTTGACAGGTGCATTGAAGAAATGTGTAAAGATGAAGATTTTTCAATATATGAGCTTGGCAGCATAGATGATGTTGATAAAATAGATGAAATAAATCTCTATGAATACTATAAGAAGGTCATAAAAACATTGCCTATAGATATATATGTTATTGGCAATGTGAGTGCAGATAAAATAAAAAGCTTGTTTGATAAGTATTTCAAAATAGACAGCAGAGACGTTGTTGATATACCTGACACACCAATATATAAAAAGGTGGATCAAGTCAAATACGTCCAAGACAAACTAGATGTCACTCAAGGAAAGCTTACATTGGGTTTTAGGACAAATGTAAAACCTGGTGATGATGAGTATTTTCCGCTTTTAGTATTGAGTGGTGTATTGGGAGGCGGTCCTTTTTCAAAATTATTCATGAATGTTAGGGAAAAAGCAAGTCTTGCATATTATGCACAGACAAGGCTTGAGAGATTTAAAGGATTAATGCTTATAATGTCAGGTATAGAGATTGAAAATTATCAAAAAGCATTGGATATAATACTTAAACAAGTTGAGGAAATAAGGGACGGAAACATTTCTGACTATGAATTTGATTCAACGATCAAAGCTTTAAATACGTCTATGAATTCATTAAAAGATAGTGCAACGCAAATTTCGGATTTTTATTTATCACAAAATCTTTCGCATACAAATTATAGCATAGACGATTTTATAAATAAGATAAATGAAGTAACAAAAGAAGATATTATTGATGTTTCTAAAAAGATACAATTAGATACTGTTTATTTTATGACTAAAAAATGAGGAGGGATAAAACATGAGAGAGATTTTTAATGAGACGATAAAAGAAAAGATGTACCATTATGAACATGAAAGTGGATTAAATGTCTATGTCATGCCAAAGAAAGGCTTTATCAAGCAATATGCAATGTTTGCAACACATTATGGGTCAAACGACAGCCAGTTTATTGTTCCCGGTGAAAAGAATAAAACGCTTGTACCTGATGGAATAGCGCACTTTTTGGAGCACAAGATGTTTGAAGAAGAAGAGGGCAGTATATTTGAAGAGTTCTCTAAAAATGGTGCTTCTGCTAATGCTTACACGAATTTTACAACTACAGCATATTTATTTTCCAGCACAGATAATTTCTACGACAATTTGAAACTTCTTCTAGACTTTGTGCAGAGGCCTTATTTTACAGACGAAAATGTAGAAAAGGAAAAGGGCATTATAGCACAGGAGATACGGATGTATGATGATGACCCATCTTGGAGGCTTTTTTTTAATATGTTAGGTGGACTGTACCACCTGCACCCTGTTAAAGTTGATATAGCGGGTACGATTGAATCTATATCAAAAATTGATAAAGATATATTGTATAAATGTTACAGAACATTTTACCATCCATCTAACATGGTGTTGTTTGCAGTGGGCGATGTAGATATCAATAAAGTTTTAGATATCGTAAATAATTCCGTAAAATCTGATAAAAGACAAGGAGAAATAAAAAGGATATATCCAAATGAACCTGAAACTATTAATAAAAACTATGTAGAGCAGAAAATGGCAGTTTCAATGCCACTTTTTAATATAGGTTTTAAAGATTATGATGTAGGATATGGCGGGAAAAAACTGCTTAAAAAAGACATTGTGACACAGATTTGCTTAGAGATTTTAGCAGGCAGAAGCTCTGATCTATATGAAGAGCTTTATAATGATGGGCTTATTGATTCAACATTTGATACAGAATACGTTGGCGAAATAGATCACGGATATTCTATTATAGGTGGTCAATCAAATGACCCTGAAGCTGTAAAACAAGCCGTTTTAGATAAGATATCGAAAGTTGATTCTATAGATGACAGTGACTTAAATAGAATAAAAAGAAAAATAACAGGACGTTTTTTAAAATCATTTAACTCTGTAGAAAGTATATCACACAATTTTATAACTTATTACATGAGAGGCATAAATATACTTGATTATACTACAACAATTGAAGAAATAACTAATGATGATGTGTTAGATAGATTTAAGACATTTTTTAATGAAAAAAATTGTGTTCTATCAGTCATAAAACCATAGAAAATTAAATTTCTTATAACGAGTTTAACTCGTTATTTTTTTATTTGTGAAAAAAATTTTTTATTTGTTGAAGGATTTTTGGATTTTGCATAGAATAAACATAATAAGTGGTTTAAAGTGGTGCAAAGTGGTTAAAAGTGTAATGGAAATGGGTGTTCGGTATGCTTATGGGTCAGTATGAACATACGATAGACCAGAAAGGAAGAGTTATCATACCAGCCAAATTCAGAGATGAACTTGGTGATAAGTTTGTGCTGACAAGAGGGCTTGACAATTGCCTTTTTGTATATTCATTGGCAGAGTGGTCAAATATCGAAACCAAGTTAAAAACATTACCACTTAATAGAAAAGATGCTAGGGCTTTTACAAGATTTTTTCTAGCAGGCGCCACTGAATGTGAAATAGACAAACAGGGAAGAGTATTAATACCGAATATTTTAAGGGAGCACGCTAAAATTGATAAAGAAGTCATAATAATAGGTGTTTCGTCTAGAGTAGAAATCTGGAGCAAAGAAGTTTGGCTAGAGTATTCAAATAATGTTGACGTGTCATTTGAGGGTGTTGCTGAACATTTGGATGACTTAAATATTTAAGGTGATTTTATGGAATTTAAACATGAAAGCGTACTATTAAATGAGACAATTGAATATTTAAAAGTAAAACCTGATGGAGTTTATGTTGATGGGACTTTAGGTGGAGGAGGTCATTCTTACGAAATATTAAGACGCCTTTCAACAGGAAGGTTAATTGCTATAGACAGGGATATGGATGCAATAAATGCAGCTTCTGTAAGGCTTAAGGATTTTAACAATGTTACCTACGTTCATGACAATTATAAAAATATAAAAAATATTTTAAAAAATCTTGGCATAGAACGGATTGATGGTGCTGTTTTAGACCTTGGTGTATCATCGTATCAGCTAGATGAGGTAAGAAGAGGTTTTTCTTATATGCATGATGCACCACTTGACATGAGAATGGATAAGAAAAGTGCTCTTACTGCTGAGCATGTTGTCAACAACTACTCTGAAGATGATATTGCAAAAATATTGTATGATTATGGTGAGGAAAAATGGGCTAAAAGAATTGCAAAGTTTATCGTTGAAGAAAGAAAGAAAAGGCCTATTAAGACAACATTTCAATTGGTAGATATAATAAAAAAGGCTGTTCCAGCATCGAAAAGGAGGACAGGACATCATCCTGCAAAAAGAACTTTTCAGGCTATAAGAATAGAAGTAAATGATGAGTTAAAGGGACTTGATAATGCAATAGATGATTTCATAGATGTCATGAATCCTAATGGTAGAATTGCTATTATAACATTTCATTCATTGGAAGATAGAATTGTAAAAAATATGTACAAAAAGTTAGAAAATCCCTGTACATGTCCTAAAAACTTGCCATGTACCTGTGGTAAGAAACCAGTTATAAAAATTATTACAAAAAAACCTGTAACACCGGATGAAGCAGAACTTGAGACTAATCCCAGATCACGCAGTGCAAAGTTAAGAGTTGCCGAAAAACTGCTGTTCTAAAGTATAAGGGGGAAGAATAAATTGGTATTAGAAAAGCGTAATTATGACTACGACCTAAAGCCGTATTATGAAGAAAATAAATCAAAAAAACCAAAGAAAAATAAAAAATTAAAAAACCTCATGTTAATAGTTTTTATAGGTTTTTTAAGCCTTACTGTACTGTTTAGATATGCTTTAATTTATCAAAAATCTGTCGCTCTTAGCAAAATGGAGGCGAAGGTCAGCGAAATAGAAAATTTAAACCAGCAGTTAGAAGTCAAAATTGCATCAATGAAGGATTTACAGAGGATAGAAGATATTGCAAAAAATCAGTTGGGAATGGTAGAACCTGAAAAGGGGCAAATAGTCTACATGAGTATCGGTAAAACAAATGAAGTTGCTCAGAAAAAAACAGATGATAATAATAAAAATAAAACTTTCTTTGGGAGGATTTTAGGACTGCTAGTGAGATAGGAGGGATTCACATATCACCAAGCATTTCGACTAAAAAGAGGATTTTATTTTTGCTGTTTTTTTCTATCTTTATTATAACTGTTCTCATTATCAGGCTATTTTGGATACAAATAGTTAAAAGTGAAGAATTTCAAAAATTAGCTGTGCCCCAGTGGACATTGGATGTTGCTGTGTCGCCTAAGCGAGGTTTAATACTAGACAGAAACAGCAAAGCACTTGCTGAGAGCGCTAGCTCAAATAAAGTCAGCATTATACCAAAAGAATTAAAAGATAATCAAAAAGATGAAGTTACTACAAAATTGGCAGAGATTTTAAAAATCAACAAAGAAGATATATTAAAGAAGATAAATAATAAAAATGTACAAGAGGTATTGATTGCAAGAAGAATTGACGATGATACGGCAAATAAAATCAGAAAATTGAATTTATCGTGTGTGATAATATCTGGCGATACAAAGAGATATTATCCAGAAAAAAATTTAGCTTCCCATATACTTGGGTTTACAGGTGTAGATAATCAAGGTTTGGATGGAATCGAGTCTGTATATGACAGCTATTTAAAAGGGATACCCGGCAGGATTTCGTCACCAGTGGATGCACTAGGGCGGAAAATGGGGAATGGAGAAGAAGAATATATTCCACCGATAGATGGCTACAATGTAGTTTTAACTATAGATTCAAATATACAGCATTTTACAGAAAAAGCACTTGATGAAGCTTACGCACATACAAAACCGACAAAAGGTGCTGTGGCAGTTGTGATGGATCCAAAGACTGGTGAGATATTAGCAATGGCTTCAAGACCTGATTATGATCCAAATAATCCTTTTGCTGGACCTCAAGATGAATGGTTTAAAAATTGGAGGAATAAAGCAATATCTGATGCATACGAACCTGGATCTGTTTTTAAGACAGTTACAGCGTCTGCAGCATTAGAAGAAGGAGTTGTTGGATTAAATGAGCAATTTTACGATCCCGGATATATCATGGTAGCCGGACAAAGGATTAATTGTTGGGCAACTCATTATAGTGAAACATTTGTACAAGGTGTTCAAAACTCCTGCAACGTAGTTTTTGCTACAATAGCTCAAAGGCTTGGAGTTAATAAATTATACAAATACATTCATGCATTTGGATTTGGCGAAACCACAGGTTTAACATTACCTGGTGAAGCACCAGGACTTTTAATGAAAGAAAAAGATGTAGGCCCTGTGGAGCTTGCCACAAACTCATTTGGACAGGGAATTGCAGTTACGCCACTTCAGATGATAAGAGCTGTTTCTGCAATAGTAAATGGTGGAAAGCTAATGGAGCCACATATTGTTAAAGCAATAGTGGATTCTGATGGCAAGACTATAAAAGAATTTAAGCCTACAGTAGTAAGGCAAGTAATATCTGAAAAGACTTCATCTACAATGAGAGAAATACTTAAAAGCGTTGTATCTGAAGGAACAGGAAAGGCAGGATATATAGAAGGGTATGATGTAGGAGGAAAAACAGGCACAACAGAAAAATATACGCCAGGTAAATATGTAGCATCATACATAGGATTTGCTCCTGCTGAAGATCCCAAGGTTATAGCATTAGTCGTAATTGACGAACCTAATGCTGAAACACACTTTGGAAGTGCATTGGCAGGACCTGTAGTAAAAAGTATATTGTACGACACTTTGACGTATTTAAATGTAAAACCAAAGGGTATTGAAGTAAAACCTCTTGTTAAAGTGCCAGATGTAAGAAATTTAAGCTTGTATGAGGCGCAAGATGCATTATTAAAAGAGAAACTGCAGTTTTCCATTGATGGAACAGGCAACACTGTCGTCGATCAGATGCCAAAGCCTGGTGCGATGGTAGAAGAAGATTCGCAAATTGTCTTGTATTTGAATGAATACAATAGCACTGAAAAAGTTGATGTGCCTGATTTAAAAGGAAAGTCTATTACAGAAGCTACTACAATTTTAAGTTCTTTGGGGTTAAAAATAAAAATTAATGGAGAAGGAATAGCTGTAAATCAAAAACCAGAAAAAGGCGAGAAAGTTGATAAAGGAACAACGGTTGAAGTCGACTTTAGGCCACTGGAAAATTAATTCAAGCACAATATGCAGTTTTTAATATATGCAAACTGCATAATTGTGCTATACTATTAATGTATATAATGGAATAGGAGGCCTATTATGAGACTTGCAGATATATTGAAAGATATTGAATATACAATTGTAAAAGGCAACGTCGATGTGGACATAAGGGGTATATGTTACGATTCGAGAAAATCAAAAGAAGGTTCTATGTTTGTAGCAATAAAAGGATTTAAATCTGATGGTGCAGATTACATATGTGATGCTGTAGAAAGAGGGGCAGTAGCTGTTCTGGTAGATAGCGAAATCAGTATTGATAAAGATATTACGGTGATAAAAGTTGAAAACACTAGGAAGTCATTAGCAAAGATTGCATCTAATTATTATGGTGATCCATCAAAGCAGCTTTTTTTGATAGGTGTAACAGGTACAAATGGTAAGACTTCTGTCACATACATGATAAAATCTATACTAGAAAGCCAAAACAACAAGGTAGGTTTAATAGGTACAATACAAAATATGATAGGCGATAAAGTCTATCCAACAGAGAGAACAACCCCCGAATCTTTAGATTTACAAAGGTATCTTAGACTGATGGTAGATGAAGGTGTTAAGTATGTAGTGATGGAAGTTTCATCACATTCATTGGCATTAAACAGGGTAGATGAGTGCGACTTTGATATTGCTGTTTTTACAAACTTGACACAAGACCATTTAGACTTTCATAAGACAATGGAAGACTACGCAAATGCAAAATCCAAACTTTTTAAAATGGCAAAGACAGCGTGTGTAATTAATATTGATGATGATTATTCTTCATTAATAATAGAAAACTCAAATGCCAAAGTTGTAACATACGGCATAAAAGATTATGCTTACATAATGGCGAAAGACATAAAAAATGGCATAAAAGGTGTAAAATATACTGTTCAAATAGAGGATATAAAAAGCGATATATCTTTAAAAATTCCCGGTTTATTTAGTGTGTACAATTCGCTGGCAGCAATAGCTGTGGCGTTTATACTGGGAATACCGCTTCAGACTGTAAGAATGGCGTTGAAAGATGTTAAAATAAAAGGAAGGTTTGAAGTTCTTGACATAGATGCCCCTTACAATGTAGTGATTGATTATGCTCATACACCTGACGGTTTAGAAAATTTAATGAAAGCATTTGATGAGTACGATACAGGAAGGAAGATATTATTATTTGGCTGCGGTGGCGACAGAGATAAAGGTAAAAGACCAAAAATGGGTGAAGTGGCAGGGAGATATGCAGATTTTGTCATTATAACATCAGATAATCCAAGGTCAGAAGACCCTATGGAGATAATAAGTGAAATTGAAGCAGGGATAAAAAATACAAAATGTCCTTACAAGATTGTTGAAAACAGAAGAGAAGCAATAAAATATGCTTTATCTACAGCAAAAGATAATGACATTGTTATTCTGGCAGGTAAAGGCCATGAAACGTATCAAGTTTTAAAAGATGGTGTTATAGATTTTGATGAAAGAGAGATAGTAAAAGAGATATTAGACGGAGATGAAAAAAGTTGATTTTAAGTTTAAAAGAAATAATTGATGCTACAGGTGGAAAATTACTATCAGGAGACATAAATTCGACTATAAGTGGCATAAGTACAGATTCTAGGACAATAAAAGAAGGTGAGCTTTTTATACCGCTTAAAGGTGAAAATTTTAATGGTGAAATGTTTGTTGAAGATGCCCTTAAAATAGGTTCTGCTTCACTTTCAGAATCAGTAAATAATGTTGGCAGGTACAATAAGCCAGTAATTTTTGTTGATAATACAAAAGAGGCTTTACACAAGATTGCAAAATATTATCGTGAAAAATTTCAAATACCTTTTATAGCTGTTACAGGAAGCAGCGGAAAAACTACTACAAAAGACATGATATACGATGTTTTGTCTATGAAATACAATGTTTTAAAGACTAAGGGAAACTTTAATAATGAGATAGGATTGCCTCTGACTATATTCAGGTTAAATAAAGACCATGACATGGCTGTTGTTGAAATGGGAATGAGCGGTTTTGGAGAAATTAGGAGACTTAAAAACATAGCTGAGCCTAATATTGCAGTGTACACAAATATCGGTGTTGCCCACATTGAAAAATTGGGTTCTCGTGAAAATATATTAAAGGCAAAGTCTGAGCTAGTGGAAGATTTTAAAGAAGGATGTACAGTTATACTTAATGCAGATGACGATATGCTTGTAAAATTGACAGATAAAAAAGGCCCTCAATACATTACGTATGGCATAGATAATGGAGATGTAAAAGCTTTTGATATAGTCTTAAAAGAGGAATCGATAAAATATAAAGTCATAATTGACGGATATACAATGGATATTGAACTAAATGTGCCTGGAAAACACAATGTATATAATTCTTTAGCGGCAATTTGTATAGGAATTAAATTTGGTGTCAATAAAGAAGATATGAGAAAAGCACTGGCTAATTTCCAACCAAGCGCCATGAGGCTAAATATCATAGATGTTTCAGGATTAAAAATAATAAATGATGCATATAATGCAAATCCGGCATCTATGAAGGCTGCTTTATCAGTTTTGAAAGGGTACAAAGATAGAAGAAAAATAGCTGTTCTTGGTAACATGTTAGAGCTTGGAGATTACTCTGATTTAGCTCATGAAGAAGTAGGAAAACATGTAAAAGATGAAGATATAGATGTACTTATAACGGTTGGAGATTTTGCATCTAAAATAGCTGAAGGAGCAATAAAAAACGGTATGGATGCAAAAAATGTAATGATGTGCAAAAATAATGTTGAAGCTATTGAGTTGATAAAAGAGATAAAGAATGACAATGATGTTTTTTTGATAAAAGGATCTAGAGGAATGAAAATGGAGGAAATCGTGAAATTTCTACAGGAGAGTGCTAATAAATGATTCAAAAGATGGTATTTGCAACAGTAATATCTTTTTTAATTTGTGTCTTGTTGGGACCTATAGTAATACCTTGGCTTTCGAAGCTTAAATTTGGACAGAGTGTAAGGAGTGATGGCCCTAAGACACATCTTAAAAAAGCCGGAACACCTACAATGGGCGGAATAATTATAATCATTTCCCTGTTGATTGCGGATTTGGTATTTTCAAAATGGGATAAGTATATGGCATTGGCAATCTTAATCACTCTCGGATATGGTTTGATTGGCTTTTTGGATGATTATATTAAAGTTCGCTATAAAAGATCATTGGGTCTTACTGCTCGCCAGAAACTTTTAGGTCAATTTGCTCTGGCGATAATACTTGCTTACTTTTCTAGGGATTTAGTAGGCACAGATGTAATAGTTCCATTTCTAAAGAAAGAAATTAATTTAGGATATTATTACATACCGTTTATTATGTTTGTGGCTGTAGGTACTGTCAACAGTGTGAATTTGACTGATGGATTAGATGGCCTTGCAACAGGTGTTTCATTTATGGTTACTGCTTTTTTTACATTGATAGGATTTTTTATGAACAATACATCATTAACTGTGTTTGGTGCTGCCATAACAGGTGCACTTTTAGGCTTTTTGAAGTTTAATAGATATCCTGCAGAAGTATTCATGGGGGATACGGGCTCATTGGCCATTGGTGGAGCTGTAGCCACACTTGCAACACTGACAAAGTTACCAGTGATTTTGATACTTGTTGGAATTATATATGTTGTTGAGGCTCTGTCTGTAATAATTCAAGTTATATATTTTAGACTTACAGGGAAAAGGGTATTCAAGATGAGTCCACTTCATCATCATTTTGAGCTTTCTGGGTGGTCTGAGACAAAGGTTGTATTTGTATTTTGGATTGTGACTTTAATCGCTGTTTTTCTAGCATTTTATGGCATCAGTTGATTTTTATGATAAAAGAAATGTTTGAGAAAATATAAGTGATTTAGGAGGAAAAAATGGATCTAAAAGGCAAAAAAGTAATTGTAGCAGGATTTGGGCTAAGTGGAAAATCATTGTGCAAAGTTTTAACAATGTTTGGGGCAAAGATATTTGTATATGATTCGAAATCAAAAGAAGAGCTTAAAGATGATATAAGCGAATTTAAAGATAGTTGTATAGCATTTTGTTTTGAAGGTGTTACAGATGAACTTTTAGATGGTGCAGAAATGGTAATTGTAAGCCCTGGAATTCCAATTGATTCAGAGATAGTTGCACTAGCAAAATCAAAAGGTATTGAAGTAATAGGTGAAGTGGAGTTTGCATATAGATTATCAAAAGCTCCTATATATGCTATTACGGGAACAAATGGAAAAACAACTACCACATCGCTGTTGGGGGAAATTTTTAAGAATTCTGGGATTAGGACATATGTGGCTGGAAATATAGGTTATCCACTTGTTGAAGCAGCAGTAAATGCTAACAGCGAAGATGTCATCGTTGCTGAGATAAGCAGTTTCCAATTGGAGACTATAAAAGAGTTTAAGCCTGTAATCAGTGCTATTATAAATATTACTCCAGATCACCTTAATAGACATAAAACACTTGAAAATTATGTAAACATAAAAGGTCGTATTTTTGAAAATCAAAGTTTTAATGAATATACTGTTTTAAATTGTGATGACAAAAACATGTCTTCATTGTTTGAGAAGGCAAAGTGCAAGGTGTTTCCATTTAGTAGTGTTAAAGTTTTAAATCAAGGGACTTACATTGAAGATGGAAAGATTGTCATATCTATAAATGATGTGAAGAATACCATCATAGATATTGATGACATATATATTCCTGGAAATCACAATGTGGAAAATGCAATGGTTGCATCAACGATGGCATTTTTAGCAGGTATTGATGTTAATATCATAAACACAACATTAAAAACATTCAAAGGTGTAGAGCACAGAATAGAATTTGTAAGAAGCATAAATGATGTCAAATACTACAATGATTCAAAGGGTACTAATCCAGACGCAGCTATGAAAGCTATAGAAGCCATGAAAGGACCTATCATTCTTATAGCTGGTGGATACGACAAAGGTGTAAGCTTTGATGAGTTTACCAAATCTTTCAGTGGGCGTGTGCGCAAATTAATATTGCTTGGCGAAACGAAAGATTTAATATATCAGTCTGCTGTTAAAAATGGTTTTTCTAGAGAAGATATAACTATAGTCAATAGTCTAGATGATGCTGTTTATGCTGCTTATAAGATGTCTATGCCTGGTGATAATGTGCTCTTGTCGCCTGCATGTGCCAGTTGGGATATGTTCAAAAACTTTGAGGAGAGAGGTAAACTCTTTAAGGATACGGTAAATTCTTTGAGGGGGTAGTACTATAGTGAATAGGAAGTATCCCGTTGATTACAACATATTGATATCTGTTTTAGTCCTTGTTTCGATAGGAGTTGTAATGGTGTTTAGCGCAAGTTCTGCCAATGCTTACTATCAGTATCATGATTCTTTCTATTTTTTAAAAAGACAACTTCTATGGGCTATAATAGGTTTTTTTGCCATGACTTTTATGATGAATTTTGATTATCATAATTTGAAGAAATTGTCTGGTGTTTTATTAATATTGTCGATAATTTTGTTGATAGTTATATTGCTACCTGGTGTAGGAAGCACAAGGTACAACTCAACGAGATGGATTGAAATAGGTGGATTTACACTTCAACCATCAGAAATCGCAAAATATGCGATAATATTATTTTTCGCGAAATATTTTGACAAAAACCCAAGTTATGCAAAAAGTTTTAAAAAGGGAGTGGTGCCGGTACTTTTCATCGCTGGGATTTTCTTTTTACTAATAATGAAAGAGCCTAATTTTAGCACGGCAGGAACGATATTTATTATATCTTTAATTATTTTGTTTGTAGCTGGTGCAAAATTATCTTTTATGGTGACACTATTTGGGCTTGGAGGTTCTGCAGCACTGATTGTGGTGACTACTGTAAAATACATTAGGCAGAGGGTGTTTACATTTTTAAATCCGTGGCAAGACATAAAAGAGCATGGATATCAGATTGTGCAGTCGTTGTATGCGTTAGGTTCTGGAGGACTTTTTGGAGTTGGTTTAGGTCGAAGCCGTCAGAAATTTATGTATTTGCCTATGCCGCAAAATGATTTTATTTTTTCAATAATAGGAGAAGAACTTGGGCTTATAGGGACAGCTTCAATATTGCTTTTGTTTTTGTATCTCATAATAAGGGGGCTTAGGGTTGCAGCAAAAGCGCCAGATGTCTTTGGATGTCTAACTGCTACTGGGATAATAGCTGTAATCGGTGTTCAAACTTTAATAAATGTTGCAGTTGTCACTTCATCAATGCCTGCTACAGGTGTGTCCCTGCCGTTTATAAGCTACGGTGGAACATCGACAGTATTTATGATGGCAGCAATGGGCATATTGCTTAATATTTCACGCTATGCAAACATGGATAGGAGCTGATAAAATGAGATATTTGCTGACAGGCGGAGGCACCGGTGGACATATTTATCCAGCAGTAGCAATTGCAGATGAAATTAAAAGAAATGAAAATGACGCAGAAATATTATTTGTTGGAACAGAGAAAGGACTTGAAAAAGAGTTAGTGCCGAAATCAGGATATAAGCTTAAAACTATAAGAGTGAAAGGCTTTAAAAGAAAATTATCATTAGACACTTTAAAGACAGTTAAAATTGCTTTTGATGGCTTAATAGATGCAAAGAAGATAATCGATGAATACAAGCCAGATATTGTAATTGGAACAGGAGGATATGTTTGTGGACCTGTTGTAATGATTGCAGCTCTTAAGCATATACCAACATTGATACACGAACAAAATGCCTTTCCTGGGCTTACAAACAGGATACTTTCAAGGTTTGTAGACATTATTGCAACTGCTTTTGCTGATTCAAAAAAATATTTTCGAGATAAAGACAATGTTTATGTAACTGGAAATCCTATAAGGATGGAGATATTAAATGCTAATAAAGTGCAAGCCCTTAAGAAACTTGGGTTAGAGCTGGGCAAAAAAGTGGTAGTTTCAGTTGGAGGTAGTAGAGGTGCTGCTAAAATAAACCAATATATGGTTGAATTAATAAAGCGTGCAGATGATGATTTTCAAATACTTATGATAACGGGAAAAAATCAATATGATACTGTAATAAAAATGATTAAAGATTACGATATAAAAATAGGAAAGAATATTAAGATAATTCCATATTGTTATGATATGGGTGATGTGTATGCAGTTGCGGATATAATGGTGTGCAGAGCCGGTGCTATAACACTTGCTGAGCTATTGGCAACATCAACAGCATCAATTTTGATACCTTCCCCAAATGTTACACATAACCATCAAGAATACAATGCAAGAGTTCTTGAAAAGAATGGTGCTGCATTAGTTATTCTTGAGAGAGAATTAAATGGAGATATTTTATATGACAAAATATCATCAATCTTAAAAGATCCAGTTGTGTTAGAAAGGATGAAATCAAATGCAAAAAAGCTTTCAAAAGTTGATGCTACAAAGGAAATATACAGGCTGATTAATGACTTAAAATAAGCTGTTGTAACCTCCTGTAGCTAGGATGCATATTATGAAGTGTACAGCTTAACAGGAGGTGATAAAATGGGATGAAATATGTAATTGAAGGAGGAAATAGATTAAAAGGTGAATTACGGATAAATGGTGCAAAGAATTCTGTATTGCCGATACTTGCTGCAACATTATTGAACAAAGGTGTAAGTGTTTTACATTCATGTCCTAAACTAAAAGATGTGCATTCTATGATAGAAATATTGAGGCATTTAGGCTGTACTGTGGAATTTAATGATTCAGATATTATCGTTGATTCCAGCGGCGTTATAGATTATCACATCCCTAATAAGCTTATGAGAGCTATGAGGTCATCAATTTTTTTGATGGGAGCTTTAGTAGCAAGAAATAATACTGCACAGATAAGTTTTCCAGGTGGATGCGATATCGGACATAGGCCGATTGATTTGCATTTAAAAAGCTTAAGAAAGCTAGGTATATCTATAGATGAATCATATGGTTATATTAACTGTAAATGTTCTTCAATAAGTGGCAGTGAGATACATTTGGATTTGCCCAGCGTTGGTGCTACAGAAAACATTATGCTGGCAGCGTCTATGGCAGATGGGACGACTGTGATAGGAAATGCGGCAAAAGAGCCAGAGATAGAGGATCTTCAAAACTTTTTAAATTCTATGGGTGCTAAGATTACTGGTGCAGGTACTAATACGATTGTTATACGTGGTGTTAAAGAATTACATGACACCGAATATACGATAATACCTGATAGAATAGTAGCTGGAACGTATCTTATTGCATCTGCTATCACAAAAGGAGAAGTAGTTCTCACAAATGTTGTAAAAAGACATATAGACTCACTTTTGTCTAAACTTAATGAATGTGGATTTAAGATAATATCCGGCAATGACTTTATAAAGTTAGAACCGTGTGAAAGAACAAAAGCAGTTGACATGATAATTACTCTTCCATATCCTGGATTTCCAACTGATTTACAGGCACAAATGGTTTCTCTCTTGTCGACGGCAGATGGGACATCAATAATTACAGAGACTATATTTGACAATAGGTTTAAGTACACAGAGGAACTGGTAAGAATGGGAGCAGATATAAAAGTGGATGGTCGTATTGCAGTAGTAAAAGGTGTCGAAAAGTTGACGGGGACAAATGTTTTAGCAAAGGATTTAAGAGGTGGAGCAGCATTAGTCTTAGCAGGATTGGGTGCAGTTGGAACTACAATTGTAGAAGACATAGAACATATTGATAGAGGATATGAGGATTTTAGTGAGAACTTAAAAAATCTTGGTGCTAGCATAGAGAGAACTATGTAAAACAGCAGTGGCTGTTTTACATCACCCTAAAATTTGTACAAGCATATGATAGAGGCGATGTGTATGATGGAAAAAAGACAGTTCAGAATAAAAAAGAGATTTGGGATTTTGATTTTTATTTTACTCATAATTGCAATTATATTATATATTATAGCTTTTAGATCATCTTTGTTTGATGTAAAAAAAATAGATGTCTACGGAACAAAAACGATAGATAAAGATGACATAATTAAAATGTCAGGTATTGCGACAGGCAGCAATATTTTTAAAATTAATAAATCAGTTGTCATTAAATCTATTATGAAAGACCCTTATGTAAAAGATGTATCGGTTAATATATTGTATCCATCGAAAGTGGAAATAAAAATTGATGAACGAAAAGTAGTTGCACAGTTAAACTACAAAAACAAGTATTTGTATATTGATACAGATTGTGTGGCAGTAGATCTGGGAGATTATAATGATAAACTTCCTCTGATAAAAGGCATCAATATAGAAAAATTTGAAATAGGTAGTAATGTTAGCAAGATAAGTAATAATAAGGATATAGCAAAACTTTTGCCGTTAATATATAATAAAAATATATACAAGGCTATCACTGTCAATGGCTCAAAGATAACATTGGAGACGAAATCAGGAATAAATATAGTATTAGAAAATGTCGACGATCTCAGCTATTATATAAAGTTTTCGGAAAAGATATTAGATGACTTAGAAAAAAAGGGCTATTACAGTGGAAATGTTCTTATAGTTAGCGATGGAAACCCAGTTTATATGCCATAGGAAATGGAGGAAATGCTGTGAAAAAGAACTTTTTTATTTCTATTGCATTTGTATGTATTGTTCTTGGGATAATGATGTCAACACAATTTAAAAACGTAAAAAATAGTGACAATCTCACTGTACAAAGAGCCGAAGAACTTACAAATAAATTAAAGCAGATCCAAAAGGAAAGGGATGAATTAAAAAAACAGATAAATGATTTAGAATCTAAGATATCAAGTTATGAAAATTCTGCGGCAAAAACTAGTACAGTTACAAAATCACTTAAAGATGACCTTGACAAATATAAAGAACTAGCCGGATTATCTGATGTTGAAGGTCCAGGAGTTATAGTTACTATAAATGATAGTGATAAACAGTTGCAGCCAGGCGATGATCAAAATGCTTTTCTAGTTCATGATGAAGATTTACTGAATATAGTAAATGAATTGAGGGCTGCAGGAGCTGAAGCAATATCTATTAATGATCAGAGGTTAGTTGCAACGTCAGAAATTAGGATGATTGGAACTACTATGAATATAAATTCAGCCAGATTTACTGCTCCATATGTTGTAAAAGCTATTGGAAATCCAGATACACTTGAGGCTGCATTGAAACTAAAAGGTGGTATTGTTGATACATTGTTAAATTGGGGAATTCAAGTTAGCATAAAAAGGTCTGATAAATTGTTAGTAAAAAAGTATGATGGAGTTTTGACGTATAAATATGCAAAACCATACGAAGGAGGGAATAATTAATGGCACTTATCATAGTTTTAAGTTTAGCTTTAGGACTTGCTATTGGATTTTTCCTGCCCATCAACTTACCTCCTGCTTATACATCGTATCTTTCTGTTGCTATATTAGCTGCGCTGGATTCCGTGTTTGGAGGAATTCGAGCCAGCCTTGAAAATAAATTTGATAATGCAATTTTTATATCAGGTTTTTTTGGGAATGCGATATTAGCAGCAGTTTTGGCATATATAGGCGATGTATTAGGTGTACCAATTTATTTAGCTGCTATATTTGCTTTTGGTAGCAGGTTATTTACCAATTTTGCGTACATAAGGAGATATATTTTGAATAACATTTCAAAAAAATAAGCTCCGAGGGGAGGAGAATTAATTGAATGAAATCATAACAGGGATTGATATTGGGACATCAAAGGTATGTACTATCATTGGACAATGTGATAAAAATGGTGAGCTTAGTATAATCGGTATTGGCATGTATCCATGTAATGGGATGAAAAAAGGAGTTGTTGTTGATATTGAGACAACTGCATTTTCCATCAAAAAATCGATTGAGCAGGCTGAAAGAATGGCTAATCAAAAAGTTACATCTGTGTATATAAAAATACCTGGTGGACTTACTGAAATATACAGAAATAGAGGTCTTGTTGCCGTAACTAGAGATGATAAAGAAATAACAAATCAAGATGTGGAAAGGGTTTTACAAGCAGCTAAGATAATGGCTTTACCATCTGATAAGCAGATAATAGAGCTTATTCCAATTGAGTACATAGTAGATGGTTATGGTGAAATAAAAGATCCTGTAGGTATGGCGGGAATTAGACTGGAAGTCGATGCGGCCATTGTAACAGGAAGTTTGACTGCTGTTCAGAATATGGAAAAGTGTGTTAAAAAAGCAGGATACAATATGTCTGGCATAATTGTAGAGCCACTGGCAACTGCAGAGGCCATAATGACGAAAGACGAAAAAGAGCTTGGTGCTGCATTGGTTGACATAGGAGCAGGAGTAACTGATATAGCCGTATTTAAATCAGGTAATTTGGTATATACAGGCATGATACCTGTTGGTGGGAATCATATAACAAATGACTTGTCAATAGGGTTAAAGATTTCTTTTGAAGAAGCCGAAATTATAAAGAAAAAATACGGCTCTGTCGTGAAGATAGAGGACAATGACGAAACAGTGAAAATAGCAAATATTGCAAATCATAGTTCTCAAGATACTAGATTAAATGATATAATAGATATTATAGAAGCGAGAGTAAGTGAAATATTGACTATGGTATATGAGGAAATGAAAAATTCAAATGTTATTAACCTTGTGTCGACAAATATTGTAATAACAGGAGGGGGAATAACTTTTATAAAAGGTACTTTAGATTTAGCAGAAAGTATTTTAGGGAAAAATGTAAGATTAGGTTTGCCAAATGCAATCGGAGTATCCACACCAATTTATTCTGCATCAGTCGGAATTGTGAAATATGTCTATGCAAATCGGAGGTATCTATATAAAAAACAAGGTGAGACGCCAAAAGAAAAAAACAAAAGGAAAAATGGAGTATTCTTAAGAATAAAAGAATGGTTTAATGATTTTTGGATATGAGGAGGGTCTAATATGATAGGCATTGAAACAGATATGGAGCAATTTGCAAATATCAAAGTAATTGGCGTTGGTGGCGGTGGTGGAAATGCTGTAAACAGAATGATTGAGGCAGGGCTTAGAGGTGTCGAATTTATAGCAATTAATACAGATAAACAGGCACTTTACATGTCAAAAGCAGAGACAAAGATTCAGATAGGTGATAAACTGACTAAAGGACTTGGCGCAGGAGCAAACCCTGAAATTGGTAAAAAGGCAGCAGAAGAGACAAAAGACGAAATAGAAAAGATTATAAGTGGTGCAGATATGGTTTTTATAACCGCCGGCATGGGTGGTGGAACAGGGACAGGTGCTGCCCCTGTAGTTGCTGAAATAACGAAAGAATTGGGAATACTGACCGTTGGGGTAGTCACAAAGCCATTTACATTTGAAGGCAGAAAAAGAATGGCACATGCGGAAATGGGAATCGGTGAGCTAAAAAAACATGTAGATGCACTTGTTACGATACCAAATGACAGGCTTCTGCAAGTAGCTGAGAAAAAGACTTCTATGTTAGATGCATTTAAAATAGCTGATGATGTGTTAAGACAAGGTGTCCAAGGTATTTCAGATTTGATTGCTGTACCTGGACTTGTAAATGTTGATTTTGCAGATGTTAAGACAATAATGATGGAGACGGGTCTTGCTCATATGGGAATTGGCATAGCGTCTGGTGAAAATAAAGCTACTGAAGCTGCAAAGCAAGCAGTTCAAAGTCCTCTTTTAGAGACATCTATTGAAGGGGCAAGGGGAATATTGTTAAATATTGCAGGTGGATCTAATCTTAGCATATTTGAAGTAAATGAAGCTGCAAACTACATATACGAAACTGCTGATCCTGATGCAAACATAATATTTGGTGCAGTAATCGATGAAAGTTTAGAAGATCAGATTAGAATTACTGTAATTGCAACAGGATTTGAAAAGAAATTTGAAGCAGAAAAGAAGCCTAAAATCGAAAAAGAAATTAAACAGCAAAATGAGGTAAAAGAGATAAATGAGGCTATTAAGTTTGACAATGATGACCTTGATATACCTACATTTTTAAGAAGAGGGAAAAAATAAAAAGATATACACCTTAATTGACTACAGATTAAGGTGTTTTTTTATGTCTAGACAATTACAATATATAACATTAAATGTTAAAATTCAATAAAAAAATATACATCAACGTAGATAACAGATGCCAAATTGTAACATTTTTATCGATAATTTTTTATTATAATAAGAATAAAGGGTTATTATTTGAATATATATAATTTAGATGGTTTATAATGTCAATTGGAGCTGGTCTACATGTACGTTGATGTTATTTTTCTTGAAAACTTAATTATAAATTACATTATTTTATACCTTACAAAGAGATTTTCAAAATCGGAAGCCAGAAATATTTATTTGTTTTTTTCATCTTTATTAGGTGCATTATACGTTATTTTGATATTTTTTTCTCTACCTAATATAATTTATTCACTTCCTTTTAAAATAATTATATCGATTTTAATGATTATAATCACTTTTGGTTATAAAAAGTTGTACGAGTTCATAAAGATTATGAGCATTTTTTATCTGATTTCATTTATTGTCGGAGGAGCAGCATTTGCATTAATATATCTTGTCAATTTTGATTTAAAACAAATCATAATTGGAGCACTATTTATATCAATTTTGTTAATCTATATTGGATGGGGGCATATCTCAAAAAAGAATTTAGAAAGCGATATTATTCATGTTGTTCAAATTAATATAAACAATATAAAAAAGGATGTAAAAGCAATTTTAGATACTGGCAACACATTGCACGATCCTCTGTCAAGTTATCCAGTTGTGATAGTTGAGTACAGTGCATTAAAAGATTTACTACCAGAGGGAGTAAAAAACTTATTTGACAGAGGGAATATAAATGATATTTTTGAAATACCAAAAGTTGTTGATGACGACAGATGGCTTAAAAGATTTAGATTAGTGCCATACAATTCAATTGGAACTGATAGTGGCATGATGGTAGGATTTATACCTGATAATCTGATAATTGATGATAACAAAAAATCTTTTAAAAATGTGATTATAGGAATCTATTTAAAAAGGTTAAATACGACAGGTGATTATGAAGCACTTATTGGTTCTGAATTACTAATTTAATGGAGGGATATTAGGTGAAACTTAGAACTAAGATAAAAATAACTGTACAGCTAACTATAATAAAAATATTGACAAAACTAAAAATAAGAGAATCAATTTTTTATGTTGGCGGCAGTGAGGCGTTGCCTCCACCTCTTTCGACAGAAGAAGAAATGTTTTTAATAGATAAAATGGAATCGGGAGATAATGCTGCAAAAACAATGCTTATTGAAAGAAATTTGAGATTGGTTGTGTACATTGCTAAAAAGTTTGAAAATACTGGTGTAGGCATAGAAGATTTGATATCAATTGGGACAATTGGACTTATTAAAGCAATAAATACTTTTAATCCTCATAAAAAGATAAAACTTGCCACTTACGCATCTAGGTGTATTGAAAATGAAATACTAATGTATCTTAGGAGGAACAGCAAGACCAGGATGGAAGTTTCATTTGACGAGCCGTTAAATATCGATTGGGATGGCAATGAACTTCTCCTTTCAGACATACTAGGAACAGATAATGAAGTAGTATATAAAATGATAGAAGATGAAGTGGATAAACAATTGTTGAAGGCAGCACTAAAGAGGCTTTCAGAAAGGGAAAAAAAGATAATAGGTTTAAGATTTGGCCTTGGTGGTGGAGTAGAAATGACACAGAAAGAAGTTGCCGATATGCTTGGTATATCTCAATCGTATATTTCACGTCTTGAAAAAAGGATTTTAAAAAGGTTAAAAAAAGAAATCAACAGACTTGTTTAATATTGAATAAAATTTGCTCTGCAGGTAATACTTAAAATTAACCAATACATTTGGAGGATGGGCATATGAACAACAAAGTAGAAATCTGCGGAGTAAATACTTCCAAATTACCTGTATTAAAAGGTGCAAAGCAAAAAGAACTGTTAATAAGAATGAAAAATGGCGATAAAAATGCTAGAGAAGAATTTATAAATGGGAATTTAAGACTTGTATTAAGCGTTATTCAAAGATTTAATAATCGTGGAGAATATGTAGATGACTTGTTTCAAGTTGGTTGTATAGGTTTGATTAAGGCTATTGATAATTTTGACCTTAATCAAAATGTAAAATTCTCAACATATGCAGTACCAATGATTATTGGTGAAATAAGGCGATATTTAAGAGACAATAATTCAATAAGGGTTAGCAGATCATTAAGGGATGTAGCATATAAAGCATTACAGATTAGAGATAAGCTGGTTAACGAAAATTCTAAAGAACCAACAGTAGGTGATATAGCGAAAGAACTTAATATACCTAGAGAAGAAGTTGTATTTGCTCTTGATGCAATACAGGATCCTGTTTCACTATTTGAGCCAATATATCACGATGGTGGTGACGCAATATACGTAATGGACCAAATCGGCGATGATAAAAATGTAGACGAAGTGTGGCTAGAACAAATAGCACTGAAGGAAGCAATAAAGAAATTAAATGACCGTGAAAAAATGATTTTAACAATGCGATTTTTTGAAGGAAAAACTCAGATGGAAGTTGCAAAAGAAATCGGTATTTCACAAGCACAAGTATCAAGACTTGAAAAATCAGCATTGACACATATGAGAAAATATATATGACTTGCCTTATGGCAAGTTTTTTCCATATGTAATTTAATAAAAATAAGCACATATATATTATAATAATGTAAAAAGAATGAGGGGGATCTATATGTTTAAGACATCAGATTTAAGAGATAAAGATGTAATTGATATTAATACTGGTAAAAGACTTGGCAATATTATTGACGTAGAAGTCAACTTGGAAGAGGGAAAAGTTGAAGGATTTATACTGCCTGGCGAAAGCAAAGGATTTAGACTTTTCGTAAAAGACGTTGATATATACATACCATGGAAATCTGTAAAAAAAATTGGAGAAGATGTGATATTAGTTAGTATTGATGAAAATGTAACACAAGTTTGACTATTTACATCAATTTTATTATAATTTTGTTAGCAAATGTCGATATAAAAAGTTTTTTGAGCGGTTGTGACGAAAGGAATGATTATATTTGAAATGTCCTTTTTGTGGTTATTTAGATTCAAAAGTTATTGATTCTCGCCCTACAGATGATTCTGCATCTATAAGGAGAAGAAGAGAATGCATAAAGTGCGGTAAAAGATTTACAACCTATGAGAAAGTTGAGCAAGTCCCGATTTTAGTTATAAAAAAAGATTTAAGCAGAGAAGCTTATGATAGAGATAAAATTTTAAAAGGTATGATAAAGGCATGTGAAAAAAGACCTGTTCCAATCAAAAAATTAGAAGATTTGGCGGATGAAATTGAAAGAGATATTTATAATTCTTATGAAAAGGAAATCACTTCGGCTCAAATTGGGGAGATGGTAATGGAAAAGCTAAAGAATGTTGATGAAGTGGCATATGTCAGGTTTGCATCAGTCTATAGACAATTTAAAGATATTAATACATTCATGGATGAGCTGAAAAAATTGCTAAATGATAACGAAGAGAGGAAATAATCTTTCATTTTTGTACATGTTTTGTACTTAGGAGGTGCAATTTTGGCACATACAATTCTTGTAATCGAAGATGAAGCACATATTTTAGAACTTTTAAGGTACAATCTAGAGGCACAAGGATATAATGTAATACTTACTGATAACGGCAAAGAAGGACTTGAAAAATGCAGAGAACTAAGTCCTGATCTGGTTCTTTTAGATTTAATGCTTCCTGATATAGATGGCATTGATATCTGTAAAAAGATAAAATCTGATGAACATCTTAAAAATATTCCGATTATAATGTTAACCGCAAAAAGTGAAGAATTTGATAAAATACTGGGCTTAGAGCTTGGAGCAGATGATTACATTACAAAACCATTTAGCATAAGAGAATTGCTGGCTAGGATAAAGGTTGTTTTAAGAAGGTCAAAAAGTGAAGCAGAAGATAATGAGATAATAAAATTCGGAGATATTACTATAGACACAGAAAAACACATAGTATATAAAGGTAATGAAATTCTTGACCTCACTTTGAAGGAGTTTGAACTGCTTAAACTTTTATCGAAAAACAAAGGGAAAGTTTTAACGCGTGATTATTTATTGGACAAGGTTTGGGGTTATGAATACGCTGGGGAGACAAGAACGGTGGATGTCCATATAAGACATTTAAGAAAGAAAATAGAAGATGATGATAAGATGCCTGTGTACATCGAAACTGTTAGAGGTATAGGCTATAAATTAAAAGATACAGGTGAAGGCAATGCTTAAAAAGCTTTATTATAGTTATTTCATAATAAGTTTTCTTGGTATTTTGGCTACATCGTTTTTTTTTATTGAAAAAATAACAACCTTAAGGTTTTGGTGTGGAATAATTTTAGGACTTATTGTCAGCAATTTTTTTGGATATAGGTTTATAAAAGGCATTGTACAACCTATAAATGAGATAACAGATGTTGCTAAAGAGATAACAATGGGCAACTATGAGCACAGGATGGAAATCAAGTCAATCGATGAAATTGGACAGTTATCTTCAGCAATAAACATTATGTCGGACAAGCTTCAAGAGACCATCGATGAGCTGTACGATAGAAATGCAAAACTTGAAGCTATTTTGAAAAGTCTTATAAACGGTGTTATAGCCTTTGACGAAAATGAAAAAATTTTATTAATAAATGATTCAGCAAGAGCAATATTAGATATAAAAGAAAGTTCTGTTGTTGGGAAGCACATATTAGACGTTGTAAGAAATACAAAATTTCATGATATTTTGGAAAAGATTATAAAAAATAAAGGATATAATGTAGATAATTTAGAAATCAACACATTTAATAAATTTCTCAAAATATATTCTAGTCCTATTGTTCACCAAGTCACATGCAAAAAGCTAGGATTCGTTGTAATAATAAATGACATAACAGAGGTTAGAAAGCTTGAAAAAATCAGAAGTGATTTTGTCGCAAATGTTTCACATGAGCTTAGGACACCTCTTACATCTATAAGAGGATTTATAGAAACTTTAAGAGAAGGAGCCATTGACAACGTAGAAGAGAGGGATAAATTTCTTGAAATTATTGAGTTTGAAGCTGAAAGGCTGACGAGACTTATAAATGATATATTGACATTGTCAGAAATAGAAAATTTAAAAGATGGATTTGTAAAAGAAGATATTACAATTGATGACGAAGTGAATGAAATTTTTTACATAATGGAAAAAACTGCAAATGATAAAAGCATAAAGCTTGTAAAAGATTTAAACTGCAAAGGTGTGGTTATAAAAACCAGCAAAGATAGGCTAAGGCAGATGATAATTAATCTCGTCGATAATGGGATAAAATATACTCCAGAAGGCGGATACGTAAAAGTTACGACAATTAACAGAAAAGACTATGTGTTGATAGAAGTTAAAGACAGCGGGATAGGCATCTCAAAGGAGAATATTCCTAGACTGTTTGAGAGGTTTTACCGTGTTGATAAAGGAAGGTCAAGAAAATTAGGTGGTACTGGTCTTGGACTTGCAATAGTAAAGCATATAGTTGAATCAATGAAAGGATCTATTTCAGTAGAAAGCGAAATGGGAAAAGGTACAAAATTTACTATTGTTTTGCCTAAAGATCAAAAATAATCTATAATTTAACATGTTTTTAACACAAGCTTAATATAGGCTTTACAATAGACTGTTATACTAAACTTGTAAAAAAAATACGGAGGTGCAATTATGTCAAAGAGTAAAATAGCAAAAGTTCTGTTGTCTGTACTGATGGTTTTAAGCGTGTTTTTATTTTCTGCATGTGGTCCAAATACTAATGATTCTGGGTCATCTAATCAATCAAATAGCAATCAAAACAGCAGTCAAGATATTTCTGGTACTGCAACAGCAGTCGGTTCTACGGCTTTACAGCCTTTGGTAGAACAAGCAGCAACATTATTTCACCAAAAATATCCTAATGCCACTATCAATGTCCAAGGCGGCGGTAGTGGTACAGGTTTAACACAAGTATCACAAGGTGCAGCAGATATAGGTAATTCAGATATATTTGCAGAAGAAAAATCAGGAATCGATGCTAAGTCATTAGTTGATCACAAGGTAGCAGTCGTTGGTTTTGCTGTCGTAGTCAATAAAGATGTGACTGTAGATAGTCTGACGCAGCAGCAATTAGTTGATATATTCACAGGGAAAATAAAAAATTGGAAAGATGTAGGCGGACAAGATGAACCGATAGTAGTAATTAATAGGCCTACAAGTTCAGGCACAAGAGCTACTTTTAAGAAAATCGTATTAGGCGGTCAAGATGAGGTACAAGGTTTAGCATTGACAGAAGATGCATCAGGTACTGTTAGAAAGACAGTTGCTGAAAAGAAAGGTGCAATAAGTTATCTTGCATTCTCATATGTTGATGATTCTGTAAAGGCATTAAAATACAATGGCGTCGCACCAACAAAGGAAAATGTCATAAATGGCACGTATCCAATAGCATCCTATGAGCATATGTACACTAAAGGTGAGCCCACTGGTGTTGTTAAAGCATTCTTAGACTTTATGATGTCTGACGAAGTCCAGAAAGGACCTGCAGAGAAACTTGGTTTTATAAACATAAATGACATGAAAGTAACTTTAAAATGAAATAAGATACAAAAGAATAAGAATATTTGATAAGAGCTGGTATTTATACTAGCTCTTATGTTAATTTAAAGTTTTAAAATTTAACATAAAATTAACACAAATTTTACATTACCTTAATGAATATTTTTTTTTATTTTGCTACTATAATTAGAGTATTGTCGAAAATTTATAGTAGGAGGTAAAAAATGTCTGAAAACTATGACAAAAGACGAAAAGTATTTGATATGATAGGTAGAACGTATGCTTTTATTTGTGCTTTTTTATTGATAGTTATAACTGTATCGATTTTTTACTTTGTTGCTACGAAAGGCTTGTCTACGTTTATAATAGATAAGCGTTCGATTAAAGAATTTTTGTTTGGTACACTTTGGAAGCCTGATAGACCAAATGATCAAGGAGGTCCAGCTATAGGTTCTTTGCAATTTATACTGGGATCTGTTTTTGTCTCTGTTTTCGCAATATTGATAAGTACACCTCTCAGTATATCTGCTGCAATTTTTATGGTAGAAATAGCGAAAAAATTTGGGAGAAATTTATTACAGCCAGCGATGGAGATATTTGTAGGCATTCCATCCGTCGTCTACGGGTGGATAGGACTTACTGTTTTAGTTCCTTTTATAAGCAAATACTTCGGCGGGTTAGGGTTCAGCATGTTAGCCGGCATATTAGTGCTTACGATAATGGTACTGCCAACAATAACAAGTGTTAGCACTGATGCCATAAAATCATTGCCATGGGAAATTAGAGAAGCTTCATATGCACTTGGTGCAACTAGGTGGCAGACAATACGAAAAGTTGTATTACCTGCTGCTAAACCTGGCATACTAACAGCAGTAGTATTAGGACTAGCTCGCGCTTTTGGTGAGGCTTTAGCAGTTCAGATGGTTATTGGAAATAGCCCTTCACTTCCTTTTTCGTTCCTGCAGCCTATGTCGACGATTACATCTATTATCACAATGGATATGGCTAACACAGTTACTGGTTCAACGTGGAACAATGCACTGTGGTCATTAGCTTTGCTGTTACTCCTTATATCTTTTGGATTTATTTTAATAATAAGGCTTGTTGGTAGGAGGAGTATGTATAAATGAAATCAAAATTTTATGATAAATTAGCGACGATTTATTTTTACTTAGTTGCTGTATTAATTGTATTGTTTTTGGTAGCTCTAATAGGTTATATTTTGTATCAAGGCAGAAGCGAACTAAACTTGCATTTTATATTGACACCTCCAAAATTTATGGAAAAGGGTGGGGGCATAGCACCGCAGATATTTAATTCACTGCTGCTTTTAGTTATTACATTGATTATTTCAGTTCCAATAGGTATTGGAGCAGGGCTGTATATGGCAGAGTATGCCAGGCCCGGCAAGATAACAGAGCTAATAAGATTGTCAACGGAAACTTTATCGTCACTGCCATCAATTGTAGTAGGTCTTTTTGGACTTTTAATTTTTGTAAATATGCTTCATTGGGGATATTCATTGATATCTGGTGCTTTAGCATTGACAGTTTTGAATTTACCTGTGATGGCCCGTGTCAGCGAAGATTCAATAAGGAGCGTTTCAGCATCATTGAAAGAAGCCAGCTTTGCATTAGGCTCTACTAAATGGCAGACGATAGTGAGAGTATTAATTCCATCTGCTTTACCAGGGCTTATAACAGGTATAATACTAACTTCCGGCAGAATTTTTGGCGAAGCTGCAGCCCTTTTGTACACAGCAGGCATGAGTACTCCACCGCTTAATTTTAATGTTTTAAACCCTGCAAATCCTGCATCTCCTTTTTATCCTTTCAGAGCAGCTGAAACTTTAGCTGTGTACATTTGGAAGGTAAATAGTGAGGGGCTTGCACCAGATGCTAGGCAGATTGCCGATGGCTCTGCAGCCGTTCTTCTTATAATAGTTCTTCTTTTTAATATTTTAGCACGTTGGCTAGGAAATACTTTATATAAAAAAATGACAGGCGGGAAATAATGTGATATAATTCATAAAAAGAAAGGGGAAACCTTATTCATGAAAAAGATTGAAGTAAGGGATCTTGATTTATATTATGGGCAAATGCAGGCTCTTAAGAAGGTAAATATAGATGTTGAAGAAAACAGCGTAATGGCCTTAATTGGTCCATCAGGATGTGGAAAATCTACGTTTTTAAGGACTTTAAACAGGATGAATGACCTTATAGATGGTGTTACAATAAAAGGAACTGTTATGATTGACAATCAAAATATATATAAGGATGTAGATGCTATAGAGCTCAGGAAGCGTGTAGGAATGGTGTTTCAGAAGCCTAATCCATTCCCTATGACGATATACGACAATATTGCATATGGTCCACGAATACACGGTCAAAAAAATAAAAAAATATTAAACGAAATAGTTGAAAAAAGTTTAAAAGATGCAGCACTTTGGGATGAAGTAAAAGATAGATTAAATGATTCTGCATTAGGATTATCAGGCGGGCAGCAGCAGAGATTGTGTATTGCAAGGACACTGGCGATTGAGCCTGAGATTATATTGATGGATGAGCCGACGTCAGCACTTGATCCTATTTCAACTATGAAAATTGAGGAATTAATTGACCAATTAAAAAATAAATATACTATTGTCATAGTAACACACAACATGCAACAGGCAGGAAGAATATCTGACTCAACATCATTTTTCTTAAACGGCGAAATAATAGAAACAGGAAAGACAGAAGATATCTTCTATAATCCACGTGATAAGAGAACAGAGGATTATATAACAGGAAGATTTGGTTAAGGAGGTGTTATTGTGAACAGAACTCATTTTGAAAAAGAGTTAGAGGATTTACATTATGATATCCTAAAAATGGGGGCTCTTGTGGAAGAAGCTATTGGTAATTCTATTTTATCATTGATAAACCATGATGCTGAATTAGCGAGAAAGGTTATTGAGCAAGATGATAGAATAGATAAAAAAGAGGTTGAAATTGATGACAGATGTTCAAGGATTATTTTAACACAGCAGCCATTAGCAAAGGACTTGAGAATTGTTTTAACAGGGTTAAAAATAAATACTGATTTAGAAAGAATGGCGGATCACGCAGTAGATATTGCTAAAACAACAATTAGAATAGCAGATCAGACATATATAAAGCCTCTTATTGATATTCCGAGAATGAGTGATGTTGTCAGAGAAATGGTTAAACTATCGCTTGATTCGTATGTAAATCAGGATACGGAGCTAGCTAGGACTATTAATCAAAAAGATGATATTGTAGATGGTCTATATAAGCAAATTTTTAGAGAGCTCCTTACGTACATGATAGAAGATCACAAAAATATAGATCAAGCGACACAATTTTTGTTCGTAGCCCGCTACTTAGAAAGGATAGCAGATCATGCTACAAACATATGCGAATGGGTAATCTATTTAGAAAGCGGTCAGCATATAGATTTAAATGAATAAAAATCTAAAGCACTTTTATAACACCTTTTTAGGTGTTTTTTTTGTATACTTTTTTTTAAACTGCAAAAGATATTGTAAAAAGAGGTGATTTAAATGCCACTTGCTTATATAATATTATCAATTACGGGTTTATTTGTATTGTTTGGCTTTGCACACAGAGTCCTTGACAGAATGAAGATGACTGATACATGGGCATTAATCATAATAATCGGTATGATCATTGGTACTTTTTTACCAGCGATACCACTTGGCAAAAAGATGTCTATAAATATTGGCGGTGCTATCATACCTGCAGCTGTAGCAGTTTATCTATTCATAAAAGCAGAAAGAGGTGCTGAGAGAACAAATGCCTTAGTATCGTCAATATTGGCGGGAACAGCGGTGTTTTTAGCAGGAAGATTATTGCCCAGCGAGCCTGAAGCTATGTTCATTGAGCCAAATTATGTTTATGGTATTGTCAGTGGCCTGATTGCATACTTATTTAGCAGGTCAAGAAGATGTGCATTTATTGCTGGTGTTATGGGAGTTATTTTAAGCGATGTTGCGCAAGGCTTGATAAATATTGTTTTGGCAAGACCGGGAACTATTTCTGTTGGTGGTGCAGGTGCTTTTGATACAGTTGTCATATCCATGATAGTTGCTGTTTTCTTCTCAGAGATATTAGGCGAAACGAGAGAGAAGATACAAGGAGGAACTGCAAAAAAGAACACAGAGCCCCATTTAACAAGTAGCCTATTAAGTGAAGATGAAATAAAGGCGATAAAAGAAAAATATCGCAAAAAGGACAGTGATGATGATGAGAAATAAAAAAGCAATCATATTGCTAATAATGTTTGCTTTAATGTTTTTACCATTTGTAAAAGTAAACGCAGATGATTGGAGTGGCAAAGAAGGTGGTTACTATACAGTCTATCTAGACAATTCAAACAAAGTGCTTTTCAGGATTTCATGGGACTTAAATGTAAATGATCAATATTTGTCACATGATAATAAGATGTACAAAATAATTAAAGTTGATAAAAAAAATGATAAAGCGTATGCAAAATATATTGAAACAGTAAAGTTGCCTAATATAGATATAGAAAAAGTATCGCAAGTGATGGCTCAAAAAACAGGTGAAAGAAAAATAGCAATGTATTCAACTCACAGCGATGAATCATATATACCAACAGATGGTGCAGCTAGTATTTATGGACACGGTGGCATATACAAAGTGGATGCTTCATTAAGCAATGCCTTATCAAATAAAGGCATCAAGACATATGTTGATCAAACATTGTATTTGCCTCATGATGCTATGGCATACAGAAGGTCAAGAGTTGGGGCGTTAAAAATCTTAAAAAATGACAAACCGGATTTGCTTCTTGATATTCACAGAGATGCTGCGCCATATCAAGATTATATAAGAAAAATAGCTGGCACAAATGCTACAGGCGTGAGGCTAGTCCTCGGCAGGACAAATGCAAATCTGAAGGCTAATCAGGATTTGGCTTTTAGAATAAAAGCCATAGCTGATAAAGAATACCCCAATCTAGTGAAAGATATTTTTTACGGAAGCGGTGATTACAACCAGGATTTAACTCCTAATTCATTGCTTTTGGAATTTGGAACAGATACACACACGAGGCAAAGAGCAGAAGAGTCTGCAAAATTTATGGCAGATGTATTGACAAAAGCAGTATACGGCACTGACGAAAAAAAGCAGGTTGGAGCTCTTACCAATACACAAAAAGGCACACCATCACAGAACAATTCTGCCGGATGGGGAATATGGATTCTAATTGGGGTTGCTGTTTTTTCAATCGTCGGATTCATGTTTTTAAGTACAGGCGGACGGGAAATGATGTCGAAGTTAAAAGATGCAACAAAGAAGGAGTTTAGCAGTTTTTTAGGAAAGTTTAACAAAGACAAAAAGTAATATCAATTGGTGCGCATGCACCAATTTTAAATATATAAGATTATGTGGTGGTTAGGTTGAAAGTAATTTATTACAGCTATTTTGGATGCTATTCGTCAGTTATTGCAGCATACATTCATACGAAAATTATAAAAGATAAAGTTGGTAAGGATGTATTTTTTAGTATTCCAGAGATTTTAAAAACAGACTACGGTGAATTAAAATATATCGGAATTGATGAAAACTACCATGAAATATATGCAATCGGAATGAAAAATTATAGCGATAATATAAAGAAAACCCTTGAGGGATTTAGGAAAATATTTAATATGGAATATGATAAGCTGATATTTGTAGATACAAGTAAATTTGAACCTAAATGTATGAAACTATTTTTATATCTCAGGAAAACATCAATTTTCAGAAATCTTGTAGAGTGTATTTTGTACTATTTATTTGTTAAAAAATTAGATAGAATGAAAAATTTTGTCTTAGATTTGAAACTTAATTATATGTGAGGGTAAATATGATTGTAGCGTATATTTGTTATGGAAGTGCCCATTCGTCTATTGTCGCTGCGTCTATCCATGTTGGATTGCTTCCAAATGATAGGATTCCCACGTTTGATGAAATTTTGTCTTTACCTCATTATGATTTGACAGAAGGCAATCAAATAGGAATTCCATTTTACATGGGAATCGATGAGTACGACAATGACGTCTATGCAATAGGTGCTAAAAGCGGAAGAAAAATAATGATGAAAGCTGTAAGAAGTTTTTTAAAAGAATCTGGAATTGGTGAAAATGAAATACTGCTGATAGATACACTACCTGCTATTGGATTATTGACAAAACTGGGTGGCATGACATCTAGAAGATTTAAAATCATATCTGTGGGACGACCGTTTACTGTATATGGAATAATTAAAAAGTACAATAATTTTTTGGACATAGTAAATAAAGTAAAATCAAGACTAAAAGAGCTTGACTAACTTCTCCTATTAATTCATAATATTATTGGATATTTTATAGGAGGAAACTAAATGGCATATCATAAAATAAAAGATGTAGTTAAAGATAGCATTGCGGATGAATTGGGCATAAAAAGTGGTGATACATTAGTATCGATAAATGGAAGCGAAATAATTGACTTAATTGATTATAAATTTCAAATAGCAAATGAGCATATAGATCTTTTGATAAAAAAAGAAAATGGTGAGGAATATATTTATGACATAGAGAAAGATTATGATGAGGATTTAGGATTAGTATTTGAGACAGGAATTATAGATAAGCTAAAGCAATGTAGGAATAAATGCGTTTTTTGTTTTGTTGATCAGTTGCCTAAAAATGTTAGAAAAACTTTGGCTTTTAAAGACGATGATTATCGATTATCTTTTTTACAAGGTAACTTTGTAACACTTACAAATGTAAGTGATTCTGAGTTTTCAAGAATAATTAAATACAGAATGTCTCCAATATATTTATCTGTCCATGCAACAGATGACAATGTTCGAAAAGAATTAATGCGAAATCCCCATGCTGATGGGATTTTAGATAAAATAAAAGAATTAACTGAAAACAAAATAGAAGTACACTGCCAGATAGTCTTATGCCCAGGACTTAACGATGGAAGTATTCTCGATAAAACAATCGATGATTTATCAAAACTGTATCCTGGAGTAAAATCGGCAGCAGCAGTTCCCGTTGGGCTTACAGATCACAGGGAAGGACTTTTTAAACTCGATTCGTACGATAAAGAAGGGGCAGAAAAAGTACTATCTCAAATATCAATGTGGCAGAAAAAATTAAAAAAAGAGAAAGGAACATCTTTTATATTTGCTGCTGATGAGTTTTATGTGTTGGCGAATAAGGATATACCTGACTACAATAGTTATGAAGGTTTTCCACAAATTGAAAATGGCGTCGGACTTATGGCAATGTTTAAGAAACAGTTTGAGGATTATTATAAAAAAATCGGCAATATAAAGCCATCGAATAAAACTTATTGTGTTATAACAGGTGTGTCTGCATATAAATTTATTAAGGACCATGTTGATATGTTAGTGAAGAAAGGTATAAACATTAAAGTTGTTCCAATTATAAATAATTTTTTTGGACATAAGATAACTGTAGCAGGACTTATAACAGGTAGAGATATAATCACTCAATTAAAGGGAAAATTAAACGGTGAAATATTAGTAATACCGGATAGTATGATAAAAGAAGGTACAGATTCTTTTTTGGATGATGTAACTATTGATGATATAGAAAAAGAATTAAATGCGAAAGTAATAGTATCTGAAGTTAACGGTAAAAATTTCATACAAAAGATAACTGGAAGGTGATATTGTGGCATATCCTATGGTTGGCATAGTAGGCAGACCAAATGTAGGCAAATCAACTTTATTTAACAAAATAACAGGTCAGAGAATTTCTATAGTAGAAGATAAACCTGGTGTTACTCGTGATAGAATTTACTTTGAGACAGAGTGGCTGGGGAAAAAATTTATACTTGTTGATACAGGTGGATTAGAACCAGATTCTGAAGACGAGTTTTTTTCAAAAATAAGGATGCAGGTAGAGGTGGCTTTAAAAACTGTTGACTTGATATTGTTTGTTATAGATGCTAAGGATGGCTTAAGCCCGGTGGATGAAGATGTAGCAAATATGCTTAGAAAATCTCGTAAGAAAGTGATACTTGTTTTAAACAAAGTAGATAATTTTAAAGAGATGCCTATTTCATATTACGATTCAATGAGACTTGGCTTTGGAGAGCCTATAGCAATATCTGCGTCAAATGGGCTCGGTATAGGAGATTTACTTGATGAAGTTATTAAAAATATTCCTGAGCATATAGATGACTATGACGAAGAAACTATAAAGATTTGCTTTATTGGGAAACCGAATGTAGGCAAGTCATCTCTTGTGAATAAGATATTGGGGGAAGAAAGGGCAATTGTTAGCGATATACCAGGTACCACAAGAGATGCACTTGATACGTATTTTGAAAAAGATGATAAAAAGTACGTTATAATTGATACTGCAGGTATGAGGAAAAAAGGCAGAATAGAAGATAAAATTGAGAGGTACAGTGTATTAAGAGCATTGTCGGCTATAGACAGATCTGATATATGTATCTTAGTAATAGATGCTACTGAAGGTCCAACAGAGCAGGACACGAAAATAGCAGGTTATGCATTTGAGCAGAATAAAGCAATTATTATTGCAGTTAATAAATGGGATTTGATTGAAAAAGACAACAATACTGTCAACGAGTATTTAAAAGCCATAAAAGAAAAATTTTCTTTTATGAGCTTTGCATCTACAATATTTATATCAGCCAAAACAGGACAAAGGCTTAATAAACTGTTTGAGGAAATAAATAGCGTTTGGGAAGAGTACAATAAGAGGATTTCAACAGGGCTTTTAAATAATGTTATAAGTGAAGCATTACTTATAAATCCACCACCTGCTGAAAAAGGTCGTTTATTAAAGATTTATTATGTAACACAGTTTGGCATCAAACCGCCATCATTTGCGGTATTTGTCAATGATCCGGAAATAATGCATTTTTCATATGTGAGGTTTTTAGAAAACACTATAAGGGATAATTTTGGATTTCAGGGTGTGCCATTAAAAATTGAAATAAGAAAAAAAGGTGAAAAGTAAGGAGGTGAACTCATGTTAAAAATAGCTATTGCAGCGATACTGTCTTATTTAATTGGATCTTTCAATAGCGCTTATTTTTTTACTAATTACATAAAAAGAGCTGATATAAGAAAATACGGTAGTGGCAATGCTGGAGCCACAAACGTTATGAGGGTTTTGGGATTTAAAGTTGCCTTTTTAGTATTTTTGTCTGATGCTTTAAAAGGAGTTTTAGCAGTTTTATTAGGCAGATTGATAGCTGGAGATTTAGGTGGACTTATGGCTGGAATTGCTGTCGTTTGTGGACATAATTGGCCTGTTTTTTTAGGATTCAAAGGTGGAAAGGGTATTGCCACAAGCTTTGGCGCAATAATAAGTATAAATCCAGCTATTGCCATTTTATCGTTGATAATAGGAATTGCAATTATCTCGATAAGTAAATATGTTTCATTGGGTTCAATCTTGGGAGCTATATCTTTTCTTTTATTAAATATTATTTATTATAGATCACCTAATATGCTAGTATTTGCGATAATAATTACATCACTGGCTGTATTTCAGCATAGAGCCAATATAAAACGATTACTTAATGGAACTGAATCGAAGCTGGGTCAAAAGACTAATATTAAGTAAAGAGGGATATCTGATATGGACATAGCAGTATTAGGTGCCGGCAGTTGGGGAACGGCAATGGCAATTCATTTGAATTCGATGAGACATAATGTATGTATTTGGACAAAAGATCAAGAACAGTTAGAAGAAATTCAAGATACTCACTACAACAAAAAATATCTTGATGTAAGGTTGCCTGAAAGCATTGGCATAACAACTGATATAGAGTATGCGCTGGAAAATAAGAAGATTGTAGTGATGGCAGTACCGTCACATGCAGTAAGAAGTGTTGTAGAAAGAATAAGCGGTGTAATAGATAAAGAATCGATAATTGTAAATTTGGCAAAAGGCCTAGAGACTTCAAGCTTAAAAAGAATGTCTCAAGTTATAAAAGAGATGATAGATAATCCAGTTGTTGTGCTTTCGGGTCCAAGCCATGCAGAAGAAGTATGCAAGCACATACCTACGGTATGTGTTATATCATCAGATGACATAAACGCATGTGAATATGTACAGGATGTGATGATGGATGAGAATTTCAGGCTGTATATAAATAAAGATTTGATTGGTGTTGAATTGGGAGGTTCTCTTAAAAATATAATTGCCCTTGGCGCAGGTATTTCAGATGGCCTTGGATTTGGTGACAATACGAAAGCTGCACTTATGACAAGGGGACTTGCTGAAATTACACGTCTTGGCGTAGCCCTTGGTTCAGATCCATTGACATTTTTGGGGTTAACTGGCATGGGGGATCTTATTGTAACATGTACAAGTATGTATTCACGTAACAGGAGAGCCGGCATAAAAATTGGACAAGGCAAATCCTTGAATGAGACGCTAGATGAAATTGGAATGGTTGTTGAAGGAGTCAACACTACTAAGTCAGCCTATAAGCTCTCGAAAATGCACAATATAGAAATGCCTATAACATGTGAAATTTACTCAATATTGTTTGAAGGAAAAGATCCGCGAGAAGCAGTTTATTCGCTAATGACGAGAAATAAAAAACACGAGATGGAGGATATATAATTTATGTCCTCTTTTTTATTCATATTTGTTCATTTCCCTCATATATATGTAGTGTTAAAGTATAAAAAACAATATTTTATTGCACAAAAAGGAGGGAAATGATGTGGACAATTACGATATTTATAAGGATATAGCTGAAAGAACTGAAGGTGACATCTATATCGGTGTAGTAGGGCCTGTCCGTACGGGAAAATCGACGTTTATAAAAAGATTCATGGATATTTTAGTATTGCCTAATATTGATAATGCCAACCTTAAAGAAAGAGTTCAAGACGAATTACCTCAAAGTGCAGCAGGCAAAACGATTATGACTACAGAGCCTAAGTTTGTACCAGAAAAGGCTGTCGAAATATCTTTGAATGAAAAAACCAGATTCAGCGTGAGATTAGTTGACTGTGTAGGATATATGGTTAAAGGGGCAATGGGATACTTAGAAGGTGATAAGCCTAGAATGATTACTACTCCTTGGTATGATTATGAAATACCTTTTGAAGAAGCTGCAGAAATTGGCACTAAAAAAGTTATAAACGATCACTCTACAATTGGTCTTGTTGTAACTACGGATGGAAGCATTACGGATATACCAAGAGATAATTATGTTGAACCGGAAGAAAGAGTTGTGAAAGAATTAAAAGACATACAAAAGCCATTTATTATACTGTTAAATACGACCCATCCTGAAGATGCTGACACAATAAAATTGGAAGAAGAGTTGGAAACAAAGTACGACGTACCTGTTGTAGCAGTAAATGTACTTAAAATGGGAACTGACGACACTAAAGAAATACTTGAAAAAGTGTTGTACGAATTCCCTATAACTGAGCTTAACATTGATCTTCCTAGGTGGGTCGATGTACTTGAAAATGACCACTGGCTGAAACAAAGCATTATGAATTCTATAAAGCAAAGCATCAATGATTTATTTAGGCTGAGGGATATAAAGAAGACGGCTGATATTATAAAATCAAATGAAAACATGTCAGAAGTAATAGTTAGAAAAATCGATCCAGGCGAAGGAATTGCAGATATAGAAGCAAAGACAAAAGAAGGCCTTTTCTTTAAAATATTAAGTGATGAATGTGGTCTTGAGATTCGCGGAGATAGAGATCTCATGAAAATGATGAAAGAATTATCATATGCAAAATCAGAGTACGATAAATTAAAAGATGCTATAGAAGATGCAAAAAAGAAAGGTGTAGGAGTAGTTCCTGCAAGTATTGACAATATGGAGTTTGAAAAACCGGAGATAGTGCGACAAGGTGGAAGCTTTGCGGTGAGGCTAAGAGCATCTGCACCATCTTTACACATATTTAGGACAGATGTGACAACAGAAGTATCTCCAATCGTAGGTACGGAAAAGCAAAGCGAAGATTTTGTAAAATACATTACAGAGCAATTTGAAAATGATCCAGACAAGATATGGGAGTCAAATATATTTGGTAAATCTTTAAGCGACCTTGTAAAAGAAGGTATGCAGAATAAACTTGGTAAGATTCCAGACAATGTAAGCATGAGGCTGAGGGATACACTTGAGCGAATTGTCAATGACGGAGGTGGCGGTATAATCTGCATCATATTGTGATACTTGATTTTTTGAGCATTACGTTTTATAATATCTATTGTAAGATGTCTGGGTGTGGCGCAGTTGGTAGCGCGCCAGAATGGGGTTCTGGAGGTCGCTGGTTCAAATCCAGTCACTCAGACCATTCAAAAGTCAGTAGCCGCAAGCATTTGCGGTTTTTTGTTTTTATAAAAATAGCTAAACAAAAACATTATCAAATTCATTTCTAAAATTCCTTCTTTTTGTAAATCAAAAAATGAGTAATTATCGCAGCAAATTGAAATGCAAGTCCTACCATGCAGACACCGTACCACCCGTAGTGCTGCCAACAAAGGGTGCCAAGAAATGAACCTATTGCACCACCGATAAAATACGAAAACATGAACACAGTATTATTGCGACTGCGTGCTGAATCGCCAAGTGCTTGGACCCTTGCCTGATTGGAGACTTGCCCACACTGATTTCCAAGATCAAGTATGATAACACCTGCGATAAGGCCCCAAATATGATATCCGAATAAACTAAAGCAAAGATAGGCAAGCATAGATAGGATGACACCGACGCCTACTGTGAAGCGGGGGCTTTTTATGTCAGATCCTTTTCCTATCAAAGGTGCAGCAAGAGCACCTGCTATACCTGCTAGTCCAAATAAGCCAGCTTCTTTTGTTCCCATGTGATAGACTGGTGTTTCAAGTAAAAAAATAAGAGAAGTCCAGAATGCACTGAATGAACCAAACATGAAAAAACCGTTGATCGCTGATTCACGCAATGTTCGCTCATTTTTTATAAGATGTGGTATAGATTTAAGCAATTCTCCCCACGACATTTGGGAGGAAGGTTGATCTTTTGGAAAATAGTTTCTAATCAAAATCATAAGGATCATAATTAATCCTGTTGCAAATAAATAAACAGCTCGCCATGTTAAAACTGCACCAATAAGTCCACTAAATATTCTTGATGTCAAGATTCCAATCAATAGACCGCTCATAACGTCTCCAATGACTTTACCTTGCTCTTCTGGAGGTGAAAGATGTGCTGCATATGGCACGATAATCTGTGGAACAATTGTCGTCATCCCCATGGTAAACATGGCAAAGAGCAGTAATAAATAACAAGGCGATAGTGCAGCCGTAAGTAGTGATATATCAACAAAAAGAAGCATACGTAAAATAAGTGAACGGCGTTCATATATATCGCCTAGGGGAACAAAAAGTAAAAGACCGCATGCATAACCAATTTGTGTCATCATGGCTGCAATTCCTGCTGATCCTTGTGAAACATGAAATGTAGCTGCAATTTGTGCTTCCAATGGCTGAATATAATAAAGATTTGCAACGGAAACACCGCAAACAATTGCCATTAAAATTATAAACGATCTTGTCATTACAAATTGTTTTTCATTGGATTGATTGTTCAATTTTGGAGACCTCCTGTGAATATTGTATATATACTATACACTTTTTGCATAAAAATCAATTCTCCTTTAATGCTTTTTCAAACTGCAAAAGAAAATCTGAAAGAAACTTTAATTGCTCTTCATTTGATCCAGTTAGAATTTCGGATATGATTGTGTTGTACTTTTCGTGTGCACACTTATGGTTAAAACAAGCTATTTCACCCTTGGGAGTGAGGTGCATGACGACTTTAGATCCTCTGGTCTGGTTCATCTCCTTTACAATCATTTGCTTTCTTTCAAGTCTTTTAGCAGTTTGTGATGCCGCACCCCTTGTGATACCTAATTTACGTGCAATAGCAGAAATATGCAAACCTGGATTATCTTGAATACACTGAAGCATATGTATTTCAGAATGATAAAGCTCTGTATCTGTGCCAAAAGTACGAGCCTTGCTATCATATTCGTAAAATTCGCATATTAAGTTTAAAAATAATTCACTTATTTTTTCAATCTTTTTTTCCATGACTTAATTGTATAGTATGTATACAGTCATGTCAAGTATAGAAAAAATTTCCTCGAGTTTTTGTTTTAGAGAAAATTGTTAAAATATCAGGGATTTCGCATTTGAAAATTTTTAGAATGATAAACCAATTGCTCTGCATAGTTTAATGAAGTGCTTGACTTTAGAATCTTTTAATAATATAATATGCATAGGACGGATGTCTGAATTAATTTTAAAGGGAGAATTTATATGGAAGAAAAAACAAACCAATCACAAAAAATATTGGATGCTGCATATAAATGTATTTCAACAAAAGGATATGCTAATGTATCATTGAGGGATATTGCAAATGAAGCAGGTGTTGTATTAAGCCAATTAAATTATTATTTTGGAAATAAAGAAGGCCTTTTTGCTGAAGTTATAAAAATGATGATAAATAAGTATTTACATGAAATAAATGAAGCTTTGGATATAGGAGAAACAGCTCGTGACAAAATGTCATCTCTTATTAAATTTTTTAAAGAAATGCTTAATAATAATCCTGAATTATTCAGATTATTATACGACTTAACCGGACTGGCTATATGGTCATCTTCTTTTAATACCTTATTGAGAAATTTATTTAATGAATTATCAAATATGATAGAAGAAAAAATTTTAAATAAAAGCAATTTAAAAGATAATTTAGTAAATTATTCTTCAAAATCGGTGGCGAGGATGATACTTGGAGCAATGTTCGGTACGGCAATACAAGTAATTTTGAACTCTGATGAAGGAGATATATCAGATGCGCTTAATGCTGTTCAGATTATTTTTGAGTAGAAAAATATGCTGGAGGAAATATGAAGGGATCTAATTTTTACAATTTAGCAAGAAGTGTATTGCGTATATTATTTAAATATATATGGAAGATGCGAATAATCGGTGTTGAAAATATTCCAGTTAATGGACCGTTTATCATTGTTGCTAATCATTCCAGTCTGTTGGATGGATTTGTTGCAATTGCAGCTTTTGAATATACATTGACATTTTTTTCAGCAGCATATTTATTTGACATTCCAGTTGTAGGATTTGTATTAAAAAAAATAAGAGCTATTCCTGTAAGTACATCTAGAAAGACAGTTAGCTCAAGAAGAACCGTAAAAGACGCATTGGATGTGTTAAAAAATAATGGCATTTTAATGATTTTTCCTGAAGGTGGCTTGTCCAAGACAGATGAAATTGCAACTATAAAGTCTGGAGCATCATTTTTATCTGTAAAAGCAAAAGTACCTGTATTACCTATTAATATAAATGGAACTAAAAATATTTTACCTAAAGGAAGCATTATTCCACGTACAGGGAGAATTATAATAAATGTTGGTCGCATTATATATCCCTTGGATGATATTGAAAGCATGACATTTTCAATTGTAGATAGTTTAAATAAATTGATGATTGGTGATGTGAAATGAGACCAAAAGTCGGCTTAATATTAGGTGGAGGGGCTGCTAGAGGATATGCACATCTTGGCGTGTTGAAAAAACTTGAAGAAGAAAATATTCCAATTGATTTTATTATAGGCACAAGTATAGGCGCTTTGATTGGCGCAATATATGCTTCAGGAAATGATTTGGAAAAGATAATTAAAGATGTGAGAGATATTAATTTTTTAAAGCTTATTAAAATGTTAGATTTAAATATTCCACAAAAAGGATTTATAAAAGGTGATAAAATAGAAAAATTTTTATCTAATTATATTAAAAATGATTTTGATGAACTCAAAATACCTCTTTATGCGATTGCAACAGACATTAAACACGGCAGAGAAATAATATTTTCTAATGGGCCGGTTATAAAGGCAGTAAGAGCAAGCATATCTATACCTGTTGTATTTGAACCAGTAGAATTTCAAAATACCAAATTAGTTGATGGTTCAATTATTGATTTTGATGCAGTAGATTTGGCTATCAAATTAGGGGCAGATATAGTTATAATTTCAGATGTTAGCTCAAATATTGATATTAGAATATTTAATAGGTCATTTTATAATTTTGTTAATAAAATCAATAGAATTTTACAAAACAATAGTAGAACGATATATTTTGAAAGATACTTTAATTCAAAAAAGATACTACCAGAAATTATAACTATTACAGCAACAACTATGAAATTATTAAACAACGATTTATATGAAGATAACGAAGGGGAAAAATTCAATAAGAAAGTTTATGTAATAAAACCGAAAGTAAATGGTATCCGATGGTATAGATTTGATCATGCGGAAAAATGCATAAATTTGGGCTTAAAAGCTGCCGAGCCTGTTATTCAGGAAGTATACAAAGATTTTTACAAGCCGGAGATATTTTATAGAGAGAAGCAATAAAGAAAAAGCAGATAATAAGACATATACATTTGTGATGATTAATCAGTATAAGAACTTTATATTTATCTTGTTTAAGACGAACGTCCGATTTAAATTTAAACCTATATTATCTTTTATAGATAGATATTGTGCTATTGTGTAATCAAATAAAGTAAATAATTAAGAGTTAATTAAAAATATATTAAGGCAGTTATAATCCGTTTAAGATCAAAATATGCCATTATGATATTTAAGAAGGGAGAATATAATGTTAGATTTTATTGCAGTTCCAATAGGCTATCTTTTGAAATATATATATGAAGATTTAGCATTTAAAAATTATGGATTAGCTATCATTTTTTTAACTATTATTGTAAGAACATTTTTGTTACCTTTATACATTAAACAGTATAAAGCTATATCAAAAATAAATGAAATTCAGCCACAAATACAGAAAATACAAAAAAAATATAAAAATGATAATGAAAAACTAAATCAAGAAATAATGAAGTTGTATTATGAAAATAAAATTAATCCTGTAAGTGGATTTTTGCCATTACTAATACAAATGCCCATTTTATTTTCGTTATATTTTGTAATATCTCAACCATTAAAATATATGTTTAGAAAAACACCCGATGTTATTCAAAAGTTGTTTGAAGGTATTCCACTGGGTCCAGATAAGATAGCAAATATGCCTGATTTAAGCATAATAAATTACTATAGTAAACATCTTGATAAGTTGCCAAATGTGAGCCAGATGCTGAATAGAGATGATCTACTGAATATGAATTTTTTCGGAATAAATTTGGGATTAGTGCCAGGCCCAAATCTTCATCACATAAGTGCTGAAAATGCAGCTTTATTATTAATACCAGTGTTATCTGCCATTACTACATATATATCCATAAAATATTCAGTGAAGGAATCTCAAGAGACTAATGAAAATCAAATGCAAAATTCTATGCAGTTGAGTATGAATTTATTTACTCCAATTATGACAGGAATTATCTCTTTTACTGTACCTGCTGGTCTAGGATTGTATTGGATAGTAGGTAACGTATATCAAACATTACAACAATTGTTCATGGATAAATTTATTATTAAAAATAGTTCAAAGATAGAAAAAGATAAAGATGAGAAAAGATTACAAAAAATAACAGGATAGGCATAAAAGCGTAAAATTTGCGTTGGATGCTGGGCTGGTCAGTACAAACCACATAATCTTTCTTTTGAAGTGATGGACAGAGTATGCAGAGAAGCTGAAGAGTTAGGTATATATTTTATAGTTTTATCTGGCGGAGAGCCTACTGTTAGAATGAAAGATATTGTAAAACTTGCTGAAAGACATAAAAACCAAGTATTCCTTTTATTTACGAATGGTACACTTATTGATGAAGAGATGGTAAAAGAAGTTAAAAGAGTTGGTAATATTACTTTTGCAATAAGCATAAATGGATTTAAAGAAAATAATGATGCAATACGTGGAGAAGGAACTTTTGACAAGATTGTGAAAGCAATGGATTTGATGAGAGAAAATGGGGTGTTATTTGGTTATTCAGCTACATATACCAGGGCAAATGTAGAAGAAATATCTAGTGATGAATTTATAGATATGATGATAGATAAGGGTGCATATTTTGCCTGGTATTTTACGTATATTCCTATTGGTAGAGATCCCGACGTAAAATTTATGGTTACACCAAAACAAAGAAAGTATATGTATGAAAGGATAAATTATATAAGGGCTACTAAAGAACTTTTTGCCATAGATTTCTGGAATGACGGAGAATTCAGCGGAGGATGCATAGCAGGAGGCAGAAGATATTTGCACATAAATGCCGCAGGAGAAGTAGAGCCTTGCGCATTTATCCATTATTCAAATGTAAATATAAATGAGGTAAGTTTGAAAGAAGCATTACAGTCCCCTATTATGAAAGCATATAGAAAAAGACAACCTTTTAATCAAAACATGCTAAGGCCTTGCCCTCTAATTGATAATCCAGAAAAGCTTTTAGAGATTGTTGAGGAGTCAGGTGCTAAACATACAGAAGCTAGTGAGGCCTCTCACATTAAGAATCTTTATAATGATTTAAGAGTAGTAGCAGATAGTTGGGGAGAAGTAGCGGATGATATCTGGGAGAAAAAAGTAAATCTGTCTATCCATCAATCTGATGAAGCACAGTAAACGAAATAAGCAATAGGTTTAAAATTTCTAGTTGAGGTTTGCAACCTTAACTAGAAATTTTGTTACAATTATGTTATAAGGAGGAAAATTAATGAGTTTTATCAAAAAACGACAAAGAAATATTGCTGAAGAATTAGAGAAGAAACTTGATGCAGATAATATTCCAAAGCATGTGGCAATAATAATGGATGGCAATGGCAGATGGGCGAAAAGAAGAGGATTTGTAAGGACACTTGGTCATAGAGCTGGAATGGAAGCAGTAAAAAGAGTAGTTAAAGCATCATCTGAAATTGGCATCAAGTATCTGACATTGTATGCATTTTCAACGGAAAATTGGAAAAGACCTGCAGAAGAGGTAAATGGATTAATGAACCTATTGATTGAATATTTAGGCCGTGAAATAAATGAATTGAATGAAAATGATGTAAAATTAAATTTCATTGGCGATTTGTCAAAAATACCTGAGAAATGTAAAATCAAGGTTAAAGAATCAGAAGAAATAACAAAAAATAATAAAGGACTTATTTTAAACATAGCTTTAAACTATGGGGGGAGAAATGAAATAGTCAATGCTGTTAAAAAGATAGGCAAATCATTGTTAGATGGCAAAATAAAATTAAATGATATAGATGAACAAATTATTGCTGATAACTTGTATACAGCAGGACAGCCTGATCCAGATTTAATCATAAGGCCTAGCGGTGAATTGAGAATCAGCAATTTTATGTTATGGCAATCTGCATATTCAGAATTGTGGTTTTCTGATATATTATGGCCTGATTTTGATAAAAATCACCTCATAGAAGCTATAATTGATTATCAAAAGCGAAACAGACGGTTTGGCGGTATATAAATTAAGGAGTTGAATTTATGTTAAAAAAAGGATATCAAGTGCAATAATTGGCCTTCCTTTGGTTTTTGCAACATTAATACTATGATGTACCCATCTTTAAGACAGCTTTTTTAAAAGTAAAGTTAGATTCTCTTTTTTTCATCGTATAATTATTATCATTAAAGATTATAAATACTAAAAGAAAATTGAACAAATAAGTGTCAGTGCTGATAAGAAAGTGAATTAAATTAATTCAAAAAGCGTATAGTCCAATGCAAAAGGTGCGGTATGTAACTTGTTTTCCATCTACTACCTTTTTAGTTTTTTGCCATCCGTTGTAGTTACTTGAATTTCCTTGGAGGTAAAATTGATAAAAAAATAACTAATATTGCAAAACAAATATATATATGATATGATAAAACAAAGGAGAATAAAGATGGACTTCAAGCCAGTTAAATCTGAAAGAGTTTTTGAAAATATTATAGAACAGATAAAAGTCAATATTTATAATGGCAATCTATCAAAAGGGAGTAAACTACCATCCGAAAGAGATTTATCAGATATATTAAATGTTAGCAGAGCATCAATTAGAGAGGCATTATCAGCGCTTGAAATACTAGGAATTTTGGAAACAAAACCAGGTGGAGGTACATATATTGTAAATAATGTATCAAATGCCATTGTTGAGACTATGTCGTTAGCTTTAGCACTTGAAAATGATGAGACAGAATTCATCGAGCTAAGAAAAATACTTGAAAGCGAAAGCGCATATATTGCGGCACAAAAGCGGGATGAAGAATCAATATCAGAAATGAAAAAATATTTTGAAATGATGGGAAAAGATTTTGATGAAGATCAAAATACATATGCAGATGAAAATTTTCATAGGGCATTATGTAGAGCTACCAAGAACAAACTACTTTATGATATAGTCGAAGCATTGTCAATTGGAGTAGATAATTATATAGTAAATTCACGAAAAAGACTTATGAGTAACCCTAAAAATTTAGAACTTCTTTATCAACAGCATAAAAATATATTAGTAAGTATAAAAAATGGCAAAGCAGATGATGCAAGAGAATATGTTATAGCGCACATAAATTTTGTGCAGGAAGAGCTTAGAAAGCTAAAACTTGAGAAATGATGGCTGTAATTAATTATTGAATATTGAATAAAATTTTAGAAAGCGAAAGCTTTCTTTATTAAATAACTACATTGGTAAGGCCATCATACAATCAGATGATAAGTGGGGTGATAGAAAAAGAGATGTGGGGTACGCTTGAAGTAAACGATAACATCAAGAAAACTGGTTAAAACATTTAAGGAGGGAAAATAATGCTAGGCTCAGTTCAAGGACCGTTTTCAAATGTTCTGCTTTCAGCAATTGTTGCATTTATACCGCTTTTGTGGCTTTTAATAAGCCTCGGTTGGTTTAAAATGAAGGCGTATATTGCGGCACTAATATCATTGGCATTGGCGATTTTGCTGAGTATAACTACATGGGGTATGCCTGTAAAATTTGCTTCACAATCTGTTTTAGAAGGTGTTGCAACGGGCTTATGGCCGATTGTGTGGGTAATTATTGCAGCAATATACACTTACAATGTAACAGTTGAGACAGGTAACATGAATATCATCAATGAAACATTGGCTAAAATATCTCCTGATAGAAGGATACAGGCATTAATTCTCGCATTTTCCTTTGGTGGTTTTTTAGAGGCTGCAGCAGGTTTTGGTACAGCTGTTGCAATACCAGCAAGTTTATTGGCAGGTATTGGTTTTGATCCGTTATTTGCTGCGGTCATATGTCTTATTGCAAATACAGTACCCGTTGCCTTTGGCGGTATTGGAATACCTATAATAACACTTTCACAGGTAACAGGTATTGAAGAGAGCCTGCTTACAACGTATACGGCATATCAGCTCATACCGTTTATAATTATTTTACCCATAGTTCTTGTTATAATAATGACGAAATCCTTTAAATATTTGAAAGAAGTTTTAGGTGCCTGCATAGTCAGTGGAATATCATTTGCCCTATTTCAAACAGCCGTTGCAGTATTCGTAGGACCGGAAGTTGCAGCAATTGTCGGTTCATTGGCATCGCTTTTGTCTATTATCATCTATGTTAAGATAAAACCAGTGAAAAAAATCTGGCTTTTCCCTGATGAAAAAGCAAGTGGCGAAATAGCCTCGACAAATGCAGTAAATGATCATGATAAAAGAATAAGCGGTAAGAAGCAGCTTATCGCCTGGACACCATATATTGTTTTGTTTGTCCTTATAATGGCAGTAAATCTTATACCTGATCTTAAATTCTTAGGAGATGTAGCAACAAAAGTACAAATATATTTTGGACCAAATGGAAAACCATCATCATTTCAGTGGATAACGACACCTGGTACTATTATGTTTATATCCGCAATAATCGGCGGATTTGTCCAAGGAAGCAGCATAAAGGGACTTTTAAAGATATTTGGAAAAACGATAAAACAGTTAGTACCTACAATAGTCGTCGTTTCATCAATTGTTGCGATGGCAAAAGTCATGGGCTATAGTGGGATGATATCTGTTATCGCAGTAGCCTTAGCTGACACGACAGGAAAAGTATATCCGTTTATTTCACCTTTGATTGGTGCACTTGGGACATTTATAACAGGCAGTGATACATCTTCAAATATCCTTTTTGGCGCATTGCAAAAGCAAACGGCATTGCAGATACATGCTAATGCTGCATGGATTGCCGCTGCAAATACTGTTGGTGCATCGGCAGGGAAGATGATATCACCTCAGAGCATAGCTGTTGCTGCATCTGCAACAGGTTTAGTGGGTAAAGAAGGGCGTATTCTCAATTCGACATTGCTGTATTGTTTGGGATATGCCATTTTGCTAGGCATTTTGATATTTGCAGTAGGTAATATGCTTTAACAGAAATTTAACAATATTAATAAAATAAAGACTTGCAAAAATATAATACTTGATGTAAAATATAAATAAAGAAACTGGTCAGACCAGTTGAGCATGATTTAAAATGTGGAGAGGAGTGTAAGGTTGAAATTAAAAGTACAAATTGCAATAAGAATAAAATGGCATAGCAAACAAGCCATCTTTTGATGACTTTTTAAAAATTAAATATCGAAGT
>NZ_JAGGLT010000006.1 GCF_017874545.1 Thermoanaerobacterium butyriciformans | reverse complement strand
GCAAAGAAACAATAGAAAAGCTTGGGGAACAAGAAAAAGAAATAACAATAATAGCAGATGGAGCTTACAGCAGCATTGAAAACATAGAACTTGCAGAGAAAAACAATATCGAACTAATAACAACAGCTCTTATAGGGAAATTACCAGATGAAATACAAAGCGAATTTAAATTAGATGAAGTAACCCATGAAATAATCAAATGCCCAAAAGGAGAAAAACCATACAAAACAAGATACTATGAAAAAACAGGATTATATAGAGCATCCTTTAATAAAAAAACATGTGAACATTGTCCACTAAGAGAAAAATGTGGAGCAAAGCTACAGAAAAAATCAGCGTATGTATTAATAACAGCGAAAACAATACAGAGAGCAAGCTATTTAAAAAAGATGTCAACAGAAAAATACAGTGTACTTCAAAAGATAAGAAATGGAGTGGAGGGTATACCATCAATACTAAGACGAAAATATCATGTAGATGTGATACCTGTAAGGGGATTAGTGCGCTCAAAAATCTGGTTTTCATTCAAAATAGGAGCTATAAACGCAAAAAAAGTACTAAAAATGGCAGCGGAGATGGCTGCGAGTTTGTATAAAAATATCGAAATCAAATTTATTCTTACAAAAACAGGTAAAATCCAAGCAGAGTTGTTATTAGTAGCTTAAAAAATGTCACTTATGACACTCAAATCAAGAATTGGAGTTTAAAATCTTAAGATGAGGTGATGAAAATGAATTATGCTATTTTTCAATTTATCAATGGATTTGCAGGTCATAACAATATAATAGATAAGGTAATGATTTTTATAGCTTTGTATTCTCCTATTATATATGGGCTGCTGATGGTTATTCAATGGTTTGTTGGAGGTGATGATGGGAAAAAGGTATCAATGGATGAGTTCTTTGCTGCGGTCATAGCATTGAGCGCAAATTTTATCATTTCAAGATTTTACTTTGAACCAAGACCTTTTGTTTCCCATAAAGTGAATTTGCTTATTAAACATCCAAGCGATGCGTCTTTTCCAAGTGATCATCTATCAGGAGGTTCTGCCATTACATTTACTCAGATAAGAGGGAATAAGTTTATTGGTGTTATCATGATGTTATTGACGGTTTTACTGCTTATAGCCAGAGTATATGTTGGTGTTCATTATCCTATGGATGTTATAGCTGGATTTATCATAGGATTTTTAAGCAGCAAGCTTGTAAAATATTTAAAAGGCATCTTGATACCTTTTGAAAATTATATGCTTAAGATTTGGCATAAATTTATAAGGACATAAAGGATTGTATTTATTTTTTATTTCTCAGTTTTGTTGACATTAAGGATAATGTATGGTACCATATAATCAGGAATTGAGAATGATTATCAATGAAGGGGTGGTAATGATGAGCGTATACGACTTGAAACCAGGGCAAACAGCTTTAGTAAGCGGCATTTTAGGTGACGAAAAGTTAGCCAAAAGATTGCGTGCTCTTGGGGCAAATGAAGGTGTAAAAGTAAGGGTCAAGAACTTTGCACCTTTGGGAGATCCTATTATAATAAATTTTATGGGGTTTGATCTAGCTATTAGGAAAAGTGATGCAAAGAATATAGTCGTAAAAGATGTCGTTTAAATCTACAGCTTAAAATAATTAAAGGAGGGAACGTATGACAATTTCGGTTCCGAAACGGATGATAACCGCCGCTTTGATTGGCAATCCAAATGTAGGTAAAACCACACTTTTTAATCTGCTTACTGGTTCTAACCAGCACGTAGGTAATTGGCCGGGCGTCACCGTTGAAAAAAAAGAGGGCTTTATAAATGATAATATAAAAATCGTCGATTTGCCGGGTATTTATGCAATGGATACTTACTCAAACGAAGAAAAAATCTCCAAGTCTTTTCTTGAAAATGGCAATGTGGATTTGATATTGAATATAGTAGATGCTTCAAATCTACATAGAAATTTGTACTTAACCATGCAGCTTAAAGAATTCAACATACCTATTGTGTTGATACTAAACATGGTGGATGTTGCTGAAAATAAGGGCATAAAAATTGATTATGAAAAATTGTCTAAATTGCTTGATGTCATGGTTGTTCCGATAGTGGCTTCAAAAGGAAAAGGTGTAGACAAGCTGGAGGAACTTTTGCTAAATGACATTTTTTCAAAGGCAAATCATGATAATGATAATCAATATCATGATGAATTGCGTTTTAAAAGCGAAGCCGAAACGTATAAATATATAGAAGGCATTTTGTCACAGTGTTTGACGCATACATCTGAAAATACGGTTACTATCACAGAGAGATTGGATAAAATCCTCATAAACAAATTTTTGGCATATCCGATTTTGGTAGCTATCGCATATTTTATTTTTCAGTTTACTTTTAGCTGGGTTGGTCAGCCTTTAGCTGATTTGTTAGATACTTTTGTCAATGATTGGTTTGCTCCACATGTTGATATATTGCTATCTGGCACAAGCAGCTGGTTTAAGTCACTTATTGTAGATGGCATCATTGGTGGTGTAGGCTCAGTTATAGTATTTCTTCCTGTGGTGTTAGCACTATTTTTGTGCATATCTTTTTTAGAAGACAGCGGGTATATGGCTAGGGTAGCGTTTTTGATGGATAAGATAATTAGGAAAATGGGCTTATCCGGAAAGGCATTCATTCCGCTTATAATTAGTTTTGGGTGTAATGTCCCGGGTCTGATGTCCACAAGAACTTTAGAGAGTGAAAAAGACAGAAAAATGACGGCTCTTCTTTTGCCGTTCATGTCTTGCAATGCAAGACTTCCTATTTATCTGGTCATGGCTGGTGCTTTGTTTAGAGGTCACGAAGCCTTGGTTGTGGCATCATTATACGCATTAGGTGTAGTTGTGGCGTTTTTTGTAGGCATACTTTTCAAGAATACCATATTTAAGAAAGATGATGAACCGTTTATAATAGAGTTGCCTGAATACAAATTGCCTGAACTTAAGTCATTGGTACTACACACGTGGGAAAAAGGCAAAGGTTTTTTAAGAAAGGCAGGAACTATAATTTTTTCTGTGTCAATAATTGTTTGGCTTTTATCGAACTTTAATTTTTCAGGCATGACAGAAATAGACAAAAGCTTCATTGCCGGTATAGGAAGATTCATAAGCCCCGTCTTTATACCATTAGGTTTTGCTTCATGGCAAAATTCAGTGTCCCTTCTTACTGGAATAATGGCAAAAGAAGTAGTAGTAGGAACCATGGGTGTTATATACGGCGGAAATTTGACAAAGATTTTGCCGACAGTTTTTACGCCGATTTCAGCTATTAGTTTTCTCGTCTTTGTGCTTTTGTACACACCGTGTATATCTTTAATTGCTACAATGAAAAAAGAATACGGTGGAAAGATGACGGCATTTTCTGTGACGTATCAGTTAGTTCTAGCTTGGATAGTCTCATTTATAGTTTACAATGGAGGAAGTTTAATCTTAAGAATATTTTAATTAAAGGAGTGATCTTATGATTATTGAAGTAATTGTAACTGTAGCAATAGTAGCTGCAGCGGTGTTTATTCTTTATAAAAATTTAAAGAAGAGTACTTCTGGTCAATGCAACTGCGGTAGTTGTTCTTCAAGTTGTCCTAAATTTTCCACAGTGAAGCAAAAAAAGTAGGCAAAACCTACTTTTTTTTTAAAATATTTTCTTGGCGAATCTTTCTATTCTCTCAAGTGCTTTCATTATCTTATCTATGGAGTACGCATATGAAACCCTTATATAACCATCGCCGCCGGGACCAAAAGCATCTCCTGGGACGACGGCTATTTTTTCTTCTTTTAAAAGCCTTTCACAGAATTCCTGTGAAGTTAATCCTGTTTTTTTAATTGAAGGGAAGATGTAAAAAGCTCCCTTTGGTTCAAAGCAATCAAATCCTATTTCTCTAAAGCCGTTTACTATAAATCTCCTTCTTTGATCATAAGTTTTTCGCATCTTTTCTATATCTTCTTCACATTCGTATATAGCTTTTATCCCAGCATATTGAGCCATGATTGGAGCGCATATTGTCGTGTACTGATGTATCTTATTCATAGCTTCTATAAAACCGTGTTCTGCTGCTATGTATCCTAGTCTCCAGCCTGTCATGGCAAATGCTTTAGAAAATCCATTGAGAAGTATGGTTCTTTCTTTCATGCCAGGCAGAGATGCTATGCTTACATGCTTTCCATCATAGGTAAGTTCGCTGTATATCTCGTCGGAAATGACTATTAAGTCATGCTCTATTATTATATCTTTTATTGCTTCTAAGTCTTCCTTTTTCATAATGGCACCTGTCGGATTATTCGGATATGGCAGTATAAGTGCTTTTGTCTTGTTGGTTATTTTTGATTTCAAATCAGCAGGTGTTATTATAAAATTATTTTTTTCTTCTGTCGGTACATATACAGGAACTCCCCTTGTAAGCTCGATGCACGGCGCATACGATACATAACTAGGCACTGGAACTAAAACTTCATCTCCATTGTTTAAAAGACAGCGAAGTGCAAGATCGATAGCCTCGCTTGCCCCAACAGTTATCATTATCTCTCTCTCAGGATTATAATCTAAGTCGTAATGGTTTTTCAAAAAAAACGATATAGCTTTTCGCAATTCAAAAAGACCAAGGTTTGATGTATATGTAGTGGTGCCTCTGTCTAAGACATCTATGCCTTCTTTGCGTATTGTCCAAGGTGTTACAAAATCTGGCTCTCCTACGCCGAGAGAGATAATATCGCGGGAATTAGTAACAAGGTCAAAAAATTTTCTTATTCCTGATGGTGGTATATTTTTTACTATGTCTGATATGTATTTGTCCTCTATCATGGCGTTACCACCAATCTGTTGTCTTCAGGACCATCTGTAAAAAATACACCGTCTTGTTTATACCTTTTAAGTATGAAATGTGTAGTCGTGCTTAATACTCCATCAATTGGTGCTAATCTTTCAGCCACAAAAATCGCTATTTCTTTCATCGTTTTTCCTTCCACTTCTACAGAAAGGTCATATCCTCCAGATATTAAAGATACCGATTTTACCTCTTCGTATTGACCGATTCTTTCAGCAATTGCATTAAAGCCCTGTCCCTGCTGAGGTGTTATCCTTACATCGATAAGTGCCCTTACAACTTCCCTTTCAGTTTTTTCCCAATTTACTAAGGTACTGTACTTTAATAAAACTTTTTCTTCTTCAAGATTTTTTATGATATCTTTTACTTCATCTTCGCTTAATCCTGTGATTATAGAAATTTGTTTATCAGTTAGACGGCTGTTTTCATGAAGAAGCTCAATAATATCCATCTTTTTAGACATGAAAGACACCTCCTAAAAAATAATGTTATGCACATTATAATATAATTATTATAATAATTCAATCTATTAAAGTTTTAAATTTGCAACTTTCCTTTGAATTTCAATATCATCTTTGCTGGATGATAAGATTGCTTTGCATACCTTAATCCTGGGATTCCCAAGTCTTGTTCTCTGTTTATATATTTATATTCAGACATCAGTTTAGCAAAGCACATGTTTATAAAAGCGTACGCATCTTTAATCTCGGGGTTTGCCTTTTCTATGTGTGTAACGGCTGTTTCCGGATTTAATTTCTCTCCGAATGAATACGCTTCAATTTTTCCGCTTATTTTTAAAACAATTCCCTTTAGTTTAAAAAATTCATAGTTATCAAGGACTTTTTTTATAGCATCAAATTCTTGAATAACACCAGGATTTTCTTCTATATCTTTTAAGGATAGCCATTTTTCAGTAAATTTCAAGCATTCTAAAGCATTTTCTGAAGATAATTCTTCTAATGTATAATCATAAGTTTTTAAAAATCTATTTATATGGTTTTTTTTATTGTGGTATTTTCGACCAGAAAGATTAATAAGGTCTTGTGTATTATATACGTAGTCAAAATTATTTTCATCTTGTTCCAATTCAACATTGTACAATTCTTTAATTTTACAGGCACTGTCTTTATCAAATCGATCGAGATAAATTTCAGAATGATATTCCTGCATTATTTTAAAAAATTTACCGAATGCATCTAAGATGCTTTCAGCCGGCCCTACAGGAGGAAAAATTTTGTTGCCTGAAGCAATCAATAGACAGCCGTCAATTATTTCATATTTAATATCATAAACGTGATTCCACATAAAAAGATTTGTGAATGTGTATTCTGATATCTCTGGTGGAAATTTAGAAAAGTATTCGTCAAATATATTTTTATCATCAATAGTTAAAGATTTCAAACTCATTCACCTCTTGGATAATAATTATTTATTGCATATAGTTATTTACACGTGCTAATATTATAACACAGAGCATTTAAATAACAAAATTGACTTAAGCATTGTGATAATATAATATAGAAGAATGATAAAAAAATAATTAAGAGGTGTTTTTATGTACGACGAATTTGCTAAATTTTACGATAGATTAGGCTGGGATTCCTATGCTAAGGAGTTGTGGCCAGATTTTAAAAAATATTTAGATAAAATAGGATTTGAACCAAAATCTATGCTTGATTTGGCTTGCGGAACGGGTACTTTTTGTATAGGTGCTTTAAAGGACGGCATAAATGTGGAAGGTCTTGATTTATCTGAAGAAATGCTAAAAAAAGCAGTTGAAAACGCCAAAAAATATGGTTATGATATTAAGTTCCATCATGGTGATATGAGTAGCTTCCACCTTGGGAAAAAATATGATCTTATAACTTGTACATTTGATGCTATAAATCACATGACGGATTTTCAAAAGTGGAAGTCTATGTTTAATTGCGTCAAAAATCACCTTAATGAAAATGGCGTATTTATGTTTGATATGAATACACTGAAAGATTTAAACGACAATTGGAATAATATCCATATAAGAAAATATCCAAATGGCGATTATTATATCTCTAAAAGCATATCATTTGGAGATAGTGCTTTTATAACATTTACTGCTTTTTTAAAGAAAGAAGGAAGGCTGTATGAAGAATATGAAGAGACGGTTCAGGAAACCAGTTTTTCATTAGATGCAGTAACACGGGAACTTAAGGAGATTGGGTTTAAAAATGTGAATATAATGAATAGAAAATTTGAGATGGTTGAAGATATAAATGGTTTAGATAGAGCTTTCATTCTCTGCAGCATTTAAGACAATGTGGCGATGTGATTAAAGGGATTCAGTGCAATAATATAATATTGGAATTAATAAATGGGAGATAGTGATATGTCAAAGATTGAATTAATAGCACCTACACTTTTTGGAGTAGAATCAGTAGCGGCTAAAGAGATAAAATCTTTAGGATATGATGATGTAAAAGTAGAAGACGGGAAAGTGACATTTATTGGCGATGTATCCGCTATATGCAAATCAAACTTGTGGTTAAGGACTGCTGAGAGGATTTACATTAAAGTTGGTGAATTTGAGGCTACCACATTTGATGAGCTTTTTGAAGGTGTAAAGTCTATGCCGTGGGAAGAGTGGATTCCGGAAGATGGTCAGTTTCCTGTTGATGGATACTCTCTCAAGTCAAAGCTCTTTAGTGTGCCTGATTGCCAGTCAATAGTGAAAAAAGCGGTGGTAGAAAGGCTTAAGAAAAAGTACAAAAAGGAATGGTTTGATGAAGACGGTCCAATTTACAGGATAAAATTTTCATTGATGAAGGACAAGGCTGTGTTGATGATAGATACCAGCGGAGAGGGACTTCATAAAAGAGGATATAGAGCTGTGTCAAATATAGCACCTTTAAGGGAAACTTTGGCATCTGCCATGATCATGCTAAGTGATTGGAGATACGATAGACCGCTTATTGATCCATTTTGCGGGTCGGGAACTATACCTATTGAAGCTGCTTTAATCGGCGCCAACATTGCACCTGGATTGAACCGCAAATTTACATCAGAGAAATGGAAACAAATACCAAAGAAATTGTGGTCTGACATGAAAAATGAAGCTTTTGATTTAATCAAAAAGGACGTAAAACTAAATATAAAAGGATATGATGTAGATGAAGATGCGGTAAAATTATCCATAAACAATGCTAAAAAAGCCGGTGTAAGTGATTGTGTAAGGTTTTCAAAAAGACCTTTAAAAGCTCTAAAAACTGATGATAAGTATGGTATAATAATCTGCAATCCGCCTTATGGTGAAAGAATGGGAGAGATAAAAGAAGTAGAAAAATTGTATAAAGAGATGGGAAAAGTATTTACAAGTCTTGATACGTGGTCATACTATATAATAACATCACATAAAAATTTTGAAAAACTTTTTGGGAAATATGCGAGTAAGAGAAGGAAGCTTTACAATGGCATGATAAAAACCACATATTATCAGTATTTTGGACCAAGACCACCAAGAGACTGACGCGTAAGCGTCTTTTTATATTTGCAAAAAAATTTTAATAGTTGCGAAAAACTTATTTGCGGCTCATTATAATTTTAATTATAATATACTAAAATGTGCTATGTTTAAGCGAAATGAGAATTAATTAATTGTAATTAAAAACTGGGGGGATACTATTAAATGACTTTCAAGAAAAATGGCGGAAGTTCAAATATATTAAGAAAAAAATCTCTTGACATGATAATAGATGACACACAGGACAAAAAGCACGCATTGAAAAAATCGCTATCATGGTTTGACCTTATTCTCTTTGGCATTGGCGCAATAATTGGCACAGGTATTTTTGTATTGACTGGGGTTGCTGCCGCAAAATATGCAGGACCAGGTCTTATATTGTCATTTGTTCTTTCAGGTATTGCATGCTCATTTGCTGCGCTAAGTTATGCGGAATTTGCATCTACATTTCCTGCAGCAGGATCTACGTATAGCTATAGTTATGTGGCACTTGGTGAAATATTCGCATGGATAATAGGATGGGACTTGATATTGGAGTATGCATTCGCTATACCTGCCATTGCGTTAGGGTGGTCAGGATACTTTACAAGTTTGCTTCACAGCTTTGGCATTAACATACCTGTATGGGCTGCAAATTCGGCAAGCTCTGCACCTGGTGGAATAATAAATCTACCGGCTATAGGCATAGTATTGCTTTTGGGAATAATTCTACTTTTTGGAACAAAAGAAAGTTCGATACTAAATAATATTGCTGTTATATTTAAAGTGATGGTGATACTGTTTTTCATAGCTGTCGCTGTATGGCATGTACATCCATCAAACTGGAAGCCGTTTTTGCCATTTGGATGGAAAGGAGTATTTTCAGGCGCTGCAATAATATTTTTTGCTTACATTGGGTTTGACTCTGTGTCGACGGCGGCCGAGGAGACAAAAAACCCTGAAAGGGATATGCCTATAGGAATTTTAGGGTCTTTAGGAATAAGCACAATTTTGTATATAGTCGTCGTTGCAATACTTACAGGTGTCGTATCATATACAAAGCTTAATACGCCTGAACCTGTGGCATTTGCACTAACAAGCCTCGGTATAAACTGGGCGTCGGGATTAGTCTCTTTTGGTGCGATAGCAGGAATAACGACGGTTCTTTTAGTTATGATGTATGGACAGACCAGGATATTCTTTGCTATGTCAAGAGATGGACTTTTGCCTCCATTTCTTTCAAAACTTCATGAAAAGCACAAGACGCCTGTTGCCAGCACAATAATAGTTGCGCTGTTTGCGGCAGTTGTTGCTGGATTTTTCTCAATCGATGAACTTGCAAAGCTTGTGAATATAGGAACCATGTTTGCATTTGTCCTTGTATCGGTAGCTGTTATTGTTTTAAGGTACACAAAGCCTGAACTTCCGAGAAAATTTAGATGTCCATTTGTTCCGTTAGTGCCTATCTTATCCATTGCTTCAACTGTATTTTTGATGGTTTCACTGCCTCTGGAGACGTGGATAAGGTTTATAGTATGGTTTGTGTTGGGAATTGTCGTATATGTGTTTTATGGATATAGGCACAGCAAGCTGGCACAAAATGACTACAAAGGTACTAAAGAGGAAAGCCTTTATAAAGAAGTATGACGAAAAAAGCCTTGGACAACCAAGGCTTTTTTCGTAGACATGACTAACTAATATGTATTGTGTTGTTAATCATGCTTATACATTAGCAGTATGCACCAGCAAGTAATTAAGGATGAACTGCCGTATATAGAGAAAATATACCGTAGAATACTGCAAAATTCACAAATACTATGAGGCAAAATATTAAAACAGCTCTAATAAAATTCTTCCTCAACATTAAATCCCCTCTGTATTATTATTTATTGCTTTTCTCTATATATATAAACAAATAAGTAAGCATTTTGTTACACTAAAAACAAATTATTTTTTTAGTTTGATGCTATTGGCAGCTTTTATTAGCTCATTCTTATCGATTTTTGACATCAGAGAGAACAAATTATGATCTTTTCTCCAGACGACGGTGTTTAAACCATTTTTTTGAATCAAGATGCCCTCATAGCCGTTTATATCGATCTTTTGGGTGATGGCATTTTCCGTGTCAACCATCATGTCAGTGTTTTCGTTAGAGCTTTGACTGAAAACTATGAAATCGCCTTTGTCATTTGTATATTGAATGATTTTGGTTACCTCTTGTGACTCTACCTTGCTTATCTTGAACCCATGTGGCACGTATGAAAGATAATATTCATTTTCCCAGTTGGACGGAATCATGGATGTGGAAGAAGACGTACTGGGTTCATTGTTTTCCTTTAATTTTATGTCTGTATAATCTTTTTTGATTTCAATTATGAGGTTAAAGACGCGAGCTCTAAAGGCAGAAACAGTCGTTATTGCCACAGTGAAGCCAATAAAAACCACAAAGAAGAATATCGCGACTTTTGGGAAGGTTCTTTTCGCCGATATAAAGAATTTTTTGACTGCTTCTTTTCTTTTATGATGTTTTAGCATTTTTCTGATTTTAATGCTTAATTCTTCAGGATAAGGTATTTCTTCACTATTGGCTTCTGCATCAAGATCCTGAATTATGTTGTTTACATGGCAAGCCCCTGCATATTCCAGCAATGCCTCAAATATTTTGCTTTCAGATTTTAGCTTTTCATCGTAAAGGTCTTTCATATTTCCACATCTCCTTTATACTGGTATAAAGCATCTTTAAGGCTTTGCCGCGCACGATACAGTCTTACTCTTACATTGTCTTCCGTGATGTTTAAAAGATTTGCGATGTCTCTATTGGAGTATCCGTAGTAGTATTTTAAAGAAATAATGTCTGCGTACTCTGTCTTTAGCTCTTTTACTTTTTCAGATACTCTTCTAAAAATGTCACCGTTTATTATTTTCTCGTCAAACGGCTCTGAGTCATCATGAAAAAACTCATCTGCATCTTCAATAAATAAATTTTTTTGCCTCTTTATTTTGTTGTACATATTTATTGAGATGTTTCTAACTATAATAACAACTAATGCCCTTATTTTGTTACAGTCATAATCAGAAATTTTTTCGATATAATTGATAATATTTATAAAAGCAGATTGGACAGCATCTTGTGCCAATTGATAGTCGTTTAAAATGTTGTATGCCACTTTAAACATATCTCTGCTGTACTTTACATACATATCTTCGACTTTTTTTCTTTGACTTTCGTCTGTAATTGTGTCAAATAAGATAAACAATTTCCTACCTCCCTCGCCCATGCTTATCCGCAAAAATTTAAAGCATGTCAAATAGATTATATCATAAAACTTTTTATGTGAGATATTTAACAAAAATTTTTTATAAAAACTGTAACGAAATAGGCAATAAATTTGTTATGTATTTTGGGAAGGGATATATTAATCACATATATTAAGAAAATTAAATTTTATGGGTATTAGAATAAAGATATTATAGGTGAGGAGAGATGATTGACATCGTAAGCGCTGATAAAGATAGAGATGCATTTGAAAGATCTTGGGGAAGGTGTTTAAAAAGAGGACTTAATAAATCAATACTACCTGATATTAATCATATTCAATTAGAAAATAATCTTTTGGCTGATGCATTTAAAAATATAGTAGAGAAATTAGATGGAACAATAGCATTAACTGACAGCGTACTCATTATAACAGATAAAAATGGTATTGTTTTAGATATAAAATCATTTGATAAATCTGCAGAGGTAAACTATTTAATGAAAACAGGAATGATTTTAGATGAATTAAATGCTGGCACAAACGCCATTTCAATGGTATTAAATACCGGAAAGGTATCAATCGTAAAAAAAGGAGAGCATTATATAGAATGTTTTAATGATTTGTCATGTATAGCTGCTCCTATATATGATAAAGATTCAAATATTTTAGGAGTAATAGATATAACGACTTATAAAGAAATAAATGACGTACATAAAGTTTTATTGCTCTTTTTAAAAAAGACTATAGAATCAGATTATTATGAATTAAGCGCAAAAGAAATATTAAATGGATTAGATGCAATTGACATAGAGATATTAAAATTATTGGCATATGGGTATACAGATAGCCAGATATCAAAAAGAATACATGTTTCAATAAGCAATGTAAAATATCACAAGAATAAATTAAGAAAAATATTTGATGCGAAATCTATAAGAGATTGCATATATAAAGCCACAAAAATTGGAGTCATATAACTATCCAAAAGTACAAAATTTGTTCTTGATTTGTACTTTAGTACAAAAAAAGGTTCAAGTTTAAATAAAATTGATACTTTTGGACAGTAGACATGCTTTCATAAGTGTCTTATTATAAAAATAAGGTAATTACCGGTAATACCTTAAGATATTATAATTATCTTCAATTTAAGTATACCTTTTGATAAACAACAAATGGAGGCGGTTTGTTAATGAAAAGATATTTAGGGAAGATAATATTGGCAATCTTGCTTTCTTTGACAATAATAATACCTAATTTTGTTTTTGCAGATTATGTAACATATACAGCATATTCTTTACCACCGCTTAAAGGTGACAACTTTACGAATGTGCATGATAAACAAACAAATGATAATTATATAAAAAATCAAGTAACTGCTTTAGATAATACAGATAATGCCGATTTCTGGGTTGTTACACAAGATGGTACCAGGATATCAGATAATTACAATCAAAAAGTGACGAGTTATCCTATCACTATAAATTTCAGACCAACCATTCATAAATACAAAGGCGATCAAATAAAAATGGGTATGCAAAATGCTCGTCTAAGCACGGGATATGCGTTTGTTTCTGGAAAAGTAGATTTTAGATAATATTACTATCAAAAGGTATACTTTTTATTTTTTAGAAGTTAGAATTGATAAATTGCAAATTATAATTAAAATAGGATGTGATATTTTGAGAAATATGATTTTATTTGAGATGAAAAATTGTATTAATAGAAAAGAATTTAAAATTGTTTTTATGACTTTGTTTTTAATATCTATAAGCGCATTTTTGTTGACATGCTATATTTTTTACGGTCATCCGTTAAGTTTTGTTAGATCAGCATATGAATCAGGCATTATCAGAGGCAATTATTCCAGTTTGTTGTTAAATGTTGAAATCATATTGCTACCGGTATTCGCTACAATAATATATTCTGATTCATTTTATACAAATTCTAGACTTGGTACCTATAAAAACATCTTAACAAGAACGGATAAAAAAATTTACATATTATCGCAATGCATAGTAATATTTTTGGTGACTTTTTTTACATTTTTTATACCATTGCTGATAAATCAATTGCTGACTTTTATTGCTTTCCCATTAGTGGGATTTGATAACAATTCAGCATTACCTCCATTTGATTTAGGTTATCAAAAGGAGTATTTATTTGATTTTGTGAGAATTCAATGGCCACTATTATATGATTTTATATATATGGTTTTAAATAGTCTATTTGCTTCATTATTTGCACTATTTGGCTATTCTCTATTTTTTCTATTTAATAAGAGCAGAGTTTTTGTCATAGCAGGAATGTTTATAGTGCTTCAAATTTTAAATTTTGTACTTTCGGTTGCAGGTTATTACGAATATTCCATAGAGCAGTATTTATACAGTTTATCGAAAGGCTCATATATAGCGTTAGTATTATGGATAGTATTATTGCTATCAGTAAGTCTTTCGATAATTATTTTAAAAGGGTTTAAGTATGAAATAGATATAGTTAAATAGCGATGGGAGCAGGTATAATGAAAATAATACACAGTTTGATGATAAAGATGTTGTTAAAAAGTAAGAGATTGTATTTGATAATATCTATACTGATAGTTTTAGGCATATACAATGCTTTAAAGTACAGCGGGGATTTTATAAACCAATTAAATAGATTGCAAGATAGAGACTTTTTATATTATATGTACAATGACTTTTTTAAGGTAAACATTGTGCTTTTAGTTATTATTCCGCTGTTTTTATCAATTTTAGAATTTAATATTGATATTTTTGATAGGTATAAAATAATACTCAAGTACAATGACATAAAAAGATGGTGGAGAGATAAAGACTTTGGAATGTTTTTGTATTCATTTATATATGTGACAATAATTAATTTAGTGATGATTGTAAATGTAATTTTTAGCGGCAATGGTGAAAAATTAGATTCAAGATTTTTTATATTTTTCTTTACAGGTTTTTTGTTACAGTTACTTGGCTTCTTGATTTTTTCACTGCTTTATGAAATATTCACACTAATTACTAAAAAAACGTGGATTGGATATGTTTTAACATATGGCATTATATTGTTAGTATATGTAATCCAGCAGTTTTCATTTCAGCAGATTTTTCCTTTGAAGATAAGATCAGTAGAATATTACATGTTTCTTGTATACAAATTCAATACAAATAGATTCGTATTCGATTATATGGATTTGATTTATGTGTTATGGTTTTTGCTAATCTACGTAATTCTATATATTTATGGATATTGTGTATGTAAGCATATGGATATATATTGGAGTGAATAATGTGAGGAAATTATTAGAAAACGAAATAAATAAAAAAATAATAATATACGGTTCAATAACTGCGCTTTTGCTTGGTTTATACAATGTTTATTTAACAAATTTATATGGAATTAATTCGTTGGAAGGCTTATTTTTTGTAGAATACGGTTTTGTAGATATTAAGATGATTAAATATGTAATGCCATTTTTAAAATGGGTTTTACCTCAAATGACTTTGATGTGGATTTTAAAGGAATTTGTTGCTGGTGAATTAGACAAAAATGGTGTTTATATTTTTACTCGTACCAATAGAAGAGGCAAATGGGTTATTGGCAAGACTTACGATTTATTTAAATTTGTCATTTTATTTTACTTTATAATGTTTTTAATAACGTACATAATTGGTACTGTTGTTGGATATAAAATGTTATATATTTACAAAGGAATCGAGTTAATACTGACTATGTTTATATTAACGGTACTGTTAAATTATGAATATATATTGATAATAAATATTTTATCGTTAAAAATAGATGTATTATACAGCTTTCTGATAGCTTTATTTGTAGATATATTTTCACTATTGCTGTCTTCATTCATTTATGAATATTTCAAAATGAAAATTTATTTGTTAAAGCTACTTCCAGTTAGCCATGGAATTTTGGCATGGCACAGTATGAATAGCATGTATAATAATTTGTACATGTTCGAATTTAGCATAAAGAATTTTTCAATAATTGATTCAATTTCATATTTAATTTTATCATGTTTTATCATTGTGATTTATGGAATATATGTGTTTCAACATAAAGATATAATATAAGGAGGCAATGTAGAATGGGATATTTAGAAGTAACAAACCTTAGCAAAAATATAGGACAAAATGAGATATTAAAAAGTATTAATCTAAATCTTGAAAAGGGTACAATATACGGCTTTTTTGGCAGAAATGGGTCTGGAAAGACAATGCTTTTTAGAGCGTTATGTGGCTTGATCAAGCCGACGTCTGGTACGATAACAATAAATAATAAAGTTCTGCATAGAGATATATCTTTTCCAGAGAGTATAGGCGTAATAATTGAATCACCGGGGTTTTGGGATCATTATACAGGTTTCGAGAATTTAAAAGTTCTATCATCAATAAAAAACATAATAGGTGATGAAGATATTAGAAAATCTTTAAAAAGAGTTGGTCTAGATCCAGATGATAGAAGAATATATAAAAAATATTCTTTAGGAATGAAACAACGCCTTGCAATTGCTCAAGCTATTATGGAACGACCTGATATCATAATTCTAGATGAGCCTACAAATTCACTTGATGAAAATGGCGTACAGCTTGTAAGGGAAATATTGATAGAAGAAAAGAAGAGGGGGGCGCTTATACTTATTGCAAGCCACAACAAAGATGACATAGATATATTATCAGATGTTAAATACAAAGTTGACGATGGTTCGGTAATACAATCATAAAAAGAGGTGTGTTGAATGAAAAAATTAGATAAGGTTTTGCTCTCGATTGTCGTATCTTTGGTTGTAATCGGTGCTGTGGTAGGAATTTTTACGAGGTTTTCATACAAAGACAATGTTTCTTTTTCTAGAATTTCAAATGATATAGATGATTATAAAATAGTTGTGGGAGATGTTGATTCCGATAGGGCATTTTATAAAAGTTTTTATGTGGAAAATATAAAAAGCCTATCAGATCTTGAACTTAAATCTGATTATATTTTAAAAGTGAGGGCAGAAGATGATAGGAAAACATTAAATAATACATTGTATACAAAAGTAAATGTTGTTAAGATATACAAAGGAAATGATTTAAAAGGCAAAAATTATGTATATATTTATGAACCTTGTTTTTTTGATGTATATAACAAAACATTTTATTCTCAATGGGGTTACAATTTTATGCACAGCAACGATGAATATATCGTTTTTTTAAGGAAGATAAAGGCTCCACAGGGATATCATTATAAAAACAATGAAGGCATTAGTTTTTTGTTTACTTCGGTGCCTTATGGCAAGTACAAGTTAAAAGATATAGGCGAAGTTATTGCAGTAGATGAGAAAAAAATAAATCAAGGGTTAAAATATGGTGATGTTAAAGATTTGGATATAATAACGTCAGATAGTGATATTGCAAATAGGTATGAAAGCATAAAAAACGAAGTATTAAGAAAATATAAATAGATCCGCATATTAAATGCTAATTTTCAAAAAATCTTTTTCATGATATGAGCAAATTCTTTGTAAGTTATTTTACATAATAAAAAATTGTGGGGTGGTAAATATGTTGAGAGAAGAATTTAAAAGAGCCTTGTTTGATAAAAAATTATTATTCGTAGTATTAGTTTCGCTTTTATTATTATTTTTGTCTGCGTATCAATCCATATTAAAACCGGCTGCATTTGCCAATATAAATTCACCAGATATATCAGATAAAAAGTTGTATTATGAAAATGTAATAAGACCTGGACAGAATGTGTATTTAATTTGGAGTCAGAGTTATTATCTTATTAAGACTTTTTTTGTGTTTATGATAATTCTACCTTTTACTTAATTCATATATATACGAGAGGAATAAAAAATTTAATTATTTCAGTATATCCAGAATAGGTTTAAAAAAATACCATCAGATCAAATTTATTGTGAATAGTATCATGGGTGGAATCGCATTGGTTTTGCCTGAATTAATTTATTATATAATTTTGTTATTGGTTGCAAGAAATGAGATTTTACCAGTATCAATATTGCGTTCAAGAGGTGCACCAGATGGACTATATAGTAGTATATTTTTTAAAGATCCAAATAAATACATATTTATTGTATTTATAATGCATTTTATTTTAGGATTTTCTTTTGCGGGGTTTTCTGCTGGTATTACAAGTTTTTTTAACAAGAAATACATTATTTACACATTGCCATATATATTTTTTATAATTTATGAAATAGCCATATTTAATATTAATCAAAATTATTCAATGACAAATGCCTACAATTTTTTTTATAATGAAAGCTATGACATATTGCATTTTATCATTCTTAATTTAGGACTATTGGCAATAGGAATAATAACATACTATATAAACTATAAAGTGGTGCTAAAGAATGGATAGACGTATTATAAAAGGTTATGTAAACTTTACATTAAAAAGGGTTGTTAAACAAAAAAGTATGTATATTATTTTTTTATACATGCTGATATTTCCGTATTTGGCTATAAAGACAAATGTATTTAGTAGAGAAGATAATTTTTGGAATGGAGTGTTTTACTTATTAGGAAGCCATTATATATATGGAATTTTCTTCTTGACAACATTTTTATTATTAATTTACAATGTGTGTAATGATGGCAATATAACACCATTTGTTCATACAAGATTAGATAATAAAATAAATTGGCTTATATCAAAATATATATTGATATTTATTACAAGCATTATCTATTTGATTTTAATTATTTTCAGCGTTTATATTGGCGTATATCTAAATCTTGGCTATAGCCCAAATTGGAGCAGCAGCACAATTAATGGCGATGATTTGTACACCTTGTTTGCAAAAAATTTAACGCCTTTTAGCAGCATTATTATTTATTATATAAGGTTTCACCTGTCTTTAATTGTGCTGGGCATGTTGGAGATGGCTTTAGCTATAGGATTTACTTCAGTTAATTATGGTTTAAGTTTAGCTATAAGCATAATTATAGCGCTTGTAAGTACTGTAGTATTGAATCTAAGAAACATACCCGTTATTAATTTACTGGATATTGGGAATATATACATTTTTTCGTTTAATTCAAATTATAATCTAATAGAGTTTATTGTGGCTAACAACTTTCACCTATTAATTATGATTGTGGCCATACATATTTTGTTAAAATATAATTTAAAGGAGATTGTTTTGAAATAGAAATGAATAAGTTGGGATTGTTAGTTTTCAATTATAACCTAAGATATATATATAAAAAGCTATTTATCTTTGCTTTCTTATCCTTAGCATTATCAATATTTAATGTTGTTTATAATTCCTATTTTCAAAATATAACGATACTTGATTCGGTTGTATTATCTTTTGGTGGCTATAATATAGAAAATATAAACATAATACAGACGATGTTGGTATTTTTTCCTTATATTATGATAGCCATGGTAATAGAAATGTATATGGATAATATGATGGGGAAAAATGCTATATTTACTTTGCCAAGGATAATGAACAATAAATTATTTTATACATCGAATATTATTTCGATGTTAGTAGTCATAGTGATGTTTTTTTTCATATATGATGTGGTTTTATACGGAATATCAAGTTTAATATTTAGTGGCACATGGATAAGCAATGTATTTTATGATTATACAAGATACAACAAAAATTTGTACTCTATATATAGGATATTGTTTAATATGTATTTTGCGCAAATTATAGGTACATTTACTATTTCTATGGTGCAATTATATATTACAAGAATTACAAGAAAACTTTATATAGGATTTGTTGTTGTCTTCGTTATTTACATTTTAAATTTTTCGCTGCCAAAATTGAATTTTTACTTAGGCGAGCATATTTTAATAACAAAATTGAATGTTCTTTCTAACAATTACAATCATTTGCCATTATATTTATTTTTCGCCGTTAATATTATATTTAGTATTTTGCTTATCCTTTTGACAATCAAAAATAAAGAAACAATTATCGATATTGATTAAGGAGTTGATAAAATGGATGAAATAGTTATAAAAGTTTCAAATCTGAGCAAAAGATTCAAAGATAAAGTTATATTCGAGAATGTAAATTTTGAATTGACAAGGGGGAAAATTTACGGATTCACAGGCTACAATGGATGTGGTAAATCGGTCCTTTTTAAGATTCTGTCTGGTCTAATGTTATCTACTGATGGAGATGTCTTTATACACAATAAAAAATTAGGAAAGGATATAGATTTTCCGCCTGATTTAGGAGTTATTATAGAAAGTCCGGGATTTTTAGATGATTATTCCGGATATTATAATTTGAAATATTTAGCATCAATAAGGAATATTATAGGTGAAAAAGAGATAAAAGATGTATTAAAATTAGTTGGCTTAGAAAATGATAGCAATAAGAAAGTAAAGAAATATTCACTTGGAATGAGACAGAGGCTGGCAATAGCGCAAGCAATAATGGAAAATCCAAAAATTTTAATATTGGATGAACCATTTAATGGTCTGGATAAAAATGGCGTTATCAATATAAGAAATTTGCTTTTTAACCTCAAGAAAAATGGTACAACAATATTAATTGCAAGTCATATAAGTGAAGACATTAGATTACTATGTGATGAAGTATTTGAGTTTGATAATAGTACATTAGTCAAAGTTTTATAAATTCTGAGTTTGAACACATTATTTTCATTATTCATATTGGGGATATAGTCTTTAAAAAAGAAGTTATTGAGAAAGTTTTTTCGGAGGTGGTGAGAATGTTTAGGATTGAAGAATCTGAAACGTACAAAATGATAATAGAAAAAGGCATTGAGAAAGGTATTGAGAAAGGCATTGAAAAAGGAGCAAAAGAAGAAAAATTTTCAATAGCAAAGAAGTTGTTAAAAGAAGGTATGGACATCGACAGAATAGCAGAAATTACAGAGTTGCCAAAAGAGGAGATAAAAAAATTGATGAATTAAGATAATAAGCAGGCTTAATGCCTGTCTTTTTTTTGTAAAGTTTATTGATGACCGAAAAACGGTGGCGATTTCGACAATATATTACATAGATTGACAAAGTATGACAGAAAAATTGACCTAATTTAGCACCTTCCCAGATGACGATAATTGGTTTATAATAACATTAACAGAAATTGGCGCCATTTCCTGCAGATAAAATCGTAGTTAATATGCTTTTTGGTACCGAGAAGCATATTGACTACAAAAAAGGAGATGTAAAGTATGTTAAAAAAACTAGTTTCATTGCTTCTAATTGTTGTGCTTTTTACAATTTCAAGTTTTAGTTTTGCTTTTGCTAACACATCAACTTCTAATGATGATAAAAAAGACAATAAAATAATAAATGACAAAGATGATTTAAAAACCATAACTGATGAAGAGTTAACTAAAATTATCAATGATTACAAATTAACGAAAGTTAACTCAGTACCATCTGGAATTACACCAAGGGAATTCAATAATTTAGATGAGCTAAAAAATTGTTTAAAAGAATTTCCTAAAGCTCCTGTAAAAATAAAAAAACAATATAGTTATAAAGATTTTTTAACAAGTGAAAGCAGCAACAAAATAATACTTGATGCAACAGAATCAAGACATCATATTATACAAGAATATGATGCTACACCTATCACATATATTTTTTTGGAAGCAGATGTATATACACAGATTGTATCTTTAGGTGGAACACATTTAGCTGAGGAAATAACAGATTGTCATGAATGGACCGATATGAATGGGTTTACTGCAGGATATTCTTGGAACCAAACGTACGCTTATCATCGAATTAGCAGCGACAGGTATAATGTAGAAATATATGGAGGAGGAGTCTTAGATCAATATATTAAAATTAATGGTGAAGAATACAAACAATCAGTCCCGATAGATATCGAGGCATCTTATACAGGAGGAGTTATAAATTATATCAATTAAGTGGCATAATAGCTAATTTGTACTAGAATACTATATTTAATGCAATAATAATATTATTTTTTATAATAATATGTTAAGCAATTTGCTTTAAAAATTGATGTAGAGAGAATTTTTTCTATTTATTATTTTATTATTTCACTCATAGAAAGGATTGAATATTAAATGATTATAAATCCAATATTATTCCAATTATTTAGTATCTTACATATGATTCTTGTTGTCATTGATGAAATATCCATATTATTTCTTGTATATTTTGTGTATAAAATATATAGAAATATTGCTAAAAAGTAATTGAATTTATAATGTTTATGTTTAAATATGTACAAAATAAAGAAGTTTTTGACATTTTTAGATATACTAGTTCTTGCATTGATTAGCGGTGAGGTGATTTTATAAAAATCAAGCCCATAATAATCTTATGTTTAATAGCAGTAGTTGTATTGAGCTTTTTTATATATTATGATTACTACAGCTATAATAAAAGTCATTTTCAAATTTATCTATATCAAACAAACGATGCACCTAATTTGAATTATAAGACGAAAAGCAAACATTTTAAAATCAATACAACGATTGAGATCGGGAAAAATAATAATACAAAGACGAATGGTTTGGATTCTGCTGAAGACATCCAAAAAACACAAGATTCAAATGAATTCACTTCACTGAATTATACTATAAGAGTTGAGAACATTAGTAAGGAAAAATTAAATAACATTAAAATTGTTGTATTTCTTGATAAAGGGCTTGAGCCTTATATAGTATCTGGACTTGTGTATTTTGGAACACCAATTCAACAGAAAATATTAGATTCAATCAAAAAGCCTATAAAATTGATAATAAAATGGGACGGTGGGGAAGAAGACTTAATGCTACAAAATTTTGATATAAAAATAATATGACAATAATCTGTATTTTTAATATTCGTATGATATAATAAAGGTAAGATAAAGAGAGATGGAAGGAAGAAATATGAGCCAAAAATACGATATAACTATGAAAAATATTTTTTCTGATATGGCTGATGACATAATGAGTTATTTTCTTGGACTACAATATACGAAAATCGATGAGCTAAATATAGAATTTGCAAGAATAGAACGAAGGGACAGCGACATGATATTCAAATGCACAACAAACAAAGGAAATGTGGCTGTGCACATAGAATTTCAATCAGAAAATGACGAAAAAATGTCTTACAGGATGCTGAGATATTCCCTGGAGATAATGGAAAAGCATGATCTCTTGCCATATCAAGTAGTCGTTTATATAGGCAAAGACAATGTAAAAATGGTAAATAGCTTAAGCTATGACTTTGGAGAACAAAATACATTGGACTATAAATACAGAATAATAAATGTTGGCGACATAAAATATAGTGATGTTTTAAAGACAGATTATTATGACTTGTATTCCCTTCTTCCACTGATGGACCAAAATAGAAGGAAAGAAGAAGGAGAAAAATATTTGGAAAGATGTGTTGAGGCTATAAAAGATATTCCATTGGACATAAATAAAAAGAAAGACATAGCGTTTAAGGCAGAGATATTGTCTGGCATAGTTTTTAAAAAAGATGTTATTGAGAAAGTTTTTTCGGAGGTGATGAGGATGTTTAGGATTGAAGAATCTGAGACATACAAAATGATAATAGAAAAAGGCATTGAGAAAGGTATTGAAAAAGGCGAAAGAGAAAAAAGCATAAAAATAGCAAAGAAGTTGTTAAAGGAAGGTATGGACATCGACAGAATAGCAGAGATTACAGAATTATCAAAAGAGGAGATAAAAAAATTGATGAATTAAGATAATAAGCAGGCTTAATGCCTGTCTTTTTTTTGTAAAGTTTATTGATGACCGAAAAACGGTGGCGATTTCGACAATATATTACATAAAGTGACAAAGTGTGATAGAAAAATTGACCTAATTTAGCACCTTCTCAAGTAAGGATAATTGGTTTATAATAACATTAACAGAAATTGGCGCCATTTCTTGTAGATAAAATCGTAGTTAATATGCTGTTTGGTACCGAGAAGCATATTGACTACAAAAAGGAGATGTAAAGTATGTTAAAAAAACTAGTTTCACTGCTTCTAATTATTGTGCTTTTTACAATTTCAAGTTTTAGCTTTGCTTTTGCTAACGATATAGCTAAAGGCAAAATTACAAACATTAGTAGTTATATGACCTGGATAAAAGAAAATACAAATGAAGAAGAAGCATCTAAATTTGTTGAGCAAATCAAAACACTTCCACTAGACAAACAAGAAAAGTTTATTTCATATCTGAATAATGCAGATCTAATGGCTAAAGTGTTGACGGAAAAATTAGAACCCGGGGAAACGAAATATTTGGAAAATGGAGATATATCTATAACATTAAATGAAACTAATCAAAGCATTAATTTTAACCCTATGATTAAATCTAGCTCAGCAATTCAATATAGAAGAGCAACTTATACAAAAGATATTGAAATATTCGGTATTGCTATACTTGAAAATGTTGTTTGGGTAGATTATTCCCACGATGGAAATAGTATTCTTGGAATTCAAGGATGTGATGCGGTTACAACTCGTAATTTTATTCCAGTATGGAGTCTTTCGTGGAGCGGCTTGCACAGTTGGGGGATAGGTGGAACTAGAGCTTATGCGAGTGCCGATATAACATTTAGTGTCTTGTATCAAGGCTCAATTACATTAGGTGCTGGTGAAATAGGAGTATGGGGCGATATAAATAATTTATCAGGTGGCTGGATAAAAAAATTATAGACTTTAATATTTATTCTTATAATATTAGTAAAATCTAATCAATCAATATTTTATTGATGGATACGGTTTTACTAATATTTGTATTATGAGCATGTTTGCAAAATATTGATATTATAAATTGAAAGGAGATGATGTTAAGTGAGAAAATATAAGAAATTTATTTTACATGTACTTTTGGCATTGGCCATAATTTTACTTGCAATTATAGTTATATTTACCATAATAACAATATTTGATATGATAATTGTGAAAATATATATAGGTCAATGAAAAGGATAAAGATAAAATAAGTTGTATATTGTGAAATGTATATCAACCTATTCACATTGATGCTGCACCACATTATTATGATGAAAATTGGATTACACAACAAGCCGAATACAATTATCGTATGGGTGATAGGATAACTGAAGAATATGGCTGGGGGTGATTTTATAAAAAATAAGCGCATAATAATCTTATGCTTAATAGCAGTAGTTGCATTGAGCCTTTTTGTATATTATGATTACTACAGCTATAATAAAAGTCATTTTCAGATTTATCTATATCAAACAAACGATGCACCTAATTTAAATTATACGACGAAAAGCAAACATTTTAAAATCAATACAACGATTGAGATCGGAAAAAAGCTACAAATATCAAATAATAATTCTACGATCACAAAAAATTTAAAAGATATGCAAGATTCAAATAAATATACTTCATTACGTTATTCTATAAAGATAGAAAATATAAGTGATAAGGTATTAAAAAATGTTAAAATAATAGCTTTTTTAGATAGAAGCCTTGAACCTTATATATTTTCGGGATTGTTATATTTTGGAACACCAATTCAACAGAGAATAGATTTAAATGTACCAAATACAAAGGAAAAAGATAATTGTATTGATGTTAGCAGATCTACATGGTTACCCAATCTCTCTCAAATAGATGCAGATGAAAGGCAGAAAATATTAGATTCAATCAAAAAGCCTATAAAATTGATAATAAAATGGGACGGTGGGGAAGAAGACTTAATGCTACAAAATTTTGATATAAAAATTTATTGATGGCTCTTAATAGGGCTATTTTTTATACTTAAAAATTTTCTAAAAAACTGTAACAAATTCTTTAAAAATTTGTCTTATATTATATGGAACAAAAATTAGTGAAGTATATATATTCACTGACTGTAGAGTGTAAAAAATTTTAGAGATAATAATTCATGAATATTGTAAAGGGAGTGAAAAAGATGTTTTTAATGGAAACAAAACTTGATTACTTGGACATATTAATTTTATCATCATTGGTTCGTAATGGAAGCAGAAAAGTGGTAGCAAACGATGTAGGCATATCAGAGAGGACATTAAGGAGGCACATAAAAAAACTTTACACTTTGTTAAATGTTCAAAATGATATTAAGTTAGCATTAGCTGCCATAAATGCTGGGATTGTCGATTCTTATGGCAATATATTAACATAATTATAACTACAAGATAAAGTGCAAAATAATTTTTAAATTATAGAAGGAGATGTTTTGATGTCAATAAAAATTAAAAAGAAAATAATTATTTTAACAATTGTTGGCATCGTGATTGTATCATTAGTTTTATGTTTTATTTCTGCACACAAAATGAAAGTTAATTATACTAATTTATCGCCAACTACTCTGCAATTAAGACAACAAGACGAAGAAAAATATTTTCTTAACAATGTGCAAGTAAGCAATTTATCAATACAAAGGTGTCAAATGGAGGTTTCCGATAAAGTAGAACAGGGATTAAATTTTATTGTGACATACATACTACCTGGAATAAATAATGCTATAAAAAATCATAAAATTGGATTTCAAATAATATATCCCAAGAAATATGCAGATTTAATAGGGAGTAATGTGACGCCCATAGCTTATGTATATCCCAACAATAACAATAATCAGACAATGTCTTCTGCTTTTAGCATATATATGCCAGACATTTCTGATGAAGAATTAGACAAATTGATAAAAGAACGGAATGATTTCACAATATACATTTACATCGATCAATTAAAGAAAAAAGAAATTACAGTCCATAACGATATTACAAACTAAATTAATTTATATGAAAGGCAGAAGATATTAGATTCAATCAAAAAGCCTGTAAAATTGATAATAAAATGGGACGTTGGAGAAGAAGACTTATTGCTACAAAATTTTGATATAAAAATGTTAGAGCAATAATCTGTATTTTTAATATTCGTATGATATAATAAATGTAAGATGAAGAGAAACGGAAGGAAGAAATATGAGCCAGAAATACGATATAACGATGAAAAATATTTTTTCGGATATGGCTGATGACATAATGAGCTATTTTTTAGGTCTCCAATACACAAAAATCGATGAACTAAATATAGAATTTGCAAGAGTAGAACGCAGAGACAGCGATATGATATTTAAATGCACAACAGACAAAGGAAATGTGGCTGTGCACATAGAATTTCAATCGGAAAATGACGAAAAAATGCCTTATAGGATGCTAAGATATTCCCTGGAGATAATGGAAAAGCATAATCTCTTACCATATCAGATAGTTGTTTATATAGGCAAAGACAATGTAAAAATGGCAAATAACTTAAGTTACGACTTTGGAGAACAAAATACATTAGATTATAGATACAGAATAATAAATGTCGGCGACATAAAATATAGTGATGTTTTAAAAACAGACTATTATGATTTGTATTCCCTTCTTCCACTGATGGATCAAAATAGAAGGAAAGAAGAAGGAGAAAAATATTTGGAAAGATGTGTTGAGGCTATAAAAGATATTCCATTGGACATAAACAAAAAGAAAGACATAGTGTTTAAGGCAGAGATATTATCGGGCATAGTCTTTAAAAAAGAAGTTATTGAGAAAGTTTTTTCGGAGGTGATGAGGATGTTTAGGATTGAAGAATCTGAGACGTACAAAATGATAATAGAAAAGGGCATTAAACAAGGTATTAAAGAAGGCATGGAAAAAGGTATTGAAAAAGGCGAAAAAGAAAAAAGTATAAAAATAGCTAAAAAGTTGTTAAAAGAAGGTATGGACATCGACAGAATAGCAGAGATTACAGAATTATCAAAAGAGGAGATAAAAAAATTGATGAATTAAGATAATAAGCAGGCTTAATGCCTGTCTTTTTTTGTGAGGTGATATCAATGAATCTGCATACGCAATTGTATTTAGGCAATTTAGGCAATCGCATGGTTTACATATATGAAATATTTCTTATTAATGTAGCTGTATTGATGATTGTTTGCCTTGGCTTTTCGCTTTATAAATGGAGGCGATCTGGAAATAGGAATCTCATAAAATGGTGGGGGATAACAGTTGGTATTCTTTTTACTTTGGGATTGTGTATACTGATTTTTTCTAAGATATTTTCTGGGCCACAATATTTTGTCGCCTCCCAAACTGGCATCTACATTCCAAGATCAGTTAATGTGCTGGAGAATAACTATACAGGTGATAGGGATGAAGAATTGCATTATATCATTTTAAAGTTCAATAAGACCCAAATGGATGATTTCATAAAAGCTGCAGAAGAAAAAGGATGGAAGTTTGGTTCTGTCATCCCGTACTCATTAGCAAAATCACTGCCACAACCTAATTTAACGCTTGGGGAAAAATATCCATTTCCAAAAGTGGAAAAGGATGGATACTATTATTTATATACAAATACAAAGTCCAAAGGTTCAACTTCTTTTAGAACTAACTATACGACTAATAAACTATTCTTTTTGGATACTAAATCAGGGATATTGTACTTTTACTATGATAGTTTCGAACTTACATCGGATTTGCGTTTTGAAACTCATTAAAACAGTGTGCTTTTTGATACTGCACATTTCATTTGATAATTGGCCCTTTGGGCTATTTTTTATACATAAAAAATTTTTTAAAAAACTGTAACAAATGAGGAAGAAATTTGTCTATATATTCAGAGAGGAAATTAATCTCGTGAAATTTTCGTTATATAGATAATCTGTTTTATAGAAATTGGAGGCAGAGCGCGGAATGAAAAAATACAGGGAGTTTATCTTAAAGGCATTTATTTTGATTTCAATTATTTTAGCGGTATTCATCATGTTTGTGATTTTGGATATTACAGTAGTAAAAATTTATACAGGATGAGATGAAAAAATTCATGACAAATTATTGCAAAAAAAAGGCCGTTTATTTTCATTGACGCAATTTTGCATTAAAGATATAATATAGTTAAACTAAATATGGTCTTAAGGTCCGAAAGGTTAATAGGGAAAGCGGTGAGAAGCCGCTGCAGCCCCCGCTACTGTAAGCGATGATGAGGCTCAAAAAACCACTGGTGAAACTGGGAAGGTTGAGCTAAAGATGAGTCGCAAGCCAGGAGACCTGCCTTAAGATGTGAAAAACACCTTCGGAGGGGAGGTTGGTAATGTGATACATATTTGCTTTGGAAAATATGGGGCATACCTTCTCGGTATGCCTTAGTTTTTTGAGTTAATGTTTATGTGCTTTGGCTATGTTTCAAATCTTTATAAATAATTTAGGAGGAGAGATCTAAGTGAAAAAGTGGATTAAAAATATTTCGATTTTCATCATAGTAGCAGTTCTTTCATTAAGTCTTGTTTCATGTTCTCAAACTACAAAGGAAAAAGCATCTACTAATGCTAATTCTGTGAAGACGGAAGTTAAGGCTACATTCCCATTGAAGATTACTGATTTTATGGGTAGGCAAGTGACGATAAAAAAGGAACCTAAGAGAATCGTTTCCTTATCTCCTTCAACTACAGAGTTGATTTACGCAATTGGTGCTGGCAAAGATGTGGTTGGTGTTACCAATTACGACGATTATCCGCCGGAGGTAAAAAGCGTTGCGAAGGTTGGAGGATACGAAGGACCTAATATTGAAGCTATATTGGCTCAGAAGCCAGATATTGTATTTGCATCGAATCTTTCTGGAAAGGATCAGATGGAGACAATCGAGAAATCAGGTATACCGGTGGTGGTAATTGAAGCGCAAAACATAAACCAGATATATGATTCAATAAAGATATTAGGCGAGATCACAGGAAATACAGAAAAAGGAAATGAAATCATAAAAACCATGAAAGATAAAATCAAAGAAATCAATGATAAAGTAAAGGATTTGCCGAAAGTAAATGTGTTTTACGTAGTTGATACAAATGGAAACTGGACGGCTGGCAAGGGTACATTCATCGATGAGCTTATAACATTGGCTGGTGGAAACAATGTAGCCAGCGATGCAAACGGATGGGCACAGTACAGCATGGAAAAACTGGTACAGAAAAATCCTGATGTGATAATCACATCACCACATGCTGCAAACGCCAATGAAATAAAAAATATGGCAGGTTATAAGGATACAAAAGCGGCGAAAGATGGCAAAATATTTATAATATCCAACGATGACATTGTCACTAAGCCATCTAATAGAATTGTCTTAGGATTAGAAGAAATTGCAAAAGGTTTGCATCCGGAGGCATTTAAATAAATTGAAAGTGAGAAAAAGCTTTTATTTGATAACTTCTGCAATGGTTTTGATTGCATCCTTGATGTTTTCTGCATCAGTGGGTGCAGTCAAAATGCCATTAAAAAGCATTATTGATGTCATTTTTGGCGTTGGCAATGCTACAGACAAGATGATATTGTTAAATCTCAGATTCCCAAGAATAATTGAAGCTGCTTTTACAGGGATGGGACTTTCTGTGGCAGGTACATTCTTTCAAGGTCTTCTAAAAAATCCTATGGCAGATCCTTATGTTTTAGGCATATCATCAGGAGCTGCATTTGGAGCATCTATTGCTATCGTTTTAGGGTTTGGACTTCTTGGTCTTCAATTTTTTGCGTTTGCGTTTGCTCTCATGACTATTTACGTGGTGTACATCATATCCAAAAAAGGACCTTACATTAAAATGCAGACGATGCTTCTTGCAGGCATTGCCATCAGTGCTTTTATGTCATCTATTATTTCTCTCATGATGCTTTTAAACCATGATGAGATGTCCCAGATAGTCTTTTGGACTATGGGTGGATTTAGCCTTATTAGTTGGAGTCAGACTTTTTACACCGTGCCAATCATATTTATTGGATGTATAACGTTATACGTGTTTTCAAGAGATCTCAATGTCATTATGACAGGTGAAGAGATAGCGGAGCATTTGGGAATAGATACTGAAAGAGTAAAGAAAATCATTTTGATTGTAGGGTCTTTAATAACGGCTTCTTCTGTTTCAGCCGGTGGTATAATTGGCTTTGTAGGGCTTATAGTGCCACACATATCAAGGCTTATTGTAGGCTCTGACAACAGATTTTTAGTTCCTTTTAGTGGTATTGTAGGTGCAGCGTTTTTGGTGTTAGCTGACACAATGGCGAGGACTGTGATGGCTCCTGTAGAAATACCAGTTGGCATAATAACTGCTGCCTGCGGTGGTCCGTTTTTCTTATACCTTCTTGTCAAAAATAAAAATAAAGAGGTTAAGTGAAATGACAATAGTAAATGTTGAAGATCTCCATTATAGTTATGGCAATATTCAGGCTTTAAAAGGTATAAATTTTAAGATAGATGGATATAAAATGGTTGGTATATTGGGAAGCAATGGTTCTGGCAAGACAACTCTTTTGAAAAACATTTCAGGCTATTTGAAGCCCAGCAGAGGCAATGTATTTATAATGGACAAAAGTGTCTATAAAATGCGTTCGAAAGATAGGGCGAGGATTATCGGCTATGTTCCGCAGGATATGTATTTTGACTTTGAATTTACATCTTACGACGTTGTGATGATGGGAAGGACTCCTTATTTAAGGAGATTTCAAAGAGAAACCGAAAAAGACGTAATAAGCGTAAAAGAAGCGATGATTATTACAAACACATGGGATCTTAAGGATAGATATGTAAATGAATTAAGCGGTGGGCAAAGGCAGAGGGTTTACATCGCAAGGGCATTGGCTCAAGAGCCTAAGATTTTGTTATTGGATGAGCCGATTTCACATTTGGATGTAAAATATCAGATAGAAGTGCTTTCAATACTTAAGCAGTTGACTGCAAAGGGAATACTCGTGTTTGCTGTCCTTCATGACATCAATTTATCGTCTCAATTTTGCGATCTTATTTTGCTAATGAAAGATGGAGAGATTATATCAATTGGGACGCCAAATGAAGTTATAACTGAAGAAAACATGAAGATGGCTTTTTCTGTTGATGCAGATGTAATCAGAAATCCCATTACAGATACACCGCTTATTGTTATTTCAAAAAGACAAGGGGATGGTTTAACAAGTGAGTAAAGCATTTATGATAGCCGGTACTCATTCTGGCGCGGGGAAGACTACCATTACTATTGGCATAATAGGATATCTTTCTAGAAAGTACAAAGTCATTCCGTTTAAAATAGGTCCTGATTACATAGATACGGCATATCACAGATTTGCATCTGGCAATTTTTCGTACAATTTGGATGTCTACATGCTTGGAGATGAGTACGTAAAAAAGTCCTTTTTAAACCATGCTTTATCTGGGGATGTGGCAGTCATAGAAGGCGTCATGGGGATGTACGATGGAATCAATAATACAAGCTATGGCAGCAGTGCACATGTGGCAAAACTTTTAAATTTATCTGTCTTACTTGTCGTAGATGCATCTGGTATGGCTGCAAGTGTTTCTGCCTTAGTTAAAGGTTATATAGAATACGATAAAGATGTAAAGATTAAAGGAGTAATATTCAACAGGGTTGGCAGTGAAAAACACTACAAGCTTTTAAAAGAATGTGTCGAAAGAGATTTGGGTATAAAGGCATTTGGATACCTTCCACAGGATGATATGATAAGTCTACCTGAGAGACATCTTGGCCTTATGCCTATATATGAGACAAAGGGAGATCACAATTTCAGCATTTTGTACGATAAAATAGGTAAGTTTATAGATTTAGATGGCATTCTGGATGTATGCGATGTGGATTTGAAAAAAGACGGCTTAATCGAAGGGAAATCGACAGTAAAAATAAAAGAAGATGTCAAGATTGCATTTGCATACGATGAGGCGTTTAATTTTTACTATCAGGATAGCCTAGATTCATTGATTGATGCAGGAGTAGAGTTAATCCCATTTAGTCCTCTACGTGACGAAGCTATTCCTAAAGATGTGGTTGGAATTTACTTAGGTGGAGGATTTCCAGAAGTTTTTGCTGAAAGATTAAGCAAAAATCATTCCATGTTATCTTCAATTAAAGGAAGCATTGAAAAGGGAATGCCAGTCTATGCGGAATGCGGTGGTTTCATGTACCTTGCGAAAAAAATTGTTGATCTAAATGGAGATGGATACAATATGGTGGGAATATTCGATTTAGATGCCATCATGACGAAAAGGTTAGTCAATTTTGGCTATGCTGAGGCGGAAGTCGTAAAGGACAATGTGTTATTTAAAAAAGGAGATGTCATCTTTGGTCATGTTTTTCACAACTCCAAGATGTCGGGGATACACGATGATTTTGCATATGAAGTGCATAAACCACATTCTGAAGAAAAGTGGCTGTGCGGATATGTGTACAAAAATTGTTTAGGTACTTATGTTCACATCAACTTATTGAAATACCCGAATGCTGTAGACAGATTTATAAACCATTGCAAAGATTATGGTTGGGAGATGGGAAAGTATGGCACTTAAGATAATGCTTCAAGGTACGGCATCATCTGTTGGGAAGAGTTTGTTGGTGGCCGCTCTTTGCAGGATATTTAAGCAGGACGGATATTCGGTTGCGCCATTTAAGTCTCAAAATATGGCTCTTAATTCTTTTATTACAGATGAAGGACTGGAGATGGGGAGAGCACAAGCTGTACAAGCGGAAGCTGCAGGTATAAAACCGTCGGTTCTTATGAATCCTATACTTTTAAAGCCGAGTTCAGATAAAAATTGTCAAGTTATACTAAGAGGCAGAGTCTACGACAGTATGGATGCATCTTGCTATCAGAAATTCAAGCCGAAACTTTTAAGCTTAATAAAAGAGGATTTTGATAAGCTTAGCCAGTCGTACGACATAGTAGTGATTGAAGGTGCTGGAAGTCCTGCGGAGATAAACCTTAGAGAAAAAGACGTTGTGAATATGGGCTTGGCGGAGTTGGTGGATTCACCAGTATTGATAGTAGGCGACATAGATAAAGGCGGTGTCTTTGCATCGATAGCAGGCACACTATTGCTTTTAAATGATGATGAAAGAGAAAGGGTAAAAGGAGTCATAATAAACAAATTTAGAGGCGACTTAGAGATATTAAAGCCGGGCTTAAAGATGCTGGAGGACATAATTAAAAAGGATGTCATCGGTGTAGTTCCTTACACGGATGTATATGTTGATGAGGAGGACAGTGCAACGGATGCTTATTACGGGAGAAAAAGCGGTGGGGCTATTGACATTGCGATTTTAAATCTCCCCCATATATCTAACTTTACTGATTTTGAGCCATTAAAAAAGATTCAAGATGTAAATGTAAGGTACGTAAGTAGAGGCGAAAAAATCGGTGATTGCGACGTATTGATAATACCAGGTACGAAAAATACGATAGGAGATCTTAAAGCACTTAAAGATGCCGGACTTCATCATGAGATTTTGAATTTGAGAAAAATGGGAAAGCTTATAATCGGCATATGTGGAGGATATCAGATGTTTGGGAAAAGGATATTGGATCCACAACACATAGAAGGGCCTGTTAGTGAGATGGAAGGTTTAGGGCTATTAGATGTAGAGACAGTTATTTCACATGAAAAGATTACAACACAAGTTAAAGCTCAAATTTCCGATGATTTGCCTGATTTTTTATCACCAATTAGAGGGCTGCTTGTAGATGGATACGAAATACACATGGGCATAAGTTCTACAGGAGAAAAAAGTTTTTCCAATATCATTACAAGAAACGATGAAAAAATATCTGTCAGTGACGGATGTGTAAGCAGTGACGGGAAAGTGTTTGGTACGTATATGCATGGAATATTTGAAAACACGGAGTTCACAATGCGACTTGTAAATATTTTAAGAGGATCAAAGGGGTTAAAAGATATAGATTACATTGAAGACTACAGGAAATTTAAAGAAAGAGAGTACGACAGGTTGGCAGATGTAGTAAGAAAGAGCTTAGACATAAATAAAATTTACCAGATAATGAAAGGTAGTCTTTGATATGGAAGTGATAGCTGCATATTTTTTAGATTTAATGATAGGCGATCCGCCAGGATATCCTCATCCAGTAAGACTCATGGGAAGACTAATCAGCTTTTTAGAGTGCAAATTTAGAAAGATTGCTAAAACTGAAAGGCAAGAAAGAATCGCAGGTTATTTCTTGTGTGCCATTGTTGTCTTTACAAGCTATATAAGCGGGTACTTTATCATTTACATTGTAAAAGAAATAAATGTCTATTTGGGCAAGATTTTAGATATGCTTCTTATCTACACTTGCCTTGCAACTAATGATTTGGCAAAATCGGCTATGAGAGTATACGATCCTCTTAAAGAAGACAATCTTCTTGAAGCTCGGAAGATGTTGTCTTTCATTGTAAGCCGCGATACGGAAAATTTGGCTTTAGGCGATATCATAAGAGGTACAGTAGAAACTGTAGCAGAAAACATATCTGATGGGATAATAGCGCCTTTGTTTTACGCTTTTATAGGCGGTGCTCCACTGGTATTGGCATACAAGGCTTCCAGTACACTTGACTCAATGGTCGGATATAAAAATGAAAGATATTTTGACATAGGGTATGCTTCTGCAAAGCTTGACGATATTTTGAACTTTTTGCCGGCCAGGATAACAGGGCTTTTGATTGCAGCGTCATCATTTTTGCTGAGATATGACTATAAAAATAGCTTCCGCATTTTAAAAAGGGATAGATTAAAGCATGAAAGCCCCAACAGTGCACATGGGGAAGCTGCAATTGCAGGTGCATTAAATGTAGAATTGGGAGGGCTTAACTACTATTTTGGAAAGCCTGAATTAAAACCAAAACTGGGAGATGGCAAAGAAACACTTAAATTAGACCACATCAAAGATACTGTAAGGATAATGTATATGACATCTTTTCTGGGACTTATTTTATTCTTTGCTTTTAAAACAATATTAACAGGAGGTATATATAGATGAATACAAAGACAACAACGATTAAAAATGTAAAAACTTTGACGCTTGTGGCTATGCTTATTGCCATGAGTGCTGTAGGTGCCATGATAAAAATCTACAATACAGTTGCGTTTGATTCGCTGCCGGGATATTTTGCATCCCTTTATTTTGGAGGATACATAGGAGCAATTGTCATTTCTTTAGGCCACATTTTTACTGCACTTACATCCGGCTTTCCGCTTGGAATACCAAATCACATCATCATTGCTGTGTCGATGGCTGTATGTGCATATTTTTATTCATTGGCGTATAAGAAGTTTAACAGCTATGTGGCAGTCGCTGTTGGTACCATATTAAATGGGCCCGTTGCAACACTTATCTTTGTACCGCAGTACGGTTGGGGATTTTTCATTCAGATGGTGTTGCCGCTTACTATTGCATCTTTTGCAAATGTCCTTTTAGCGTCTATCATTTATAAGACAGTTTTAAAAATGATAAAAAGGTGATAGATGTATATGATAGAGAGATACAGGGATGTTTTGATCATACATGAAGGTGATGTTGCATACGCTATATCATGCGACAGCACAGGTGCCATCGGAGAAAAGGAAAATGATGTTTTAAAGGTAGATGCTGAGATGGTAGGTAGAGCAGCTATAAAAGTGGCATTATCAGAGATTCTATGTGTTGGTGCTTGGCCAATCGCAATATCAGATGCCTTGTCAAATGAAATGAATCCCACTGGCATTAAGATCATAGATGGAATAAAAAAAGAGCTTATTGAAAATGAGATATATGACGTTGTCTTAACCGGTAGCACAGAGGAAAATTTCCCATCAACCATGACAGGTGTTGGCGTGACAGCAATTGGAAGAGCAGCGAAAGAGGAACTGAAAGTGCGAAAAGCAAAGGCAGGCATGGAAGTAGGTTTAATAGGTTACCCACGTGTTGGACAAGAAGTATTGTATTGTCATGATGTTCTTTCTCTTAAAGATTATGTGAAAATATTTAGGTGCAATGAAATAGCAGAGGCCATTCCTGTAGGGTCAAAGGGAATAAGGCATGAGCTTGATGTTCTTAAGTTGTCATCTGGTTTAGAATTTTTGAAAGAATATAAATCTGATTTAGATGATGAGAAGTCAGGAGGCCCTTCTACGTGCTGCATTGTCGTTTACAAAGAGGAAGACAGACAGATAGTGGAGAACCTTGTAGATAAGCCATTTATTCGGTTAGGAAGACTATCTTGAGGTGAATTGAATGGATAAATATGAACATGGTGGAAATATATATATTTACGACAAGGATGTGATAGATTTTAGTTCAAACATAAATCCTCTTGGATTTCCGGAATGTATAAAAGATTCCATTGATATTGTGGCTTTGACAAAGTACCCTGACATAAACTACACACAATTGAAAAATTCTATTTCAAAATATACAGGACTAAAAAGTGAGAATATAATAGTCGGCAATGGCGCTTCTGAACTTATCTACCTTTTTGTGAGGGCCCTTTCTCTGAAAAGGCCCCTTATTCCATCTCCTGCTTTTTTAGAATACGAAAGAGCAGTCACATTGTCAGGTGGAAATCCTTTTTACTATCGGATTCCTGAAGAAAATGGATATGTGATCGATGCAGATGAAATATCAAATCGCTTTAAAGAAGTAGACTCTGTCATCATAGGAAATCCAAATAATCCTACAGGAAAGGCAATAAATCGAAAAGATGTGGAATATATCGTGAAGGAAGCGAAAAAGCTGGATTTGCCGGTGATGATAGATGAGGCATTTATAGAATTTATATGCGATTATGAAAAATACCAGTCTTTAGATCTCATAAATTACTATGATAATCTTTTTGTAGTAAGAGCTGCAACAAAATTTTTTGGGCTACCAGGATTGCGCCTTGGATACGGTTTTGGAAGTGAAGATTTGATAAAGAGATTGGAAGCTTATAAAGAGCCTTGGACGGTAAATGCTTTTGCTGATGCAGTGGGAAGAAGGATTTTTGATGATATAAAATTTATGGAAAATACGAGAAAATACATAAAAGAGGAAATAGATTATTTAACGAATGAGCTTAAAAAGATAGATGAATTGGTTGTGTTTCATACACAGGTCAATTTTATGCTTTTAAAACTGAAGAATCTGAGCGTTAATGATTTAAAAGAAGAATTGTTAAAAAGAGGGATCCTGATAAGAGATGCATCAAATTTCAGGTATTTGGATGATAGGTATTTTAGAGTGGCTGTAAAAAGCCATCGTGATAATGTAAAACTGGTAGAAGCTGCAAAAGAAGTTCTTAAATGATTTTGAGAAAGAAGGTGTTTCTATTGGCTTTGATTATGGTGACAGGCGGCGCAAGGTCTGGCAAAAGCCAGTTTGCAGAAAGTCTTGCTGTGAAATATGCTGGTTACAGTGTACTTTACATAGCTACGTCTATACCGTTTGACGATGAGATGAAAGAAAGGGTTAAAAGGCACAGAGAAAGAAGGCCAAAGGAATGGGAAACAGTAGAAGCTTACAATGGCATCTTTGACATAATAAGAGGGACAGACAAGAAAGCTGTGCTTTTAGACTGTCTGACAGTGATGGTGTCCAATCTGCTTTTAGAGATAGATATGACGTGGGAAGAGAAAGATTTAGAAGATGTAGCAAGAGCCGAAGAAAAAATAAGCAGGGAAGTTGATGGCTTTATAAAAGCCTCCAAAGAGAAGGATAAAGATGTAATAGTCGTGACAAATGAAGTTGGAATGGGACTTGTCCCAGAATATAAATTGGGAAGGATATTTAGGGACATATCAGGGCGAATGAACAAAAAAATTGCTGAGAATGCCGATTTTGTCTATTTTATGGTTTCAGGCATACCATTAGAAATAAAAAATAATAGCTTACGGTGATGTGGTGAATAAGATGGATGAGATAAAGGCTTTTATATTATCGCTTCAATTTATGACAAGGATACCTATTAATATTCAAATTGATGCAGATAAAAATGACTTTCACAGGATGGCCAAATATTTCCCTTTTGTAGGTGGGGTTGTTGGCACTGTTGTAAGCCTCATGTTTTATGCTTCTAAAAATATATTTCCCCGGGAAATAGCCATCACAATAGCTTTAGCATCATCGTACATTCTGACAGGTGCTATGCACATCGATGGGTTTGCAGACACATTCGATGGACTTTTTAGCAACAGAAGTCGGGACAGAATGCTTGAGATAATGAGGGACTCAAGGCTTGGGACGAATGGAGTCCTTGCTTTGGTTTTTTTAATAATTTTAAAGATATTGTTTTTAACTGACATCAAAGGCAATCTCATATATTCCACATTGATATTAATGCCTCTCATTGGACGCTTTTCCATAGTTTTAGCAGCGTACGCATCGAGATCAGCGAGAGGCGGAGAAGGATTGGGAGGACTTATCATAGGCAAAATATCTATCGCGGAATTAATATTAAGCTTATTATTTACATCGTTTGTTGGCATGATTTTTGTCCATTTTACAGTGTTGCTGAAGCTTTTAGCTATCTCATCAATTGTCACATATCTTATCACTAAGTACATATCTATGAGAATAGGTGGTATGACAGGAGATACATTAGGCGCAGTCAATGAATTTGCAGAGCTTGTAATTGCTGTTTCTATGTATTTTTTAAGCATTACAAAAGTGTAGAAGCTTAAAAAGTTTAAATCTGATATGAATAATTTTAAGGTTAAATTTATCATCTTGATTATCATAACATATTGATGTATTATAAGTATGAAGGAGATGATCGTATGCGTACAACGATAAATGTATCTGAGGATATTCTCAAAGAAGCTGAAATGCTGTATGAGACCAACAACAGGTCGAAAGCGGTTGAAGAGGCGTTGAAGGATGCCATAAGGATGAAAAAATTGCAGCGTTTGATGGAACTTAAGGGAAAGATAAATTTCGCAATAGATTCTTCAGACATTGAAAAATTAAGGAGCATGGAAATCGATGAAAGATAAAATACTTGTTGATACATCTGTATGGATAGAATATTTTAGGGACAAACGAGAGATTGTTGAGATTATCGATGATATGCTTTTGCAGGACAGAATCTATATAACAGGCCTTATAATTGCTGAACTTCTTCAAGGAGTGAAGACAGAAAAAGAGAGAGGGATGCTTGAAAGGTATATTGATTCGATACCGACGGTATCATGTGATGATAAGGATTGGATTGGAGTTGGAAAACTTTCTTTTAAATTGAGGAGAGATGGCAAAACCATACCAATGTCAGATGTGCTTATTGCTTATTTAGCGATAAAAAATGATATGATGATATTTTCATTTGATAAACATTTTAAAATGATAGACGATGTTAAATTGTTTGACCTGACAACAATTTGACTGTATAATGGAGTAAAGACAGTTCGCAAAATCCTGTCTATAAACAAAACTACGGAGGAGATAAAATTGAACAGAAGAACTAAGAAAATCGTCTACGGCGCATTGATCGCTGCAGTATACGCAGTTGTGACAGTGGCACTTGCGCCAATAAGCTATGGACAGATTCAAGTGAGAGTAGCAGAAGCACTTACAATTATGCCTTTCTTTTCGTCGTATTCCATTTTTGGACTTTTTGTTGGATGCATAATTGCAAATATGATAGGCGGAAATGGAATATTCGATGTGGTTTTTGGTTCTTTAGCGACGCTAATCAGTGCTGTGATAACGTACTATATTGGCAAATCCAATCTTAGATATAAGCGATATTTGGCGCCATTACCGCCTGTTATAATAAATGCAGTCATTATAGGCATAGAATTGAATGTTGTATTTAATTTGCCCCTTGTAGCTTCGATGCTATGGGTTGGATTAGGTGAGATGATTGCGTGCTATGTATTGGGATTGCCTCTTCTTTTGTATATAGATAAAAATGAGAAAATAAAAGAAATGATTAGATAAGTTGGTATTTGTTTAATTTGAATTACAGCTTATATCCTGATAAAATAGTATCAGGATTATTTTTTTTGAGGAAGATGCTATGTTTGGATATATAAAGCCTTACAAACCTGAGATGAAGATAAAAGATTACGATGTTTTTAAGGCGTATTACTGTGGCCTATGCAAGGAAATCGGAAGAAAATATGGCGAGATAAGCCGATTGACTTTGAACTATGAGCTTACGTATCTTGCAATTTTTTTATCGGGTTTATCGGATGAGATAGTTGATATGAAGTTAGAAGGTTGTATTATAAATCCATTTAAGAAGAAGCCTGTCATAAAAGAAAATCCATATGTAAAATATGCTGCTGATATGAATGCAATACTAGTCTATTATAAGTTTTTGGACGACAAGGCAGATGGGAAAGCTACTGCCAGTTCATTTTTAGAGTTTTTATTCAGAAAACAGTTTAAAAAATCGTACAAACTATATGCAGAAAAGGCACAAAATATAAAGAAATATCTGACAACATTGCAAAATTTGGAGAGAGATAAATGTTCTTCTGTTGATGAGGCTGCAGAGCCGTTTGCGAATATTTTGCGTGAAGTTTTTCTTTATGAAAATCTGAATATAGATGATGAAGCTTACAAAAAGGTTGAAGAAATTGCATATCATTTAGGAAGATATATATACATTTTAGATGCGTATAATGATTTAAAAGATGATATAAAAAATGGAAACTACAATCCTTTTATATATCAGTATAATTTTACCGATAAAGATAATATAGAGATTAATAATGTAATTGAAGAGATAAAAGAGTGGACGAAATTTAATTTAAGCTTCACTCTTTCTGCAATAGTGAAATTGTATGAACAATTGAGATTCAAGAAAAACATTGGTATAATTGATAATATCTTCAGGATTGGGCTATACATGGAATTTATGAGGATTATGGAAGGAGATAAATCATGCAGAACCCGTACGAAGTTTTAGGATTAAAAGAAGGGGCTTCAATAGAAGAAGTTAAAAAAGCTTATAGGGAACTTGTGAAGAAGTACCATCCTGATCAGTATACTGATAACCCGTTAAAAGACCTTGCAGAAGAAAAATTAAGAGAAATAAATGATGCATATAAAGCAATAATGGATGGATATGCTGGTTCTAATAATTGCAACCATGACAGAAGTTATAACAGTGGAAATACGACATACAGTGATAATGAATCCATGTACTATGAAGTGATAAATGCACTTAATAGAAATGACTTATATGCAGCAGAAAACATATTAAATAGTATGAGAGACAGAAGTGCACAATGGTATTATTTGTATGGCCATGTAAATTACAGAAAGGGAAGATTTGGAGAAGCGTACAACTGTTTCAGGACGGCTGTCAACATGGACCCTAGTAACATGGAGTATCGTGAAGCATTAAACAACATGGAGATGCAAAGAGGTGTATATCAAGGGGATGTGTACAGAAGGACAATGAATGACGATTGCTGCCGGACCCTCTTTACTATATGGGCATGTGATACATGTTGCGAATGCATTGGTGGAGATATGATTAGATGTTTTTAAGGAGTTGATTTTATGCTGAATGCAAAATCACTATCTCTAGGTGGCGTGATTGCGGCTTTAAATGTGGTTATACTTTTTATTGCATCAGTCATGCCTACCAGCAGGCTCTTTTTTCTTGTTGTATCGTCATTTGCTATTTCAATAATGGTGATAGAGACAGGCAGTATAGGAGGACTTGTATTTTATTTAGCCACATCGATATTATCGCTAATATTGATTCCTAATAAGTTAATATCTGTTTATTACATATGCTTTTTTGGATTTTACGGTATCATAAAATCTTACATAGAAAAAAAGCGCTTTAGAATGTATATGGAATTAGCGCTCAAACTTATTGTGTTTAATATATCGTTATTTGTTGTTTACATCATATTTAGCAGAATTTTTATGATGAAGATATTTGTAACTGGTTCCCCATTTATTGCAATTTTTATATTATTGCAAATATCATTTTTGGTATATGATTATGTATATACTATCTTTATATCCTTTTACTATAAAAACGCAAAAAGGCATTAAGCCATTACGCATTAATGCCAAATATAAGCTGTACAAGCGTTCCAAATAGATATGACAGTGCGGCAGCACCTATTCCTGATAAAACCATTTCGATTATTTTATTTTTAATTGACAAACTTTCTGATGCAATTGAAACAATACCGCCTACAATTGAAAGCGCAATAGTTGCAAAAATCACGGAGAATACTAAAGCTATAATTGATGATGAAGAAATAAAGAAGTATGGTATAACAGGGAATATGAGTCCTACTAGGTATGCAAGTCCTGTGTATAAAGCCGATTTTATTTCATTTTCTTTTACTTCTTCCACCAGCAAGTTTGCCATTGCATTTTCATTATCACCAAGTTTTTCAACAACTTCTCTGCTTATATCTTCAGGTATGCCTGATTCATTTAACTTGTTTAGAAGCTCTTCTTTCGCCCTGCCTTTTGATACATTAAATAAAAGCTCCATCTTTCTTTTGATGCCTTCATTGACTTGTCTTTGTGATCTTACAGATGTATATGCACCAATAGCCATAGACAATGCACCTGCTATTCCTACAACAAGACCTGATGTGCCAACAACCAGCGGCTTATTTTGATATACGGCAGATAGACCTGTCACAGTTCCCAATATCTCTACAAGCCCGTCATTCATTCCTAATATGAAATCACGTATATTTGAGAAATTTGCTTCTTTATTTTGATTTCCTAGATTTTTCTCATGTTCCAGTTCATCTTCTATTATCTGAGACAGCATATGGCGTTCTTTTTCAGTTAATATGGGATCTTTGTAATATTTATAGTATTCATCAGTACTATTTGATTCTTGCATCTCTAAGAGAATTATAAAAAGCTTACTTCCCAGCAATGTCCTTAATGCTTTATAAAACCACAGACTGCGGTTGCGAATTTTTGGCTTGACTTTTACGCCTCTATCGCTTAGAAATGTGTACCAAAATTTCGTGTGATTTGATTCTATTGTTGCAAGTTCCTCAAATAATTCACGTATTTCTTTTTTGTTTTCTACTTTTGCCAAGTAAGAATATAGCTGTTTTGCTTCAAATTCATCGTAATAAAATTTTTTTGCTTTATCTAGTGCGTCCATTTCTACTCCCTCCCACATATTTCATTTTATAATACTTGGCATAAATATACAAGAAGAAGCCTCTAGTAATTTAGAAAAATATTATTATCACGATATGTTATGATAGTTTTATTAATCGTTCCCTTACAATAATATTTTTCAAATTTTGAGACTTCAGCCAATTATAATAGGAAAGGATAAAACATAAGTGAATGATTAACTGTGCTTGATAATATCCTTTATATTATGTATTTTTAGCATTACTTTTTTGCTTTTTCCAGAGCATTCTTAACAGCTATTTTCCAGTTTGTAGTTGTTTCTGTCGCACCTGCTATTGTATCTACATTGTATGTTTGCTTTTTAATCATTTCATTTGCCATATCAACTCTGAACTTTTTTAAATTTGGATAGACTTTACCTGTTTGTGGATCCTTTTTACCTGTCCATTTGTCGTAGTTGATTTCTTTTCCGTTTTTGTCTAATCGCCTTAAAGTTATACTTGTTATTTTGCCGTTTTTTATTACTACTGTTGCATCTTCGCTGCCTTCAGACCACTTTGGACCGGCACCTGTGTACATACCGTCTTTGTAAGATACTTTAGGTGTAGTTTGAGGTTTTGGCTTTTGAGTTGAAGTTTTTGTCATTGACTTGCAAGATGCGAGGCTTAATGCGAAAATTGCAATTAAAATTATTGATATAATTTTCCTTAATGTTCTCATTTTATTCCTCCTGTGGGCTATTTTTATATATTTTTTCTACAATATATAAATATTATTCAACGATTTTAAAATATTTGACATATAACTTTTACAATTTGTTAATTGATTTAACAAAATTTTGACACAACTTGGGGATATAATAATAGTAACAAAGTTAAAGGAGGTGCAAAGTTAACTACAAGTATTGAAATATAGTTACACTTTATATGAGAAAGGAGGCAATGATTGGTGACAAAAGCAAAGAAAATTTTGGCTGTAACTTTGATGAGTGCAATGCTGATTTCGACTGTAGCTTTTGCTGATGAAGTAGTTTCACCACAGCAGAGCAGCAGCAATACTACAGTCCAGACAGCGCCTGATAAAATAGATCCAATACAGAGATTAGAAAACATCAAAGCAAAGGTTACCGAAAAATACAATGAAGGGAAAATAAGCAAGGACAAATATGACAGCATAATCGCGAAAATAAATAATATGGAACAAAAAATAAACGATTTTAATAAGTTGACACTTGATCAAAAAAGGCAGAAACTTATAAGTGATTATACTGCTGCTGTAAATAAGAAAGTACAAAGTGGAAAAATAACACAGGATAAAGCGAATGAGCTTATTAAAAATTACACAGATAAAATAAACAAATGGGATGGAACTGGCCTTCCACCTGGGATGAAAGGCATGTTCATGGGATTTAAAAATTTCAATGAAGGTGGTTACAAGAGATTTGAAAATGCTTTAGATAAGGCAGTAAAGGACAACAAGATAACAGAAAGCCAAAAACAAGATATATTAAATTACTTAAAAGATAACAAGGACAAATCTGGAAGTGATACAAGCAACACAAATACGTAGTCCGATTTATAAAAAAATAGAGGGCAGATTATCTGCCCTTTAATATTAAAATACTACACTTGCTATGTACATGTAAATTGGGACTATGAGTAAACTCAATAGATTTGTTGCGGCTATCATAATCGATGGATATTTTTGGTCACTATTGTAAGCATGTGCCACAATTGCTATTTGTGTCATTACAGGAAGCGCACTTTGAATTACAAATACTTTTTCCATTAATATATTGAGCTTAAAAAAATGAAGTACCAGCATTGTAATTAACGGTGTTATTATGGATCGGCCTATAAGCAAAAACGAAGCAGTGCTGTCAAATTTAAAATCTTTTAAGTCTGTGAGATATATTGATGTGCCGATGAAGATCATGGAAAGTGGTGTCGTAAGTTGACCAATGTATTTAGCTGTATCTATTATGAATTGTGGTATTTTGACCCCTATCAAAATAAAAAGTATCCCCACAAGATATCCTAAAAGGGGAGGCGAGAAGATCTTTTTAAAAGCCTGATATATTGAGAAATTTCCCTGTGGATTTTCTACATCCCTTCTTATGTTGTAAAGCCCCATCGTCCAAAACAGCGTGGTATTTGCTACGTAGTATAGAAGCACGTATGGAACAGCCTTATTTCCAAAAAGAGCTTGATTTACAGGAAGTCCAACGAATATTGTATTAGAAAAAGCAAATATTGCAGAAAATAGACCGATTTTTTTTCTGTCTAATTTAAACAATATAACGGATAGATATGCAATCACATATGATGTAAAAATGCTTAAAAAAGCAGCAATTAAACCCCAAACCATATGTGATAATTGATTTTTTTGAAGGTTTTCAATGACTGTATAAAACATAAGAGCAGGAAGCGAAACTTTTACTACAATTTTTGAAAATAGTTCAGATGTGCTTTCGTCTAACCATTTTTTCATCGCTAATATGTAACCAAGTATAATTATAAACACAATAGGCAAAATGCTTTCAATACCCTTTAAGAAAACCAATGTTATTCCCCCAAAGAAAATTATAGATTAATAATAATGCATAAAGAAATAAAAGTCAAAAATGCTCTTTAAAGGCTAAAGAGCATTTTTCTGATCAATTTATATTATTTTTTCTAGATTGTTTTTGATTTCGTTTAAAAATTCCTTGGTGTTTACTGGTTTTTTATTTGGAAGTTCAGAAATTGCAGCTAAGTCTTTAGTCATTATGCCATCTTCTATTGTTTTTAAAGAAGCTTCTTCTAATTTTTCAGCAAATTTCATTAAATGTTTGTTGTTATCCAGTTCTCCGCGCTTTTTCAAGGCGCCTGTCCAAGCAAATATGGTAGCAATCGGATTAGTGGATGTTTCCTCGCCTTTTAAATATTTATAATAATGACGTGTCACTGTCCCATGGGCGGCTTCATATTCAAAATCACCTTCTGGAGATACCAGCACAGATGTCATCATTGCTAAACTTCCAAAGGCTGTTGCCACCATGTCTGACATTACATCGCCGTCGTAATTTTTCAAAGCCCATATCATGCCGCCTTCGGATCTTATGACTCTTGCAACTGCGTCGTCTATCAGTGTGTAGAAATATTCGATTCCTGCTTCATTAAATTTATCTTTATATTCATTTTCATACATATCATTGAATATGTCCTTAAATGTATGGTCGTATACTTTTGAGATAGTGTCTTTAGTTGCAAACCACAAGTCTTGTTTTTGGCTTAATGCATAGTTGAAACATGCTTTTGCAAAACTTTTTATAGACTTGTCTATGTTGTGCATTCCGATTAAAATACCCGGGCCGTCAAACTCATGTATAGTTTGTCTTTCTACGTCACCATCTTTGTAAGTTACAACCAGTTCAGCTTTTGCAGCCTTTTCAAGCCTGTATTCTACGTCTTTGTATACATCTCCGTAGGCATGACGGGCAATTGTTATAGGCTTTGTCCAGCTTTTTACGAGAGGTTTTATTCCATTTATTAGTATAGGCGTTCTAAAAACAGTGCCGTCTAGTATAGCTCTTATAGTGCCATTGGGACTTTTCCACATCTTTTTTAAATTGTACTCTTCAACTCTCTGAGCGTTAGGTGTTATAGTAGCGCACTTAACACCTACTTTGTGCTTTTTTATTGCATATGCAGCGTCAATTGTGACTTGATCATCGGTCAAGTTTCTATTTTTCAAGCCTAGATCGTAGTATTCTGTATTCAGATCTACAAAAGGTTCTATAAGCATTTCTTTAATCATCTGCCAGATGATTCTGGTCATTTCATCACCATCTAGCTCCACAATGGGGTTTGTCATTTTGATTTTTTCGCTCATATCATCCGCTCCTTAAATTGTAGTTTATAACATTAATTATATAAAACATTAAATAGATAAACAAGAGAAAAAATTTATTAGATGGTGAATGTTTATTTATGTATAAAAATTAATGAGCGAAAAAAATTCGCTCATTAATATCATTAATAAATGTAAATTAATTTTGTTCAGCAAGCTTTTTGTATGTCTCGTATTTTTCTTTTGCAAGCTCTTCAGCTTTTTCAAATAAAGCTTCTGCTCTGTCAGGGAATGTCTTGGCAAGGGATGAATAACGAACTTCACCCATGATAAATTCTTTATATGAAGCTGTTGGAGCTTTTGAATCAAGGATAAACGGATTCTTGCCTTCGGCTTTAAGCATTGGGTTGTACCTGTATAGATGCCAGTAGCCAGCTTCAACTGCTTTCTTTTCTTCTATCTGGCTGCAGCCCATACCTAATCTGATTCCGTGGTTAATGCAAGGTGCATAAGCTATTATAAGTGATGGACCAGGATAGCTTTCTGCTTCTTTTAGCGCTTTAATTGTTTGAGCTTGGTTTGCACCCATTGCGATTTGTGCTACATAAACATATCCATAACTCATAGCTATGCGGCCTAAATCCTTCTTGCCGATTCCTTTACCTGCTGCAGCAAACTGTGCGACTGCACCAACTGGTGTTGCTTTTGATGATTGTCCACCAGTATTTGAATATACTTCTGTATCAAATACAAGAACATTTACGTCTTCGCCAGATGCAAGTACATGGTCAAGACCACCAAAGCCTATATCGTATGCCCAACCGTCACCGCCAAATATCCATTGAGACTTCTTAACCAAGTATTCTTTTCTATCAAGTATTTCATTTAAAAGTTCCTTGATTTTTCCGTCATCTGTCTTATAGTCCTGTATCAATGAAACTATGATGTTTGCTGTCTTCTTTGTTATCTCTGAGCTATTTAAGTTGTCAAGCCATAACTTTAAGGCATTCTTTAGATCTTGAGTAAGATCTAATTCTAATGCTTCTTTTACTATATCAGCTAATTTTTCTCTCTGTTGTTTTACAGCCAATGCCATACCGAAGCCAAACTCAGCATTGTCTTCAAATAGTGAGTTTGCCCATGCTGGACCATGACCATCTTTGTTTACGGTGTATGGTGTAGATGGTGCACTGCCACCCCATATTGATGAGCAACCTGTAGCATTTGCGATAAGCATTCTGTCGCCAAACAATTGTGTTACAAGCCTTGCATATGGCGTTTCACCGCATCCTGCACAAGCACCTGAGAACTCCAGCAATGGCTGCTCAAACTGGCTTCCTTTTACCGTATCTGTACCCAGTGGATTTTCTTTATGTGAGAGAGACATAGCGTACTCCCAATTCTTTGCTTGATCTAATTGTGTCTCAAGTGGCTTCATTATTAAAGACTTTTCTTTTGAAGGACATGTGTTTGCGCATACGCCGCAACCTGTACAATCAAGCACGCTTACTTGAATCCTGAAGTTTAATCCTTCTAAGCCTTTACCGATAGCTTTTTTGGAAGTAAATCCTTCAGGAGCGGTTTTAACTTCTTCTTCATTTAAGAGGAAAGGCCTAATTGCTGCATGTGGACATACATATGCACATTGATTGCACTGTATGCAGTTGTCTATCTGCCATTCAGGCACATCCACTGCGATACCGCGTTTTTCATAAGCTGCTGTACCCATAGGGAATGTACCATCTTCCATGCCTACAAAGGCACTTACAGGCAATTTGTCTCCTTCTTGTCTATTCATGACATCTGCTATATTCTTTATGAAATCAGGAACATTTCTTTCTTCTTTGACTTCATCTTCAGCATCTGCCCATGATGCTGGGACATCAACTTTTACAAGTGCATCTATTCCACGATCAACAGCCGCATAGTTCATGTTTACTATTTTTTCGCCTTTATGACCGTAAGACTTCACAATAGCATCTTTTAAATGCTTAACTGCTTCATCAATAGGAATGATGTTTGCAAGTTTGAAGAATGCGGATTGCATTATCATGTTTATTCTTGCGCCAAGACCTAATTCTTTTGCTATGTCAACAGCATTTATGATGTAGAAATTGATGTTGTTTTTAGCAATGTATCTCTTCATGGACGCAGGCAATTTTTCATCAAGTTCTTCTGGCTTCCATGTGCAGTTTAGTAAGAATGTACCACCTTTTTTAAGTCCTGCAAGCACATCATAGTTATACACATATGCTTGTTTATGGCATGCCACAAAGTCAGCATTGTTTATAAGGTACGTTGATCTTATTGGCTTCTTACCAAAACGCAGGTGTGATATTGTTACACCGCCTGATTTCTTTGAGTCATATGCAAAATAAGCTTGCGCATACATATCAGTGTTGTCGCCGATAATCTGTATAGCACTCTTGTTTGCACCGACTGTACCATCTGAGCCAAATCCCCAGAATTTGCAGCTTATCGTACCTTCTGGTGTTGTTTCAATTTCTTCACCGACAGGTAGTGATGTATTTGTAACATCGTCAACTATACCTATTGTGAAGTTGTTTTTCGGTGTATCAGATTTAAGATTATCAAATACTGCTATTATTTGTGCAGGTGTTGTATCTTTTGAGCCTAAACCATAACGGCCGCCTACAATTACAGGCTTTAATTCACTATCGTAAAAAGCTGCTCTCACGTCTTCATAAAGCGGTTCACCAAATGCACCTGCTTCTTTTGTCCTATCCAATACAGCAATTTTCTTTACTGTCTTTGGTATTGCATTCAAGAAATGTTTGAATGAGAATGGCCTGTATAGATGTACTTTTACGACACCTACTTTTTCGCCTTTTTTCAGTAAATAGTCAATTGTCTCTTCGATAGTCTCTGTCACTGAACCCATTGCAATCACGATGCGTTCAGCATCAGGAGCACCATAGTAATTAAATAATTTATATTCTCTGCCAGTTATCTTGCTTATTTCATTCATATATTCTTCTACTATATCAGGAATAGCATTGTAATATTTATTTGATGCTTCTCTTTCCTGGAAGTAGATGTCAGGATTTTGAGCTGTTCCTCTTGTTACGGGATGCTCTGGATTTAATGCTCTTTTTTTGAATGCTCTTACAGCATCCATGTCCAAAAGCTTTCTTAAATCTTCATAATCCATTACTTCAATCTTCTGGTATTCATGGGACGTTCTAAATCCGTCAAAGAAATGCAAAAATGGCACTCTACCTTTTATAGCTGATAAATGTGCAACGGCAGCTAAATCCATTACTTCTTGGACACTGCCAGATGCAAGTAGAGCAAATCCTGTTTGCCTACATGCCATTACATCCTGATGGTCTCCAAAAATAGATAATGCATGTGATGCAAGTGCACGAGCACTAACATGGAATACGCCTGGCAAAAGCTCACCAGCAATTTTATACATATTAGGAATCATTAATAATAAGCCTTGCGATGCTGTGAATGTTGTGGTTAGTGCACCAGCAGCAAGAGATCCATGAACTGCACCAGCAGCACCTGCTTCTGACTGCATCTCTATAACTTTTACTTCTTGCCCAAATAGATTCTTTCTACCATGGGCACTCCACTCATCAACATGTTCTGCCATAGGTGATGATGGAGTTATCGGATAGATGGCAGCAACTTCTGTGAAAGCATATGCCACATGTGCAGCGGCTGTATTGCCATCCATGGTTTTCATAACCTTCGACATCGTATTTCCCCTCTCTTTTATGATTTTATATTGAATCTAAGGATATATAAGCAAACTATTATAATACAGTGTAAACAAATATGTACTGTTATACAACAGCGGTGAAGCGATTATATAACAGTTTTTTAAAAATGCTTATATATATACCTTTAGACTTTATATAACAGTTCCATGATAATTATATCACAGATAATCAAAATATAAAAATATTTTTTGTCAAAAATTTATTCATTTTTTCGCAAAAAAAATTTTTAAAAAATTATGAGCTGGTCATATTATGTGATATAATGTTATTAACAAACATATCTACAAATAAAGTTATCGGCTAATTGTGTATTTTGTTAAATTAGGATTGACTTTAATGCTTGAAAATGATAGAATAAATTACACGAATTTTTTCTATATTGAAGGAAATTAAATAGGGGGTTTCTGTGAATATCTTCAGTATCATCGTTGCTTAGCCAGTATTTATCTAGCGCAATAGATAGATAGTGGCTTTTATAAAATATTAAAATCATTTAATTCTGCATTATGTCATATCTAATATTTCAAAAAATTCTGCGGGATGCATAGTGAAAGGAATGAGGATATAAGAGATGGAAATTGATATTTTGAATTACTTCATATTGCCTGATGAAGTTCTAGAGATTTTAAAAAGTGGAAAAGAGATAATTATTCCTGAAAGCAGGGAGGAACTGCTAAATTTGACTATTGGTGGAGGCAAAAATGATACATTTGAGGTATCATACGATGTGCCTGGACGAGGAAAAGTTGTTGAGGCGACAGTAACAAAATGCAAAAATGGCTTTGCTATAAATTATCCAGAACCTTACATGAGGCGCAGGGAACCAAACTGCATGGTTATAGCCGATAATAAAGATACTGATAAAGTTAGATATAAAGACAGATTCGGCGAAGATTTTGAGCCTTTAAGGGCACAGACATTTCAATGGCTGAAAGAGCAAGACTTAATTGTCATGCCATTTATGGCTGGGGATGAAAGCTTGGGATATTCATCATTAGTTATTGCACCAAAAAATGCTGGTTTTTTTGTCCTTGCGCTTGCAGATATACAGGGATTTATACCTAAGGACAAAATAAATAAAGATTTTAAACCTCTTTCTATAATATTTGTGGCACCTCCTTTCAGACATACACACTTTGCTGGCAAGCAGGTTGTTGTTCACAACAGACTTGAAAATATGCAAGAGCTTTTTTCATATAATTTGTACCCTGGCCCCAGTGCCAAAAAAGGTGTTTACAGTGTTCTCTTAGATATAGGAGAAAAAGAAGGATGGATAACGGCCCATGCTTCTACGGTAAGAGTAATAACGCCGTATGACAATATAATGACTATCATGCATGAAGGTGCCAGTGGAGGTGGAAAGAGTGAGATGACTGAGCAGCTTCCAAGGGAATTGGACGGAAGGATTCACTTCGGCACTAATATTGTAACAAAAGAGAAGTTTTACATGGAATTAAAAGAAAACAGTGAATTACAGCCTGTTACAGACGATATGGCCCTTTGCCATCCAATTTATCAAGATGAAAGCAAGAAATTAGTGGTTAGAGATGCAGAAAATGGTTGGTTTATACGATTGGACCATGTTACAGAGTATGGGTCAAGCCCAGATCTTGAGAAATTATGTATACATCCTAAAGAGCCATTGTTATTTTTAAATATCGAGGGTGTTCCTAACTCTACATGCCTTATTTGGGAACACGTAGAAGATAGTCCAGGAAAGCCATGTACAAATCCGAGAGTTATAATGCCAAGGGGATTCATATCCAATACTGTTAATGAAGCTGTTGAAGTCGATATAAGGAGTTTTGGGGTAAGAACACCGCCATGTACTAAAGAAAATCCATCATATGGTATATTGGGATTACTGCACGTACTTCCACCATCTATTGCTTGGCTTTGGAGGTTAGTGGCTCCAAGAGGATATGCAAATCCAAGCATAATAGACACAGGAGGATTAAGCAGTGAAGGTGTTGGCTCATATTGGCCATTTGCTACTGGAAAAATGGTAAGACATGCAAATCTAATACTTGATCAGATTCAAAATACGCCTGCTACGCGGTATGTATTAATACCAAATCAGCATATAGGTGCATACAAAGTCGGATTTATGCCACAATGGATTGCTAGAGAATACTTATCGAGACGTGGTGGTGCGAAATTTAGGCCGGACCAATTGACAGAATCAAAATGTCCTCTTTTGGGGTATTCACTAGAGTCGCTAAAAATAGATGGCGAATTTATGCCGAAGCACTTTCTGCAGGTTTATTTGCAACCTGAAGTGGGTGAAGAAGCGTTCCAGAAAGGTGCAAAAATATTAACTGATTTCTTTAAAAAGGAGCTTAAAAAATATCTTACACCAGATCTGTCACAGCTTGGGAAGAAGATCATAGAGTGCTGTCTTGATGACGGAACGCTTGACGATTATATAAATATCTTATAAATACGGATCTTAAAGGTCCGTATTTTTATTATAAATCGCTGATGAAACTAAAGTGGAGGGATGATTATGAATAAGATAATAGAATGTGTACCGAATTTCAGTGAAGGCAAAGATCAAAAGAAAGTTGCAGAGCTTGTATCTGAGGTAGTATCAGTAAAAGGTGTAAAACTTTTGGATTACTCTATGGATAGTGATCACAATAGATCTGTAATAACATTTTGCGGTGACGTGGAGGGAATAAAAGAGGCTGCCTTTAATGTTGCTAAAAAAGCCTCAGAAATTATCGACATGCGTTATCATAAAGGACAGCATCCAAGGATTGGAGCTTTGGATGTTATGCCTTTTGTGCCTTTGAAAAATACTACTATGGATGAGTGTATAGAAATAGCAAAAGAAGTAGGAAAGCGAATCGGAGATGAGCTTAATATACCAGTATATCTATATGAGGAAGCTCAACCAAATCCGAAAAGAAAGAATCTAGAAGACATAAGGAGGGGTGAGTATGAACATTTTTTTGAAAAGATTAAAATGCCTGAATGGGTTCCGGACTTTGGACCACGTGAGATGAATGAAAAAAGTGGTGTTGCTGTCATCGGCGCAAGACAGTATCTTATTGCTTTTAACGTGAATTTAGGGACAAACAATATAGATATTGCAAACAAGATAGCGAAGGCTGTGAGATTTTCTGGTGGTGGTTTTAGATACTTAAAGGCGATGGGAATAAATTTAAAAGAGAGAAATATTGTACAAGTTTCAATGAATTTTACAAATTACGAAAAAACACCTTTGTTTAGGGTGTTTGAGGTGATTAAGAGAGAAGCAGCTAGATATGGAGTAAATATTGTTGGCAGTGAGCTTATAGGATTGATTCCTGCTAAAGCATTGTACGATACAGCAGAGTATTATCTTATGATGGAAAATTTCAGTTACGATAAAGTTATTGAATATAGATTGTACGAGTAATTGGTCAATAAAGTGGAAATAAGATATAATTAAATAAAAAAGGAGATGATTTTATGCTTGTAAACTATACGTTAAATGATTATGTAAAGGAAGTTGCATCTTCAAAGCCAGCTCCCGGTGGTGGCAGTGTATCAGCATTAGTGGCAAGTTTAGGCGTGGCTTTGTCTTCGATGGTATACAATCTTACAATAGGCAGAAAATTTTACGACGAATACGATAATGACATTAAAGATGAATTAGAAAGCGGACTTAAGATTTGTGAAAGGCTTATGTCAGAGGTTATGGAATTAGTAGATGAGGATAAAAAAGCATATGAAGAAGTCATAAGTGTGATTAAAATGCCTAAAGATACTGATGAAAATAAAGCTATAAGAAGTGAAAAACTTGAGAAGGCATATATGAAAGCTATAAATGTACCGCTTAAGTTAGCTCGTCTGTGCAGTGAGGGATTTGCTCCAACTTTGCTTATAGCACAGTACGGAAACCCAAATGCAGTATCTGATGCTGCAGTCGGCGCTTTGCTTCTCTTTGCTGGACTTCAAAGTGCTATGATAAATGTGAAAGTAAATGCGAAATACATAAAAGATAAATCTTTTGTTGATAGTGTCCTTAGCGAATGTGATGATTTAATAAAAAGATATGAGCCTATAAGAGATGAGATTTTGAATATCTCTATGAAAGATTTATGATATTTTTATTAAAGTATAAGTATATTTAAAAGTGAGAAAAATAAAGAAAAACATAGTAATCATGATATAAACTGCAAATACCAACCATAGAAAAAGTTGTACAACATCGCTTATTAGAACTATAATGTTGTTAGATGTCAGACAACGACTAAAACTTCAGAGGACTAAATAGTTGAAAACGATAATAAAATAGGAGGATGAAGGCATGAAAAGATTACGTGTAGTTCTTTCATTGGTGCTAGCATTTGTGCTGACTTTATCACTTTTATCAGGTTGTACTTCAAAGACAAAACAGCAATCGTCACAGCCGAATAGTACAGGCCAAGCATCAAAAAACAAAAACTTTAAAGTAGGTCTTGTTACAGATGTTGGCGGCATAAATGATCACAGCTTTAACCAATTGGCATATCAAGGTATAGAAAAAGCTAAAAATGAGCTTGGTGTTACAGTTAACTTTATTCAATCAAAACAGCAGACAGACTATGTGACAAATCTTACACAGTTTGCTCAGCAGAAATACAATTTAGTAATCGCTGTTGGATACCTTATGAAAGACGCTGTTGAGCAGGTATCGAAGGAATTCCCAGATACAAAGTTTTTGATAATCGATTCAGATATAACAGACAGGCCAAATGTTGCATCTGCTACTTTTAAAACAGAACAGTGCGGATACTTAGTAGGTGTAATGGCAGGTTTAATGGAAAAAGAAAAGAACGCGAAGTTAAATGACCAAAACGTCGTAGGTGTTATAGGTGGAATGCAGATACCACCTGTTGACAGCTACATTGCAGGCTTCCAACAAGGTGTAAAAGCTGTAAATCCTGATACAAAAGTGCTTGTAAGCTACACAGGTAACTTCAATGACCCTGCATCAGGAAAGCAGATGGCTTTGACACAAATAAGCCAAGGTGCTGATATAGTGTTTGGTGTTGCAGGACAAGCTGGTGATGGCGTTATAAATGCAGCTAAGGAAAAGAATATATATGCAATTGGTGTTGATGCAGACCAAAATTACATGGCTCCAGATACAGTAATGACATCAGCGCTTAAGAAAGTAGATACAGCAACTTTTGACACTATAAAGAGTGTTCTTGACAATAATTTTAAGAGCGGTCTTGTATACTTTGATTTAGCTAATGATGGCGTAGGATATGCGAAGCCTATAAAAGATGTACCACAATCTATAGTCGACAAAGTGGATGAATATGCAAAGCAAATTAAGGATGGCACTATAAAAGTTTCGGATCAAGTGCAGAAATAAAGGCTAACTTAGGGGCTGACGGAGTTCAGCCCCTTTTTAGGAGGTGTATTAATGAGTGCTTTATTAGAAGTCAATAATATTACAAAAATGTTTCCAAAGGTCAGGGCAAATGACGGAGTAAATCTCGTGGTAGAAGAGGGAGAAATTCATGCTATTTTAGGCGAAAATGGCGCAGGAAAATCTACTTTAATGAATATTATTTATGGACTTTATAGGCCTGATTCAGGTGAATTAAAATTTAATGGCGAAGTTTTAAATCTTAGCGGTCCACATGAAGCAATAGAAAAAGGAATAGGGATGGTACATCAGCATTTTATGCTGATCCCGGTCTTAACAGTTGCAGAAAATATAGTTCTTGGAGCTGAACCAGGTGGTATTTCGTACAACAAGAAGAAAGCCAACGAATTGATTCGCGAGATATCAAGAAATTATCATCTTGAAATCGATCCTGACGCTAAAGTTAAAGACTTATCGGTAGGACTTCAACAAAGAGTAGAGATATTGAAGGCGTTTTACAGACATGCAAAGCTTCTCATATTGGATGAGCCTACGGCGATGCTTACTCCGCAGGAGACGGAAGAGCTTTTTGGAATAATGAGGAATTTGAAAAATCAGGGCATATCGATTATATTCATAAGCCATAAATTAGATGAAGTTAAAGAGATATCTGATAAAGTTACAGTAATGAGGAGAGGTAAAACAGTAGGTACTCTGAATACAAAAGAAACCAATGAGCAAGAATTGGCTAATTTGATGGTAGGCAGGGAAGTTGTATTAAGACTAGAGAAATCAGAGTACAATCCCGGTGATGTTGTTTTGTCAGTAAAAGACTTAACTGTATCAGATGAACAAAATATAGAAAAAGTTAAAAATGTAAGCTTTGACATTAGAAGCGGGGAAATTTTTGGACTGGCAGGTATAGATGGCAATGGCCAGACAGAGCTTATTGAGGCATTGATGGGGTTAAGGCCAATAAAATCAGGTGTTATTAAGTATAACAATAATAACATTGAAAAGTTGCCAACTCGTGAAAGGTATAAGCTTGGTATATCATATATTCCGCAAGACAGGCAACAAGAAGGGCTTATTATGAAGTTCAGCGTGGCTGATAATTTGATTTTAAAGGAGTATAAAAACAGTCAATATTCGAAAAATGGTGTTATTCAGTACAAGAGAGTATTTGAAAATGCTTCTAAGAAAGTTGAGGAGTTTGATATAAGACCAACTGATTATAATCTTCTGGCAGGTAATCTTTCAGGTGGCAACCAGCAGAAGATAATTCTTGCTAGGGAAGTCGGTTCAAATCCAAAGCTTTTGATAGCTGTCCAGCCTACGAGGGGAATGGATGTAGGAGCTATCGAGTATATTCATAAGAGATTGCTTCAGTTAAGAGATGAAGGTTCTGCTATACTTCTTGTTTCTTTAGAGCTTGAGGAGATAATGTCCTTGTCAGACAGGATTGGGGTTATCCATAACGGTGTGATTATGGATATACTTGATGGTAAATCTGCTACAAGAGAAAAAATTGGACTACTTATGGCAGGTTCTCAAATTGAGGCTAAGAAAGTCGAGGTGTAATCATGAATAAAATATTAAAAAGCATTTACATGCCTATACTTGCAGTAATAATCGCTATTATTATAGGTTCTATTATAATGTTGGTGACGGGTTTTAATCCTCTAGCAGCGTATGCATCGCTGTTTATCGGCGCATTTGGGACACTACCTAATATAGCAAACACACTTGCAAATGCAGTACCTCTTATCATAACAGGTCTTGGTGTTGCAATAGCATTTAATGCAGGACTTTTTAACATTGGTGCTGAGGGGCAGTACTGGATTGGTGCTATAGTAGCTACATGGATTGGCTATTCTTTCAAAGGATTGCCATGGTATATCCACATACCATTTGCACTCATTGGAGCAATGGTTGCCGCAGGACTCTGGGGTGGAATAGTTCCGGGATTTGCAAAGGCGTATACAGGAGCACATGAAGTGATTACAACAATGATGATGAGCTATGTTGCAATATATTTTAGCCATTATCTTTTGGAATTTGGTCCTATGATGGAAAAAGGATCTGTTCCACAGTCTCCACTCATTAAGGATTCAGCTATTATACCTACTATTTTAAGGAATACACAGCTATCATACGGAATATTTATTGCTATAGCAGCAGCTTTGTTTGTGTATTGGCTCATGTACAAGACGGTTTGGGGATATGAAATGAGAGCTGTTGGATTTAACCAGAGAGCGTCAAAATATGCCGGAATGAATGTGCCGCTTAATATCGTGCTTTCACTGAGTTTAAGTGGAATATTTGCGGGACTTGCAGGTGCTGTTCAAATTTTAGGTGTGCAGCACAGGCTTTACGATAGCTTTACATCAGGTTATGGTTACACAGCAATAGTCGTTGCACTGCTGGCAAAGAATAATCCTATTGGTGTTGTATTTTCAGCGCTTCTATTTGCTGCGCTTGGAACAGGGTCACAGTATATGCAGTTAAATGCGCAAGTACCTGGCCAGCTTGCTGATGTTATAACAGGGTTAATAATATTCTTTGTTGCTGCTGACAAGATTATTGAAGTATTGAAAAGCATGTTTAAGAAGCAGAAAAAGGAGGAGTTAGCGTCATGAAAGAGATTTTATTAAATCCTCAGTTGTGGTCAGCTACGCTTGCTATGGCAACACCGTTAGCACTGCCAGCACTTGGAGGAACTTTTTCTGAGAGATCAGGTGTTGTCAATATTGCTATGGAAGGTATAATGCTTATTGCTGCTTTTTTTGCTGTACTGTTTGCACATTTAACAGGAAGTGCTTGGCTGGGACTATTAGGTGCAATTGTGGTGGGTATGATAGTAGCTGTTATTTTTGCATGGGCTGCTGTGACACTTACTGCTGATCAAGTTATTCTTGGTATGGCAATAAATATATTTGCATCAGGATTTACTGCATATCTTTTAAACACAATCTTTGGTTTCAGTGGTACGCCGACAGATACGCCAATGCTTCCAAATATAAATATTCCTGTTATTAAAAATATACCATTTATAGGACAAATTTTAAGTGGCAATAGCGTTATAGTATATCTTATGATAATTTTGATATTTGCATCAAATTACTTCTTGTTTCATACAAATCTAGGATTAAGAATAAGGGCTGTTGGAGAAAATCCTGAGGCAGCCGAAACTGCTGGAATTAACGTAATAAAGTTAAGGTACCTTGGTGTCGCTTTAAGTGGCTTGTTTTCAGCAATAGGTGGTGCATATCTATCGATAGGTCTTCTTAACAGTTTTAGCACTGATATGTCCAGTGGAAGAGGATATATAGCATTGGCAGCTATGATATTCGGCAAATGGACGCCATTTGGTTCTTTTGGAGCAGCGCTGCTCTTTGGATTTGCGACAGCTTTAAGCATGCAGCTACAAAATAGTGCGATGTCAAAGAATATAATTATGATGCTTCCATATATTCTCACCGTTTTGGCTCTGGTCGGGGTTGGCGGCAAGAGTGTATCTCCTGCTGCAGATGGTGTGCCATATACACCTAAGAAGTGAGGCTTAATATGTTAGTACCAGATAAAAAGCCACTTTATGAGTTGGCTTTAAATAAGATGGAGGAGCTTATAAAGACAGGGGTATGGAAGGAAGGAATGAAACTTCCTTCTGAGGCTTCTCTCTCAAAAGAATTTGGCATTAGCAGGGCTACACTTAGAGAAGCGATGAGAATAATGGAAGATGAGGGTCTGATAGCTAAGCAGCAAGGTGTAGGTACTTTTGTTCGCAGAAAACCAATTATACGAAGCGGACTTGAGGAATTGTTTAGCGTTACAGCGCTTATTAAACGGCAGGGAATGAAGCCTGGCACAAAAGACTTTACATTTTATAAATTGCCGGCGCTGGAAAATGAAGCTGAAAAATTAAAACTTAATCCCGGTGATGAAATATATAAAGTCGAGAGAGTTAGAACGGCAGATGACATACCTGTTGTGTACTGTGTTGATAGACTACCTCGTAAAATAGTAGGGGATAAGTTCAGCGGTTTTGAAGAATCTGTGTTTGCGTTTTTAGAAAAGGAATACAACATCAAGATAACTTATGCAGTTTCAAACATTAAAGTTGTTAAACATGATTTTACGATAGAAAAGAAGCTTAATATAGGAAAGAATGACTCTGTACTTTTGCTTGAACAGATTCACTATGATGAAAATAACATGCCGATACTCTTTTCTTCTAATTATTTTAATGCAGATAAGTTCGATTTTTATATCATTAGGAAGCGTGATTGATTGGAGGTACAATCAATGGATTATCAGGAATTATTGGAAAAGGCAAAAGAGGCAAGGGAGATGGCGTATGCGCCTTACTCCCATTTTAAAGTTGGTGCATGTGTCATTACAGATAATGGGAATACTTATAAAGGATGTAACATAGAAAATTCTTCATACGGACTTACGAATTGTGCGGAGAGAACAGCGTTATTCAATGCATATTCCAATGGAGATAGAAAGATAAAAGCGATTGCTGTAGTAGCCGATACTGATGGACCTGTTTCACCGTGCGGTTCATGCAGACAGGTGATGTACGAATTGGGCGGTGAAGATTTGACAGTTATTTTAGGGAATATGAAAGGTGATTATGTGGTAAAAAAAGCTAAAGATCTTCTTCCATATGCATTTTCTTTATCCGATGAAAATAATATTTAAATTTGTGAAACGTATTTTAATAGAGGTGATTAAATGATTAAGAGAGTTTTGTTGATAGTTTTAGATAGCGTTGGTGCAGGTGAAGCTCCTGATGCATATAAATATGGTGATGAAGGCTCAAATACGCTTGGACACATATGCGATGTGACAGGTGTTAAGCTTCCGAATTTAGGTAAATTAGGGCTGGGAAATATACTGCCGCTTAAAAGCGTGGAAGCTGATGATTCTGCTATAGGTGCATATGGGAAAATGCAAGAACATTCTGCTGGCAAGGATACGACGACTGGACATTGGGAAATAGCAGGACTTTGGATAGACAAAGCTTTTCCAACATTTCCTAATGGATTTCCAGACGAAGTAATAAAGCCATTTGAAGAGAAAATAGGCAGAAAGGTGATAGGGAATAAACCTGCATCAGGAACGGAGATAATTGAAGAGCTCGGAGAAGAACATGTGAAAACAGGTTGTCCTATTGTCTATACGTCGGCAGACAGCGTATTTCAAATTGCTGCTCACGAAGATGTAATACCGCTTAACGAGCTTTATAATATGTGTGAAATCGCAAGAGAAATATTGACTGGTGATTATGCTGTTGGAAGAGTCATAGCTAGACCTTTTATTGGAGATGTGGGGAAGTTTGTCAGGACAGAAAACAGGAGGGATTTTTCATTAAAGCCTTTTAGCCCAACGATACTGGATAACCTTAAAGAGGTTGGCTATGAAGTATTCGCTATAGGTAAGATAGAGGACATATTTGCAGGGTGTGGCATAACAGGTAAGGATCATTCCACAAACAATAAAGACGGTATAATTGCGACTTTAAAGGCTTTAGACAAAGTTAAAAATGGGCTTATATTTACAAATTTAGTAGACTTTGATATGCTTTATGGGCATAGAAACAATCCTGAAGGATATGCAGATGCATTAAAATATTTTGACAATCATCTTCCAGAAATACTGGCAAAGCTAGCTGATGATGATTTACTGATTATAACGGCAGATCATGGCAATGATCCTACTACAGCCAGCACAGATCATTCTAGAGAATATGTACCACTTATAGTATACAGTCCAAAATTTAAACATGGCGCAAACTTGGGAGTGAGACAAACATTTTCTGATATTGCTGCTACTATTGCTGAAATATTCAAGGTTGAGGGAACTGGTCATGGAACATCATTCCTTGATGAATTGCCATTTTAGTTAGGAGGGTCTTTTATGAGAATGTATGATCTTATAATGAAGAAAAGAGATGGTGGTACTTTTACAAAAGACGAGATAGATTTTATCATATCATCATATACAAAAGATTATGTACCTGATTATCAGATGAGCGCTCTTTTGATGGCTATATACTTTAATGGCATGACAAATGAAGAAACAGCACACATGACGATGGCTATGGCACATTCTGGAGATGTATTGGATTTATCAGAAATAAAAGGAATTAAGGTAGATAAACATTCTACTGGCGGTGTCGCAGATACTACCACGTTAGTATTAGCGCCTCTTGTGGCAGCATGCGGTGCCCCTGTTGCAAAAATGTCAGGAAGAGGATTAGGACATACAGGTGGTACAATAGACAAGCTTGAATCTATTCCAGGCATGAAAGTTGAGCTAAGTGAAAGAGAATTTATAGACAATGTAAATAAGCATGGCATTGCTGTTGTAGGGCAGTCCAGCAATTTGACACCTGCAGATAAGAAGCTGTATGCATTGAGAGATGTTACTGCAACAGTTGATTCAATACCGCTTATAGCAAGTTCCATAATGAGCAAAAAGATTGCATCTGGTGCCGACGGGATAGTTCTTGATGTAAAAGTTGGACGTGGTGCATTTATGAAAGATATTGAAAGCGCCAAAAAGCTTGCAAATCTCATGGTTGAAATAGGGAATTCTGTAGGACGGAAGACGGTTGCCCATGTGACAAACATGGATGAGCCGCTGGGACTTGCAATTGGCAATTCATTGGAAGTAGTAGAAGCCATCGATGTATTAAAGGGAAATGGTTCAAAAGATCTTCTGGATGTTTGTATGGTCTTAGGTGCTGATATGCTTACAATCGCTGGTGTTGCAAAAGACACGGATGAAGCAAAAGAGATGTTGAAAGAGGCTTTGACAAGCGGTAAAGCACTGGATAAATTCAAAGAGTTCGTTAGTGCGCAAGGTGGAGATGCCAGGATAGTAGATAACATATCACTGCTTCCTCAGGCTAAATATGTTGAGGCATGGATAGCTGATGAAGACTTATATATAAAAGATTTATATGCGCTAGACTTAGGACTTATTGCCATGAAATTAGGTGCTGGAAGGTCTACAAAAGAAGACTCTATCGATTTATCAGTAGGCATTATGCTAGGCGGTAAAATCGGAGATATGGTAAGGAAGGGCGATCCTATAGCAACAGTATATGCAAACGACAAAGATAAGCTAGAATGGGCTTTAAATGAAATAAAGAAATATATTATAGTTACAGATCAGCATGTTGAAAGACCACAATTGATATATATGTAAAAATTCCTCTTGGAGGAATTTTTTTTTGCAATCATTTAACATTTTCAAATAAGAGCCGATATAGTTAACAAAAGGTTTTATCTATGGAGGGGTGTAAATGGCAAAAACATTAAGGGGCGAACTCATAAGAGCTTTTGTAGTAATCGGTATTTTGCTTTTGGTATTATCTATTACTGTTAATTTTGGGATGATAAACACGAAAAACAACATTAACAATTTAAAAAAGTTTGTCATCAACCAGGTACTTTACATTTCAAACTCACAGGTGCAATTGGCGCAATACAGCAGTGTTCTTCTGAACGATGTAAATAATTACACTGTCGGGCAGAATACTAAAAGTGCATTAAAGACAGATTTAAATAACATCACGCAAAATATAAATAGCATAGGTAATGCACTGGATGACTTTAAAGGCACAAGCTTGTATAAACAGTTAAAAGCTGATGTAGATGGCATAAATGATAGCATAGAAAATATTAGTACAGCAATAGATAATTTAAATGACACATACAATCTTGATCAAGACAGCGATAAGACTCTAAAGATTAGCTATTATGCGACGCAGATTCAGAATAACATGACAGATTTTAGCAACAAGTATTCTCAAGGTTTTTTGCCTATGTTTAATGACATGATAGCTCAGAATGACAGAACATTTAAGATATCGGTAGTGATAAGTGTTATTTGCATTGTCGTAATCATAATATACTCGCTTATAACTGTTAGAAAACTGAGGAAACTTTCAAGGATTATAAATAGCGAAGTAAGTAAATCAATGGAGCATTCTGAAAAAGTTTTAGATTCATCAATTGAACTGAGAAAAATGGCTGAGGAAAATACAGGAAATATCAAGATGTCAAGAGATGGCATCGAACAGCTTACAGAAAGTATAAATACGATTGCAGAAAATGCTAATGAAGTTGCTTTGTCGATAACAAATGTCTCTGAGGCAAATGAAGAATTATCAAGGTCTTCCGAGAATTTATTGAATGATATGAATAAGGCTATAGAGAAAATAAGAGAGATAGAAGACAATGTCAAGAATCAAGGAGATGTAGTAAGAAACCTTATTAATACTTTGAATCAAAGCCTTAAAAATTCAAAAGTCAATTCAAATGAGCTGAAAGAGCTGGATAAGAAGATGGGAGGAATAAAAGAAATACTGTCTGCAATATCTGAAATTGCAGATCAGACAAATCTTTTATCTCTCAATGCAGCTATTGAAGCGGCAAGAGCTGGCGAATATGGAAAAGGTTTTGCTGTTGTTGCTGACGAGATAAGAAAACTGGCTAAGCAGTCTACAGACAGTGTTGTTAAGATAAGTGAAATAATAGAAAATATAACAAGTTACACTGGCGCAACAATAGACAGCGTTATAAGCGATATAGATAATTCTAGAAAAGCAGCTTTAGAAGTTAATAAAGTTCTTGATATATTCAATGACGTTAAGAAGGGCTTTGATGAGATTTCGATGGTTATAAACAATATATCAGATGTAACTACTGAAACTGCTGCTGGTTCTGATAAAACAGTTCAAGCCGTTAAAAGCGTCATGAATGCGTCACAAAATATATCTGCACAAGTTGAAGAGCTTTTGGCATCTTCTGAGCAATTGCTTGATTTAATAAACAAAGTTGATGAGAACAATACGAAAAATCTAGATTATGTAAATAACCAAGTAGCATTTACTGAGGAGCAAAAAGCTAACATGGAAAGCATAACAAATGTAGTTAAAAAATTATAAATGCTTTACATTTTTGTGTGAATTTGATATTATAAAATTAAGACGGCGTGCAACTCATTGGCAGGCATTAGCCGGTAAGGTTTTTATTACCTTGCCGGCTTTTTGATTTTATTAAAAAAGAAAGGAAGGTAATTGATCGATGAAGAGGATTTTTGAGCTTACGTCAAGTGACATCATGAATATGAAAGGCAGGGAATTAGTTGAAACTATTAGGGAATCTGAGGGAAGGACTGTCATGGCGGAGACTATTGTAACTTTTCCGACTCCTATATATGGAGTATCAAATCCAGAGTTGGCGGCGGCATTTGGAGCGGATCTCATTACTCTTAACTTTTTTGATTTTCAGAAACCATTCATATTTGGAATAGATGACATGGATGCCAATATATCTAAAGGACCGGAAGAAATTATTAAATTAGCAGAAAAGGCCACTAAAAATTCGCAGGATGCAGATTACATTAGAAATTTGAAGGAGATAGTTGGAAGATTTATCGGTGTTAATATTGAGCCTGTTCCTGAAGGTATGGAGTATGTTGAAGGGAGAAAATTAAGCAGAGAAAATCTGGAAAAGATAAAGTTCTATGGGTTTGATTATGTTATGATAACAGGAAATCCAAATACAGGTGTAAATGCAGACACAATCGTAAGCGGAATAGAAATGTGTCGCAAAGTTTTAGGTGATGACATTATGATTATTGCAGGGAAAATGCACGGCGCAGGGTCAGGCAATATATACGATCCACAATTGCTAAAAAACTTTGTAAAAGCTGGTGCTGATTGCGTACTTATACCGGCGCCGGGAACTGTTCCAGGGATTGATTTATCGACAGCGAAAAAGATGATTGATGTTGTACATGAAGCAGGTGCTTTAGCGCTGACTGCTATAGGCACTTCTCAAGAAGGATCTCAAAAAAGTGTAATCGAGAATATTGCAGTACAATCTAAGATGGCTGGAAGCGATATACAGCATATAGGTGATGCAGGATACGCTGCCGGTATTGCAACTCCTGAAAATATAATGGCTTTATCTATTGCTATAAGAGGTGTAAGACACACGTATAGAAGGATGGCATATTCTATAAAAAAATAGGTATTGACAGGATAAACAAAGTGGTTTATAATTAATATTGTAAACGAATAAATGATCTTTACAGCGTGTTACTGGTAAAGCAGGCATGAGCTGGTTAGGTTTTGATACCTTTCCAGCTCTTTTTTATGCCAATTTAAAATTAAGGAGGTATTATCATGAAAGGACTAGGTAATTTACAAAAGCTAGGCAAAGCCTTGATGCTTCCTATAGCCGTTTTACCTGCTGCGGCATTGCTTTTAAGGCTGGGAGCAAAGGACGTTTTTAACATTCCATTTATTACAAACGCCGGTGGTGCAATATTTGACAACTTGCCACTTATCTTCGCAATAGGCATCGCAATAGGGTTTGCTGGTGGAGATGGCGTTGCTGGATTAGCAGCTACGGTTGGTTATTTGGTTTTGACAAAAGGTGCGACCACAATCAATAAAGACATCAATATGGGTGTTCTTGGCGGTATTTTAATAGGTGTTATAGCAGGTTATTTGTACAATAGATACCATGACGTAAAATTGCCTGACTTTTTAGGTTTCTTTGGTGGAAAGAGATTTGTACCGATAATAACATCGTTAGCAGCTTTGATATTGGCTTTTGCTGCAGGTTATGTATGGCCGCCTATACAGAATGTAATTTATGCCTTAGGAAAGTGGATAATAAGTGCGGGAGCCTTTGGCGTATTCATTTACGGTGTATTGAACAGGTTGCTTATTCCAGTTGGACTTCATCATGTCATTAATAGCCTTGTTTGGTTTGTTTTTGGTTCATTTAAATCTGCATCTGGAGCAATTGTCACTGGTGATTTAAATAGATTTTATGCAGGAGACCCAACTGCCGGTAGATTTATGACAGGATTTTACCCGATAATGATGTTTGCATTACCTGCTGCTGCACTTGCTATGGTAATGGCAGCTAAGCCCAAAAACAGAAAAGCCGTATCTGGGATTATGATTTCTGCGGCATTGACAGCTTTTCTAACAGGTATAACAGAACCTATTGAATTTGCATTTATGTTCTTGGCACCTGTGCTGTATGTGGTTCATGCAATTTTAACAGGTTTGTCCCTTGCCATAACATATATATTAGGAATAAGAATGGGGTTTGGATTTTCTGCAGGCCTAATAGATTATATACTAAGCTTTGGCATATCTTCTAAACCATTGTTGTTACTGCTTATTGGTATAATTTATGCTGTTGTGTACTTCTTTATTTTCTACTTCTTGATCGTCAAATTGAATTTGCCGACGCCAGGAAGATTAGATGAAGATACCAGCGATACTACGGAGCAATTATCAAATTCAGACATTGGTGAGATGGCTCAGAATTATTTGGCACTTTTAGGAGGGGCAGGCAATATCGTATCACTAGAATCCTGCATCACAAGGTTGCGCTTAAGTGTTAAAGATGATACAGTTATAAATGATGATGAGCTTAAAAAAGCAGGTGCTAATGGCGTCATAAGAATGGGAAATGGAGCATTACAAGTTATCGTAGGTACAAAAGCAGATTTAATTGCACAAGAGATGCAGAAAAGGATGAAGAAGAAATAATTATTAGCGGCCTTACGGCCGCTTAAAATATATTTTACTATTAACAATAAATTATATATTATTATTTTATGCACAATATTTATTGAAAGGATTGGTTTTTATGTTCAATATATTTAAAAAGAAGTTTTCAGGCGAGAGTATTGTTTCGCCATTTGACGGCAAATTAATAAATATTGAAGATGTCCCGGATCCAGTATTTTCGGGTAAAATGGTTGGTGATGGTGTGGCTATTGAACCTAAAGAAGGTATTGTTTATTCACCAGTAAATGGAGAGATTATTCAGCTTTTTCCAACAAAACATGCAGTAGGGATAAAGTCATCTGGTGGACTTGAGATATTGATTCATATAGGAATGGATACAGTTGAAATGAAAGGTGATGGTTTTGAAAGCTTTGTAAAAGAAGGTCAAAATGTAAAAATAGGTGATAAATTGATAAAATTTGATATAGAAAAAATAAAAGAAAACCACTCTATAATAAGCCCAGTAATTATAACAAATATGGAAGTTGTGGATAAAATAAAGAAAAGAGAAAGTGGTATTTTCGTTGAAAGTGGGAAAACAGAGATTATGAAAGTTAGCCTAAAGTAAAAAGTAATTTGAAAATATTTATTTTTAGCACTATAGGGGGGAGGGTCATGTTTAGAGTAGTTAAGGCATTGAATAACAATGTCGTGATGGCTTATGATGAAAAAAACCTTGAATGTATAGTTGTCGGTAAAGGTATAGGCTTTTCAAAAAAGTTTGGAGACAAGATAGGTGAAAAAATTGAGAAAGTTTATTATCTGCAAGAAAAAGCCAACATGGTAAAATTCTCCGAGCTGCTGGAAAATATAAGAAACGACATAATAGGTATATCAGAGGAATTGATAGCATATGCTGAAAATGTGAAGGGCAAGAAATTGAATGAGCACATACACATAGCACTGCCTGATCATATAGCATTTGCAATCGAGAGAATAAAAGGCGGTATAGATATAAAAAACCCCTTTAACCAAGAAATAAGTGCCCTTTATAAAGATGATTATAAAATAGCACTTAAAGCCATTAATATCATAAGTGATAGATTAAATATTAAGCTTCCTGAAGATGAAGCAGGATTTATTGCGCTGCACCTTCATGCGGCTTTCGAAAATTCTGGTGTGTCAGTTACCATGAAAAATACAAGACTTGTTTCAGAACTTGTGAGAAATATAGAAAATATGATAGACAGGAAGATTGAGACGGATTCTATTGATTATCTGAGGCTTATTACGCATTTGAAATTTGCAATTGACAGAATAGAGAGAGGCATGCCCATATCAAATGAACTTCTTTTACAAATAAAGAGAAAATTTAAAAAAGCATATAAAATAGCAACAAATGTTGCACAAATCATAGGAAATTCTTTAGATAGGGATGTACCAGAAGATGAAATAGGCTATCTTGCCATACACATTCAAAGATTGATAAATGATTGATAAAAACCAGATTAGCATATGTAATCTGGTTTTTGCAATTTTACAAATAAAAAATTGCAAAAACTATTGACTTTATTTTTTTATACGAATAAAATATATACATAAGTTTTTTTGTTTTATGAAGGGGGAAGTTCGATGAAATTCAAAAAAGAGGATGGTAAATTGTACCTAGTAGATACAACGCTGAGAGATGGAGAACAAACTGCAGGTGTCGTTTTTGCTAATAGTGAAAAAATTAGAATTGCGAAAATGCTTGATGAAATAGGTGTGAATCAACTGGAAGTTGGAATCCCGACGATGGGCGGCGACGAGAAAGAGACGATTGCAAAAATTGCAAAACTTGGACTGAATGCCAGCATAATGGCATGGAACAGAGCCGTTATAGATGACGTAAAAGAATCATTGGAATGCGGTGTTGATGCCGTTGCGATTTCAATATCAACATCAGATATACACATAGAGCACAAACTTAGGACTTCAAGGCAGTGGGTTTTAGATCACATGACAAGTGCCGTCCAATTTGCTAAAAAAGAAGGCGTTTATGTATCTGTAAATGCAGAAGATGCATCAAGGACAGATATAGATTTTCTCATAGAATTTGCAAAATGTGCAAAAGAGGCCGGTGCAGATAGACTAAGATTTTGCGATACGGTGGGTATATTAGATCCATTTAAAACATACGACATAATAAAAAGGATAAAAGAATCTATCGATATAGATATTGAAATGCACACCCACAACGATTTTGGAATGGCGACGGCAAATGCTCTTGCTGGGTTTAAAGCCGGGGCTAATTTTATAGGTGTTACGGTAAATGGACTTGGAGAAAGAGCCGGAAATGCAGCATTAGAGGAAGTTGTAATGGCTCTAAAGCATGTGTATAAGTATGACATCGGAATAGATACGAAGAGATTTAGAGAATTATCTGAGTACGTATCTACCGCTTCAGGCAGACCGCTTCCATCGTGGAAAGCAATTGTGGGTACCAATGTTTTTGCACATGAATCTGGAATTCACGTTGATGGTGCATTGAAAGATCCGCATACTTACGAGATTTTTGATCCAGATGAAGTAGGTCTTGAAAGACAGATTGTAATAGGTAAACATTCAGGTACGGCTGCACTTATAAATAAATTTAAAGAATACGGCAGGACATTGCCTGAAAATGAAGCAAAAGAACTCTTACCATATGTGAGAAGTTTGTCAATTCAGCTTAAGAGGCCGCTTTTTGATAAAGAATTGATATATCTGTATGAAGAGCATATATCTAAGATAAAGGCAATTTAGCGTAAAGGGGGATGACAAGTGAATTTAACGCAGAAAATATTGAAAAAACATTTAGTAGATGGTGAACTTATAAAAGGTCATGAAATAGCTATTAAAATAGATCAGACGCTGACACAAGATTCTACAGGTACTATGGCTTATTTGGAACTGGAAGCTTTAGGAGTTGACAAAGTCAAGACAGAGCTTTCTGTCGCATACGTTGACCACAATATGCTGCAGGAAGGCTTTGAGAATGCAGATGATCACAAGTACATTCAGACTGTTGCTGCAAAACACGGAATATACTTTTCAAGGCCTGGAAATGGCATATGTCATCAAGTCCACCTTGAAAGGTTTGGTAAACCAGGAAAGACTCTTTTAGGTTCTGACAGCCATACACCGACAGGCGGTGGTATAGGTATGCTGGCAATAGGTGCAGGTGGATTAGATGTGGCACTGGCTATGGCAGGTGAGCCTTATAGATTGGTAATGCCAGAAGTGATTAATGTTAGACTTACGGGAAAGCTAAAACCGTGGGTATCTTCTAAAGATATTATACTTGAGCTTTTAAGAAGGCTTACTGTAAAAGGTGGAGTGGGCAAGATATTTGAGTATTCTGGAGATGGTGTTGCAACGCTGTCTGTGCCTGAAAGAGCTACAATCACAAATATGGGAGCAGAGCTTGGCGCAACGACATCTATCTTCCCATCTGACTTTCGCACGTATGAATTTTTAAAAGCCCAAAAGAGAGAAGATGACTTTGAAGCATTGTTGCCAGACGATGATGCGGAATACGATGGTGTGATAGAAATAAATCTTGACGAATTAGAGCCGATGGTTGCACTGCCTCACAGTCCTGACAATGTTATAAAGGTAAAAGACGCGGGTAAGTTAAAAGTTGATCAAGTAGCCATTGGTTCTTGCACAAATTCATCGTACATGGATATGATGAAGGTAGCTGCAATATTAAAAGGGGGACTCATAGCAGAAGGGGTAAGCTTGGTCATATCACCTGGTTCAAGGCAGGTTTTAAACATGCTTGCAAAAAACGGTGCTTTATCAGATATGATTTCAGCCGGTGCAAGGATTTTAGAGACAGCCTGTGGTCCGTGTATAGGCATGGGTCAAGCGCCTGCTACAAATGCCATATCGCTTAGGACATTTAATAGGAATTTTTATGGTAGGTGTGGCACAAAGTCAGCAAAAGTATATTTAGTAAGCCCAGAAGTAGCTGCTGCATCTGCATTAGCTGGTTACCTCATTGATCCTAGGGAGCTAGGTGAAGAAATAAAGATTGAAATGCCAAATGAATTTTTGGTGAATGATAATATGATAATAAAGCCACCAGTCAACGCAGATGAATTTGAGGTGGTAAGAGGTCCAAATATAAAGCCTTTTCCATTGAATACGCATCTATCTGACATCGAAAAGGTTGTTTTGATAAAAGTAGGTGATGACATAACGACAGACCATATTATGCCGTCAAATGCGAAACTTTTGCCATTGAGATCAAATATACCTGAGCTTTCGAAGCATTGTTTTGAGACGATAGATCCTGACTTTTCAAAGAGAGCTTTAGAAAATGGCGGCGGTATTATAATTGGAGGAAACAACTACGGTCAAGGTTCCAGCAGAGAACATGCAGCATTAGCACCGCTTCAACTAGGTGTCAAAGCTGTAATAGCAAAGTCTTTTGCAAGGATACACAAGGCAAACCTTATAAATAGCGGCATTCTCCCGCTTACATTTGTAAATGATGAAGATTATGATAAAATCGACCAAGGCGATGTGCTAAAGATTGAAGATGCTGTAAATCAAGTTATGTCAAAAGGCAAGATTGTTGTAGATAATGTGACAAAAGGATATAAATTTGAAGTGGATCTGGATGTCACCGACAGAAATCGTGAAATCTTGATAGAAGGCGGACTCATAAATTACGTTAAGAAAAAAGATAAAGTTTGATGAAAAAAAGCATGCTTAGGCATGCTTTTTTTCATCAAATCTTTGATATATAATAAACATATATGCATGAAAAGGGGTTAATGTTGATGGATAATGAAAGGCTTAAAAAACAAATAGACTTTTTAAAGGAAATCGATAAGATAAAGCAAATTTTTAGGCAGACTCTTCTTATCGATGGCACGCGGCACGAAAATGATGCTGAACATTCGTGGCACCTTGCAATGATGGCGATGGTTCTTTCAGAATACGCAAAGGAGAAAGTCGATGTTAGCCATGTGATTAAGATGGTTCTTGTACACGATATAGTGGAGATTGATGCTGGTGATACATTTGTATATGATGAAAAAGGATATGAAGACAAGTCAGAGAGGGAAAAGAAAGCGGCAGAGAGGATATTTAATATTTTGCCGAAAGACCAGGCAGATGAGATAAGAGCTTTATGGGATGAATTTGAGGAGCGCAAAACGCCTGATGCGAAGTTTGCATCTGCCCTTGATAGAATGCAGCCAATAATACATAATTATTATACGAAGGGACATTCATGGAGAGAGCACGGCGTTAAAAGTCATCAAGTGCTTGAGAGAAATAAAATTGTAAGTGAAATTGCACCGGAATTATGGAAGTTTATCAATGATATATTGGAAGACTCTATAAATAAGGGATATATTGAAAGATAGCTTTTACTTGCATAAAATCTTTGATAAAATATAAAGAAAAACAGGAGGTCAATTTGATGTCGGTTTTTGATGTATTGAAAGAGAGAAATTTTATACAGCAGATGACGCATGAAGATGAGATAAAGGAGTTGCTTGAGAAAGAGAAGGTGACTTTTTACATAGGATTTGACCCAACAGCAGATAGTCTGCATGTTGGACATTTTTTGCAGCTAATGGTAATGGCTCATATGCAAAGAGCAGGACACAGACCTATTGCACTCATTGGCGGTGGAACTGCCATGGTAGGAGATCCAACCGGCAAGACAGATATGAGGAAAATGCTTACAAAAGAGGAGATATCACACAATGCCGAGGCTTTTAAGAAACAAATGAGCCGCTTTATAGATTTTTCTGATGGCAAAGCGATACTGGCCAATAATGCAGACTGGCTTTTGAATCTTAATTATGTAGAATTTTTGAGAGATATAGGGGTACATTTTTCTGTAAATAAGATGCTTACAGCGGAATGCTTCAAGACGAGACTTGAAAGGGGTCTGTCATTCTTAGAGTTTAATTACATGCTTATGCAGGCGTACGATTTTCTGATGCTTAATAAGAAGTACGGCTGCGTACTTCAGATGGGCGGCGATGATCAATGGTCCAACATATTAGCAGGTGTCGATCTAGTAAGAAGAAAAGAAGGAAAACAGGTGTACGGCATGACATTTACACTTCTTACTACCAGCGAGGGAAAGAAGATGGGCAAGACTGAAAAAGGGGCAGTATGGCTTGATGCCGAAAAGACGCCTCCATATGATTTTTATCAATACTGGCGAAATGTAGATGATTCGGATGTTGAAAAGTGCCTTTCACTATTGACATTTTTGCCGATGGATGAGGTAAGAAGGCTTGGTTCTTTAAAAGATAAGGAGATAAACGAAGCTAAAAAAGTTCTAGCGTACGAAGTTACAAAACTTGTACACGGTGAGGATGAAGCTAGAAAAGCCCAAAAAGCGGCAGAAGCCTTGTTTGAAGGCAGTGGAGATTTAAGCAATGTACCAACATCGACAATTACAAGCAGTATGTTAGGATCAAATTTGTTGGACGTACTTGTAAAGACTGGCATAATTCCTTCAAAAAGTGAAGGAAGAAGGCTGATTACTCAAGGCGGTCTTTATGTAAATGATGAGAATGTAAAAGATATAAATGCTGTAGTGACGGAAGATATGTTTAAACAAGGTTACATGCTTGTTAGAAGAGGGAAAAAATCATATAACAAAATAGTCATTCAATGAATAAATGGGCGTACATACGCGTACGCTCATATTTTTTATAAATTTTATAATTTATTAATTATTACTGATTTGTAAAATATTATATAATTAAAGTTGGGATAAAAGGGGTGGACATTGATGAGAAAATTCATAGTTTCTTTGTTAATAATGATTATCGCTTTTGTAATATCGTATGAAATGACGGTGGGGAAAAGCAATGCAGCCAAAGAAGCTTCTAAATTAAAAAGTAGTAAGTCCTCATACAGTTCTCCTTTACTTAATAATGATAAAGATAGAAATAGCGATGTAGAGATAACCATAAGTGCTGCAGGTGACACCACATTGGGATCTGACGAAAGCTTTGGCGATGAGTATACATTTGACTCTGAATTTAAAAACCATAATGGAGATTACGGATATTTTACTCAAAATGTGAAAGACATCTTTAAAAAGGATGACCTTACAATAGTCAATCTGGAAGGAACATTTACAAATGCAGTAAAAGAAGCTGATAAAGAATACAGATTTAAAGGCAATCCACTTTATGTTAATATCTTAAAAGATGGTGGGATCGATGCTGTAAATCTTGCCAACAATCACTCGTTTGACTATGGAAGGCAAGGATTTGATGACACAGTTTATACACTTAGAAAAGCAGGTATAGGCTATTTTGGGTATGGATATAAATACATAAAGGATGTAAATGGAATAAAAGTTGGAGTTCTTGGATATACAGGTTGGAGCTTCCCTAATGATTTAAAAAAGCAGATAAGTGAAGACATTCAAGATATGAAAAAGCAAGCTAACTTAGTCATCGTATGTTTTCACTGGGGGGATGAGGGAAAGTATTATCCAAATAAGACACAGGTTGCGATAGGTCGTTATGCAGTGGATGAAGGTGCAGATCTTGTTTTGGGTACACATCCACATGTCATTGAAGGCATAGAAAAATACAATGGGAGGTACATAGTGTATTCACTTGGCAATTTCATCTTTGGCGGCAATAGAAATCCTTCAGACAAGGATGCATTTATTTTTCAACAGACTTTTACATTTGATGAAACGAAAAGTTTAATTGAATCGTCAAATATGAATTTGATACCTATATCGATTTCGTCTGTAAAAGAGAGGAATGATTTTAGGCCTGTCATATTAGAAGGCAGTGAAAAAGATCGCGTATTAAAAAAGATTGATGATTTATCTAGAAGTTTATAAAATAAAGGGTTCTAAATGAACCCTTTTAAATGTTTTTTGGCTTATTTTTTTTATCAACAAATACAATTTTTGGCTTATACGTTTTTGCTGTTTTATCATCCATTATAGCGTATGAAATTATTATTATGGTATCACCAGGGACACACAATCTTGCCGCAGCACCGTTTAGGCATATAGTACCTGAATTTTCTTCCCCTTCTATGACGTACGTTTCAAACCGTGCGCCATTGTTGTTATTTACAATCTGTACTTTTTCTCCTGGTAAAATATCAGCAAGATCCATAAGTTTTTTATCTATTGTTATAGAACCCATATAGTTTAAGTCGGCATCTGTGACGGTTGCTCTATGAATTTTAGATTTCATCATGAATCTCTGCATTATACATCAACACCCCATAATAGATTATCAATTAACCTTGTATTTCCTATATAACATGCAATAGCAATCAATGCTTTATCATTTATCATTTTTAAATCTTCAAGTGTATCTGGATGAACACATGATACATATTGAATTTTACACAGTGGCTCACTTTCTAAAATATTCCTTACCGTATCTATGATTTTTTCTACACTTCTTTCGCCGTCATTAAGGATTTTTTCGGCTTCTTTTAGTGACTTGTTTAAAATCAATGCAGCCTGCCTTTCGCCATCACTTAAGTAAGTATTTCTTGAACTTAGGGCTAATCCATCTTCGTCTCTTACTATAGGCGAAGCGATTATTTCAACTGGCATATTTAAGTCTTCTACCATTTTCTTTATTACAGCTACTTGCTGTGCGTCTTTTTGACCAAAGACTGCTATGTCTGGAGTAAATATATTAAAAAGTTTTGCAACTACAGTGCATACGCCATCAAAGTGTCCAGGCCTGTATGCGCCACAAAGTTTATTTGTTATTTTACTTACACTTACTGTTGTAAGCCTTTCGTTTGGATACATCTCTTCTACTGATGGTATAAAGACCAGGTCACAGCCATTATCTTCTAAAAGCTTAATATCTCTTTTTACGTCTCTTGGATATTTGTTATAATCTTCATTTGGACCGAATTGGATTGGGTTCACAAATATGCTGGCACAGACGAAGTCTGAATTTTCCTTAGCTTTTTTTATAAGTGAAAGATGACCTTCATGAAGGTATCCCATAGTTGGGACAAGACCGATTGACATGCCTTGTACTTTTCTATCTTTTACAATTTCTCTTACGTCGCTTATCTTTTCAACGACTATCATTTTACATCACTCTTTCTTGAAGCAAATGAGTATTCTTCAGTAGGGAATAGGCTATTCTGTACATCAGAAATATAATTGTTGACAGATTCCCTGATTATTTTATCAATATTGGCGTATTGCTTAACGAATTTTGGCTTATGGCCCTGCGTAAGCCCCAGCATATCGTGAAGCACAAGTATCTGACCATCGCAGTAAGGACCTGCTCCAATGCCTATTGTAGGTATTGATAGAGATTCAGTGATTTCTCTCGCCAGATCTATTGGCACACATTCTAAGACAAGAGCGCAGATACCGGCATCTTCTAATGATTTTGCATCGCTTTTTAACTTTGATGCTGTTTTATCATCCTTGCCTTGAACCTTGTATCCACCTAATTTGTTTACAGATTGAGGTGTGAGGCCTATGTGACCTACTACTGGAATGCCAGCATTTACGATCGCCTTTACTGTTTCAGCTATTTCGACGCCGCCTTCCAGCTTTACGGCTTGTGCGCCTCCTTCAGCCAAAAGGCGGGCAGCATTTTTAAGCGCATCTTCTTTAGATATGTTGTATGTCATAAATGGCATGTCAGCCACAATAAAAGCATTTTTCGCTGCTTTTGCGACAGCTTTTGTGTGGTGTACCATGTCATCCATTGTGACAGGTATGGTGCTTTCATATCCTAATACTGCCATGCCGAGAGAATCGCCTACAAGTATAAAATGAATACCGGTTTCGTCCAATATCTTTGCTGTCGGATAATCATAGGCAGTCAATGCAGTTATCTTTATGCCATCTTTTTTAAATTTCTTTAGAGTAGAAACTGTTACTTTATCATTCATTAAATATCTCCTCCAATTCGGCTATTTTTTTCTCACATGGATTTTTGAAAAATTTTATTGTGGCATTTCCCATGGCTTTGTATAGTTTTAAAATTTCGTCATCGTTTATATTTTCCACATGTTTTTTGACCGTTTCTATGTCGCATCTGGCAATAGGACCTGACAATGATGCGTCACATCCTCTTTCACTTATGTTCTTCAAAGTTCCATTTATAAGCGGCAAAAGTAAATCTGGATGCTTGTCAAAAGGAAATCCAGAAGCTTTTAAAAGTTCATCGGCAGCTTTTATAAGTGTAACAAGGTAATTTGAAGCCATGACACATGCTGCGTGATAAAGGGGTTTATTAATACCGTCTATCACTATTGGCTTTGCCCCTATTTCCTTTACGATGTTTATTCCGGCATTTACAGCAATGTCATCTCCTTCAATTGTAAAGTAACTTTCGGGAAGCAGAGAAACTGCAGCTTCTATTGACGGACATGTTTGAACAGGATGCATGATCATCGTGTGTCCATATTCTTTAAGAGGCTTTAGTACATCAATAGATATTGAGCCGCTTAAGAGCACAAAGATTTTATTGTTTATAATAGATTTGTACTTTATGATTTCTTCCACGATAGATTTTATACAGTCGTCTTTTGTGCTTATTATGATTGCATCCGATGCGTTTATAATGTCTTCGTATTTTGAAAAAGCAGCAGAATTTGTAAGTGAAGATGCATTCAATGATGAATTTACACTTCGACTTAGATATCCAGAGACTTTTATTGAAGAATGTGATAATAAGATACCCAGCCCTGTGCCTATTTTTCCTGCACCTATGAAACCTACTTTCATTTAAACAACACTCCCTTCAAATGTGGGAGATAACAAAAAAACCTTCCGCACGGAAGGCATAATACACCATTTTATCTCCCGTCCCGGTCATATGATCCTGGCGAGGTATAAACTTTTAAAATTTTAGCCTTATGTATGGTTCCACTATGGATACCATCATAATAAAAATAGCACTTTGATTCAATAAAGTCAAGAAAATTTGCTTGTCTTAAGACTTGCATGGTAAAATTTCATCTAATATAGCAACGAATTTATTGATTGTATACAAGGAAAATGGTAAGATTTAATTGTAAAAGATGGATTTAAAATTTAGAATATTACAATTATACTATCATCAGGGAAGTGTTAGTTTGAATAAAATAGATGAAAAATTACTTTTTGACAATAATGATGAGATTGAGGCAATAGCAAAAAAATTCAATTTAAAGCTTTTAATTTTGTTTGGCTCCTATGCAAAAGGCTTAAATCATGAAAACAGCGATATAGATCTGGCCTTTGAAAGCTATGAGGTATTATCATACGATGAAGAGATGAAATTGCTTTTAAATTTATCTTTATATTTTAGAACCGAAAAAGTGGATCTTGTCAATATTAAAAAGGCTGATCCATTGCTTTTGTATCAGATTGCAAAATATGGGAAGCCTCTTTACGGCTCATCAGAGAATTTTGTGGAATTTAAGTGTTATGCATCTTTCAGGTATGCCGATACTCAGTTTTTAAGAGAGCAAAGGAGACAGTATCTGAGAAAAGAAATAGATAAATTGTTGAGGGGTGAATAAAATGGGTGATACATTTCAAGTGATACAAGAAAAATTAGTTAGAATGTTAGAACATATAAATGAGTTAAAGCAGTTGTCTTCGTGTACATACGAGGAATATGTGCATGACATTAAACTGAAATATGCTATTGAAAGGTTATTGCAATTAATAGTAGATTTAGCTTTAGATATAAATAATATGATTCTTGCGTATTTAAAAAGACCGCCTGCTTCGGATTATTTCAATTCATTTATTGATTTGAGTGAAGCTGGAGTTCTGGATGTAGATTTTGCAGTTAAGATTGCTCCAGCTTCTGGTTTAAGAAATAGACTAGTACACCAGTATGAAAAAATTGATGATAAAATTGTGTACAACAGTGTCAAGATGGCAATAGAGGATTTTAGCAAATATGTGGATATAATAAGCAGGTACATAGGCGTATGAGAAGCCATGCTGATAATTGTTAGTTTCATTCTTTAACTCTTAAAGTAAATCTTTGACTTGCTTCTATGTTGAAAGATAAAAGGTTTTTTCCGTCAAATTTATTGAAAGGACTACATACGCTATAGCTAATAATCTCATACAATCCTGGTTTATCGGGAGCAGTCAATTCCATTTCCCCTATTCCTGTACTGCCTTTTGGAAGTTCCAGTAATAAATAAGGTTTATTATTTATTAAGGCTTGCTTGTATCCAATGGTTGTCAATAATAAAACTTGACTGTTTTCCTTCGCAGGAGGGGAAGAGACGTTATAGATTAATTTAAACTTTTGATTTGGTTTTACTGTGAAAACAACTGGAGGATTAGGCAAGATTTTCGTTTTAAGTATGCTATAATCATAGTCTTGGTTTAACGTATAATTATAACTGGATTTAATAAGATTTTTTGGTACTTCGAATTCTTTTGTGTTGTCAAAATTAATATTTTCCGAACTAAAAATAATATCTTGAATTGTTGCACTTCCATACCAGTCTATGGTTTGATTTAAGTCAGATGAGTGTAAATCCGGGGCAATACAAAAAGTTATAAGCAATTTGTGAGATCCAGACTTAGTCAAATTTTGAGGAAGATATAATGGCAGTTCAATTTCATAGCCATCATCTAAATTAAAAATATATTTTTGGTCAAATTTTCCATTTGAATTTATTTTAAATTTTATTTGTTCATAATCATAATAGACATTCATTATAAACTTTCTGTCTTTTCCATTATTGTTAAACATAACGGTAATTGGCTTGGTTAAATCAGAAATATATAATGTGTGATTTGCTTTGTAGCTATTAGGATCGTTTTTTATACCTGTATTAAAACTATTTTCATTATAAACATTTATTCCTATGCTACTAGGAAAATTTTTATATTTTGAATTATCCCATTTATGAATTCTATTAATATTTTTATTGAAACTGCTACACCCAGATAAAATAATAATTACGATAAAAAATAGAACTGTTAATCTTTTTTTCATCAAATTTATCATCCTCGTTTCTATTTAAATATAACAATTTTTTAAAATAAGATGTGGAAGAAAGTTCCCACATCTTAATATGAAGAAAATTATTTGTTTATTGTGATGGGGCAGAAATTGATGTTTCTCCTTCTACAAGAAAAGGTATGTCAGTGTGAGATTGAGGTGTTACTTCCACTCCACCACTGGGTACAGAGATTGATGTTTCTCCTGCCACAGAAATGACTTCATCTGTGGCATATGCCATACCTGTGCCAATTATTGCTATTAGCAATGTTATTAAGATTGCAGATATGGCTACCCATCTTTTCTTTTGCTTGTAAGGTGAGTTTTGTTCGCCCAAAATCTTATTTAACCTCCTTTCCAGCTGTTTCTGCTTATCACTGAATGCGGAAAACAGCTTGACATTTTGATTTGCCACATTCCAGAGCACATTTAGTATTAACTCACAATATCGCCTCCTTTCGTAGCTGTCCATTGATTTTACAACACTTTCGTCACATGAGAGTTCACAATGATTTTCAATGTCATGCCTTGCAATATATGCCAAAGGGTTAAACCAATGGAGTAAATTAATGAGTAAAAATAAAATCTTTAGACATGGATCATGGCGCTTCCAGTGGGTAAGTTCATGAAGATAAATATGTTTCAATTCTTCTTTGGTAAATTCAATGTCAGGCAAAACGATGCGAGGCTGAAAGATGCCATACAGAAAGGGTGTAGTCATGCAGGAAGAGATGTATATTTTTATGTCTTTTGTTATTAACATTTCTTGCTTACATTTTGAAAGTACATTTAAAGTCTTAGTATCATTGGTCAAACGGCACATGCTTGAAATATGTTTGTATTGGCTATAATTCTGAACAATAGTTATAATTGTCGCTACCATTGTTCCTGCCATCAATATATATGGGATATAATCAAGGTAAAGCGATAATGCGTGTATTTCATGTCTTGATGTAGCGATACTATTGACAGTAGGATTTATAAACCAAGATAAGTATTGTGCAAAGCTCAAATTAAGCCATGATACCAACCTGTGATATGGTATTAGGAAAAACATGTACATAAATATGTAACTGTAATAATGCCAGGCTGAAGTAAGATATTTAAAAGTAAATAGACTTATAAATTTTAAAATCAAATATAATCCTCCAGCCACAACTGACATTATAAGCAGTTGATTATAGATAATCCTAATCATAAGTAACACCTACTTTTTAAAACGCTTCATTAGGCTTTCTATGTCTTCCATTGTTATATCGCCATTATCACATAATGAGGATATAAAACCTAATATAGAACCTTTATGGACATCTTTTATAAATTGTTTTATTTCAAAATTACGGTATTCCTCTTCAGTAATACAAGGCTCATACTGATTAGCTTTGCCCACTCTGGTCGCTTTGAGAATTTTTTTTCTTATTAAGCGAGTTAAAAAAGTGATCACTGTGTTCTGTTTCCATTCTGCTGCTTCAGGCAGATTTTTAATTATTTCAGAAGTTGTTACAGGATGCCCGGCAGCCCAAATATACTCCATTATCTTTTTTTCAGAATCTGACATTCTTTGCATCTTCTCGAGATACTCCTTTCGAATCTACACGATGTAGTTTGATTTTATTCTACATCATGTAGATTAATTTGTCAATATGTTTTTTATAAATAAAAATTTCAACTAATGTTGTAGTTTAGGAAAGAACAAAATATATTCATGTAATTTTGATAATATCTCTCCATATGGTATAATTCTATTTAAAAATAATATTATACGAAAGAGGGTATTGCATTATGGAGAATGGTGTTATAAATAGAGAAGAAGCGTATGCGTTATTAAAGGAGTACAACAAAAGCGAAAGCCTTATCACACATGCATTGGCTGTTGAAGCAGTTATGAGGCATTTTGCTGAGCTTTTTGGCGAGGACCAAGAAAAATGGGGAATCATAGGGCTTTTGCATGACCTTGACTATGAAATGTATCCAAATGAGCACTGTAAAAAGGTAAGAGAAATATTGGAGGAACGTGGATGGCCTGAAGAGTACATTCATGCAATAGAAAGCCATGGGTGGAAGCTGTGCTCAGATGTAGAACCAGTACATAAAATGGAAAAGGTTTTGTACACAATCGATGAGCTGACTGGACTTATTACAGCTACAGCGCTTATGCGCCCCAGCAAAAGCATACTTGATTTAGAGGTTAAATCTGTAAAGAAAAAGTGGAAGCAAAAAAGTTTTGCAGCAGGAGTAAATAGAGACGTTATAGCAGAAGGTGCAGAGTTATTGGGTATGGATTTAGATAAAGTGATAGAAGAAACTATCATAGGCATGAGAAATGTGGCAGATGAGATAGGTTTAAAAGGCAATCTATGATTCAAAAATTTAGAAAATTTTTATTGATTAAAATATGGTAAAGTGGTAAAATATAGTTGATTAAAACTTAACAAAATAGTCAAGGAGGAGTACTATTGAAAAAGTTTATTACTATCTTTTTAGTAGTTATGTTGGTTGCAGCCATACCAGTATTTGGTTTAGCAGCACAGACATCGTCATCATACATGACAAGACAAGAGTTTGTAAGTGATCTTGTAAAAGGATATGGAATTGATTTATCTGGACAGGATATCTCGCAGTATGTAAAGAACAATCATATATTAGAAGGTGATGGAAAAGGAAACTTGATGCTTTCAGACCCAATCACTTACGGGCAAATGGCTACTATATTAAGCAGATTTTATGGGCTGTCCATGATAGATGCACATCAAATAGAAGGACCTGAATATGTCTATGCGTTAGAAGATGGCTTGATTCCTCAAGATGCTCCGCTGAATGAAAAAGTCACGGAGGATGAAGGACAGCAGATATTGTCAAAGATATTTGACAATTATAGCAAAGTCAAAGATTTGATAGATGGTACTAAGAATACAACGGTTAAAAGTGGTAGCTTAAATGGTAATATGAAAGTTAATGTTGGTTTTAACAATGATGTAGCATTGCCATTTGACACAGTTTCCACACAAGTATATGCCGACTATAATTTAGAACAGGGAATCCATGAAGTAATAAGCATGAGTATCCCAAATGCCGGATCGATGACAGTTGAAGAGTACATGATGGGTGATAAGGTTTATGTAAAATCACCTGATGGTGAGTGGAGTTATATGAGTGTTCCTGGCATGTCTAACATCATGAATTTGGAAAAATTACAGCAACAAAATAATCTTTTCAGTAAAGACGTTCTTTATAGGTATGCAGGAACAACCTATTTAGACGGTAAAGCAGTAGATGTAGTATATGCATACACTAAAATTACAGACATGTCAAAAGTGGATGATTTGATAAATACCCTTGGGCTTGGAAATATTTTGAATGGCATGACGTACAGCGATTTAGTTGATGGAGTTTATGGAAAATACGTCTACTACATAGACACTAATACAAATACGGTATCTAAGCTTGATATGCTTTTTAAAATAGCTTATAAGCAAGGAGCAAAAGTTGGAGGAGTCGAGATGCCATTGAAATGGGAAATGGTAAGCGGCTCAATGGTTTATTCAAATGTTAACGGAAATGTCAATGTAGTGCTACCTGACGATACGAAAAATGCAAAAGAATTGACGGTTCCAGCACAAAATTAAGTATATTCTTCAAAAACCCGGTTTAATGCCGGGTTTTTATAGTATGTTTTCAAGGGTAAGTTTTTCATTTGATGGTATATGATTGTACAATTCTTTTAGAGTTTTTAGTTCTGCAAGACTTAAATCTTTATTCTTGGAGTCAATGAAGCTTTTAAGCTTTGAAAGACTCATGTCTATGTCATCAATTTCCCTGTGCTCAATTAAAATTGCCCATTTGCTGCTTACTTTGTCCCATGTTTTTTCTAAATCATTGACATATGTTTCTGCACTTTTCCAGTTGCCGTTTTTTATATCTTTCTCTATAACATGTAGTTTTTCCTCCATGCTATTTGATGAAGTGTATAGGTATTTATATGAAGCTATGTCTACGAAGATTATCAATATAATTATCATCACAATCAATGGGACTACATGTTTCATCTATGTCACTCCTTTTTATATACTGTCAATACTTTATTTGGATCAAGAGATGCCAATATTATATTCTCTATGTTATTTACGTTCCACATCTTTAGTTGATCGTTGAGCCATTTCATATCTACATTTGCCATTTCCATATTTTTGTGTATAATTTTTCCGTCAATGATGATTGGAAGAGGCAAACCTTCGTATTGAGGCGTCAGATTTAAGTCATTTGGTGTTACAGGTCTTTTGTCTACTTTTGGTATCACGCTTAAACAGCCGTTTGTCTCTAAAATTGCGTATTCAACATCAGCAATATTTGGATAGCCCATAACTCGCAGTTCTTCCAAAAGGTCATTGATATTGTACCTTTCTTTTTGAAGCTCCTTCGTCAAAATTTTACCTTTATCTATTAAAACTGTAGGTTTTCCACAAATCATTTCCCGACCACGAAGGCTTTTCATTGAAATATACGACAAAAAAAGCTGTGATATAAGCAGAGTGAAAATAGGTATGATACCAGTCAAAAGCGGTATGCCTTTGTTCTGCATCGGTACGGCGACTAGATCTGCTATCATTATCGCTACAACCAATTCGTATGGCTGAAGCTGTCCAATTTGCTGCTTTCCCATTATTCTCATGACAACTACTACCAAGAAATAAAGGATTAGCGTGCGAAAAAATATTATAAGCATAATCCCATCCTTTCTTTTAATGTGTCATAAATATATTTTGAGAGTAATATCGTAAAATATACATTGTAGAAAAGTTCGTTAAATAAAAAATTAAAATGTAAAATTTTCAGTGTTAACGTTTTATGTTAAATTATGATATAGTATGTAAATTTACAAACTGTTATAATATAGTATAGAAAAATAAATATAGGGGTTGAAATATATGTGTAAATTATTTGTAACAGATGCTGATGGTAGCCTTTTAGATAGCAATAATAAAATATCTGAAGCAAATATTAATGCTATAAACGAGTTAAGATCAAAGGGAATCATTTACACAATTGCCACAGGTAGGATGTTTTCATCAATATTACCATATGCTTTAGAGCTTAAAGTGAATGCACCTGTCATATGCTTCAATGGAGCACTTATAAAAGATGCCTACACTAAAAAAGTGTACTATTATAATCCAATACAGTCTGAGGATGCTGTTAAGGCCATCAATATATTAAGGGATAGTGGCTATCAGGTAAATCTCTATATTGATGACAGGTTAGTTGTAGAAGAGATTAACGAAAAAGTAGAATGGTACTTGTCTTTTAATAGGGTTGAAGTAGATGCTGTTGGTGATCTTGCTGAATACATCAGAAAAACGGGCAAAGGCACTGCAAAAATATATGCTATAGGCGACATAAAAAATCCTGCCCCTGTAGAACCTGAGGTTTATGATGAGTTGTCAAAAATAGTTTCAGTATCTACATTAGGAGGTGGCCACCTGGAAATAAATGCAAAAGGAGTTAGTAAAGGCAATGCATTAAAGACGCTGGCAAATATGTACAATATAAAGAGAGATCTTGTTGCAGCTGTTGGTGATAATCTAAATGATTTATCTATGATAGAATATGCTGGATTTGGCATTGCTATGGCTAATGCACCGGAACTTGTTAAAATAAAGGCAGATTTTGTTACTAAGTCAAATAATGATGATGGTGTTGCTGTTGCGATAAACAAAATTTTTGCAAGGCAACAAAGTTTGGCTGTGTAGAATATCAGAAAACCACCTTGTGCATATAATATATTAAGTTTTATAGTGCCGGAGGTGGTTTTTTGTGGAGCAGCTGATTGTAAAACTTAGCATTCTTGTAGTTTTGGTTGTAGGAATTATATACATGGCCATGTCGTTTATTCCTATACTTGTTTTAAAAGATTCTAAGAAAGATGAAGATGGAGATGAAGATAAATGATCTTCGTCTTTTTTTGTTGATTTATGAAAAACAATGTAAATTTTTTGCGAAAATCTATTGACAAATTTACATTTAAAAAGTAAAATATCCATAAGGTATGAGAAAACGATAACTTGAGGTGGTTAATAGTGAATGCTACAATTAAAGATGTAGCTAGAGAAGCAAAAGTTTCTATAGCTACAGTATCCAGAGTTTTAAATAATAGTGCTGTTGTTACTGATGAGACAAAACAGAGAGTATTGGATGCTATAAAAAAGACAGGCTATAAACCGAATGCTCTCGCTAGAAGTCTGAAGATACAGAAGACTCATACAATAGGGCTTATTGTGCCTGACATATCAAGTCCTTTTTATCCTGAAGTCGTACGTGGGATTGAGGACATTGCTAGTATGTATTCCTACAATATATTTTTATGCAATACAGACCAAAAAGAAGACAAAGAGATGAATTATATAGAGATTTTAAGCGAAAAACAGGTTGATGGTATCATATATATGGGGGATATTATTAGGGATTCAGTAAAGCAGCAGCTTCATGATGTAGGGATACCGATAGTTTTAGCTGGTACAGAGGATGCAGAATTTGAGTTTCCTAATGTCAATATAGACAATAAAAAAGCTTCGTACGATGCTGTAAAATATTTGATTTCTTTAGGACACAAAAAAATAGGTATGATATCAGGCCCTTCTGATGATCCTATTGGAGGTGTTCAGAGGACAAGTGGATACAAAGAAGCTCTATCTGAAGCAAAGATTAGATTTAAATCTTCTCTTGTAGTAGAGGGTAATTTCAAAGCAAGGCAAGCATACCTTGCGATGCTAAAACTTTTGGAGAACAATGTTGATGCAGTTTTTGCTGCTTCAGATGAAATGGCTGCTGCTGCAATAAATGCTATATTTGATTCAGGTTTTAGCGTGCCAGAAGATATTCATGTTATCGGCTTTGACAACACATATCTATCTTATATGTTTAGGCCTACGATAACTACTATTCAAAGGCCGGCATACGATATAGGTGCTGTCAGCATGAGGCTTATGACGAAACTTCTTGCAAAAGAGCCAATAGATGACATGCATGTTGTTTTGCCTCATCAGCTTATTGTTAGGGAATCTACAGGATATGGTGAAGAAAAAAAATAGCCACTTAGGCTATTTTTTTTCATAAACTATTTTCCCGCCAACGATGGTCTTTTTAATGTCTATATCGTCATCAAAAATTACTATATCCGCATCATATCCTTCTTTTATAAGACCTTTCCTGTCATGTACTCCTATGACTTTTGCACTGTTATATGATGCGAGTGCAACTGATTCGTAAAGTGACAAGTCGGTGTTTGCCAAAATATTTTTTACAGCTTTATCTAATGTAAGAGTGCTTCCTGCAAGAACACCGCTTTTTAATCTGGCAGCTCCGTCTTTCACATATACATCCTGACCACCTAATTGATATACTCCATCGCTTAGATTTGCAGCCATCATTGCATCAGTTATGAGATTTGTGTTTTCCTTGCCTTTTAGCTTTAAAACTGTCCTTATGGCTGGGGAGACAGAGTGTATGCCATCTGCGATTAATTCGGCGCTTATATCAAGATCGAAGATCGCTCCTAAAGTTCCTACTTCGCGATGATGGAAGCCTCTCATTGCGTTAAAGACGTGTGTCGCATGAGTTATGCCTGCTTTAAACCCGGCAGCTACTTCATCATAAGTGGAATCGGTATGTCCAACTGACACAATTATGCCTTTTTCTTTTAAAAATTTTATAAGATTTAGCGAACCTTCTATTTCTGGTGCGATTGTAACAAGTTTTACAATATCCAAGTAGTCCCCACAAAGTTCAAGGAAATTATCTATTGTAGGTTTAAGTATGAATTTTTCATCCTGTGCGCCTTTTTGCTTCGGGTTTATAAAAGGCCCTTCCATGTGGATGCCTAAAATTTCGGCACCTTCAACATGATTTTTATTTTCATATACATTTTTAATGGCATTTTTTATTTTGTTTTTATCTTCTGTCATTGTAGTAGGTAAAAATGACGTAGTACCGCGCTTTGCAATAGATTTTGAGATGGCATTTATTGCATCAAAAGTTCCATCCATCGTATCAAAGCCTGCAGATCCATGTATATGTATGTCTATGAATCCAGGTGATACGTAATTGCCATCGGCATCAATGACATTGTCGCCAGAAAGTCCTTTTCCTATTGCGGCAATTTTGTTATCTTCAATTAATAAGTCTTTGTCATCTACGATATTGTTGTCAAGTAGCAATCTTCCATTAATAATTAATATGCTCATATTATCACCTCAATTAAATTGTAGGCTTATTTAATCATAAAATCAATTAACTTTATACATATATACTATTTTTGCATAGAATATGATATACTAAAAAAAGGAGGTATTTAGCTATGGAAAACATTTTAATTATTGATGATGAAGAGATGCTTGTCAAAGGTTTGAGGTTGTCTCTTATTCAAGAAGGTTATTATGTTGATTATGCGTATGACGGAGAAGAAGGATTGGAAAAAATCAAAAGCGGTAATTTTGACTTAGTAATACTTGATTTAATGCTGCCTAAGATAGATGGTCTTACTCTTTGCAAGGAAGTAAGGTCATTTTCAAATATACCTATAATAATGCTTACTGCCAAAGGGGAAGATGTAGATAAAATTGTAGGAATAGAGATGGGGGCTGATGATTATCTGGCAAAACCGTTTAATACCAGAGAGCTTATAGCCAGAATCAGAGCTTTGTTTAGAAGGACAACATCACCTTTTGTTAAAAAACATGATGTCATAAAGATAGGTGATATAACCATAAATGTTCCTGATAAAATAGTGCAGAAAAATGGTAAAGATATCGATCTTACTAATAAAGAATTTGATTTACTGGTTTTGCTAGCTTCAAATCCCGGAAAGTTGTTTTCTAAAGACAAATTGATGGATCTTATATGGGGATTTGACTTTTATGGCGATACAAATACGGTAAATGTTCATATAAGGAAGCTTAGAGAGAAAATAGAGGATGATCCAGCAAATCCAAAACATATTTTTACAAAGTGGGGTTCAGGCTACTACATGAAATAAGGTGATAAATTGAGTATAAGATGGAAGATTTTTTCGGTTTATTTTGTTATTCTTATTGTTTCACTTGCATCGACAGGCATTTATCTTTTTAATAATATTTATGAAAGTTATCTTGCAAATGAAAGAGTCACTAATTTGACGCAGGCTAATATGATCGCTAATTTGGTTTCTAAATTTATAGGCGTTTCATCGTACTTGATTGAGCCGACTATTGTGGATTACTCCAACCAGATAAATTCAAGGATTCTTTTTACTGATGTCAATGGAAAAGTAATTGTTGATTCGGCTGGCAATGGAGGAATGGAAGGCAAAGATATAAATGGCTATAGTGACGTTAAATCAGCTCTTAAAGGCACCGGATCTACGAGTATTCATTATATTACAGGTTCTGGCTGGACCATGTATTCGGCAGTTCCTGTGACTATAAAAAACGAAATTGTAGGTAGTATTTTATTGTCTACTTCAATTGATGATGTCATGAACTTTTTGTACTCAATAAAGATGCAGATGATTTATACATTTACGGCTATAGGCTCTATTGTGAGTATACTAAGCCTGATTGTAGCTGCCTTTATTACAAAGCCTTTAAAAAGGCTTACAGATGCTACAAAAGTAATATCAGAAGGAAAATTTGATTACAAAGTAGAAGTGAACGGAAATGACGAGATTGGAAAGCTTGCGGATGCATTTAATGATATGAGCACAAAGCTTATGAAGATTGATGATGAAAGGAAGCGATTTGTATCAGATGCATCACATGAGTTAAAGACGCCACTTGCTGCTATAAAGGCTCTTGTTGAACCGCTTATATCCAGCGACAATGTGGATATATCTGTTTATAAAGAGTTTTTAAAAGATATAGATTCAGAAGTAGATAGAATGACGAGGCTTGTAAATGAATTGCTGGTATTAGCTAGAATTGATAAAATTCGTTCAATAGAGAACAAAACGGAAAATATTAGTGAGATAGCTTACAATGTCGTGGAAAACCTTGAAGCAATAGCAAAGCAAAAGGGTGTTTCTTTGATATTTGAAAGCGATAAAAATATTTTTGCTGACGTAGATGCAGATAGATTTTACAGAATGATATACAATGTAGTTGAAAATGGTATAAAATATACTCCAAGCGGTGGTACTGTGAAACTAAATCTTGACTCTGATGATAAAAATGTCTACATAACTATTTCCGATACAGGAATAGGCATAAGTCAGGAAACACTTCCTAAGGTGTTTGAGAGGTTTTCAAGAGGGGATACTGCAAGATCGCAAAAAACTGGTGGCTTTGGTCTTGGATTGGCTATTGTAAAAGAGATTGTAGACCTTCACAAAGGACATATTGATGTTAAAAGTACTGTTGGGGAAGGTACTGAATTTTACATAACAATACCTGTTAAAAATGTTTAAATGATGACATTGATTATTTATTAAAATTTAAGAAATTTTAAGATTCTGTTAATACAGTTGTAATAAAAATGCTGTATCATATAATTGAGGAGGGGATTAACGATGAAAAAGGCGTTTCTTATTATGATATTAGTCGTGGCAATTTCGTTAACAGGATGCTTTAACAAACCAAAAAATAAAACGGAACAAAATGCCCCCATAAGTCCGAAATCTACTGTGCAGGCTGTTAAAGAAGTTTCATTGTATTTTCTAAATAGCAAAATGTCGGGATTGAATATGGAAACAAGAAGCATATCGGAGAATGCCGATATTTTGAAACAAGTTATATCTGAATTGATGAAAGGACCTTCTGACCAGTATTCGAAGCCAATTATTCCGGATAATACTAAACTTTTGTCTGTTCAGTTGAAGGATACAACTGCTTATGTAAACTTTTCTAAAGATTATATGTCAGCAACAGATATAGATGGAAGTACAGCGAAATATATGGTGGCTGCACTTGTAAATACACTGACAGGGTTGCCAAATGTAAATAGTGTTCAAATATTAGTTGAAGGAAACAAAATAGATTCATTGTATGGGTATAAAATAGGATTAGATCCATTGACTAGAACTGTGCTAACAGGAGCAGTCTATATTGACAAGGAAAGAGTTAAAAAGCTTCAAGAGAATGCATCTCTTGGAAAGGAGTCATGGAGGCTGGATCCAATAAAAGTCATGCAAGAGGAAGGCGGAGTTGTTGGTTTCTCCCATGATGACGATTTTTCGTTGGATTCTAAAAAAGATGGCATAGCATTGATAAATGCTACACATGACAACAAATCGTATATGATAACACTTATCCAACCTGAAGGTGATAAGGATGGCAATATATGGGTAATAAGTAATGTCAAAGCTAAGTTTACAAAGATACCGGAAGCAGATCCGACAAAAGGAGAAACTTTTATCTATGGTATAGTTAAAGCTATAAATTACGATACTAGAGTCGTGACTATAGAAAGGGAATATCAAGATTCCAGGGATATAAATAATGAAGCAGGTCCGGATATTAAGGTATTACCGAATGCTATAATTCATCGCCAAGCGAAAGTTGGGTACGACAGTCAAGGAGGATACCAATATTCTGAAACAGATATGAGTTTTTCTGACATAAAAGTAGGCGATGAGCTTGGCATGATTTTGACAAAAAATAAAGAGGCAAGAGCTATTATTGATTCTGATAAAAGTAGTATTACTACTGCTGCTAGTCAAAATGCAAACATAATCGTCTTATCACCTATGAAAAATAATAGCGTATCAAGTCCTGTTAAAGTAGTAGGGAAGGCTAGAGTTTATGAAGCAGTTGTGAATATTAGGATCTTGGATTCGAATGGAAATATTTTATCCCAGACATCTGTCCAGGCAAGTGCAGGTGCACCATCGTGGGGAGATTTTGAGGCAGACATACAGTATAAGCCATTGTCGACACCACAGGATGGTACACTACAGGTATTTTCTTTGAGCCCAAAAGATGGCTCTGTCCAAGATCTAGTATCTATACCTTTATACCTTAAGTAAATAAATAGTTAAATTAACTCTGACTTATGTCAGAGTTATTTATTATAGAAGCTTTTAAATAAAAGGCTCTATGTATACTCATTGCGATAATTTCAGCCATTTCAAATACAAATCCAAGCCTTGTATTATGTACAGGGATAATATCAAAAGCGTCTATGATGCCTATTATAGATATATCACCGACGGCAGGAAGTACTTTCCCTACACCTTTTCCTGGATATATCGGTGATTTTTTTATTGATATTTTGCCTATATTATTTTTGTCTCCAAGACAAGCATCAACAGCTATTATATTGCTGTAAGGATGCTTTCTTTTTATGTATGCAATATTTTCTTCTAAATTTATGGCGTGTATAGGATTTTTTAATGTTCCATATACATTTATGCTATTTACCATTTTTGATAGCATATCTCCAACAATCGGACCTAAAGAATCACTTATGCACTTGTCTGTACCTATGCACAGTATCACAGAATCGAAATTTAAATATTCTGCTAGGTATGCAGAAATAAGCTTTATAGCATCTTTATCATCATATTTTACTCGCAATTCATCCATAAAATCTTCCTCCAAAATTTGTATTAAAAGCAATGAAGAAAGAAATAATAAAATTATTCGAAGGGAGTGATTGCGTGAAAAAAAACATTGCCTACAGTTTATTTATTTTCGCTGTTACGGCTGTCAGTATTATATTTATGCTTAAACTTTTTATAAAAGAACAGCCAATATTACATATAAAGGATACCTCTGCACAGGAAAATGCATATACTTTGCCTGTCGAAAAATATCAGCAAAACGACTTGCAGAAAACTGTGTTTAACAGTACGCCTTATGAATCACAGGAAAGTAATAATTCTGAAGTGAAAAATGTAAATGAGAACATTGATATTAAACAAGAAAATCCAAAAGAAAAAAATAATCAAGATAGTGACTTAAGGAATTTTAATGAAAAATCTCTCGATAAGCTTATTCAGCAAAGAGAGAGAAATTTTGAGAAGATTACAGAAAACAGTTCGGCAAGAGAAAATGACAAGAGTTTAAACATGAATAGGATTGTAGTTACACCTGAGAAAATTTTAAGCGTACAAAAAGAAATAGATTTTACCACAAAATCTAAGGCCATAGGCATATTGATGAAATTAGGGCCATCAGGTATTGGCGAGATTATGAAGATGTCTCAAGATGGGGTAACTGCCGAAGAAGGGTATAAAATGATGGATATCCTAAAAGAACACCTCTCAGAAGATGATATAAATTTTTTAAAAAGCATTGCAAATAAGTATTTTACAGACACAAAGTAAAAGATGCGCTTTAAAACGCATCTTCTACTTTGTGAGTAAGTTTTTATCTTGATAGTAAATATCTTTTCCATTGACCATTATTGAGATATACCTTGCATCAGTGTATATATCCATTTTTCCTCCACCATAATTTGTGCCATAATTCGATATATACCTTATGTTGTCATTTAATGTTGTGTAAAAAGGAGAACTACCGTTATATATTATCCACACATTTTTGCCTGTATTTTCTCTGAATTTTTGAAGGGTATCTTCAAACAACTGAGCTTCTCTCGTATCTTTAAATCCATCAGAGCCCCATACAGGTTTAGGCAAAACTATAAATAAATTATCGCCTTTTACGTTGTTTAGTACATTTAAAAACCAGCTCCACTGGTCTTTGTTTGATGAAAGCAAGCCGCCTTTTGTGTCATCTAGCGTTATAAATGTAGAATTTCGAAAATCGTATACTCCGTATGAATTACCTGCTTTTATGTATTGAATGTTTAACGATTTTAGAACTCTGTCATTTACATCACCTGTAAAAACTATAAGAGGATAATCTTTGTTGGCTGTATTTGCAGCTTTTAATGAAATTTGAAGTCTTAAAAGTGTGTCATAATCTGTATCGCCAAATACCATAAATTTAAATGAATTATTGGTATTGTTGACATCTATTTCTTTATTTTTGCTGTCAAGTGATACAAAATCTAATGGCTTTGGAAGTTGCGATGCGTCAAAATCTGACCCTTGTCCGACTTTTACAAGAAGATTTCCGACTTTGCCATTTATATTTGCTGATAATGCACCTGATACGTCTCCATTGGATGCTGTAAAGACACCATTACTTATAGTACCTACGTTGTTGTACACTGTCCAATTTATATCTCTGTCTTCTATTGGTGCCCTATATCCGTTTAAATCTTTACCTGTTACAGAAATAGATACTGTAGAACCTTTATTTATATTTAATGAATAAGGGTTAAATCTAATGTCTGCAAGTGTATCTAATGCTTTTATTTTTAATGTGCCTGTAACATTTCCCACTCTTGCAGTGATTACGCCATCACCAGCACTTTCTGCTAAAAATTCATTTCCGTCGAATTTTCCTGCAATGCCATTTATAGAAAATGATACGTTATTTTGATCTATCTTTACTGGCTGATAATTTTCATCGTAACCTTTTACTGTGATGGATCTGTGAGTACCTACAAAGACATTTGAGCTGTCAGCTTCTAATTTTAGTGCATAAAGGTTTCCTGCTGGGGCTGTGTTAAATACACCTACGCCATTTGCAACATTTCTTTCATAACCTGGTACGGTATTTTGAAGTTTTGCCTGGCTGTCACCTAATTCTCTAACTGCCATTTGAGTTGAGCCACCGCCATCTAAATTCATTGCATCATACGCACCAAGATTGATCATCAATTGAGCTAATTCTTTTTCTGTCATTCCTCTTGTGTTTGCATTGTCTACTGTTGCTATGATTACGTGCTTCTTGTCTTGTGTATAGCCTATAGCTGTTCTGGCGTATATGCCGTCTACGTTATCAGTAAACTGCTGTGGGATAGACCCGTTTGATACAAGAATAGTCCCACCGCTTACAGCCATTTTGAAATTGTCAAATGGAGGGTCTGTAGATATATTTTTGATTACAGTATCACCATATTTAAGATTTAATAAAGTTGAAGCGACATTGCCAGTAGCATCTATTGAATAGCCGCCATCAGGAATTAATGTGGGTCCCTCGCCTTGCCTTACATCTACGACTTTGTTATTGCTATCAATTATAACTTCAACAAGATCTTTGTAATTATCGCTGACACCGGGCGTATTTGAATTCCAATCTTTTGTAAAGATAACACATGATGTGCCATTATTTAATGAACCAATGTTATTTAATGCACTTATGGGTAGTTGACTTCCATCTGGAAGCGTTATATTTAATGAAGTACTTTTCCAATAGCTTATAGATGGAATGTTGTCTTTATCAATAGCAAATGTAGCGTAGTTTCCTTTGTAATAAGGAACAGTCAAAAGGTTTCCATTTTTAACTGATGCACCTATTATAAATCCCTGTTTGGTATCAAAAAAATCACCATTTACTGCTGCTATTGCACCATTTCCGTTTGCCATGTCTTCAACATTCATCCTGTCTTTAAAACCAGATGGATTGAAGATGGTTGATATGGATGTATTGCTGTCATTTAGGTCAATATATAAAACATTGACATTTATAAAACCATCTGTAGTGAAATATGTAATGTTTTTTTGTGTAACTCCTTTACTTAAGATTTGCTGGTTTTCATTTGTAGTGATTACAGAATACGCATCGGCAGAAATGCTCTGCATAATAACAGATGAAAATATGAGCAATGAGACTAAACTTAAACTTATCAGCTTTCGGTAGTTCAATGAAATCCCTCCTAAAAAATTTTCCATTTTTATATAATCATATTGTACATTCCATATATTACAGCTATGTTACAATTTGATAAATTAATAATAAAAACTGATATTATTATTGCCATTTTTGATTATAATAATGCTAGAGCAATAACGAGTATAATTGAAAAATATCAAAAAATAGCGAGTTATTTATCAAAAATCGCCCAAAATGGAGAATAATAAATCTTGTATAATTATTTGATTTCTACTATAATCAAATATGTCGCAAGACGCCGGGGTGTAGCGCAGTTGGTAGCGCACGTGCTTTGGGAGCATGGGGTCGGGGGTTCGAGTCCCTCCACCCCGACCATAACATGGTCGTATAGCTCAGCTGGGAGAGCACCTGCCTTACAAGCAGGGGGTCATAGGTTCGAGCCCTATTGCGACCACCATTTTTATTGATGAATATTTTTCAAATATTAAAATAAAATAGTCATGGAGGGATACCCAAGTGGCTAAAGGGGGCAGACTGTAAATCTGTTGGCTTGTGCCTTCGATGGTTCGAATCCATCTCCCTCCACCATATAAGTTAGGCTGTAAGGCCTTTTTTATTTTGTCATTTTTTCCTGCTTCATTAATTTTCAATTCTCAAATAAAATATTCTAAGAAGATATTTTTTTATCACAAGTGATAAATATTTTCAACAAACATATTGACATCAAAAATAAATGGTGTATAATAGTACTTGTGAAGGGAAAATAATTATTAATGGAAAGGTGATATTAATAATTTTCCCTGTATGTTTACGAAATTTTAGTAGTTAAATAATAACTTATGTGAAGAGGTGTGTTACATATGTCTTTGGTGGGGAAAAAAGCTCCTGATTTTAAATTAGACAGCACTAAAGGTCAAATATCTTTGAGTGATTATAAGGGAAAATGGGTTGTATTGTTCTTTTATCCACTCGACTTTTCGTCCGTATGTTCTACTGAGATACCAGAGTTTAATAGAAGGAAGCCTGAATTTGACAAACTTAATGCTGAGTTATTAGGCATCAATACAGATAGCGTTTATTCCCATAAGGCGTGGATAGAAAGCCTTGGGGGAGTCGATTTTCCGCTTTTATCTGATTACAACAAGGAAGTCACAAGGCAGTATGGAATACTTATTGAAGATGCTGGTATTGCTTTAAGAGCAGCATTTATCATTAACCCAGATGGCATTATTGATTATGAAGTTGTACATGAGCCAGTAATCGGCAGAAATGTCGATGAAATACTAAGAGTGCTTAACGCACTTCAAACAGGCCATGCTTGTCCTGTCGGCTGGAAACCGGGGGATAAAGTATTAGATTAAAAAAATTAAGGAGGAGATTTGAAATGAGAGAAATGACCAAAAAAAATCTAAGTGATGCTTACGCTGGTGAAAGCCAGGCACATATGAGGTACCAAATATTTGCCGATGTTGCAGAGAAGGAAGGCAAACCAAACATAGCGAAGCTTTTTAGAGCTATATCGTACGCAGAACTGGTTCACGCTACAAATCACTATAGGACATTAGGAGAGATTGGAGATACTGTAGCAAATCTTGACAAAGCTATAGCAGGTGAGACGTTTGAGGTAGAAGAGATGTATCCTGCATATAGAGCTGTTGCAGATTTACAAGAAGAGAAATCTGCAGACAGAAGTTTTCATGGAGCGCTGGAAGCTGAAAAATTACATGCAAAGATGTACACGGATGCAAAAGCTGCAGCATTGAAAAATGAAGACATAAAGATTTCTAAAGTTTATATTTGCCCAGTATGCGGCTATACTGCAATTGATACAGCACCAGAAAAATGCCCTGTATGTGGTGTATCAAGAGATAAGTTTGTTGAATTCTAAAAGGCAAAAATAACCCCTTCATTATTCGTATACAGTTAATTTATTAGTGCTTGGGAATACCCAAGCACTTTTGCGTGCAGATTAAATTTTTTTAAGTTGACTTCTCAAATATACTGTGTTATTATATTTTAAGTTAAATAACGAGAACTCTTATCAAGAGAGGTGGAGGGAGGAGCCCTATGAAGCCCGGCAACCTGTCTTTGTGACAAGGTGCTAATTCTCGCAGAAGGTTACTTCTGAAAGATGAGGGTGGTTGTGCCTCTTCTTTTGGAGAGGTTTTATTTTGTTTAAGTTTTTTTATGTGATTTAAAAAAGGAGGATACTAATGAAAAAGTATTTTACTTCAGAATCTGTAACTGAAGGACATCCAGATAAAATTTGTGACCAAATATCTGATGCAATAGTTGATGAAATACTTAAAAATGATCCATATGCAAGAATAGCTTGTGAGACTGCTGTAACAACGGGTATGGTTTTAGTTATGGGTGAAATCTCTACTAAATGCTATGTGGACATACCGAAAGTTGCAAGAAAAGTCATAGAAGAAATAGGATATACTCGTGCAAAATATGGTTTTGATGCAGATACATGCTCTGTTCTTACATCTATTGATGAACAGTCTCCAGATATAGCATTGGGAGTTGATAAGGCGCTGGAAGTTAAAAAAGGCATCTCCCACGATGAGCTGGAAGAACAAGGTGCTGGAGACCAAGGCATGATGTTTGGATACGCATGCACAGAGACTCCTGAGCTTATGCCGCTTCCTATATCATTAGCACATAGACTTGCCCGTAGACTGGCAGAGGTAAGGAAAAATGGCACATTAGGTTATCTAAGGCCTGATGGAAAGACACAGGTGACAATTGAGTACATTGACGATGTTCCGAAGAGAGTAGACTCAATTGTCGTATCTACACAGCACTCACCTGATGTTGACCATGATAAGATAGAAAATGACGTAAAAGAGTATGTAATAAAGCCAATTGTTCCGCCAGAGCTAATTGATGAGGATACGAAAATATATGTAAATCCGACAGGAAGATTTGTCGTTGGTGGACCACAAGGCGACAGTGGACTTACAGGTAGAAAGATAATAGTTGATACTTACGGCGGATATGCTAGGCATGGCGGTGGTGCGTTTTCTGGCAAAGATCCGTCAAAAGTTGATAGATCTGCTGCATATGCTGCAAGGTATGTTGCGAAAAATATCGTTGCTGCTGGTCTTGCTGACAGGTGCGAAGTTCAACTGGCGTATGCAATAGGTGTTGCTACACCGTTAGAAGTAAATATTGATACTTTTGGCACTGGAAAGATTCCTGATGATGAAATATCGGATATTGTAAAGAAAGTATTTGATTTAAGACCTGCTGCAATCATAAGAGATCTTGATCTCAGAAGGCCTATCTATAGACAAGTTGCTGCATACGGACATTTCGGAAGAACAGACCTTGACCTTACATGGGAGAGAACTGATAGAGTAGAAATACTAAAGAAACTTGCTTTTAATAAATAAATTTTAAGCCCGGAAAAATTCCGGGCTTGCGGCATTTTATATATCTATAGCCGCATTAATAATGTGTACGCTACGCTAATAATATTATAACACATAATTTTAAAAAATCTATTATATGGCAATTCCATTATTTTCATTATTTTTTTCAAAAGCCTTTGTATTTGTATTTTTCATGTTTCCCAATGCTGAAACTAACATTTGGTTGTATTTTACGCCACACTCTCTCAAATCTTGAATTGCTTCAAAAGCACTTTTAGCTTTTTTATACTGCCTATCGTTAGTCATTGCGTCAAAAGAATCACACACTGCTACAATCTGTGCGCCAAACGGAATGATTTTTAGTCCATAAGGATAACCTGTGCCGTCTAATCTCTCATGATGATACAAAACAGTAGGTATAAGATATGTAAGCGGAGTCAAAGCTTCTAACATATCTGCTCCATATTTGGGATGCAATTTCATGATGTCGTATTCTAAGTCTGTAAGCTTATCTGGTTTTGTTAAAATATTAATGGGAATCATCACTTTCCCTATGTCGTGAAGTAATGCACCTTTATATATCGTTATTTTTTCTTTCAAGTCCAATTGCATTGCATTTGCAATATTGTATGACAGCTTTGCAACCCTTATGCTATGTTTATACGTTTCGTAATTATAGTTTTTTAGCGACAGCAAAAGATGCGATATAAGTTTATCTTCATCATAATTCATATTCTTTTTCTCCTTTTTTCGACATTTTCTATTATATTATAACTTTTTGAAGCAGTCAATAATTTCATACATTGTAATAAAATTCAAAAAAAAAAAAAAAAAAAAAAAAAAAAAAAAAAAAAAAAAAAAAAAAAAAAGAAAATTATTATTTTTTTTTTGTAAAGGTTTTTTGAATTGGTAAAAATAATAAAATAAAA
>NZ_JAGGLT010000005.1 GCF_017874545.1 Thermoanaerobacterium butyriciformans | reverse complement strand
TATCCCTATGACATAATTATAGAACAAAATTAGCTCGAAGTGGCACATTTCATTACGTTTTGTGCCTTGAGCGAAGCGAAAGGAATGATTATAAAAATGGAAAATAAGTTTGCAAAAGAAGGGTTAACATTTGATGATGTGTTGCTTATACCGGCAAAATCTGATGTGCTGCCAAAGGAGGTTGACACTAAAACACGCCTTACAAATAGTATAATGTTAAATATACCTTTGATTAGCGCTGGAATGGATACAGTTACTGAATCAAGGCTTGCTATAGCTATAGCGCGAGAAGGTGGAATAGGCATAATACATAAAAATATGCCTATAGAAAGACAGGCTTTAGAGGTTGATAGGGTAAAAAGATCGGAACACGGAGTCATAACTAATCCTTTTTATTTAACTCCGGACCATAGAATACAGGATGCTGTTGAGCTTATGGAAAGATACAGAATATCAGGTGTACCTATAACAGTTAACAATAAGCTGGTGGGAATAATTACAAATAGGGATATAAGATTTGAAAGCAATTTAGAAAGGCCGATAAAAGAAGTTATGACTAAGGAAAACTTGGTGACGGCACCTGTAGGCACGACTATGGATGAAGCAAGAGAAATACTTAAAAGACATAAAATCGAGAAATTGCCTCTCGTTGATGAAGATAATAATTTAAAGGGATTGATAACAATAAAAGATATAGAAAAGGCAGTGGAGTATCCTAATTCTGCGAAAGATTCTAGAGGAAGGCTTCTTGTAGGTGCTGCTGTAGGCGTTTCATCAGATGTAATGGAAAGGGTTGAAGCCCTTATCGATGCCAATGTGGATGTTATTGTAATAGATACGGCTCATGGACATTCTGTAGGTGTCTTAGATACGGTAGAGAAGATAAAGAATAGATTTCCTGATCTTCAGATAATAGCTGGAAATGTGGCGACTGCAGAGGCTACAAGAGATTTAATTGAAAGAGGCGCAGATTGCGTTAAAGTCGGCATAGGACCTGGTTCTATATGTACGACGAGAGTCGTAGCAGGAATCGGGGTTCCTCAGATTACAGCAATTTATGATTGTGCGGAGGAAGCCGATAAATATGGTATACCTGTAATTGCTGATGGTGGTATAAAATACAGTGGAGATATCGTAAAAGCGATTGCTGCTGGCGCATCTACAGTCATGATTGGAAGCCTTTTTGCTGGTACCGAAGAAAGTCCTGGTGAAGTAGAAATATATCAGGGCAGAAGTTACAAAGTTTACAGAGGAATGGGCTCAATTTCAGCAATGAAGAGTGGAAGTTCTGATCGCTATTTTCAAGAGGGTATGAAAAAGCTTGTTCCAGAAGGTGTAGAAGGCAGAGTGCCATATAAAGGACCTTTGAAAGACACTGTATATCAAATGATAGGTGGATTAAGGGCAGGAATGGGATATTGTGGTGTTCACAATATAGAAGAACTTAGGACAAAGACAAAATTTATAAAAATAACGAATGCAGGATTAACTGAAAGCCATCCGCATGATATAATAATTACAAAGGAAGCTCCAAACTATAGTATTAAATAAAGGAGGATTTTAATGGAGATTAATAGAGAAGTCATATTGATTCTTGACTTCGGAGGACAATATACACAATTGATTGCAAGGAGAATAAGGGAAGCAAATGTTTTTTGTGAAATTGTTCCATACAACATAAAACCCGAAGAAATTGTAAAGAAACAGCCAAAAGGATTGGTATTATCAGGCGGACCTGCTAGTGTATACGCAGAGAATGCACCAATATGCGACGAGGGTATTTTTAAATTAAATTATCCAATTCTCGGCATATGTTATGGTGCACAGCTTATGACCATGATACAGGGTGGTAAAGTTGCAGAAGCTCCTGTAAGGGAGTATGGAAAGACGGATGTTGTCATAAACAACAACATACCTTTGTTTAAAGGGATTGAAAAAGAGACAAGCTGTTGGATGAGCCACACAGATCAAATAGAACTGCCGCCTAAAAATTTCAAAGTCGTTGCATCAACTGCAAACTGTCCGATTGCGGCAATTGCAAATGTAGAAGGAAGGCAATATGCTGTACAATTCCATCCTGAAGTCATTCATACTCCAAGAGGTACTGAAATCATCAGAAATTTCTTGTTTGAGATATGTGACTGTTCTGCAGATTGGACGATGGATTCATTAATCGAGCAGACAGTGAAAGAAATAAGGAAAAAGGTAGGGAAGGACAAGGTAGTCTGTGCATTAAGCGGTGGCGTTGATTCATCTGTTGCTGCAGTTTTAGTAAACAGAGCAATACACGATCAGCTTGTTTGTATATTTGTCGATAATGGTCTTTTAAGAAAAAATGAAGGAGAAAAAGTAGTAGAAACCTTCAAGAATAATTTTGATATGGAGATAATAAAAGTTGATGCAAAAGATAGGTTTTTGGAAAAGTTAAAAGGTGTGAAAGATCCTGAAGAGAAGAGAAAGATAATAGGAAATGAATTTATCGAAGTATTCAAAGAAGAAGCTAAAAAGATTGGGAATGTAAAATATCTCGTACAAGGGACACTTTATCCAGATGTTATCGAAAGCGGAAGTCCAGTTGCTTCAACAATAAAAAGCCATCACAATGTTGGCGGTCTTCCTGAAAATGTTGGTTTTGAGCTTATAGAGCCTTTAAGAATGCTTTTTAAAGACGAAGTAAGACAGGTAGGGAGAGAACTTGGCATGCCTGATGAAATTTTAAATAGGCAGCCTTTCCCAGGACCAGGGCTCGCAGTGAGGATACTTGGGGAAGTGACAGAAGAAAAGTTAAACATATTAAGAGAAGCTGACAGCATAGTTTTGAGAGAGATGAAGAAAAATGGCTGGTATAACAACGTATGGCAATCATTTGCTGTGTTGCCTGACATAAAAAGTGTAGGAATAATGGGTGACGACAGGACATATGCATATCCTATTATCTTAAGGATAGTTGAAAGTAATGATGGAATGACGGCAGACTGGGTTAAGATTCCATATGATATACTTGAGGACATATCTACAAGCATTATAAATGAAGTGTATGGCGTAAACAGGGTGCTGTATGATATCACATCAAAACCGCCTGCTACAATCGAATGGGAATAGAGGTTAAAATGCCTCTGAACCCAGTAAAATAAAGGGTTTCAGAGGCATAATTTTTGCCCGTGGTAGCAATTTGGAAGCATTATTCTAAAATACTCGGATTTTCGCCATGTTTTTTGGAAAATTTTAGGGGTAAATAGTTCGTTCAGTTTACTGGAAACTTCCCCGTGCTTATTGGGGTATAAATGGGCGTATATTTCCAGAGTAGTCTCAACATTCTCATGGCCAAGACGCTCTGATATAAGCAGCGGAGAAAAACCCAGTTCAATCAATAACGATGCGTGGGAATGGCGGATGTCATGAACACGTATCTTTTTTACCCCTGATTTCTTACACCCGCGGTCCATTTCGCTTTGAAGGTAGTGCTTTGTATATTCAAAAAGGCGGTCCGAAGGCTCATAGTCCACCAGGCGGCCGGCGTAATCCTTCAGGATATCCAGGAGAAAATCCGGTACAGTTATTACCCGTCGGCTCTTTGGAGTTTTTGGAGGAGAGATCACATCTTCTCCTCCGATCCTGGCGTAGCTCTTTGTTATGCTTATAGTTTTAGCTTCAAAATTCACATCATTCAGAGTAAGGGCCAGGAGCTCTCCGGAGCGCATGCCGGTCCAGAATAAGGTATTAAACATAGCATACGATGCAGGTTTATCCGAAATAGCTTCAACAAAAAGCTGAAATTCATCTTTTGTCCAGAACTGCATAGTATCGTGGCCGAGAATGGAGCTGAAGGAATTATTCCGTTAAGCCCAAGCAAGAGACAAAGAGGCCTTGATTTATGGCAGCGGACCGGTGAGCTTCTCGGCGTAAGGGCCTATGAAGACGGTGGAATCGTAGGAGACGAACCGGAGTCAATACCGGTGGCACCATCCAACGGAAATGCCGGCCAAAACATCACCATCAAGGTAGAGGCGGGTATATTAATAGAGTACTCGAGTGAATGAGTGTACGATACCGCTATACTTCCGGATGTCTGGTTTGCAAAGGCATTCATCGGTGATATACTGCAGATCATTATAGTTGCAAGCAGGATAGTGAATATTCTTTTTATCATGGCTCAACCTCCAATTTAAAAATAGTTTTCGCGCCGTTCAGTTCTTTGATTTCCTCCATGCCATAGCATGAATAACTCAAGATGGCACCTTCGTATATTCCGGGCTTTAGCTCCTGAGAGAGCTCAATAGAGGTAAGGACCTGCCCGAGCTCAAGTAAACCAGACTCATAAAGCTGTGTCCCATCTGGGAGCATAATTGCAATTCTCATATAACAATTGTTTTGTTTTGGGTTACCGAGTTCGACCTTTTGAACCTTTTGACCTCCTTCATAACTAAGTGATCATATCCCGGAATTGCTATCATTCCAGAGGCACTGCTGTTATTTGATGATATGTCGACATCGGAGAGTGTCTGCACAGAGTCATCAGGTTTGGACTTGAGCACATCATTAGAATTGTAACCGATTGCTGCGGCCACAAACAAAGCTAAAGCTATACCGCATGACATAGTTATTTTTTTAAAACTTCTGTTCTCAATGGTTTATCACTCCTTTCATCTGGCTTGTCTACAAAAATACTACAGAAGCTCCAGATGATTAAGGCAAACTGGGTGGGTATTTTTCTTTTTTCCATCTCCGGATCGTCGAATCATCTGCCGGGCATGAATCTGAACGGCCAGCCATAACATCTTCTATAAGTCTGGCTTCATAATGCTTTTTAGGAGCCATAAAATCCGGAAGCTCAAGATGCAGTTTCCCGCAGCCTGGACACTTTAGCCGGCGCAACCTGTACCAGAAGATCTGGCCAGAACTATCGACGACATGACGGGCTCTTGTATCATATCCGGAGAGCAGCTGGCCACAATCAGGGCAAAAAGGAGCATCTTTATTCCGGATCTTATAAACCTTACGGGTCTCATCATATTCCACGGTGTAATTAATAGCAATGATCAGGATAACCACCTCCTCATCCGCTGAACGTCATTAAATACGCCAACGTATTTGGAGCTGGTCCTGAATGTTACCCACCTGGTATGCCTTAACCTCGGAAGCTGGTTGTATTAACATGGACTAAAACCAAAGCAAGGGGAGAAAAGCCATGGAATATGGAAGGATACTCGCAACCAGAGGTGTGGCTGATGAGATGGAAGGAAGCCCGGAATTTGCTCGGGAAGTAGCTGCAGCCTTTAACCGGTACCAGAGTAAAGACTGGGGAGACCTTTCCCAAGTGGATAAGGAGCTGAATGATCTGGCAGTTAAGACAGGCGAACGAATACTGGCAGCATATGAGACCAGCAAGGGAAAGATCTGGATTATTACCGAATGGGACAGATCTGCGACGACAATCCTCTTTCCAATCGAATACTAACTGCCTTGGCCCTCCAAGCCATTCTATGAAACGTAGAGGCAATGTCAATAAAGCCACACCAGAAACACAAAGAGAGCCTCCAGGACTTTATCCCGGTAGAGGCTCTCTTTTTTATATAAGACACAGAATGGCCACAACATTACCACTGGTTATATTTTGGAGCGGAATCTTAAAGATTAGATACCGCTCTTATTTTATTTTAAGGCAGATTGGGGAAAGGAATATGAAGTAATCTCATAATTTCCTTTTCAGACTCCAGAACGCGTTCAGCAATAAAATCCATAAAAGGCTGATCATCATCATGGGCCCGCTCCAGTAAGCTTATATACTCATGGCGCAAGACCGGTGGAATTATAGCCAGCATATAACCGTCTTGAATAAGCGCTGTATTCATAAGCAACCGGGCAACTCTCCCGTTTCCATCTATGAAAGGATGAATAAATACAAACCGCTTATGCAACTGGGCGGCAAATTGGACCGGATGGTATTTGTTACGGGCGGAGCATGCCCACTGGAATAGCTTTTTCATTTCCTCTTCTATCCGTTCTACTGGGCATACTTCATATTTTGAGCCAGTTATAAAGACTGGGCGATCGCGGTATTTTCCTGCTACCTCGGCATCGATACCTGTATAGAACATCCGGTGCATTGTAAGGGCGTCTTCTTCGGTTATTTGATAACTATTAAGCAATGTAAACATGAAATCATAAGCCTTTGCATGTCCCAGTGCTTCGAAGGTATCTCGAAGAGGCTTTCCTCCGACAGTCAATCCATCTTCCAGAAGGATCTTTGTTTCACTTAAAGTGAGAGTATTTCCTTCAAGAGCATTACTGGACCATGTAAGGCCTATGCGGTAGTAATTTTTAATTTCATGAAGCAAATGGCCTTCAAAGGGACGCTTTTCATCAATGGCCAGCTTGTAGCGGTCGATTTTTTCATATAAATTCATTGATTATCACCGTTCCCCGTAATTACTTTCCGTGTGGTAATAATGCCGCTTGTTACTTCGCTGCCATTTTCAGCACCACACCAGGGACAATTTATGCTTTCTCGCTCTTTCCCGCCGGGATATCCTGCGTTTGATATGGTCACAGAAAAGCATTTACCACAGGCTATACACTTGTATATACCATCATTGAACAATTTGATAACCCCCTTTTTTAGTATGTGACTTTCTCACCAGATGGCAGTATAAAAGAGCCCTCGTATTTACATCCGGCAGCTTCGGCTATTTTTTTCAACTCATCGACAGTGAAAGTTTCCCTCTTCATCTTTTGATTAAAGGCCTGTGGACTTTTCCCGGACATCCTTCCAAGTTCGGAGATACTTATTCCAAGCTTTACACATAGAATTTTCAGCTGTTCAGACACTGACATATAACCACTCCTTTCAATATTCTCATTATAAACGAATTTATTTAATAAATCAACGATAATATTTCTATTTTACTGAGAATCGTTAAATTGGTCATTGACACCATAAACAATAACGTTTATATTATAAACAGAAATAATTAAAGGGAGTGATTACATGAGTACAAATGAATTACTAAGCAAAGTTAGAGAACTTAAAGAGCTTCAGGCAATGGCAGAAGAGCTTCAGACAGAGATAATAGCATTCAGGATGCGATTAAAGCTGAGATGAGCGCCAGAGGAGTTGATGAAATGGTTGTTGATGTTTTCAAGATCCGTTGGAAGGTTGTAAAAAGCAGCCGCTTTGATACAGCAGCATTTAAGGCGACACACGCCGAGCTTTATAAGCAATACATGAAGGAAACGGAAACCCGCCGCTTCACGGTGGCATAAGAAAAGCCCTTTTTTGTTAGATGAAATTAAGAACAGAAAACCAAATATTTTTTCAAGATACTACAACACAATAACCCGGCAAACAGATGTAGCCAGTTTAATTGTAGAATTAAAAAGGGAGGTTACGAAATGACAAAGCAGGAGTTTAAGCGTCTTTCAAAGCGAGATTTCACGGATGCAGAATATGAAGCAATCGAAACCGTTTATACATTCCATCCAGCCATAAGCGAGACGGAAGGCAAGCAGCAGATCGCCAGCCTTTATGACACCTTCGGGTTCAGGATAATAGCCGACATGCTGCCAACAGCAATCAAAGCAAAAGAATATGAGGAGCAAATAGCCCAGAAAAAACGCGAGCTGGGAAAGCTTCAGGAAGAGTATAGAAAATTAAAGTACCCACTTGGCGCATAGGGAGGAAGGATAAAAGCCTTCAGGCAGGCGAAAGAAAACTGGATCAACAAGAAGGCGACCCAACCACACATATAATAACCGGCACCGCCAGGTGCCATGCCCGTAAACCTGCCGCCTCCACGCGGTGCGGGTGGATAACCAACCAGGAGCAGGCATAAGAGTATACCTTAATAGGACGATCCAACCACATAAATTGATATAGGGGGTAAAAAGACATGGCCAAAATAGTAAGCTTGCAATCAGCTATCACAAAGCAGCCAAAGATAAGGTACATAGTCACGATTGACGAGGACGAAACACCGGTCTATGTAGCACGAGAACTTAAGCCAGGAGTAATCACAATCATGATTACGGCCAGGACGCCGGAGGAAGCTGAATCAATGAGAAAAGAAGCTGCAGCTATCGCAAAGCAGCAACATAAGGACATGACGCCACAAAATCAAGGATTTTCACAATGCACCAGATTAGCCTCATGCAAGTACGAGAAAAGCACAGTACAAGCCGGGCCTATTACCTTTAACCTTTAACCTATTACCTTTTACCTATCACCGACTAATACCGGATCAGGGAGGAGGTAATGCGATTAACTAAAAAGGGAGGGATAAACAGATGATGAACAAATCAAAGATAGAGTGGTGTGACTTCACCTGGAACCCGGTCACCGGCTGCCGGCATGGATGCCCATACTGCTACGCAGCAAAGCAGGCAAAGCGCTTCTCCGGAGATGTGAGGATCAATAAAGGATCCAGCCAGCTCCGGAAGGATGAAAACGGACTTTATATCCTGGATAACCCATTTAAAAACCAGGTAGGCAAGGTTATACCGGACCCGGTAGGATTTGACCGATAATGCACAAGTACCGCCTGGCCATGCCGGCGCAAAAGAAGAAACCAGCGAACATTTTCGTTTGCAGCTTGGGAGATCTGTTTGGACCTTGGATACCGGATACCTGGATAGAGGAAGTATTCAAGGCCTGTGAAGCTGCGCCATGGCACAATTACCTTTTCATGACGAGGTACCCGCAAAGATATGAACAAATGAGCTCTATAGGACTACTCCCCCGCTCCGAAAACTTCTGGTACGGGACGACCGTCACCAGGAGCTCCGACCTTGATCAGATTGTATTTCTCCCCAGGAGGCAGCATAACCAATTCATCAATATAGAGCCGCTCCTGGAGGAGATAGACATAAGCGACATAGACTTCATGGACTGGATCATCATCGGAGCAGAGACCGGCAACAGGCGGGACAAAGTAAAGCTGAAGCAGGAATGGATAGAGACAATCATCACTGCAGCCAGAGCTGCCGAAATTCCGGTCTTCATGAATAGCAGCAAAGAGCTGGAGAAAGTCTGGGACAGGGATTTAATACAGGAGTTCCCTACAGAACTGATACGGCCGGAGGACAAACCAATCCCATACTGCAAGAAGTGTGAGCACTGCAAAATAACCCTGGAAGGTAAGCGAGGGAGCCGGCACGATTGCATGAAGGCAGGCAAGCACATACCAGGAAGGTATGCAAGGACCAGCCCGTCATGGTGCCCGATCCGGAACGAATAATAAACGAGGAGGAATGAAGGATGGAAAAGAACATTTATCAATTAGCATGTTTTTTGCAGAATGAAGAGAATACCAATATCATATCTACAGCTGATCTCCAGGAGGATATCAAAGTGGCCAAAGAGGAAATCTTGTCATTACTGGCTGAAAAGATAGGTAAAATGGCAGCAGAGGACAAACTCAACAACTTGACAACTTCTGTATATGACCAGGGCTATATCGATGGAATCAGAGCAGGTGCGCAACTGATAGGATTAATTACTGGAGATACCGACACCATCAAAATAACGGCTTAATAATTGAAGAGGAGGCTAACAAAATGGGCAAAGCATGTATATCACCAGTTTTTCAAAGACAGATGGAGCAAATGCGCAATATAAAGAACCTTATTTTTGATAATGATGCCATGGGAGAGCTCCCACCATTAACCAGGTTATTATTTGCAGGCCTCTGGACCATGGTCGATGATAAGGGACGCATGGAGGACAATCCCAGGAAGATTAAGAAGGTTATAATGGGATATGACGACGTGAACGCCGGCTAGGTTGATGAAATGCTGCAGAGCCTGCACGATAGACGCTTTATCGTGCGTTACAGCGTAAACGGCAGCAATTACATTCAGGTAAATAACTTTAGTAAATACAGGAACCCGCAGCTTTATAGAAGGTGCAGTCAAATACCAGCGCCAGAGTTTCAATAGGTATTTTAATCAGATTTATGGTGTAGTATAATAGCAAAATACAGGGCACTTAATGAGCACCGGAAAGGCACAGTAAAAGCACGATGAAAGCACAGTGCCAATACGGTGCAAAGTGTTTATTTTCAGGAAAGAGGAGGTAACGAAGATCATGGACAGACAAGCCGTTTATATATATAAGCTTCCGGATGACGAAAGCTTCACCGGCATAGCTCTTGATGTACACATGCACAAAGGAAACCTCCGCTATTTTGATACCAATAGAGGCCATGAGATCCCGGGAAAGATTACAAAGGAGACCGAGAAGGGTTTTACCTTCATATCTGAAGGATACATGCCGGGAGAATGGCAGTTCAAGGTATTAACAATCGAAGAGTTCAAGTGCAAATATTACAAGCTGGTGGAAGACGGACAGACGCTGGCGGCCAAACTGAAAACCACAGAGGACCTCCACCAATGGTACCGGAGGGAGTTCATAAATTAAACTGTATTTAAGCATTAACCGTGGTAGCAAAATGGCAGCAAAAAAATTTTTAAACTATAAAAATGGCAATAATTTTGATAATATGAATAATAGAAATAGCAGAAAACAATAGGAATAACGACGAATAAAACTTTAACAATCGAGTGGGAATAGGGGTTTGATATTTTAGCATAATTATGATAAAATTATGCTAAAATAATAAAAGGGTGATAACTGTATGCCACATATTAGACCTGTTTCGGATTTGAGAAATAATTTTGCAGATATATCAAGGATTGTTCATGAAACTCAAGAACCTGTATTTTTGACCAAGAATGGTTATGGTGATATGGTTGTAATGAGCATGGAAGCTTATGAGCGAAAACTGTTTGAAAGTGAAATTTACTTTAAGCTGAAAGAAGCAGAGCTGGAAGCCAAAACAACTGATAAAAGATATTCCCATAAAGAAGTTTTTGATGAATTAAGGGCAAAACTTTCTGACAGGATGGAATCTGATGAAATATGAAATTAGATACCTGCCTTTGGCAAGTAGAGATTTATCTAATATTGTATCTTATATTGCAGATGAGTTAAAAGCACCAAATGCAGCAATGGATTTAATTGATGAATTGGATACTTCTATATCAAGGCTTGCACAGTTTCCGTATTCATGCAGGGTATATTATATTGAAAAATCCCTTGAAAATGAATATAGAGTATTACCTGTAAAAAACTATTTAGTATTCTATGTGGTTAAAAAACAGGTTGTTGAGATTCACAGGGTTATATATGCTAAAATGGATTTAAGCAAATTCATAAAATGATATTATTGACACTATAGAAAATACAAACAATGAATGAAAATAACCGTACTAAAAACGTACTAAAATTTTTTGAAGCCATAATTTTTTAATGAAAATAAAAATAATAATGGCATGGAATGCAGTAAAATCAATGGTAGAAAATAAAGAAAAAGCCTTAAACACAGAGTGGGAATAATACGAACATTTATTATAAATATCAGAAAAATATTCGTAAAATTATTGACTTGGATTAAAAAACTTGATATTATAATTGTGTTAGGACAAGTAAATACTACTCATATAATTCTGAGAATACGGCTCAGAAGTTTCTACCAGACAACCGTAAATTGTCTGACTATGAGTGAAAGTGTACCTGAGGGTTCCAGCCTTGTATGCTTTTGTCATTTTTAAAAGGATGGATAGTTTTTTAAAAGGCGTTCGGACCGAGCGGTACAGGCAATGTTGCCACACCTGTGGGATAAAAGCCCGGGAGGATAGGTTTCACTCTTTATGTTGGAATCTATCATCTCGGGCATATTTTATTTTAATAGTGCTTTTATTACAATTATAAGGAGGATTATAATGGTAAAGAACAATGACAAGAGAGGCTTTTTAGACGGTTTTTTTAAACTTAAAGAAAATGGCACAACAGTAAAGACTGAAGTAATAGCTGGTATAACTACTTTTATAACGATGGCTTATATCATTTTTGTAAACCCATCAATTCTTATGCAGGCCGGTATGAATTCAAAGGGACTTTTAGGTAGTCAAGCAGTAAATTCTGGTCTGTCAATTGCCAATGATCCTGTAATTGGAGCAGTATTTGTTGCGACAATTTTGTCATCTGTTGTTGCGACATTGGTAATGGGGTTGTTTGCAAATGTTCCGTTTGCTTTATCTGCTGGAATGGGTATGAATGCTTTCTTTACTTTTTATGTCGTATTGACACTGCACTATTCATGGCAGGCAGCATTATCACTTGCATTAATAAGCGGTATTATCAATATAATTATAACTGCCACAAAACTGAGGATTTTGATTATAAAAGCGATACCACAATCGTTGAGAAGTGCAATAGGAGCCGGAATTGGACTTTTTATCGCCATAATAGGCATGGAAAACGGCGGTATAATAACGAAAAGCAGTGACACTTTAGTTACACTCGGCAATTTCAAAGATCCTGGTGTAATACTTACTGTAATCGGCATTGCCATAATAGCTGTACTTATGAGCAGAGGCGTTAAAGGTGCAATACTTATAGGTATCATTGCAACCACAATAATAGGTATACCTATGGGAATAACTAATGTTTCAAATCTGAAAACTATTGTGCAGATGCCGCCAAGTTTGGCACCTACATTTATGAAGTTGGATTTTGCAGGTCTTTTAAAGCCGGGTACAGATGGAAACATCATTTCAATCCTTACAGGGCTTATAACGGTTATTTTAGCTTTCAGTTTGGCTGACATGTTTGATGCTATCGGAACATTAATTGGTACAGGTACAAAGACTGGCATTTTTAAAGAAGATGACTTCGAAAAATCAAATGGCGGTTTTAAGACTAGATTTGAAAGGGCCCTGTTTGCAGACGCCATTGGTACTACGATAGGGTCTTTTTTGGGAACAAGTACGATTACCACATATGTTGAAAGTGCATCAGGTATAAGTGAAGGTGGAAAGACAGGTTTGACATCTACTGTTGTTGCAATACTTTTCTTGATATCTTTATTCTTTGCTCCAATAATTGGCATAGTACCTTCACAAGCAACGGCACCTGCCCTTATAATCGTTGGAGCATTGATGATAGGCTCAGTTACAAAGGTGAATTTTGAAGACTTTAGTGAGGCATTTCCTGCGTTTATGACAATAGCTTTTATGCCTTTCACTTACAGCATATCAAATGGTATAGCTGCTGGATTTATTTTCTACCCGATAACGAAAGTTGTCGTAGGGAAAGCTAAAGAAGTTCATCCATTGATGTATATTATAGGACTATTGTTCCTATTAAGATTTGCATTCTTTATGGGTTGATAGCAGACAAAATGCAGAAGGGGAAGATTTCCTTTCTGCATTTTATAAATAAAAATAAATAAAATAGGGGGAAGTTATTATGCCGAAGGTTGCGGTTGTAATGGGAAGTGACTCTGATTTTCCATTGGTTAAAAAGGCTTTAGAGCTTTTTAAGGAATTTAATATTGAGTTTGATGTCAGAGTTATTTCAGCTCATAGGACACCTGATATAGCACATGATTTTGCCAAAGAAGCAGTAAAAAATGGATATGAAGTAATCATAGCTGCTGCTGGCAAAGCAGCACATTTAGCTGGTGTTTTAGCATCTATGACACCACTTCCAGTGATTGGGATTCCTATAAAATCATCGACTTTGGATGGTTTAGATTCTTTATTGTCTACCGTTCAAATGCCGCAAGGGATACCAGTTGCGACAGTTGCCATAGACGGATCTTACAATGCAGCATTGTTGGCAATAGAGATACTGGGCATAAAGTATCCAGAATTGATGGAGAAAGTCATTGAGTACAAAAAGAAATTGTCAGAAGAAGTTATTGAAAAAGATAAAAAATTACAGGGGGAGATTGTTTAAATGGAAAAGTTAGGTATGTTGTATGAAGGGAAAGCAAAAAAGGTCTTTAGGACAAGTGATGAAGATTTTTACATTATTGAATATAAAGATGATGCGACAGCATTTAACGGTATAAAAAAAGGCACTATTCAAAACAAAGGAGTATTAAATAACGAAATATCTACAATACTATTTGAATTGCTTGAAAAAGAAGGCGTTCCTACACATTTTGTGAAAAAATTAAATGATAGAGAAATGCTTATTAAGAAAGTAGAAATTTATCCAATAGAAGTTTTAATAAGAAATTATGCTGCAGGAAGCATTTCAAAGAGATTAGGCATTGAAGAAGGGACAAAACTTAAAAGTACTGTATTAGAATTCTGTTACAAAAATGATGAACTTGGAGATCCTTTCATTAATGAATATCATATCGAAGCTATGGAATTAGCCACAAAAGATGAAGTTGAAACAATAAAAAATTATTCCTTTAAAATCAATGATATACTCTCTAAGTATTTCATATCTAAAAATATCATATTGGTAGATTTCAAATTAGAATTTGGGAAATCAAAAGATGGAATTGTCTTAGCAGATGAGATATCGCCTGATACATGCAGATTTTGGGACAGTGTAACTATGGAAAAACTTGATAAGGATAGGTTTAGAAGAGACCTTGGAAATGTAGAAGGAGCTTATGTAGAAGTATTGAATCGACTTGAAAAGCAGTGAGGTAAAATTATGAATAAGACTATAAAATTGAAAGAGGAATGTGGGGTATTTGGCGCATTTAGCTTAAACAATGTAGTACATCATCATATTTATTATGGGCTTCAGGCACTGCAACACCGTGGGCAGGAAAGTGCAGGGATTGCTGTTTTAAAAGGGTCATATGTCAACTGTATAAAAGGCATGGGCCTCGTTCTTGATGTATTTTCTAAAGAAAATTTAGATAGCCTCGAAGGGAATGTGGGGATTGGTCATGTCAGATATTCTACAACAGGAAACAGCGATGCTTGTAATGCACAGCCGTTTGTTGCAAATTTCAGCAACGGATACATGGCACTGTCACATAATGGTAATTTAATAAATGCGGTAGAACTACGCACAGAACTTGAAAGGGAAGGTAGGATTCTTCAGACAACATCTGATAGTGAGATCATACTTCATCTAATAGCAAAATATTACAGGTACGGTTTAGTTGAATCTTTAAAAAAGACGATGAACAAGATAAAAGGTTCTTATGCATTAGTGATATTAATGGAGGATAAATTAATAGGCATAAGGGATAAAAACGGCATAAGGCCGCTTTGCATAGGAAAAAAAGGTGATGATTACTATTTATCGTCTGAATCATGTGCACTTGATGTGATTGGTGCTGAACTTGTAAGGGATGTGGAGCCGGGGGAAATAGTGATAATTAATAAGGATGGTTTAGATACAGCAAAAGTTGATACTGATGCGGCCAAGATGTCATGTGTATTTGAGTATATATACTTTTCAAGACCTGACAGCGTTTTAGAAGGTATTAGTGTGTACAAGGCCAGATACGAGATGGGAAAGAGACTAGCAATCGAAAGTCATGTAGATGCTGACTTGGTTGTGCCTGTTCCTGATTCTGGTGTACCGGCTTCCCGTGGATATTCAATCCAATCGGGAATTCCTATAGGTGAAGGCCTTATAAAAAACAAATATATAGGAAGGACGTTTATATGTCCAAAACAGACAGACAGAGAAATTGGAGTAAGGGTTAAATTAAATGTTTTGAGAGAATTAGTAAGGGATAAGAGAATAGTTTTGATTGACGATTCTATTGTAAGAGGTACAACTATGAAGAGATTGGTTTCACTTTTAAAAAAAGGTGGAGCGAAAGAAGTTCATGTCCGTATTAGCTCACCGCCTGTAAAGTATTCGTGCTATTTTGGAATAGACACTCCTACAAAAAAGGAGTTGGTAGGTGCTACAATGAAAGTCCAGGAGATATGTGACTATATTGGAGCTGATAGTTTAAGCTTTTTAAGCATAGAAGGTTTAAAAGAAACTGTAGGTATGTGTAGCATCTGTGCGGCGTGTTTTGATGGAAAGTATCCTATGGAAGTGCCAAAGGAAGGCAGTAAGTATCTGTTTGAAAAAAAGTAAAATTGAGGAGGATACCATGAATTACAAAGATGCCGGCGTTAATATTGATGAAGGCAATAAATTTGTTGAAATGATAAAACCTATAGCAAAGGCGACAATGACTGATGGTGTTTTAAATGGAATAGGCGGTTTTGGTGCACTGTATGAAATCAAAGATTATAAAAATCCAGTTTTAGTTTCTGGTACTGATGGAGTAGGAACGAAGCTTAAGATTGCTTTTATGATGGAAAAGTATGATACTATAGGTATAGACTTAGTTGCAATGTGCGTAAATGACATAATAGTCAGTGGAGCAAAACCGCTTTTTTTCCTTGATTATTTTGCAACAGGAAAATTAGATAGCAGCGTAGGATTGGAAGTAATCAAAGGAATAGCAGAAGGTTGCCGCGAGGCTAGTTGCACATTGATTGGTGGTGAGACAGCAGAGCTTCCCGGGATGTACAATAATGGCGAATTTGACCTTGCAGGTTTTGCTGTTGGCGTCGTTGAGAAAGACGAAATAATAGATGGCAGCAATATTGAGCCTGGCGATGCTATAATAGGACTTGCCTCATCTGGAATACATTCCAATGGATATTCTTTAGCTAGAAAAGTCTTATTTGAAGAAGGAAATATGAATTTTGATGACTATTTAGATGAATATGGATTATCGTTAGGCGAAGTGATTTTAAAGCCTACAAAGATATACGTTAAGGCTTTAAACAGTCTAAAGGGCATAAATATTAAAGGAATGGCACATATAACAGGTGGTGGATTTATCGACAATATACCGAGGACATTAAAAGATGGAGTTTCTGCAAAGATAAATAAAGGAACGTGGGATGTGCCTTACATCTTCACACTATTAAAAGAAATGGGCAATATAGATGAAGATGAAATGTACAGGACATTTAACATGGGTATAGGCATGATTATAATCGTATCAAGAGAACAATGCGATGATGCTGTAAAGCGATTGGAAGGTATAGGTGAGAAACCATATATAATAGGTGAAATTGTAAATGGTAAAAAAGAGGTATTGATATGAGACTTTTGGTTATGGCGTCAGGAAATGGTACAGATTTTCAATCGATAATAGACGGCATTAAAAGAGGATATATAAATGCAGAAATTGCTGCACTTATAAGCGACAAAGAAGGTGCGTATGCCTTAAAAAGAGCTGCTGACAATAACATACCATCAATTTGCATTCCTAAAAAGAAGTTGAAGGGAAGTTTCTATAAAGAGCTTACAAAAGCTGTTGGTGAGATTAATCCCGATGGAATAATCTTAGCCGGCTTTATAACAATACTGAATGAAGAAATTGTGAATAAATATCAAAATAAAATAATAAACATACATCCATCTTTAATACCATCTTTTTGCGGTAAAGGATATTACGGCATGAATGTTCACAAGGCTGTTATAGAATATGGTGTTAAGTATACAGGTTGTACAGTACATTTTGTTGATACAGGTGCAGATACAGGGCCTATTATCTTGCAGGAAGTAGTAAAAGTGGAGGATGATGACACACCTGAAACAATATCCAATAAAGTTTTAAAATTGGAGCATAAATTGTTACCTTACGCTGTTAAGCTATTTGTTGAAGGCAGACTTAAAGTTGAAGGAAGAAAAGTATATATAAAATAGGAGGTATGATGATGTCAAAAAGAGCATTAATAAGTGTATCTAAAAAGGATGGAATTATCGACTTTGCAAAGCAGTTAGATGAGCTGGGATATGAGATACTGTCGACTGGTGGAACGTATAAGCTATTAAGTGACAATGGCATAAACGCTGTAAAAGTCTCTGATATAACTGACTTTCCTGAGATTTTAGATGGAAGAGTAAAGACTCTTCATCCTAAAATACACGGTGGACTTCTGGCCATTAGAGATGACGAAAACCACATGAAACAATTAAAGGAAAATGGAATAGAGCCTATCGATATAGTTGCTGTAAATCTCTATCCTTTTAAAGAGACTATATTGAAGGATAATGTAACCCTTGAAGACGCAATAGAAAACATAGACATAGGTGGACCGTCCATGATTAGGGCCGCAGCAAAAAACTATAAGTACGTCACTGTCTTAGTTGACCCAAGTGATTACATTAAAGTTATTGAAGAAATAAAAGAATATGGCAATACTAAAGAAGAAACTAGATTTTACCTTGCTATGAAGGCTTTTGGTCATACTGCCTCGTATGATTCATTGATATACAATTACCTGTTAGACAAAAATGGCGTAGAGTTTCCTGATACTATTACATTTTCATATGAAAAATCGCGGGACATGCGATACGGCGAAAATCCTCATCAAAAAGCTGCATTTTATAAGAATTCATTGAAGTCGTTTGGTATATCAGAGTGTATCAAACTGCATGGAAAAGAGCTTTCTTTCAATAATATAAATGATGCAAATGCAGCTATAGAGCTTCTGAAAGAATTTGATGTGCCTGCTGCTGTAGCCATAAAACATACTAATCCATGCGGTGTTGCAGTTGCAGACAATATATACGATGCATTTAAAAAAGCTTATGAATGTGATCCTGTATCAATATTTGGCGGCATTGTTGCATTTAACCGAACGCTTGACAAAAGGACAGCCGAAGAGCTTTCAAAGATATTTTTAGAGATAATAATAGCACCTAATTTTGATGAAGATGCATTAAACATATTAGAGAAGAAGAAAAATGTTAGAATACTAAAGCTTAAGGATGGATATGTAAAAGAGTACGACGTTAAAAAAGTAGAAGGTGGCATATTAGTACAGGAAAAAGATGAAGTTGATTTATACGAGGATAAATTGAAAGTTGTCACGAAAAATGAGCCTGATGAAAAAGAGTTTAAAGATTTAAGATTTGCATGGAAAGTTGTAAAACATGTTAAGTCAAATGCCATTGTGCTTGCGAAAGACGGTGCAACTGTAGGAATAGGTGCAGGGCAGGTTAACCGTATATGGCCAACAGAGCAGTCTATAAAGCAAGCAGGTGAGAAGGCAAAAGGAAGTGTGCTGGCATCAGATGCGTTTTTCCCATTTCCTGATGTTGTAGAAGCTGCAGCAAAAGCTGGAGTCACATCGATTATACAACCCGGTGGTTCTATAAATGATGAAGCATCTATAGATGCTGCAGATAAAGCAGGGATTTCAATGGTATTTACAGGCATAAGGCACTTTAAACATTAAAATAACAATAGCCACAATTGTTTGGAGGAGAGAATATGAATGTTCTTGTTATTGGTGGCGGTGGCCGAGAGCATGCCATAGTTAAAAAGATTAATGAAAGCAAAAAAGTAAAAAAAATTTACTGTGTACCTGGAAATGGTGGGATCTCAGATATAGCAGAATGCGTAGATATAAACGTTTCGGATGTAGATAAGCTTAAAAGATTTGCATTAGATAACAATATAGATTTGACGGTGGTTGGGCCTGAAGTCCCTTTGATGAAGGGAATAGTAGATGAATTTGAAAATAGCGGTTTAAGAATATTTGGACCTAAAAGGGATGCTGCTGCAATAGAAGGAAGTAAATACTTTACGAAGCTGCTGCTTCACAAGTACAACATTCCAACAGCACGTTTTAAGGCATTTGATAGGTATGATGCGGCTTTAAATTTTTTAAAAGATATTTGGTATCCTGTTGTGATAAAGGCAGATGGATTGGCACAGGGTAAGGGAGTATTTCTAGCAGATAATTTTAAAGATGCGAAAGAGTCCTTAGACATATTGATGAAGGAGAAACGGTTTGGGTCTTCAGGCGATACCGTCATAATCGAAGAGATGCTTTTTGGAAAAGAAGTTTCTGTCCTTGCATTTACTGATGGAAATACTATTGTTCCAATGGTATCTGCGATGGATTATAAGAGAATATACGATGGAGATAAAGGACCAAATACAGGAGGTATGGGCAATATTGCCCCAAATCCATATTTTGACGATAAGATGTTAGATGTTGTAGTCAAAACGATCTTAAAGCCTGTAATAGATTCACTAAAAAAAGAAGGGATATTATATAAAGGTGTGCTTTATGCAGGGCTTATACTGACAAAGGATGGTCCTAAAGTGCTTGAATTTAATGCAAGATTTGGCGATCCTGAGACGCAAGTAGTTCTTCCGCTTTTAAAGACAGATATTGTGGATATAATAGAAGCTATAATTGATGAAAAACTTAATACCGTAAAGATAGAATGGAAAGATAAAAAAGCTGTATGTGTTGTAGCGTCATCAGAAGGATATCCAGGCGAATATAAGACTGGTTTCGATATAACAGGATTTGAAGATGTAGATGGTGTATTTGTCTATCATGCAGGTACTACGAAATCCAATGGCAAGTACAAAACATCAGGTGGGAGAGTCTTAGAGGTGACGGCATTAGGAGACACTTATGATGATGCCAGAAGAAAGGCATATAATGAGCTTAAAAAGATCCATTTTGACGGGATGTACTTTAGAAATGATATAGGCATCGTATGACTGTATCACTAAATCCCTGTATGTTAAAAACATGCAGGGGTTTTTTATTTTTGTTATCAATCCATAATTTTTGTGATATTATATAATAGATATCAACAAAATAGGATGTGGTGAGATGGACATAAGACCGATTGGCGTATTTGATTCAGGCGTAGGCGGTTTAACTGTATTAAAGAGATTAAAAGAATTATTGCCAAATGAAAATTATATATATTTTGGCGATACAAAAAGAGTGCCATACGGTGAGAAGTCTAAAGAGGAGATAGAAAAATACGCCAGACAGATAGTACATTTTATGAATGAGAAAAACACAAAAATTATTGTTATAGCCTGTAATACTACATGTGCATCGATTGACAAAAATGAATACAGTGAGATTCTTTTTAATGTGTTAGAAGCTGGAGCAGAAAGTGCTGCTTATTTAACTAGGAATAAAAAAGTTGGCGTTATTGCCACTACAAGGACGATAGAAAGTAGAAGCTATGAAAAAAATATAAAATCGATAGATAGTAGTATAGATGTTTTTGGCAAGGCTTGTCCTAGGTTTGTTCCACTTGTGGAGGAAGGACGGGCAAATAGCGATGAGGCGTTCAAATGTGCTAAAGAGTATTTAAGTGTTTTGAATAATGAAGAAATTGATACATTAGTTCTTGGCTGCACACACTATCCAATATTGATAAACGCTATTAAAAATGCTGTTCATAAAGATGTAATCATTGTTGACCCGGCTATAAAGTTATCTGAAAAAGTTAAAAGTTATCTAGAGGAAAATAATATGCTTAATTTAAGAGTTACAGGTAAAACCGAGTATTTTGTCAGCGACAATAAAGAAAATTTTGTAAACACTGCTAAACTTATATTAAATGAAGATATTGAGAAGATAAGCATTGTTGACATAGAGAAATATTAGAAAATAAAGAGGGGAGAAACATGAATGAGATATTAAAAGAAGCAAGGCTAATTCAGGACGAAATCATAGAGCTTAGAAGAAAAATTCACAGAGAACCAGAATTGGGATTTGAAGAGACAAAGACATCTGAACTCATAAAAAAGTATTTAGAAAAATTAGGTATTGAAACAAAGATTATGGCAAAGACAGGCGTTGTAGGTACTATAAAAGGCAATGGAGAGAAGACAATTGCAATAAGGGCTGATATAGATGCTCTCCCAATTCAAGAGGAAAATGATGTGCCGTATAGTTCATTGGTGCCTGGAAAAATGCATGCATGTGGTCATGACGTACATACGGCTATTGCTCTTGGAGCAGCCAAGTTGCTGTCACAAAGAAAGGATAAACTTATGGGAAATGTCAAGTTTATTTTTCAGCCGGCAGAGGAAACTACAGGTGGTGCAAAGCCGATGCTGGAAGCAGGTGCCTTTGAAAATCCGAAAGTTGATGCGATTATAGGCTTGCATGTAGATCCTGATCTTCAAGTTGGACAAATCGGCTATACTTATGGAAAAGCTTATGCATCTTCCGATATGTTTGATATAAATGTAATAGGTAAAAGCAGTCATGGGGCTGAACCACATAAATCGATAGATCCCATTGTTATTTCTGCCAATATAATCAATATGATTCAGACGGTTGTAAGTAGGGAATCGAATCCTTTGGAACCTCTTGTCATAACGATTGGAAGTATCGAAGGTGGATATGCCAGAAATATAATAGCAGGTAAAGTTCATATGTCAGGCATAATAAGGATGTTAAATGAAGAAAATCGAGACATGATAGTTGCAAAAGTAGAAAACATAGCAAAAAAAACTGCGGAGTTAATGGGAGGTAAAGTTGAATTTACAAGGATTGAAGGATATCCATGCCTTATTAACGACAGCAGAATGATAAATATATTAAGATTAAGTGCATTAGGCATAGTTGGTGAAGAAAATATAAAGAATGTATTGCCGACTCTTGGAGTAGAGGACTTTGCGTATTATTTAAAAAAGGTTCCTGGATGTTTTTATAAACTGGGCTGTGGAAATAAAGAATTGGGAATAGATAAACCTATTCACAGTAACATGTTTGATGTTGATGAAAACTGTATAGCATATGGTATAGCAGTGCATGTAAGTACTGTCCTTAATTTTTTGAAAGAGGGAATAAGCAAAGGCAACAGGCAAAAGAGAATATTAAAGGATTTATTCAATTACAGTGATACTTTATAAAGTTTTATAAGTTTAATTAAAAAAATTTGTAACAAATCAAATTAAATTGGAAATAAAAGACGCCCTTCATACATATTTATGCAAAATGTTTTATGCAGTTACCGATTATTATGCATAAATTTTGTTAACAAACTAATAAATTTGCAAAAATACAGGAAATCTTGCAAAAATATTTTATATGAAGTAAATCTTGACAAAAATAGATATATGGTGCATAATATGTATTGAAGGGTGGGTGAAGAAAATGTTATTAATAATAACATTGATGTTATTGATTTTGATAGTCGTGCCCGCAGTAATGGAAAAAGACAACACGGAATATGCAGAGTTTATGAGAAGCGAATTTGGTTACAAAGATTTTGACGATATAATAATAAAAAACGAAGATTTTAGTGAATTGGCTTATAGCTATAAGTTAAGATAGATAAATTTAGAAAAATTCCTCCCATTTAAAACCTCCGGCTATGCCGGATATTTTTATTCTATGAAACCTCATTAATTAATGTTTTTTTCTATAGCATAGATGCAATTCTTTGGAATAATATATGATACATTTGTTTTTTTGCAGTCTATTCTGACAAAATCGCTGCCGATTTCAGAAACTGCACCTTCAATTACATCTGATTGTGTATATATTTTAATGTAGTGATTTTTAAGTCTATTGAATTCATCCTCGAGGCAACAGTCATATTTGTATTTGCCTTTTTTTGAATTATCTTCAATATAAGATAATATAAGTGCCAAAAGAAGTTGCGATAAAAAATCTTCTAATTTTTCCATCTTATATCAACTCCTAAATTAGACCTATTTTCATTATATTAAAATCATAAAATAATGTAACTGGCAATTTGCGAAGAAAAATGCTAAAATAATATATATCAATTTACAAAGAGGTGACACGATGGATATTAAAGTTGAAAGCTTTAAATTAGATCATAGAACTGTAAAGGCACCGTATGTGAGAAAAGCAGGTATTTTAGTAGGTCCTAATGGAGATGTTGTAACAAAATACGATGTAAGATTGACGCAGCCAAATGTTGATTCAATACCAACTGGAGGTATGCATACTTTAGAGCACTTGTTTGCGACGTATTTTAGAGATTACATGGACGATATAATAGACATTTCGCCTATGGGCTGCAGGACTGGCTTCTATCTTGTAAAATTTGGAGATACACCTGTTGATGAAATAAAGGATGTATTAAAGAAGGTTTTAAAAAGAGTCTTGGAAACAAAAGAAGAAGATGTTCCTGCTACAAACGAGATACAGTGCGGAAACTACAGGGATCATTCGCTGTTTACAGCAAAAGAATACGCAAAGTCTGTTTTAGAGAAACTGTAAGCAGTAATATATAAATAAAACCGCGAATAAACTATTGTGAGGTGTCTTATATGCACAATAGATCTTTTGTTCGCGGTGCTTTTATATTGACAATAGCCAATGTTATTGATAGGGCTATTGGGTTTGTTTTTAGGATTATTCTTTCAAATTTGCTTGGCTCAGAAGGTACAGGAATATATCAAATAGCGCTTCCAATCTACTTTGTAGCTATCACATTCATAACATCAGGTATTACCGCAGTTACGTCCCGGTTTGTATCTGAAGAAAGAGCAAAAGGAAACAGAAAAAATATATTTAGCATAATGGAAGTTTCCTTTTTTATCGTTATTTTTATGGGAATTGTAATTTCATCTATCATATTTTTTAATGCTAAGTACATATCTGATAACTTGCTCCATGAACCGAGAGCATATTTATCCATATTAGTTTTTGCACCTGTATTAATAATCGTGTCTTCATCTTCCATATTTAAAGGTTTTTTTCAAGGGCTAATAAATATGATTCCAGCTTCTGTATCAGAAATAGTGGAGCAGATTATAAGAGTGTCTTTGACATTGTATTTATTCAGTATATTAACTGACATAAAATTAGAGTATGCTGCTGTAATTGCTGTATTGGGTATGGCTGCTGGTGAGGTAACAAGTTTTCTTATGTATATATTCTATTATAGACGTGAATTGAGCTATATAAAAGAAGAAATGCCAGATGAAGGTAAGATATGGGACAAATTAGACATCGCCAAAACGCTAATAAAGACATCCTTTCCTATTACAATTTCTAGAATGATAGTAAATATACTTGACCTTTTTGAATCTCTTATCATACCATCCAGATTGATAAAGTCTGGTTTGACCCACAAAGAAGCAATATCAGAGTTTGGTAAACTTTCAGGAATGGCTTATCCACTTGCATATATGCCTGCAGTAATAACCATGAGTTTATCTGTTACTGTATTACCTGCTGTCTCTGAAGCTGCATCTTTAAAAAAATGGGATGCAGTGAGGCTGCGCATAAATCAAGCAATAGGGTACACTACAATGATAGCAATACCGGCTATTATATTGTTTCTTACGTTACCTGATGAGATAGCTTCTTTGCTTTATCCAAATAGTCCTGGTGTCGGAGCACTTGTAAAAGTAATTGCTGCAGGAAGCATTTTTGCATATCTGGAATCTATTGTTACCAGCATATTAAATGGACTTGGAATGCAAAATATAGTCCTTAAAAATTCTGTTATCTGGACCGTTATTTCGGTAATTGCTATGTATGTCCTAATTCCGATACCTAATTTAAGACTTTTTGGGTATATATACGGTTTTATATTTGCGGATATTCTTGTATTTATATTAAATTTCAGAGAATTAGTTAAGGTAACAGGCATTACAGTTGACTATAACAATTGGTTTTTTAAACCACTTGTATCTGCGCTTATAATGAGCATAGCTGATACAATTATGTATTTTAACTTGTTAATGGTAATAGCTAATAAATGGATCGTGATGTTTATTACCATATCATTTGGTTTAGCCTTGTATCTTTTAGTAAGTTATATTATAAGACTGCCATATTTGAATGATTTAAACAAATTAATATTTTCAAGGAGCAAATGAAAGAAAAAAATAAACCCGTAAGACACGGGCTTTTATTTACTAAGGCTTTAAAATGCTGGTACTATAGCACCTTTGTACTTGTCTTCTATGAATTTTTTGACTTCCTCGGAATTTAAAGCTTTTGCTAATTTTTGTATAGCAGGGTCATTCTGATTGTCAGGTCTTACAACCAATACATTAGCATACGGTGAATCTTTGTCTTCCATGAAAATTGCATCTTTTAATGGATTCAAATTTGCCTCTAATGCAAAGTTTGTATTTATTATTGCTAAATCTACGTCTTGAAGTGTCCTTGGCAGTTGAGGTGCTTCAAGCTCTACAATTTTTAAATGTTTAGGATTATCGATAATATCTCTGGGAGTTTGTGTTAGACCATTTGAATCCTTCAATTTTATTAACCCTTCTTTTTGTAACAACAACAATGCTCTTCCTTCGTTTGTAGCATCATTTGGGATTGCCACGGTTGCACTGTCTTTTATTTCATCTTTTGATTTTATCTTTTTTGAATAAGCTCCCATTGGTTCTACGTGTACTTTGACTAAAGGAACTAACTTTACATTTTTTTTCTTCTCGAAATCCTCTAAATACGGAACGTGCTGGAAGAAATTGGCGTCGATTTGTTTATCGGCCAATGCTGTATTAGGAGTTACATAGTCAGTAAATTCTTTTATTTCGAGATCTACTCCTTCTTTTGCTAAAATTGGCTTTACTACATTAAGTATTTCTGCATGAGGATTTGGGGTTGCCCCTACAACTATTTTTGTCATTTTGTCTGAAGTGTTACTTGCATTTGAACTGGTCTCATTATTATTTGATTTAGTGCAGCCTACAATGGCGAATGACAATGTCAATATTAATGTAATCAATAATATTATTTTTTTCATCTATACCATCCTTTCATCTTTTATCAACCTTTTTTGCCAGGTAGTTTCCTAATCTTTGTACGATTTCTACAAAGACGATTAAAACGATTATTGTTGCAATAAGTACATCTGTTTCATATCTTTGATATCCATACCTTATAGCTAGATCTCCAAGTCCACCTCCTCCGATAGCACCTGCCATAGCAGAATATCCCAAAATATTTATGATTGTAAGAGTTACACCCAATATAAGTGATGGTAGTGACTCTGGTATCATGACTTTAAATATTATCTGAGGTATTGTTGCACCAACAGATATTGATGCTTCTATGACACCCCAATCAACTTCTTTTAGGGATGACTCAATTACTCTTGCTACAAAAGGGGCAGCCGCAACTGACAGAGCTACTATTGCTGCTGTTGGTCCAATTGTAGTACCTACTATAAGCCTTGAAAGTGGGAAAATCGCTATTATAAGAATTATAAATGGTACTGATCTCATAATGTTAATGATGGTACCCAATATGTGGTTTAGTTTGATATTTTCAGATAAATGGCCTTTATCTGTTATTACTAGTATTATTCCAAGCGGTAGACCTATTAGTACAGAAAAAAGGGTAGAGAAAAATACCATATACAGTGATTCCCATAAAGGCTGCTCCATAAGTTGCCATAAGTTTATTAAGTATTGTATTGTGTTACTGGATGATACCATTTTTAAGCACCTCTATTCTAAGGTTGTTTTTTGCTAAAAATTTTATTGCATCTTTTATAGAAGTTGGATCTCCATTGATCTTTATAAGGAGATTTCCTATTTGGGAGTTCTGGACTCTTTCTATATTTCCAGAGATTATATTTACATCAACGTCGAACTTTTTTATCATATGTGATATTACAGGCTCATTGCTGCTGCTTCCAAAGAATGACAGACGCAATATCTCTTCATTTGGATTCTCGTCGTCTATGAGGATGTCAGGAGGAAGCTCTGCTATCATATCTTTTAAAAATCGCTTCGATGTTTCCGTAGAAGGATTGGAAAAAATGTCTATTACATTTCCTTCTTCGATGATAATGCCATTTTCTAAAACAGCGATTCTATCACATAAGTTTCTTATGACTGACATTTCATGCGTTATGACGACTATTGTTATACCGTATTGTTTGTTTATGTTTCTAAGTAAGTTTAATATTGATTCTGTCGTAGTCGGGTCTAATGCAGATGTCGCTTCATCTGATAAAATTATATGAGGGTTGTTGGCAAGCGCCCTTGCTATGCCTACTCTTTGTTTCTGACCACCAGATAGTTGTGAAGGATATGCGTATTTCTTGTCTTCAAGATCCACAACTTCAAGCAGTTCATTTACACGCTTTTTTATAACAGAATCTTTAGCTTTTGAGATTCTTAAAGGAAAAGCTATGTTTTCATACACTGTAGAGTTCATTAAAAGATTGAAATGCTGAAATATCATGCCAATCTTTTTTCTCATTTCACGAAGTTCTTTTGGGCTTAATTTTGTCATTTCAGTACCATTTATGGAAATGCTTCCGGTTGTAGGCTTTTCAAGCATGTTTATGCACCTAATCAACGATGATTTGCCTGCACCGCTTAAGCCCATTATGCCGTATATTTCACCATCATTTATTGTTAAATTGATGTCTTTGAGTGCAACTACATCTTTTCCATTTGTGTTGTAGATTTTACTCAGATTTTTAATTGATATCAAAATATTTCACCCTCTTTATGAAAAGTTGGAACGTCAAAAAAGCATAAAAAAAACCTCCCAATGAAAGAGGTTAGTTCCTCTCTCATCTCTCAGCATTAAAGCCGCAGGAATTGGCACCATTGCACTTTCGTGCCGGTTGCCGGGTTTCATCGGGCCAGTCCCTCCACCTCTCTGGATAAGAGAATAAATTCATTTTAAATTGTTAAAATGATTATATAGGATTAAAAATGAAAAGTCAAGCAAAATTTTCATGTACGGAGATATTAAATTTATGTCATTCTAATATTGACACAGTGCTTACAAGTTTGTATTGAATTATAAGAATAATCGCTTATAATATAAATGTAAGATAAGTTAACTTATTAATAATTTGTCATAGACGAAAGGACAAAATCTTATGAAAGAATTAAGTGGGCGCCAACTAGAGATTTTAAAAAAAGTTATGTCAAAAGAGATGTCCAGCTTAGACGATATCGTCGCTAATTATAAATTAAGCAAAAGGACAATTTATAGAGAGATAAATGCCATAAATGAATACATCAAAGATTACAACTTAAAGTTAAAAAACAATGAAGGTGTTTTGACAGTAGATGGTAGCGACAGCGATATAGAGAAATTTAATTTTGATGTTATAGGTTATCGTCCTAGTGTAGATGCTGAGAAAAGGCGAAAATTAATTCTCTCAGAGCTACTGCAAATGAAAGAGCCTGTTAAGCTGCAATATTTTGCAAGAGAGTACAATGTCACAACTGCTACAATTAGCTATGATGTAAAAGAAATAGATAAATGGCTAAGTAGGCAAAATGTCACAATTGTGACTAAGCCAGGTGTTGGCATATATGTAAAAGGTGATGAAAGAAATATAAGAAAGGCTATAATAAATTTCCTCTATGACAATGTTGAGACGAAGGACTTAATGGAATTTTTAAATAGAGGGTACAATAATATAAACAGGTTAAGCGAGGACATCAATGACAGACTATTGCGACTTATCGATTATGACACAGTTTTGAAGATAGAGAAAGCTATACAAAGATTAGAGAAATCACTGGACTATGAGTTAGCTGAAAGCTCTTATATGGGGCTTACAGTTCACCTGGCATTGGCGTTAAAGAGAATAAAAGAAGGCGAAAAGATCAAAATAGGTAATGAAAGCCTTCGAGAACTTAAAAAAACAGATGAGTACAGATTTGCAGAAATGCTTGCAAAATATTTGGAAGAAGAATTTGATGTATTTATACCTGAAGATGAAATCGGTTATATAACAATTCATCTTCAAGGTGCCAGATATAGAGCAAACACTGAAGATGTAAATGACGAATTTGTTAATGAAGTTTTATACGAAATGATAGATGTTGCTGAAAGAGTATTTGGCACAAGTTTTAGAGACGATTCAATGCTTTTAAGTGGTTTGAAGACTCATTTAAGACCTACGATTTTTAGACTAAGAATGGGTCTTGCAATAAGGAATCCCCTTATAAACGACATAAAAGATAGGTATAGTGCACTGTTTGAAAAGTGCATATTAATTGCAAATGTATTGAATAATAAGCTTGATGTTGATGTTCCAGATGATGAGATTGGTTATATTGCGATGCATTTTGGAGCAGCTATAGCAAGGAAAAATGACAAAACGAAAAGGCATAATATTCTAGTGGTATGTGCAAGTGGAATAGGAACGTCTAGAATGCTTCTATCAAAGCTTCAGATGTTTCCGCAGTTAAACATTGTAGATACTGTTTCAAGCCTTAGAGTAAAAGATTTTAAAGATAGAGATGATATTGACTTAATTGTATCTACTATACCTCTTGATATAAAGGATAAAAAAACTATAATAGTTAATCCACTGCTTTTAGACGATGACGTCAAAAAGCTAAAAGATGCATTAAATACAGACTTCATAATGGATTTTTCCAGTAGAAAGGCAGAAGGCGATAAATATAAAGAGCTTTTGCACATAGCCCAATATGGCAAAAGAATTATTGAAATGTGCAGCTCTCTTAAGTTTAAAGATATATTTGGAAAAAACTCAAAGGAAATTATTGATTCTCTTTTAGATGATTTTGCTAATACGGGTGATTTAGACAAAGAAAAAATTGATTCAATAAAAGAGAAGCTTTTGGGAAGAGAGAGCCTTGGCAAGATTATTCTTCCCGGCAAAGGATTTGTGATCTACCACTGTACAGCACCTAGTATAAATAAACCAATCATCATCTTCGGAAAAGTAAAAAGTGAAGTTAGAATGAAAAATTTGATTAATGATTATGAAATCATTAAGACAGCTTTTCTAATGGTTGCACCTGATAATGACAAGATGTGGATAGAGATACTTGGTGATTTAAGCGTTTCGTTTATAGAAAGCAAAGATCTTGTTGAAAAGCTGAATAGTACAAGCAATATCCATGAAGCTAGAGAAATGGTGCAGAGGGCATTGATGGAAAAGTATTATGATGAGATTAAAAGAAATCTTGTAGGTGATTAAAATGTTTAGTATTTCATTAAAACAGCGAAAGATATTTTATGGGTTGCTGTCTTTGGTGTGGATTATAACAGCAGTTTATTCAATGGTAAATGACACGTTTTTGCATGGCTTTGAAATTCTCGTATTTGGTGCATTTTTTATTGGAGGAATTGCACTTGTTCAAGGGTATATGATAAGGATGCTTAAAATGTATGATAAAAATTTAAAAAAAGGAATAAATAACAACAAAAAAAGCTATAAAAATAATTATACGAGGAGGTAATTAATATGGCTATACATGGTGTTATATTATGTAGCTGGGGGGCTACATCAAGCGCATTAGCAAAAAAAGTAACTGATGAAGCAAAAAAGCAAGGTTTGGATGTGACAGTTGATGCAGGTGGAACAGGTGAATTTAAGAAAAAAGCTGAAGGATACGATGTTGCTCTTTTAGAGCCGCAGGTAAGACATTTAAAAAAGGAAGTAGAGACAATCGCAGAAAAGTATAACATTCCTGTAGACATTGTTGATATGCAGGCTTTTGCGCTTATGGATGCAAAAAAGATATTAAATCAGATTATAGAGCTTGCTAAAAAATCTGGTAAAGAAGCATAGGAGGTAATATAGATGAACGACAGACTTACAAATAACTGGTTTATGAAGTGGATGGAATCATCATTGATGCCTGTGCTGGCAAGAATAGCACAGAATGTCATTCTTCAATCAATAAGGGATGCTTTTTCTAGTTTTGCATTACCAGTTATATTGACAGGTTCATTGTTTTTGATAATAGCAAATCCACCTCTTGCAGAAGGTGCAAATTGGGGGCCGATTGTTGCATGGGCTAATGCTATTAAGCCTATTGCAGGACAGTTAATGATTCCTTTCAATCTATCATTTGGTATTATGGCTTTGATGGTGGCATTTGGAACGGCTTATAGTTTAGCAACGCGCTGGGATTTAGATGAGGCTATGACAGGTATTATATCAATGTTGGCGTTTTTAGTAACTACTTTTCCAGCTTCCGATGTCACAAAAGTAAGCTTTGGGGATGTTCTTAACTATCTTGGTGGACAAGGTCTATTTGTTGCTATAATTATAGGTGTTTTGACAGCAGTTGTTGTAAGGTTCTTTAATAAGCAAGGTCTTGTAATAAAGATGCCTGAAGCAGTACCACCGTATGTTGTCAGAAGCTTTATGGCGTTAGTACCAATGTTTGTAATGGTTGTTTCTGCTTGGTTAGTTGAATGGATTGTTTGGGCTAACTTCAAAGTAACACTGCCACAATTGGTAATTGAGGCATTTAAGCCACTTGTTGCAGCATCAAATAGTTATTGGGCAGCATTAGCAGAAATCATACTTATGATGCTTTTGTGGTCACTGGGTATTCACGGAATGAACGTTGTATCGTCTATAGCATATCCTTTCTGGATGAGCCAGCTTGCTGCAAATGTTAAGGCATTAAATGCACATCAGACAATGACAGGCGTTGTTACTGAACCATTCTTCCACATGTTCACACATCTTGGTGGTTCAGGTACTACGTGGCCACTGGTTATTATGTTCTTGTTCTCAGCATCAAAACAGCTTAAGACAATAGGAACAGCCGAGTTTATTCCTGCTATATTCAATATAAATGAACCGCTTATATTTGGTGCGCCAATAGTATTGAATCCTATATTGATGATACCGTTCATAATCGCACCTGCTGCAGTTGTTACTATAAACTACATTGCATTCCATTTTCATCTTGTAACAGGACCACTGTATCAGCTTCCATTTACAGTTCCTGTGTTCATTGGTGGTTTTATATCAAGTGGCCTCGATTGGAGAGGACCTATTCTGCAGCTTGTAGACTTGATTGTAGCAGGCATTATATATTATCCATTCTTCAAAATGTATGAAGCACAACTTTTGAAGAATGAAAGAGAAGCTGAAGAAAATAAATAAGCATAAGGAGGAACCCTTTGATGGAATTAGAGCAAATTATATACAATTTAGTCTTGCATGGTGGAAACGCCAGAGGTGAAGCTTATGAAGCATTAGATGCAGCAGAAAAAGGGGATTTTGAATCTGCCGAGAAGCATCTAGAAAAGGCTGATGAGGAATTTTATGCAGGCCACGATTACCAAAATGCATTGGTACAAGGCGAACAAAGTGAAGCTCCAAACTTCCTTGTAATACATGCGCAAGACCAACTTATGACGGCTCTTGCTGAGAAGAACCTCATAAAAAGGCTTGTTGACTTGTATAAGAGGTTGGATGCTCTTGAAAAAAAGGTAAAATAAACAACTAATAAATAAAAGGTGAGTATAACTCACCTTTTATTTATTCCAATGAGTGTGATTTAAATACTGTTTTTTGGACGATCATGTGTTTTATCTTTTTTACTTTAAAGTATTGAATAATTGATGTGAATTTTGTACAATGTAGATGGACATATAATTAAAAATTTGGAAAGAGGGATAATCAATGTACAATTCCAAAATCAGAGACGAACATGTGGACGAGCTTTTTGAAGCTGTTTTAATGCTTAAAGACATGGAAGAATGTTATCGTTTTTTTGAGGATATAGCTACTATAAATGAAGTCAAATCATTAGCCCAGAGGCTTCAAGTTGCTAAGATGTTAAGAGATAGAAAAACATATATAGAAATAGCGGAAAAAACAGGTGCAAGCACAGCTACAATAAGCAGGGTAAACAGAGCATTAAATTATGGAGCAAATGGATATAATTTAATTCTCGATAGGTTGAAGGAAAAATCTCGGTAAATCCGAGATTTTATTTGATTAAGGATTATAAGGCAATAAAATGGTTGATAAATTTAGAAGTTATATATACAATAGAATCGTAAGTTATAGGTACAAATTATTTATTTGGAGTGAAATAGATGAATATTCTTGATAAACTTAATGACAGGCAGAAAGAAGCTGTAGTAACTACAGAAGGTCCTCTTTTGATATTAGCAGGTGCAGGAAGCGGAAAAACGAGAGTTTTGACACATAGAATAGCATATCTTATTAAAGAAAAAAGAGTTTCGCCTGCAAATATATTAGCTATTACTTTTACAAATAAGGCAGCACAGGAAATGAAAGATAGAGTTGAATCGCTGCTTGGATACGTTGGAGACATATGGGTATCAACATTTCATTCAGCATGTGTGCGCATTTTGAGAAGAGATATTGAAAAAATAGGGTATGATAAAAATTTTGTCATATATGATACGCAGGATCAAAAATCTTTGGTCTCTGATTGCATAAAAGAACTGGATTTAAATGAAAAGCAGTATACGCCTAAAAGCATGCTTAGCGCCATATCAAAGGCAAAAGACAAGATGATATCTCCTGATGAATATTTGCTGGAATTTGGGAACGACTATAGAAACAAGAAAGTAGCCGATGTTTATAAACTATACCAGAAGAAGTTAAAGAAAGATAATGCACTTGATTTTGATGACATCATAATAAAGACTATAGAATTATTTAAAAAAGATGAGGGTATATTAAGATATTATCAAGATAAGTTTAGGTATATAATGGTTGATGAATATCAAGATACAAACAGACCTCAGTATGAGTTTGTAAATCTTTTGGCGAAAAGGTACAGAAATCTCTGCGTTGTAGGAGATGATGACCAAAGTATATACGGATGGCGTGGGGCAGATATAAAAAATATTTTAGATTTTGAAAAAGACTATCCTGAGGCTAAAGTTATAAAACTTGAGCAAAATTATCGTTCAACACAGATCATTCTAGATGCTGCCAACAATGTCATTGACAACAACATAAAGAGAAAAAAGAAGCAGCTTTGGACAGATAATAAAGATGGGGAAAAGATAATCGTCTGTGAAGTTCAAAATGAGAGAGAAGAAGCCAATTTCATCATAGATAGAATAAAAGACTTAATTGCAAATGGAAGAAAATATTCTGATTTTGCAATTTTATATAGGACTAATGCTCAGTCACGTATATTTGAAGAGGCTTGTATGATGAATGATATACCGTACAAGTTAGTCGGAGCTTTGAGATTCTATGATCGCAAAGAGATAAAAGACATCATCGCATATTTGAGAATACTTGTTAATCCATATGATGACGTGTCACTAAAGAGGATTATAAATGTACCTAAAAGAGGCATCGGTGAATCTACAGTAAGTGCATTAGAACAATATGCACGAGAACACGATACAAGCATGTATTTTGCTATTCCTAATGTAGAGCTTAAAGGCAGGGCAAGAAAAGTATTGGATAACTTTAAAAATTTCATTGATGATTTAATTAACCAACTTGATTTTATGAACATTATCGAAGTTATCGATTATATATTAGAAAAAACCGGTTATATGGATGAATTAAAAGCAGATGATACTAAGGAATCTGAAAGCCGCATAGAAAACATAAATGAGTTTATAAGGGCAGCAAGAGAATTTATAGAGACGTCTGAGGACAAATCTTTAGAATCGTTTTTGTCTGGGATAACATTAGTTTCAGATATTGATACAGCAGGAGATATTGGAGAAAGCGTTGTTTTGATGACGCTTCATTCTGCAAAAGGGCTTGAATTTCCTGTAGTATTTATGGCTGGCATGGAAGAAGGGATTTTTCCCAGCTCTATGTCCTTTATTGATGAACATGAATTAGAAGAAGAGAGAAGGCTGTGCTATGTTGGCATAACTAGGGCGAAAGAAAGGCTTTTCATGACATATGCCAGAACTAGAAATTTATACGGAAAACCTCAATACAATACAGCCTCAAGGTTTATAAATGAAATACCTCAGGACTTAATTGTAGAGTATGACAAAGGTGCGATTAAAAGAAACGATTATGAGTCAGTTTCATCATATATAAATACATTTGCTAGAAAAGCCAATGATAAAGCTAACTATAACCCAGGTGATAAGGTAGAGCATAAGCTGTGGGGAATTGGCACAGTAGTAAATGTAGAAGGCGTTGGAGAGGATCGAGAGTTAACTGTTGCATTTCCAAACGTAGGCATAAAGAGATTGTCTTTAAAATACGCACCAATTAGAGCTATTTCGTAAGGCGGTGAATTTTATGACAATAGAAGAAAGGATAAATGAATTAAGAGATAAACTTAATCACCATAATTACATGTACTATGTTCTAGACAGACCAGAGATACCTGACTACGAGTACGATATGATGATGAGAGAACTTATCAAACTGGAGGAAGAGCATCCAGAATTTAAGACGCCTGATTCCCCAACTCAAAGAATAGGTGGAGAGCCTATAAAAGAGTTTGAACCATTTACACATGTGGTTGTAATGCAGAGTTTAGCAAATGCGTTTACTGAAGGAGAGCTTAGAGATTTTGACAGAAGAGTAAGGTCATCTGTTGGTGATGTGGAATATGTTGTAGAACTTAAAATTGATGGGCTGTCAGTTGAATTGATATATGAAAATGGAATATTTACAATAGGTTCTACAAGAGGCGATGGTTATGTTGGGGAAAATGTTACAAATAACTTGAAGACAATTAAATCTATACCACTTCGTCTCAAAGATAATTTAAACCTCATTGTAAGAGGGGAAGTTTTTATGCCCAGAGCTTCCTTTGAAAAGTTAAATGAAGAAAGGGAGCTAAATGGCGAAAGCCTTTTTGCAAATCCCAGGAATGCTGCTGCTGGCTCTTTAAGGCAATTAAACCCTAAGATAACTGCTAAAAGAGATTTAGATATATTTGTATTTAATTTACAGAGGATAGAAGGGGTAGAATTAAAAACACATGTGGAAGCATTGGAATTTTTGAAAGAGCAGGGATTTAAAGTAAGTCCACATCTTAAAAAATGCAAAAATATTGATGAAGTGATAGAAGACATAAATTACATAAGGACTATAAGAGATAGCTTGCCTTATGATACAGATGGTGCTGTGGTAAAAGTAAATGATCTTGAAAAAAGGGAGATTTTAGGTTCAACCGTAAAAGACCCCAGGTGGGCAATAGCATTTAAATACCCAGCTGAAAGGCAAAAGACAAAAGTCAAAGACATAATAGTTCAAGTCGGTAGAACAGGGGCACTGACTCCTACTGCCATATTAGAGCCTGTAAAGATAGCAGGTTCGATTGTATCAAGGGCTACACTTCATAATGAGGATTATATAAAGGAGAAGGATATAAGGATTGGTGATACAGTTATCATTCAAAAAGCAGGTGAAGTAATACCTGAAGTTGTAAGTGTTGTCGTAGAAGATAGAAAAGGCCATGAGAAGTATTTTAATATGCCTGATACTTGTCCTGAATGTGGTGCAACGACTGTAAGGCTTCCTGGTGAAGCAGTTACTAGATGTACGGGGTTAAATTGTCCTGCAAAGCTTAAGAGAGGTATCATACATTTTGCATCTAAAGACGCTATGGACATAGATGGATTGGGGCCTGCGGTTATAGGACAGCTTTTGGACAATCACCTTATACACAATATAGCTGACTTGTATTATCTAAAATACGATGATTTAATAAAACTTGATAGGATGGGTGATAAATCAGTAAAGAATCTTCTTAATGCAATAGAAGAAAGCAAGGGTAGGGATTTAGACAGAGTAATTTTTGGACTTGGAATAGATCTGATTGGCAGTAAAGCCGCATCAATACTGGCTAATCATTTTAAAACAATGGATTCATTGGAAGAAGCTACTTTTGATGAACTTACGGATATTGAAGAAGTAGGTCCTAAGATGGCAGACAGCATAATAGCATTTTTTAAAGAGAAACAAAATAGAGAGATACTAGATAAATTAAAAAAAGCTGGCGTAAATATGGTCAAAAAGAAAAATGAAAATACCAGCAATATTTTTGATGGGTTGACATTCGTTTTAACAGGTACGCTTTCAAGTTATACAAGAGATGAAGCAAAAAAACTGATAGAAGAAAGAGGTGGAAAAGTAACTGGCTCTGTCAGTAAAAAAACGAATTATGTGGTGGCTGGTACAGATCCCGGCTCAAAGCTTTCTAAAGCACAGCAGCTAGGAGTGAAAGTTATAGATGAAAAAGAGTTTGAAAACATGCTGAAACAGTGATAAAATTAACTAAATGGTGCTTTTTTGAATTAAATATGTGAAGCGAATTAAAGATTTGAAAGGGTGTGTATGTATGTCAATAACAAAAGACGAGGTTATCCACGTCGCAAAGCTGGCTAGGCTTAAGTTTACTGATGAAGAATTGGAGATGTATTCACATCAGCTTGATAACATCATAAAATATGTAGACAAGCTAAATGAATTAAATACAGACGATGTTGAACCTACGGCCCATATTGTGCCAATCAGTAATGTTTTTCGTGAAGATGAAGTTATGCCTTCGATGGACAGGGAAAAAATCTTGATGAATGCGAAAGAAAAAGAAGATGGATGCTTTAAAGTACCAAAGATAATTGAGTGAGGTGGGTTGAATGGAATTACATGAATTAAAAATACATGAGCTGCATGAACTTCTTAAAAATAAGGAAGTAAGTGCTGTAGATGTAACTAAAGCGTATTTAGAAAGGATCAAGGAAGTTGAGCCACAAGTTGATGCGCTTATTTCTATTACGGAAGAATATGCATTAAAAAAAGCAGAAGAAGCAGATAAGATGATCCAGGATGGTAACATAAACGATCTAACAGGAATACCTGTGATTATAAAAGACAATATGTGCACAGAAAACATAAGAACTACTTGTGCATCGAAAATGCTGGAGGATTTTGTACCACCTTATAATGCAACAGTAGTCGAGAATCTTAGCAATCTTGGTGCTGTCATGGTAGGAAAAGCCAATCTAGATGAATTTGCAATGGGCTCATCTACTGAAAATTCTGCTTTTAAGACTACGAAGAATCCTTGGGATTTGTCTAGAGTACCTGGAGGTTCATCAGGTGGTTCTGCTGCATCTGTTGCTGCAGATGAATGTGCGTTTTCACTTGGGTCTGATACAGGTGGATCTATCAGGCAACCTGCATCTCTTTGTGGTGTTGTTGGAATGAAGCCTACATATGGCCTTGTATCAAGGTATGGTCTTGTTGCATTTGCGTCTTCTCTAGATCAAATAGGACCGCTTACAAAGGATGTTACAGACTGCGCAATAGTGCTAAATGCCATTGCTGGGCACGATCCAAAGGATTCTACATCTGTTGATAAGATGAGAAAGAAAGACTATAAAGAATTTTTAAAAGAAGATATTAAAGGCATTAGGATAGGATATGCTAAAGAATTTTTTGGAGAAGGACTGGATGACGGTGTCAGAGAATCTATCGAGTCGTCTTTAAAGATATTTGAAAGTTTAGGTGCCGAAATAAAAGAGATAAGCCTTCCTTATCTTGATTATGCACTTGCTGCGTATTACATAGTTTCATCTGCTGAAGCAAGTTCAAATTTGGCTAGGTATGATGGCATAAGGTATGGGCATGTGGCGACAAATTATGAAGATCTTATAGATATGTATATGGTATCCAGAAGTGAAGGATTTGGCAAGGAAGTAAAGAGAAGAATCATGCTGGGCACCTATGCTTTAAGTTCTGGATACTATGATGCTTACTACAATAAAGCATTAAAAGTAAGAACTCTCATAAAAAAAGATTATGAAAAAGCATTTGAAGATGTAGATGTCATTGTTGGACCAACATCTCCTACAACTGCATTTAAGATAGGGGAGAGGGTTGAAGATCCATTGGCAATGTATCTTGCAGATGTATATACAGTTCCGGTAAATATTGCGGGGCTTCCTGGTTTATCCCTTCCGTGTGGTCTATCAAATGATTTGCCAGTTGGTCTTCAGATTGTTGGAAGACATTTTGACGAAGGAATAGTATTGAATGCAGCGTACGCATTTGAAAAAGCTTGCAATTTTAACGCAAAACCAAGTTTCAAAGGTGGTGCTAAATAATGAATTACGAAGCTGTTATAGGTCTCGAAGTACATGCTGAGCTTCTTACAAAGACGAAGATTTTTTGCAGTTGTACTACGGAATTTGGCGGTGAACCTAATACACATGTTTGTCCTGTGTGCCTAGGACTACCAGGTACTTTGCCTGTTTTAAATAAAAAAGTAGTAGAGTATGCCGTAAAGGCAGGACTTGCCTTAAACTGCGAAATATCCAAATTTAGTAAAATGGATAGAAAAAATTATTTTTATCCAGATTTGCCGAAAGCGTATCAGATTTCACAGTATGACCTTCCTTTGTGCAAAAACGGATATGTGGAGATTGAAACATCGGACGGTGTTAAAAAGAAAATCGGGTTAACAAGGATACATATTGAAGAAGACGCAGGTAAATTAATGCATGAAAACATTGATGGCTCTTTAGTAGATTACAACAGAACTGGTGTCCCACTTATAGAGATAGTGTCTGAGCCTGATATGAGGACGCCAGAAGAAGCTTATCTTTATTTGACGAAGCTTAAAAGCGTTCTTGAGTATTCAGAAGTATCAGACTGCAAAATGCAGGAAGGTTCTCTCAGAGTCGATACAAATGTATCGGTGCGACCTGTAGGCAGCAATGAATTTGGAACGAAAATCGAGCTTAAAAACCTTAATTCATTTAAAGCTGTTCAAAGGGCATTAGAATACGAAATTAAAAGGCAGATAAAGCTAATTGAGAATGGAGAGAAAATTGTGCAGGAAACTCGCCGTTGGAATGAGCAGAAAGGCGTTACAGAGTCTATGCGTTCAAAAGAAGAAGCACATGACTATAGGTATTTCCCAGAACCTGATCTCGTACCTATAATAGTATCTGATGAATGGAAAGAAGAGATAAGAAAATCGCTTCCAGAAATGCCTGAGCATAAGAAGGAAAGGTTTGTTTCTCAATATGGAATTCCAGAGTATGATGCATCCATAATAACATCATCAAAGCCATTGGCTGATTTCTTTGAAAAGTGCGCTTTGGAGTACTCATCAGCAAAGACGATAAGCAATTGGATAATGGGGGAAATGATGAGGCTTTTAAAGGATACTGGAAAAGAAATTGATGAAGTGCCGATTAAGCCACACCAGATGGCTTCTCTTCTAAACCTTATAGATAATGGTACAATAACCGGATCGATTGCTAAGACTGTATTTGAGGAAATGTTTATGACAGGTAAGAATCCAGATGATATCGTAGAGGAGAAAGGCCTAAAACAGTTAAGCAACGAGGATGAGTTGAGAGAAATTGCTGTAAAAGTCATAAAAGACAATCCTAAGTCTGTTGAAGATTATAAAAATGGCAAAGAAAAAGCATTAGGCTTCCTTGTAGGGCAAATGATGAAAGCTACTAAAGGCAAAGCAAATCCGCAACTGGCAAATAAACTTTTGAGGGAAGAACTTTCAAAGTAACTTTCAAAGTAAATATTACTATTTTTAAAAAACAGGCATACAATATTAATGGTATTGTATGCCTGTTAAATTTAGTATAATTTCAGAATATACTAAAAAATACAAGATAGTAATAGTATATAAACAATTTTCACTGAATTTTTAATATATACTTGTTTGGCAAAACACATGGTGATATAATAAGTAAAAATCATTGTAGACTGTTTAAGCCATTACAATCTTTAAACTTCAGAATTGTACTACAAAGTTTGGTACAGTATTAGCTGCAGTCAAAATGTTATTTTCATATATAGCTGGGGGTGAGAGATGAGAACTTTTGGGGGGAAGTTGAGTTTTTAAACCACATTTTTATTAGGGAGGAATTTTTGATGAAAAGAAGAAATTGGTTAGCATTATTGTTAACATTGGTATTAGCTCTGTCGGCACTTTTGGCAGGGTGCTCAGCAAATAATAATGGAACACAAAGCAAAAGTAATAGTGATACAAGCAACCAAACAGCAAAAGCTGATGAGCAAGTTATAAATCTAAATTTAAGAGCTGATCCACCTAACTTAAATCCTTTCACTTCTACAGATATGGCATCATTTGACGTTTTAAATGATGTCTTAGATGGCTTAGTAAGGTATGATAAAAATGGAGAAATCAAGCCGGGTTCAGGTCTTGCAAAGAGCTGGGACATATCAAGTGATGGTCTCACTTATACATTCCACTTGAAAGATGGGATAAAGTGGAGCGATGGAAATCCAATAACAGCGCAAGATTTTGAGTATTCTTGGAAAAAAGTTTTAGATCCTAAGACAGCATCACAATATGCGTATCAATTTTTTTACATCCAAGGTGCTGAAGAATACAACTCAGGAAATGGCACGGCAGACCAAGTAGGGATAAAAGCACTTGATGATAAGACATTACAAGTTAAGTTAAAATCGCCGGCACCGCAATTTTTAGGTCTTACTGCATTTGGAACTTATTTGCCGCAGGAAAAGTCCTTTGTTGAAAAAATAGGCGTTGATAAACTGGGTAGCAGTCCTGATACATTAGTCTACAGTGGTCCCTTTGTGATTAAAGAGTGGAACCACGATCAAAGCGTTGTGTTAGAGAAAAATCCGAATTATTGGGATAAAGACAGTGTCAAGCTAGAAAAAGTTAACTTTTTAATAATAAAAGATGCAAATACACAGGCACAAAACTACGACAATGGAACACTGGATCAGATGCGCGTGCCCAGTGATTTGATGGAGAAGTATAAAAATACAAAGGAATTTTCAGTAAAGCCTGTTGCAGGAAATTGGTATATACAATTCAATGATAAAAAAGGAATATTTAAAAATGTAAACATAAGAAAAGCATTTACATTGGCAATTAATAGGAAGGCATTTACAGAGCAAGTTCTTAAAGATGGTTCAATTCCAGCGATGTCTATTATTCCACCTGGTGTTCCGGGATATAACAATGAAGATTTTATAAAACAAGATGGTGCACCATTCTTTAAAGATAATGATGTACAGGCTGCAAAAGATTATTTGAATAAAGGGCTTAAAGAGCTTGGTTTAACGAAATTGCCGACCATAACATTTACTGCAGATGATACGACTGGTGCAAAAAAGGCGTCTGAGGCGCTTCAACAAATGTGGAAGCAAAACCTTGGCGCAGATGTACAGCTAAAGAATGAAGCATTTAAGATAAGAATTGATGATATGAATAAAGGAAATTTCGATATGGTATTGGCAGGATGGAGTGCAGATTACAATGATCCAATGACTTTCCTTGATATGTGGGAGACAGACAATGGCAATAACACTGCATTCTATAGTAATCCTGAATATGATAAGCTAATTGATCAAGCGAAGGTAACTGGGGACTTAAAACAAAGAAATGATTATATGATTCAAGCAGAAAAGATAGCAATGGATGACATGGCAATAGGTCCACTATACTTTCAAGCGTATGCATTGGTCACAAAGAGCTATGTGAAGGACTTGATTGTTCCTACATTTGGAACTGAGTGGGAACTTAAGTGGACATATATAGAGGGCAAAAACAAATAAAAATAATTATGATGCAAAGCACCGGGGCTTTTTTCCCCCGGTTTTTGCATGTTTAAAAATATTCTTGAAATTACAACTATATTTTAATTTATTCTAAAAAATTGCCGAAATAAATCGAAATATTGAGATTGATTATTAATGGTGTTATACTAATAAAGTATGTAGTTTATAAATAACGATATTTTAGATAAAATTAATTGTGTTAATTTTGTATTGTTCAAAAAAGTTTTATAATTTTAAAAATATTTAATTTGATTATTTTTAAAATTACAGCATTCGAGTCAGTATATTAATAGCGTAAAATTTTGTTATTGATTATTGTTTTTAAATGTTATAAAATTTATATATCTTAAAAATTCAATTATCATATAAATCAAAAAATACTATTTACAGGAGGTGTAGTTTATTAGCATAGCCGGGGGGCGATAGCTAAATTTATTTTAATTTTTATTTTATATTAGGAGGAGAAATGATGAAAGGACAAAAGAAGATAGTCATAATTGGTTTAGTTTTATTAATGGCACTGAGTGCAGTACTAGCAGGTTGTGGGGGGAGTGCTTCAAACAGTGCATCAAATAGAGGAAACGATAAACAAGTATTGAATCTTAATTTAACTCAAGAACCACCTACACTTGATCCGCAAAAGGCGACAGATGTGGTTTCTATTGATATATTGACAGAAGTATTAGATGGTTTGACAAGGTATGACAAGGATGGAAAAATAAAACCCGGTTCTGGTCTTGCAAAGAGCTGGGATATTTCAAATGATGGACTAACGTATACATTTCACTTAAGAGATGCAAAATGGAGCGATGGAAATCCAATAACAGCAGAGGATTTTGAATACGCTTGGAAAAGAGCATTGGATCCTAATACAGCTTCACAATACGCATATCAACTTTTCTATATAAAAGGTGCAGAAGAATATAATTCAGGGAAAGGCAGTGCCGATCAGGTAGCTGTGAAAGCACTTGACGACAAGACTTTGCAAGTCACATTGAAAGCTCCTACACCACAATTTCTAGGTCTTACTTCATTTGTAACATATCTGCCATTAGAAAAATCAGTCTATGAAAAATATGGTGATAAGGTTGGCGCAGATCCAGATAAATTAGTATACAGCGGCCCGTTCATCATTAGCCAATGGAATCATGAGCAGAGCATAACTTTAAAGAAGAACAAAGATTATTGGGATAGCAGCAGTGTAAAATTGCAGACTGTTAATTTTTCAATGATAAAAGACAATAATACTTTAGTTCAGAACTATGACAACAGTACGCTTGATTCCATATTTGTACCAGGTGATTATATTGACAAATACAAAAATTCCAGCGAGTACAACGATAAGGCATTAGCAACTAACTGGTACGTGCAGTTTAATACGAAGAGTCCTGTATTCAAAAATGCAGATATCAGAAAGGCATTTACTCTTGCCATTGACAGGAAAGCATTTGTTGAGCATGTAACGAAAGATGGTTCTATACCTGCAGAAGCAGTTGTTCCACCAGGCATTCCGGGTTATAATGGAGATTTTAGAAAAGAAGCAGGTGAGACGTATTTTAAAGACAATGATGTTGCACAGGCTAAGGAATTATTGAAAAAGGGAATGTCTGAGCTTGGCATAAGCAAACTTCCTACGATTACTTTACTTGGCGATGATACAGATAACGCGAAAAAGTATGATCAAGCACTTCAGCAGATGTGGAAACAAAATCTTGGAGTAAATGTGCAGATTCAAAATGTAGCATTTAAAGTAAGGATAGATATGATGAACAAGGGAAATTATGATATGGTGTTTGCAGGATGGGGTGCTGACTACAACGATCCATTGACATTCTTAGACATGTGGGAAACAAACAATGGAAATAATACAGCATTTTATAGCAATCCTGAATATGACAAGCTTATTGATGAGGCGAAAGTCAATGGAGATTTAAAAGCAAGAAACGAGCAGCTTATACAAGCTGAAAAAATTTTAATGAATGATATGCCTATAGGACCTGTGTATTTCCAAGCAAGGGCATTTGTTGTAAAACCTTATGTGAAAGATCTGTATTTCCCGACATTTGGTTCAGATTGGGAATTTAAGTGGGCATATATCCAAAATGATTAGTGATTCAAGAATATAATATATGTCTTGATGGACTTATGGTATATATGGGTAACCCATATATACCATAAATAAATATTAATAGGGGGTGTTTTGGTTGCTTAATTATTCGTTAAAAAGATTTGTTTATATGTTGATTACTATTTGGGTAATCGTAACATTGACGTTTTTCTTAATGCACATGATACCAGGTGATCCGTTTACAAGCGAGAAAAAAGTACCAGAGCAAATTAGACAAAACATGTTAGCGAAATATCATCTTGACAAGCCCTTGATTGTACAGTATGGGTATTATCTAAATAATTTGATACATGGCGATTTAGGTATATCTTTGAAATATCTAAACAGGACAGTTGATGACATAATCAAACAATCTGCACCAGCATCGTTTCAACTTGGTATACAATCTATAATTTTGGGTGTTATTTTCGGCTTGCTTTTTGGTATTATTGCAGCATTAAAGCGAGGAGGCGGCTGGGATTATTTTTCTATGTTTCTCGCTATAATAGGTATCTCTGTTCCAAACTTCATTATAGCGACGCTTTTGCAGCTTTTATTAGCGTCAAAGCTAAGATGGCTACCAGTATCTGGATGGGGTTCATTTAAATATACTATATTGCCGTCTATTGCGTTGTCGTTTTCTACATTATCAATCATATCCCGTATGATGAGAACAAGCATGCTGGATGTGATTGGGCAAGATTATATAAAAACGGCTAAAGCAAAAGGGCTTTCTCAGCTTCAGATTATATGGAAACACATGGTTAGAAATGCAATTATGCCAGTTGTGACAGTATTAGGTCCATTGATTGCTGGTATCGTTACTGGAACGTTTGTAATTGAGCAAATTTTCAGCATACCAGGACTTGGAAAGTTCTTTGTTCAGAGTATATACGATGAAGATTATTCTATGATCTTAGGCACAACAATTTTTTACAGTGTAATTTTAGTAGTAATGATGTTTTTAGTTGACATTGCATATGGACTTATTGATCCTAGAGTAAGGCTGGCAAAAGGAGGAAAGTAAAATGGTGGATATAAGCAAGGATAAGTTTGAGATAATTGGTGCTAATGCTTCTGAAAGCCAGTCTATAGTAAGACCAAGTATTAGTTACTGGCAGGATGCATGGCGAAGGCTAAAAATGAATAAGGTTGCTATGGCTTCTTTAGTTTTTCTGATTTTTCTTGTTTTAATGGCTATATTTGGACCATACATGAGGCCGTTTGACTATGCACATCAAGACTTGTTTAACACAAATAAACCTTTTTCTAAAGTTCATTGGTTTGGCACAGACTATCTTGGAAGAGATTTATTTGTAAGAGTTTGGATGGGTGCTAGAGTATCATTATTTATAGGTGTCACAATTGCCTTTCTTGATGCGGTTATCGGCGTTACTTACGGTGGCATAGCAGGGTATTTTGGTGGTCAAGTAGATAATATAATGATGCGTATTGTAGATATACTTTATGGCATACCGTACTTGATACTTGTAATACTTTTGATGGTCGTCATGGGTCAAGGTTTGTGGACCATAATAACTGCGATGGTCATGACAGGCTGGGTAGGTATGGCCAGGATTGTTAGAGGCCAAGTACTGCAACTTAAAGAGCAGGAGTTTGTCTTGGCGGCCAAAACGCTTGGAGCAAGTCCTGGCAGAATAATATTAAGACATTTGATACCAAATGCATTGGGACCAATAATTGTTTCAATGACATTTGATGTTCCAAATGCTATTTTTTCTGAGGCTTTTTTGAGTTATATAGGCCTTGGCATAAGAGCACCACTTGCAAGTTGGGGTACTCTTGCAAATGATGCAACACAGGTTTTGCTTATGTATCCTATGCAGCTTTTTATACCTGGATTTTTTATAAGTGTTACAATGCTTGCGTTTAATATGCTTGGTGATGGTTTGAGAGATGCTCTCGACCCGAGACTTCGCCGCTAAAGGAGGTAATGAATTTGGGAGATAGAGAAGTATTGCTAGATGTACAAAATTTGGAGTATTCATTCGACACCTATGCAGGCGAAGTAAAAGCAGTTAGAGACGTTAGTTTCCAAGTAATGAAGGGTGAATCACTGGCAATTGTTGGTGAGTCTGGCTGTGGAAAATCTGTTACAATGCAAGCTGTGATGAGATTAAACCCAGAACCACCTGGCAGATTTAAAGCTGGCAAAATCATATTTGATGGTAGAGAGATTTCTAAGTTTAGTGAAAGACAGATGCAATCAATAAGAGGCTCAGAAATTGGTATGATATTTCAAGACCCTATGACGTCATTGAATCCTACGATGACGATAGGAAAACAGATTGCGGAAGTAATATTGAAGCATCAAAAGGTTTCTAAAGCTGAGGCGATGAAAAGGGCAAAAGAAATGCTTGATGTCGTTGGCATTCCTAATGCTGATAGAAGGATAAATCAATATCCACATGAATTTTCTGGTGGCATGAGGCAGAGGGCAATGATTGCTATTGCTTTGGCATGTAGGCCAAAGCTTCTCATTGCTGATGAGCCAACAACTGCACTTGATGTTACAATACAAGCACAAATACTTGATTTAATGAAAGATTTGCAGAGAGAGTTTAATACATCTATTATTATGATAACTCACGATTTAGGTGTTGTTGCCGATATAGCTGAGAGAATTATAGTCATGTATGCTGGCAAAATTATAGAGACAGGTACATCTGATGAGATATTTAAGCATCCACAGCATCCTTACACATGGGGACTTTTAAAATCTGTTCCAAGGCTTGATGCCCAGAACAAAGAAAAACTTGTTCCTATTGTTGGTACGCCTCCTGATTTATTTGCACCTCCAGTAGGGTGTCCATTTGCTGCTAGATGCAATTATGCAATGAAAATTTGTTACGAAGCTCAACCAGAGTATACAAATGAAACTGATTCACATAAGGTTGCCTGTTGGTTGAAGCATCCATATGCGCCAAAGGTGAAGAATCCTTTTGAAAAGGAGGCGTATACAAGTGAAGGATAATGTGATTTTGGAAGTTAAAAATTTGAAAAAATACTTTCACGTCAACGGTGGTATATTAAAGGCTGTTGATGATGTAAGTTTTAATATAAAAAGGGGCGAGACTTTAGGTCTTGTTGGTGAGTCTGGCTGCGGCAAGTCAACTACTGGAAGAACAGTTATAGGCCTTTATGAAGCAACAGGTGGCTCAGTTATATTTGATGATATACCTGTTCATAAGATGAACGACGAGACACGAAGAAAATTTGCTAGAAAGGCGCAGATGATTTTTCAGGATCCATATGCATCGCTAAATCCTCGTATGACTGTCGGTGATATAATAGGTGAAGGAATTGACATACATGGTTTATACACTGGTAAAGAGAGGAGAGAGAGAATATACAATCTCCTTGAACTGGTTGGATTAAACCGGGAGCATGCAAATAGGTTTCCACATGAGTTCTCAGGTGGACAAAGGCAAAGGATAGGCATAGCACGAGCAATGGCAATTGAGCCAGAATTCATTGTGTGCGATGAGCCAATATCTGCTCTTGATGTTTCTATACAGGCACAGATTGTGAATTTACTTATGAATTTACAAGAGGAAAAAGGTTTGACATACCTTTTTATTGCTCATGACTTAAGCATGGTAAGGCATATAAGCGATAGAGTTGCTGTCATGTATTTAGGTTCAATTGCAGAATTGACTCAAAGCGGTGAGTTGTATACAAATCCTTTGCATCCATATACACAAGCGCTTCTTTCTGCGGTGCCAATCCCTGATCCGGAAGTTGAAAGAAAGAGAGAAAGGATCATACTGGAAGGTGATGTACCAAGTCCAATTAATCCGCCGTCAGGGTGCAGATTTAGAACCAGGTGCAAATATGCGATGGATATTTGCAGCGAAGTTACACCACCACTAAAAGAAGTAGGCAGCGGCCATTTTGTAGCATGCCATTTATTTGATAAATAAGAGCACTCAAAAGAGTGCTTTTTTTGTAATCATAAAACTTATTTAATAAGGTTGTGATGATATGAATATTCGCAAATTAGTAGCTGTATTGCTGATAATTGCAACTATAGTTTTACTTATATTATACAATTATGAAAGATATTTAAAATCTTTTTCCCAATCTCCATCTAAAGAATGGAGTAGAGATATGAAAATTGCCTCAAGAGATTTTAACAGAGGCACATACATATTTTTAAACAACAGTAAAATTTATGCAGCTTTACCAAAGGTGAATAAAATCGAATTGATAGATATAAGCAATCCAAGTAAAATTTTAATTAAAGATATAGATATAAACGGAATTGATGAATCAAATGTAAAAGAAATTAATTATTGTAATGGTAGATTTTATATTATAAAAGATAATGTACTTATGTCTGTTGGCATTGATGGCAGCAATTTTATTAATTATGGAATTAATGCTGATGGTTTTAAAATAGTTGATGACAGATTGATTACTTTCAACAGTAGGAAAGTAAATGTATATAAGATATTTAATGATAAATTAGTGTTAGAAGGAAGTATTTCACAAATAGAAAATACTAAAGAGATTGATGCAGAAAAAATTAATGGAAAGTTATATATTGGACTACTAACAGGAATTAATTATGATAGAAGTATTTATTTATTAATGTATGAATCTGGGAGATGGAGCAATTTAAAGCCGGTTTACAATGTATCTGTTTCATCTTTTTCTGACATCAAAAATTTAAAAATTGCGTATGATGGTGGGATATACCTTTTTTACAATTTGACTTCAAAAAGCGATTCAACTTTGAAATACATCTATTACAATGATTCAAAAGTGTTAAAGGTTCAACCAAAAAATGTTGCGATAAACGTTGATGGAATTGGCACCGCAGATGATGTTGGAGATTTCGATGTTTTAGAAAGTGGTACAAATGTATATACAGTTTCATCTGTTGGTATAGAACTAACAAATTTTGGGACTACACCTATAAAATCGACAGAAATCATATATTCAAAATGGAAAAATGGAAAGATAGAATCATCAAAACTTGCTACGCGTACAAGGACGTGGGCAGGTATGCCGAAGATTTGCAGTACAAAATATGGCAATTTCATTACATGGATTGAGTCTGACGGTTTTGGAAGATATGATGTTTATGCATCATCAACAACATATGTATATAAAAATGTATTAAACAAAGTAAGACCAATAGATAAGCAATATGCACTTAGCACATTAATTCAAAAAAGTGCAGTATCATTGCTAATTGGCCTAATATTAGTATTGGCTTTATCATTACCTGCGTATGTATGGTTTGTGATGATAATGCTTTTTGAGCCAAAGAGATTTAAAAATGATAGTATTTTTTCATTTTACATTGGTACTATAGTATACATGATAATGAAATATTTCTTTTATCCTCCACATTCTGTAAAAATGAATTTAGATGCTGTATTCGGATCGTATAGTTTAATTGTCATACCTTTTATATTTACTTTGATATCACTGGGCTTTGTAAAAATTTATTATGGCAAAGGGAAATTTAATTCTAATTTCGGAGCATTTTCTTTTATGGTAATAATTGATGCCATCTTGACAAATCTGTTTTATGGGCCATTTTTTACATAACTTTATTTTTTTCTATAATTTGGACAATCAAAAAGATTTAGGCTGTCTTTGAATGTTGTACATTGAACACTGTTAATGTAATGCAGGGTGTTATCCGATACTTTATAAAGAGAACATTTTCCTTTTGAGCGATAGATGCAGTCTAATTTACAATAAGTATTTTGCATATTATCACCTCATTATTCATTTTTTAAGTGCGTATTAGTATTATTTGTTGCAATTATTGAATTTATAAATAACAAATTTTGCTAGATAAATGACTTAATAAAATTTTAATATGTTTGTAACTTGTCTGTAATATATGTATAATAATATATAAACATAATGAAAATTTTACCGATTTTTATATGCAAAGGGGGGAAAATGTTGAAGAAAGTCATAGTATTTTTTGCACTTTTGATATTGTTGTCTACACTTTGCATATCTGCCTATGCCTATAAAGCTAACATTGTTGTTGATAACAAAACTGTCAATTACAATGTACCAGATGTGTCAATAACTGTTAATGGCAATAAATTTGATACGGGAAAGAATCCTCCACTAATCATAGATAATAATACAATTGTTCCTCTTAGATCCATAAGTGAAGGGTTAGGGGAAAAAGTAGATTGGGATGGTCCAACACAGACGGTGACTGTTACTACTAAAGACAAGGTTATTAAATTGTTTATAGGTAAGGATTATGCAACAATCAATAGTAATAAAGTTTCACTGTCAGCACCGGCAAGACTCATAAATAGGGATACTACTTATGTGCCTATGAGATTTTTATTTGAAAACTTAGGCTATGATGTAAAATGGATTGGAGACAAGTATCTTATCCAAGCCGCAAAAAAAGCTGATCCCCCTGCAGCAAATAATGTAAATATTACTAGTTTTACATCCACATATACAAATGGTACATATACAATTTCAGTAAAAGGTGATGGTCCTTTAACGTATACAAAAGGTTCTATCAATGATGATAGTAGTATAAGAATTTACTTTGATTTTAATAATGCTATAAATACTGTTACAAGCAAGCAGATAACGATTGACAAAAACGGACTTAATCTAGCTTATATTGGACAGAATAAATTGCAGCCTGCCATAACGAGGCTTGTTGTTAATATGGATTATTCTATGCCGTATACAATTACACAATCTCAGGATAAAAAAGAATTTAATATATCATTTAAAATTGGACAAAATAAAGTGTCAAATATAACAGCGGCGAAGGTTAATAATAATGATCAAATAATAATTAATACAGATGCAGATCATTTCAATCCATCAAGATATGGCGATAATAAAATTATTATTGATATTTCGGGATCAACTTTAAGTATGCCCGATGGGAAGCTAGCTGGAAATATTCCTTTTGATGGTAATGTTGTGACAGAAATAAAGTATTCCCAATTTGATTCAAATACAGTTAGAGTTGTAGCATATACAAACATAAAAGCAGATTTCAGTGTTAAATATACAGGGCAGGGTATAATGCTGACTGTTACAAAGCCGGATCCTAATAAAAAACAACTGGTGTATATTGATCCTGGGCATGGTGGATCTGATCCAGGCGCTATAGGTATTGATGGGATCCATGAGGCTGACATTAATCTTGCCATAGCTCTGAAATTAAAAACGCTTCTCGATAATGGTGGATACCGAACTATGATTTCAAGGACAACTGATACTGATGTTGGACTATATGATAGACCATATCAGGCTAATAATGAAGGTGCTGATGTTTTCGTCAGTATTCATTCAGATTCTTTTGGTTCACCATCTGCAAATGGTACGACGGTTTTGTACTATCCAAATGGGTACAATGGAGATACCAGAGATGAAAAAACATTTGCTCAAATAATACATGATAATTTGATGAAGCAAATAAGCACAAGCGACAGAGGGCTATCTGAAAGGCCAAAGCTTGTAGTGCTTAATCAGACTAAGATGCCTGCAGTTTTGATAGAAACGGGGTTTGTGACTAGTCCCACAGATGCTCAACTTTTAACAGATGATAATTTTCAATGGAAAGTCGCTCAAGGTATATATAATGGTATCGTGGATTATTTTGACAAGCTGTCAAACGGCATTATAAGCACGACAGTTTCTGATTCAGTATATAAAAGCAATTAAAACAGGCAAAAATATGCCTGTTTTTTTAATGAGCTTTCTTGTAAATTGCCTTAAAAGGTTTTAAAATAATATTATGGCTTACGCAATGGATAACAAAATTTAAACAGGGCAAAAATTATAGTATAAAATATAAAGGGGCTGAAGAAATGAAAAGAGTAGATGGCAGGGATCCAAAATCCTTAAGACCGATAAAGATTACTAGAAATTTTAACAGATACGCCGAAGGATCTGTTTTGATAGAAGTAGGGAATACAAAGGTTATATGTACAGCATCGATTGAAGATAAGGTACCGCCTTTCCAGAAAGGTACTGGAAAGGGGTGGATTACCAGCGAATATTCTATGATTCCGAGAGCTACAGAGACTAGAACACAAAGAGAGTCTACAAGAGGCAAACAATCCGGCCGGACGATGGAAATTCAAAGGCTTATAGGGAGAGCTTTAAGAGCTGTTGTGGACTTAGATGCGTTGGGTGAAAAGACCATTTGGATTGATTGTGATGTAATACAGGCAGATGGAGGAACAAGGACAGCTTCAATTACAGGTTCATTTGTTGCTCTCGTTGATGCAATGAATAAACTATTGCAAAAAGGTGTTATAAGTAAGATGCCAATTAAAAGTTTTGTGGCTGCAGTTAGTGTAGGCATAGTTGAGGATAACAAGTTACTTGATTTATGCTATTTAGAAGACTGTAATGCACATGTGGATATGAATATAGTAATGACTGACAAAGGTGAGTTTATAGAGATACAAGGGACGGGAGAAGGTGGGCCTTTTTCAAAAGATGATTTTACAGAGCTTTTAAGACTTGCTGAAGATGGCCTTAATAAAATTATTGAAATACAGAAAGAAGCACTGGGAGATATATCATTAAAAATTGGAGTTGAAGAAGATGAAAATAGTTGTAGCAACTCACAACAAGCATAAGGTAGATGAAATAAGAGAATTTTTCAAAGACGACTTTGAAGTATTGTCAGCGGATGATATTGGGTCATATGATGAAATAGAAGAAACAGGAGATACAATTGAGGAAAATGCACTTTTAAAGGCTAGATCTTTGGCAAATTTGACTGATAATATAGTAATTGCCGATGATACAGGCTTGTTTGTAGATTACTTAGATGGAAAACCAGGTGTATATTCCGCGAGATTTGCAGGTTTAAATGCAACATATGAAGATAACAATAGGAAACTTTTAAGACTTTTAGAAGGGGTACCAATTGAAAAAAGAAAAGCTACTTTTAGGACAGTTGTAGCATTGATTTACAAAGGTAGAGAAGCTATAATAGAAGGAAAAGTAGAAGGTACAATTCTTGATAGTCCAAGAGGTCAATTTGGCTTTGGATATGATCCAGTTTTCTTTGTAGATAAAGTAGGCAAAACTTTAGCTGAACTTACACTTGAAGAAAAAAACAAGGTAAGTCACAGGGCAGATGCTTTAAAAAAATTAAAAGATTATTTAAAAAATAATTTGGAGGATTTTAAATGAGGTTATTTGTTACAAGTGATACGCACGGTATGATACAATCTGTTAGAAATATTCTTAAAAATCTTAAAAACATTGATTATATAATACATTTAGGTGACTATTACAGAGATGCTATAGAGTTAAATAGAGAGTTTGGAATTCCTACCCTATACGTCTATGGCAATTGTGATTTTGGTGATAAAGAAAAATACGAGAAGATAATCGATATTGACGGTAGAAGAATATTATTGACACACGGCCACAAGTATTATGTAAAGTTTGAAAAGAGCATTATAATAGAAAAAGCAAGGGAATATGGTGTTGATGCAGTCTTCTATGGCCATACCCACGTGCCATTAGTATACAATGATGGCGATATGATTGTATTAAACCCTGGTAGCCCATCAATGCCTCGAGAAGGTTCATCTAGGACTGTGTCTATAGTAAACATTGAAAATGGCATCATTGTGCCACAGCTTCTAAATATAGACGATATGGAGCAGTGTATTGGGAACAAGAGAAGTGGTACAAAAAATTAATTTTTAGGTGTTGACAAAGATAAATATTCCTGATATAATTTAAAACTGTCAGAGCGATGAGGCACAAAGCAATGACAACTGTATATGCGGGTGTAGCTCAATGGTAGAGCCCCAGCCTTCCAAGCTGGTTACGTGGGTTCGATTCCCATCACCCGCTCCAATATGCGCCTGTAGCTCAGTTGGATAGAGCAACGGACTTCTAATCCGTGTGTCGGGAGTTCGAATCTCTTCAGGCGCACCATTTTTTGCGAAACATGCTGAAATTGATGATATGGTGGGTATAGTTCAGTTGGCTAGAGCGCCAGATTGTGGCTCTGGAGGTCGTGGGTTCGAATCCCACTACCCACCCCATTGATGGGATGTAGCCAAGTGGTAAGGCACCAGACTTTGACTCTGGCACTTCGTAGGTTCGAATCCTGCCATCCCAGCCACCATGACCCATTAGCTCAGTCGGCAGAGCACCTGCCTTTTAAGCAGGGTGTCCCGCGTTCGAATCGCGGATGGGTCATTAAGCAAAATAATAGTAATTTTTGAAAAGAGAACAATCTGGCGTTAATGCGGGAGTGGCGGAATTGGCAGACGCGCTAGATTCAGGTTCTAGTGCCAGTCATGGCATATGGGTTCAAGTCCCTTCTCCCGCACCATTATAACATGCGGACATAGCTCAGTTGGTAGAGCATCACCTTGCCAAGGTGAGGGTCGCGAGTTCGAGTCTCGTTGTCCGCTCCATACAACATGCGCCATTAGCTCAGTTGGTAGAGCAGCTGACTCTTAATCAGCGGGTCTGGGGTTCGAGTCCCTAATGGCGCACTGATTTTAAGACTTTTGAATATAAACTGTTAACGTGTTTGCTAACATAATAAATAAAACTAAATAGAATTATTTAATTATAATATAAAAGCTCAGGTAAAGATTTATTGCCTGAGTTTTTTTGCGTCTGAGTGGTAACTAAGCGGTAAAATTTGCTTCTTTATTTTTTATATCATTTTTGAAGGCTATTACAAATTAGCTTAATTAACGGTTTTTAGTTAATGACATAAAACAATACAAAACAAAAATATTAACATATAAATAACCACTAATTAATATAGTTTTAACATTGATGTAGTAATATTAAGAAAGATAAACCAAGGAGGCATATTTATGAAACCTTTAGTAATCGCTCATAGAGGAGATTCAAGAAATGCTCCAGAAAACACATTAATATCTTTTAAAAAAGCTTTAGAAATGGGAGTTGACGGTATTGAATTGGACGTGCAACTTACTAAGGATGGACAACTAGTAGTAATTCACGATGAAAGGGTAGACAGGACCACAGATGGAATTGGCTATGTTAAAGATTTTACTTTAAAAGAGCTTAAGATGTTGGATGCTGGCATAAAATTTGACAAGAAGTTTGCAGGGGAGAGAATACCAACACTTTTTGAGGTTTTTGAACTTATTAAATATAAAAATTTAATTGTAAATATAGAGATAAAAAGTGGAATTGTACTTTATCCAGGGATTGAAGAAAAGCTTATTAAAATGATAGATGGTTATGACTTTGAGAATAGAGTAATTATTTCTTCTTTTAATCATTATAGCTTAAGAGATGTAAAGAGAAAAGCACCGGAGTTTAAAATTGGGCTTCTTTATCAATGTGGGTTTGTGGAACCATGGCACATGGCACTACGAATAAAAGCTTATTCTTTGCATCCTTTTTATTTTAATATAATACCTGAATTAGTAGAGGGATGTAAAAAGAATAATATAAAATTATTTCCTTGGATCGTTAATGGGAAAAAGGACATGGAAATGATGGTATAGGCGGGTGTTGACGGAATTATCACTGACGATCCACAAACTTTGATAAATCTTTTAAATAAAAACAAACTATAATGCATTTTTTAAGTGAAAATGATAGTTTCTATAAACTTATAAACGTTACTACCTTGTCATACATTCGAAGTACTAGTCGAGTTAGTCAACATCCAACTTAGCTTGTCGGACAGAGGTGTCAGTCTTTCAAGTACGAGTTTTTAATCTCAAGGAGAGAAAGATAATACTCTATATAATAACTTAATTATACACTTTTCAGTATAATTTATCAGTTAAAAAAGATTAGAGGTTGCCTTTATAAACCTAAATATTATTATACAAGGAGAATAATAATATGTCCTCGAGATTGAATTATTTCAAAATATTTGATTTAGGCCTTGGTTTTATGGTAATTTCCATGATTTGGGCACCGTATAATGCCTATATGCCCATTTTTCTTGGTAATTTTACAAAAAGCAATACTTTAATTAGGTTTGTAATGAGTTGGGATAACATTGCTAACCTTTTTATACTTCCATTGTTTGGGGCTTTAAGCGATAATACGGAAACAAGAATAGGCAGACGAATGCCATATATACTTATAAACATGCCTCTTGCTGGTGTTTTATATGCTTTGATTCCACTTCGGACAAAACTTTTATCGCTTCTTGTTATAGATTTCCTGTTTAATATTGTTGTGGCTACGTATAGGACTCCTATGGTAGCTTTAATGCCAGATATTGTAGAAGAGGAACACAGAAGCAAAGCTAATGGAGTTATAAACTTTATGGGGGGCTTAGGCTCATTAATTATAGTTTTTGTTGGATCTCAGCTTTATAAAACAAACAAAGCATATCCTTTCTTTTTGTCAGGAATTTTGTCATTAATTATACCTATAATTTTGTTTTTAACAATTAAAGAATCTAAAATAGTTGTTAATAGAGAGAAAGAAAGACAAAGTATTTTAAAATTAAAACACTTTATAGCTGTGGTAAAAAATCAAAATAAAGAACCATTGCTATTATGGATTTTATAGGATTTAACAAGTTATTTTTAGCAGCGTCTATACATTTATTTATATCTTTTGGTTTTTTATGGATAATTGGTGAAAAATATAAAAAGGCAATGACATGAAAGTATTGTTTTTATGAATATAGTTTTATACATTTATACTCAAATCAGCGCCAATTACACCAATACACGATCCATTTTTATCGATTAATGGAATAGATACAGTTAAACATGGAACTTTTGTTATTGCAGATATATAAATTTCAGATATATATTCTTTGCCTGTGATACACTCCTTAAACCAATCCCTTACATTTGCATTTGCGATACCAGCAGGTGGATTTGAGTAAATAAACCTTCCTTTAATATCATTTGTCCATAGAGCTTCAATTTCTTTGTGATTATTTAAAAAATTGTCGAGTACTTTTTTATGAAAATCCTTATTCATTGAAAGGAATTTATCTGAAATTATTTCTTCCTTTATAGATTTTATCACAGAAGCTGCTGCATTTTTTATATTTTCTGAATTTGTCTGAATTATGTTTTTTATCTCATCGCTTTCAGACAATAATTTCAAATCATTTGATGCTTCTTTTAATTTATCACTTAGATTTAATATTTTTTCTGCATTTTCTTTTTGGTGATATATGGAATTATTCATGCCGTCAAAATTAGCTGATACTTCCTTTAATAAATCTTCCACATCTTGAATTCTTTTATCGATATTGTGAACATATTTATATTCATCTTCAGAAACATTTACAATTTTACTAATCATATTCATAATCATATTGTTATATTCTTCTATCATGTTCAAGCTTCTTTCTATGTTCATTGTACTATTTACGCTATCCTGAACATTGCTATAATTATCATTTGCTGATGTTTTAACACTTTCTATCTCATTATTTATTTTTTCAATTAGTGTAGCAATATCTGATACAGCTTTATTAGTATCTAAAGTTAATTTTCTAATACCATCTGCTATAACTCCAAAGCCATTGCCGTATTTGTCGGCTTTTGCAGACTCTATAGATGCGTTTAATGAAAGCAAATGAGTTTCCTTTGCTATCTTTTCAATTGATTTCAATATTTGGGAAATTTGTACTGATATTTTTGTAAGTTCATTAACTCGATTTAATGTTTCTTCTGTAGTTATAGAAATATTATTTATTTTATCTAAAACCAATCTAATCTCATTGAAACTTTCATCTACAAGCTTTCTAGACTGAATGCCAGTATTGTACATTTCTCCAGTAGTACTTTTAATATTTTCAAGCATTTCAACCAATTTCTTTATTTCTGCAATTGTATTTTTTATATTTTCATAACAAATTGAATTATTTGAAAATATCTCTTGCGATTCAGCATATAACTGTTGTGCGAAAGCATTATTTTCTTCCATGGTAATAGACAATTCTTCTGAAACCGAAAATATGCGGCTTGAAGCAACTTGCGTCTCAAAGATATATTTTACAAGCTTCTTTTTAATATTTGATATTGATATGAGTATATCTTTCATTATTCCTTTGAAATTAAAGTAGTTTTCATCCTCATTAAGCAGATTATTCGTATTTATAATGTTTAACAACTTCAATAATTTTCTGTTTTTGTATATCATATATTACACCTCTTTTTCATTTGTATAAAAATAAAGCGCTGATCAGATAAACCGATCAACGCCTTTGTTGACATGCAAATATTCCACTTAAGTTAAATAGTTAATAAAAAATGGAGAATAATCTCTCCACAACATTTTTAATTGGTGCGGATGAAGGGATTTGAACCCCCACGTCAAAGACACTAGATCCTAAGTCTAGCGCGTCTGCCAGTTCCGCCACATCCGCATATAAAATTGAGCTATTAACCTCAACAATAGTAGTATAATTAATATTTATTGAAATGTCAAGAGTTTGTTTAGGGAGCGTTATTTGGATACATCGATCCATTCTCCTTTGACTATTTTATCCAAGTCATCTACTTTTACAGCTACTGCGGCGTTTACATCACCGGCTGCTGGATATACAATTTTATAATTTTTTAATGATATGTCATAATAAATATCGATATCTGTTTTTAATCCATATGGGCATACACCTCCTACAGGGTGCCCTGTTATTTCAAGGACTTCCTCAGGTGGTACCATTCTTGCTTTGCAATGAAAAGTATCTTTGAATTTTCTGTTGTCTATTTTTTTGTCGCCAGCTAGTATAATCATAATACATTTGTTTTTCAATTTGAAAAGCATAGATTTTGCAATTTCTCCAGGTTCCACACCAATCGCATTTGCAGCTTTTTCGACGGTGCTTGTGTCTTTAAGTATTTTTATTTCGATATTTATATTATTTTTTTCAAAAAAATTTTTTACTGCTTCTACAGACATATCTTACACTCCCCACTTTGCATATGTTTTAACGATTTACATTACTAAATTTAATAGTACTTTAAATAAGTGCTATATGTCAATTATCTAAAGTAAAGTTTTGGGTATTTTTATGGAAATAGCAAAATAATATTGCTTGAAATATATATGTACAAGCAACAAAATTTGTATGTATTAATAATATATAAAAGGGGAGGGGATTTATATGCCTAACAATATAGTATTTAATCCAGTTGCCGAACAGCTTAAGACACTTATACACGGTATGCAGGGTACAACACCAACACCTTTGCTATTAGATCCGACTACAGGAAAGCTTTTGTCGACTGTCGATGGTTCTGTGACAGTAGCAGGCACTGTAACAGCCCAAGGAACGTTGACGGTGACTTCATCAAATTTTGATATAAGGCCTCTTACGGGGGCAACAGATTCTGTAACCATAAGCAGTGGGTCTGTGACAGTTGCAGGTACAGTTACTGTGACGGCATCAGCATTAGATATAAGACCTATCACTGCTTCAACTGATTCAGTTACGCTTGGAAGTAGAACATTTTTAGAAGATTCTACTGCTATTGCAGGAGTGACTGGTACAGGTGTTGTTTTAATAGAAAATACAGGTAATAAATCCATGTATTCATATTATATTACAAATACAGGAACTAACACCATTGCTGTTAAACTGCAGATAAGTCCAACAACGACTGACACTTATTTTATTTTGTTGATGATACAACAAGCATTAATTTGGCAGGAGGATCTATTACAGTTTTGACAGCTGTAAAATTTATGCAATATACAAGGCTATATTATGATACAGGTGGTGCTGCAGCTACAGCAGAATTTTACTACAATGCGCAGGTTTAAAAATGGGGCTTTATGCCCCATGTATTTTCGAAAGGAGGATTTATATGCTGAGTTTGTGTATGATCGTAAAAAATGAGGAAAATAACCTTGGACGATGTTTAGAAAGTGTTAAAGATATAGTCGACGAGATTATCATTGTTGATACAGGAAGCAATGATAGGACAGTAGATATTGCCAAAAGCTTTGGGGCTGATGTTTTTTATTATAAATGGAATAATGATTTTAGTGCGGCTAGAAATTTTTCATTAGACAAAGCTAACGGTGATTGGATTTTATTGATGGATGCTGATGATGAGATAGATCGAGAAGATAGAAAGAAAATAAAGAAGCTTTTAGAAGATGAAAAAATAGATGCATATTTATTTGAAACAATAAGCTATGTAGGTGATAAGCCGGGAACAGATGCCCTTTCAAATCTAAATGTAAGAATTATAAAAAATAGGCCTGAGTACAGATTTGTTGGAGCAATTCACGAACAAATCCTTATGCCTATATTAAAACACGGTGGCAATGTAGCAGAAGTGCCCATAAAAGTTTATCATTATGGCTATCTAAACAAAAATATTAAGGACAAAGATAAGAGAAATAGAAATATGACAATACTAAAGAAAGAGCTTAGAAAAGATCCGGATAATCCTTTTCACAACTTCAATATGGGAACAGAATACATGGCACTAGGTAATTATGAATGTGCTTATAATTATTTTAAAAAGTCTTTAGATACTCTAAAAAATGTCAAGACGGGATACACGACTAAACTTATTGTCAGGATGATAATGTGCTTAAATCAATTAAACAAAATTGACGAAGCTTTTAATTTATGCAATAAGTCAATAGAGGAGTATCCTAACGTAACTGATGTCGTGTTTTTAAAAGGTATGCTGCATCATAGGATTAATAAATTTCAAGAAGCTATACAATGTTTTAGAAAATGTATAGACATGGGGGATCCGCCGCTTATAGATAGGTTTATAACAGGTGTAGGTGGATTCAAAGCTTATTATGCGATGGGTGAAGTTTATATGGATATGAAAGAATATGATAATGCCATTATAAGCTATATAAATTCATTAAAACTGAATCCATTAAATAAAGTCATACTGTACAGACTATCAAATGCTTATTTTAAGAAATATGATGAAAATACCGCTATAAAAAAGATCATGTCACACTTTGACGGTTCACCTGAATCATATGTAATTCTAAGTGATATATTATTTTTAAACGGCAGATATCAGCAATCTCTAAAATGTATTGACATGGCACTAGATTCATTGAAAAATAATATAACATATTATATAAAAGGAAGAACATTGATGTATTTGCACAGATATAATGAATCAGTTGAGTATTTTGATATGATTGACGGTGGAGAATATTCATGTGATAGTGCTATTGACAATATCATTTGCCGATTATTAACTGGTAAAAACATCAAAAAGCCAATGACAATATTGAAAAGGGATTTTATAGAAGCATATAGAGTGTGTTTTAAATTTGCTTTATTGGTTAAAGATGGTATACTATCCCCATTAGATGAAAAAGATACTCGCATATATACAGATATAATCTTTTTAATATTTGAAAAGCTATTTGATATTCAAGAATTTGATTTGTTTGAGAAATCATTGAACATGCTTAATATGGTTAATGAAAAAGATGTATTATTGAAACTTGGCAAACTTTATTTTCGGCATGGTGCATATAAACTTGCGGAAGAGGAATTAACGCGTTCAATGAAACTTTTTGATGTAATCGACGATGAAGGGTTAATGATATTAAAAATTTTGTGCAGCCAAAAGACTGAGAAGATTGATGCATGATCTATAAATTCCAGCGAACTAAAATCAAAATTTTGGCTTTGTCTAAGGGGTGGTGCAATGCCGACTATTATTATACAGCCATCGTCAAAGGATACGGCTTTAGAATCAGGATATCCAACAAGCAACAGAGGGAGGGATCCAAAACTTTGGATTGGAAGGTATTATATTGGTTCTTCTGGTAAATCAGTGTACAGAGCTCTGATACAATTTGATCTTGGTATATTACCGCCAGATTCACTTATTGTTGAAGCAATTTTGAAGCTTTATATTAATTATACGACAAATGATAGCATACCAGCGTATGTAACACCATTTTTAATTATTGATGAATGGGATGAAAATACCGCCACATGGAATAATGCGCCAAATATTGATGAAACAGTATTTGGATCGACTAAAGCTATAACCAGCGAGGGATGGTATGGATGGAATATTACGAATATAGCGAAAGGATGGATTAATGGACTTTATGCAAACAATGGAGTAATGCTTAGAACGCCGGAAATACAGAATTTAGAGACAAAAAGCTTTTATTCTAAAGATGAAAGCATTAATGTTTCTTTAAGACCAATACTACAACTGACTTATATAACGGGAACGCCGTTCACATTAAATGACAGAAGATTTGTAAAAACAAAATCGTTTTATGTATCACAAGATGAAGAAAACTATACAGATATAAATGATTGTTCATCGTACAGTAAATTTACGTATTTTGTATATAATACAAGTGAAAATCCCGTTATAATTAAGCTCTTGATAAGTCCTGGTGATGATGTTTGGATTGAAGACAGTGAAGAAATTGTTTTAGATCCTGGAAAAACTGCGACATTAGTACCATATTTTTTTTCTCAATATACTAAATTGTCTTTTAAAAATAAAGAAATAGGGAAAGCGGCGAATATAACGGTTTGGTTTGAAGCACAAGTTTGATAAAAAAAACAGCAAAAATTAAAAAAATGCATTATAATAATTAATACGTATGGGACACAGGCTCTAAGAGAAGCCATATCAGGGTCAAACTATACTTTAATAATAAATGACTTACTTATTTTAGCAGGTTTTGGAATTTTATTTATGCTTTTATCAATTCTTTTGTCGGGAAAAGTAGGCGACAAAAACAAGATCGATGAAAAATTAAGCATGTAACATCTAAAAATCAAATTATAGATTTCACATAAAATTCACACAAATATTTAATAATTTTGAAACAATTACTAATTATAATTTTAAAAGGGAGCATTGCGAGATTACTTTAATAGTGGCTCGTCATGCTTCTTATTTTTGTTAAGGAAGATCCTTAGGTAGTATTGCAAAAAGCCATATTTTACTTTAAAATAATGGAGGAATACATATGAAAATAAGAAAAGCGATAATTCCAGCGGCAGGACTTGGAACTAGGTTTTTGCCTGCAACAAAAGCACAGCCAAAAGAAATGCTACCAATAGTTGATAAGCCCACTATACAATATATAGTAGAAGAAGCTGTAAACTCTGGCATAGAAGATATACTCATAATAACAGGAAGAAACAAAAGAGCCATAGAGGACCATTTCGACAAATCTGTAGAATTAGAATTGGAGCTTAAGAAAAAAGGCAAAGAAAATCTTTTAAATCTTGTTGAAGATATAACAAATATGGTGGATATACATTATATAAGGCAAAAAGAGCCGAAAGGACTTGGTCATGCCATTTATTGTGCACATACATTTGTAGGAGATGAGCCATTTGCAGTTCTTTTAGGGGACGATATAGTTGATGCAGAAGTACCTGTATTGAAGCAGATGATAGAACAGTACGAAAGATACAACTGCTCTATAATAGGCGTACAAGAAGTACCAAAGAGTGAAGTAGACAAATACGGCATAGTAGATGCCAACATGATTGATGATAGGCTGTATAGAGTAAACAACCTAGTAGAGAAGCCAAAAAAAGAAGAAGCACCGTCAAACATGGCCATACTTGGAAGGTATATAATATCACCAAAGATATTTGATATACTAAAAGACTTAAGGCCTGGAGCAGGTGGAGAAATACAGCTTACTGATGCACTTAAAGTCTTATTAAACTATGAAGCAATATATGCATATAATTTTGAAGGCAAGAGGTATGATGTGGGCGATAGAATGGGGTTTTTAAAAGCAACTATTGAATATGCGTTAAAAAGAGAAGATCTAAAAAATGAATTGCTTAAATATCTAAATGAAATAGTAAAAGCTGCCGATAAAAATGATGTAGAAGTCGCAGCATGCAGTGAAAATAACAAACGAAAATAGGAGGAACATGATGGAAGAAGAAATATCATTAAGAGAGTTATTGGAAATCATATGGAAAGGTCGAAAGCTGATTGCGTCAATTACCATTATATCTGTATTAATAGCAGGTATATTGAGTTTTTTTGTAATTAAACCAACGTATGAAGCATCAACGACATTAAGCGTTTCAGATGTTACGCCACAGACAGGATTTTTTGGTTCTAATACAACTGTAATTTTACCTAATCAAAATACCAGTGATGGGTCTATGATACAAAGCGACACAGCCGATAAAGATTTGTCGTACTTATTGTCATCTATATTGAAGTATCAAGACATGTCTGTAAATACATATAAAGAAGAAGTTACAAATCCTCAAGTGTTATTGGATACAATAAAGCAACTAAAATTAGATCCGAAAAAATATACACTTGATAACTTCAAAAATGAAATTGATGTACAGGCCATAGACAATACAAATTTAATAACAATAACGGTAAAAGAGAATGATCCTAAACTAGCTGCTAAGATTGCTGACACCATAGCATCAAATTTTAAATCTTATATAATTTCAAGAAATAATAGGCAGACAGATAAGCTTTTAAGCACAATAGAAAGTCTCATAAATTTGCAGAACACAAAGATAGAGTCAGCAACAAATGAATTAAATGAGACGGACCCATCAGATAAGACAAAGTACGAACAAAACCAAACAAAACTAAATTTATTGAAGAATACAAGAGATATAATGATGGAAAAATACAATATGCTTCAACTTGTAAAAGCATCAAATTTAGGAGAACAAGGCATACTAATAACATCAAAAGCTATCGTTCCAGATAAGCCTGTATCACCAAAAAAACTATTAAATATGGCTATTGCTTTTATACTGGGCCTAATGTTAAGTGTATTTATCGTCTTTTTTATGGAGTACTGGAAAAATACAAGTCCTGATGCAAAAAGTGTTAAAGAACTAAAAAATGATAATGTGATTATCAGTTAATATGAAGAATTTATGCTGTGACGCCGATTTTGCAAGACATCTTGTATAAATAAAATAATGATGTTAAAATATATAATAATTGAATAAGACAGTTCGAAACCATCCTGTCTATAAACAAAACTATGGAATTCGCAAAGTAGTATTTGCATATAGGAGCACAGGTTGTGCTCTTTTTTTGTAAATTTCTGCTTTTATAGTTTATTTTGTTTATGGAAGGATGTGAGAACGCAAAAAATTTAAGGAGGTAAACAATGAAAAGCGGATTTTTGAAAAAACAGTATACAGTAACACAAAAGTTAACCATTTCCGGTGTAGTAATGGCGATGTACCTAGTTGTAATGTACTTAACACAGAATTTTGCATTTGGACAGTATCAGATAAGAATAGCAACGTCAATTTATGCACTGACAGCTATTTTTTCATTTTTAATACTGCCAATGGGTTTAAGCAACATGCTAAGCAATATTTTGATGGGAAATTTAGGCCTTCCTGATATGATTGGAGGTTTTTTCGTAGGCATTTTGACATCATATGCGGTTTATATGATCAAGAAAAATAATTTAAATGACTGGTTTATTTCAATTCCTATAATATTATTTCCTGGTTTAATCGTACCGATTTGGCTTTCGTTTTTGCTCAAAATTCCGTATTATTTGCTGGCTATAAGTGTTACAGTAGGGCAGATTATTCCCGGAATAGTTGGTGTCATCTTAGTAAAACAGCTAAGAAATAAAATATGATAATGGAGTGTGGATTATTATGTCTAGAGATAAAAAAGAACTAGATGAATTATCACAGCTTGGCAAAAAAGACACTAAATATATTTTCGATTACGATCCATCTCTGCTTGAAACATTTCCAAATAAACATCAGGAAAATGACTATTTTGTAAAGTTTAATTGTCCTGAATTTACAAGTCTTTGCCCGAAAACTGGACAGCCGGACTTTGCAACAATATATATTTCATACGTGCCTGATAAATTAATGGTTGAAAGCAAATCTTTAAAGCTATATCTTTTTAGCTTTAGAAATCACGGGGATTTTCATGAAGACTGCGTAAACATAATCATGAAGGATTTAATAAAACTGTTGGATCCAAAATACATCGAGGTTTGGGGCAAGTTCACTCCAAGAGGTGGAATATCTATAGATCCTTACTGTAACTATGGAAGGCCTGGTACGAAGTGGGAAGATGTGGCACAAAAAAGGCTTTTTTACCATGATATGTACCCTGAAAAAGTGGATAACAGGTGATTTTGTGATATAATATAGATATCAGTTGGCGTTAAAGGAGATGCAATACATGAAAATCGGGATAATAAGCGATACACACGGCGATTATACATCGTGGGGAAAAGCCATTAGCTATCTTCAAGATGCTGATTTAATAATGCATGCAGGTGATGTATTATATCATGGACCTAGAAATGATATTCCGTCAGGATACAATCCTAAAAAACTTATTGGAGCTTTAAATGATTGTAGCATACCTATTTTAATATCCAGAGGCAACTGTGATGCATCTGTTGATCAAATGGTATTGAACATCCCTATTCAATCGCCTTATGTCTTTGCAGTGATTGAAAACAAAAGGTTTTTAATACAGCATGGAGATCAGATTACTGAAAGCGTAATACAAGATTTAATTTCCAGATACAAATTAGATTATTTTATAACAGGACATACTCATGTACCTGTATTGAAGGAATTAGATAATTGCATAATTATAAATCCAGGTTCTACATCTTTGAGCAAAAGATACGATAAATTAAACACGATAGGTATAATTGAAGATGATGATGTTTATATCATAGATTTAGAAACAGGTGACAAATTATTTGAGATTAAAAAATAAAACCACCATTTTAGGTGGTTTTATTTTTTACTATACGACTTTTACGATTTTGTCGTATTCATTTCGCTTCAATCTTGGGTATAATGTCTTGCTTTTATCAAAGTATCCGAGAGAAATCAGCAGCACAACAACTTTATTTTCTGGTATTCCAAAAGCTTCTTTTAATTTATCTTCTTCAAAGCCGATCATTGCGTGTGAGTCAACGCCGTAATATTTTGCAGCATACATTATTGACATGCACAGAAATGATGTATTTCTTACTGCAAAATTATTTGCTTTTAAATCTGTATTGTACAGCACATTTTTTGCAAAATTGATGCTTCCTTGTATTTTGTCATCAGGCATTCCAGCGTCTTTCATGTACCACCATGCAGGATTATCTTCTTTATATCCGTTTTTATCTCCTACCATAATTAGAGTTACAGGTGCTTCGAGGATTTTAGGCTGCTTTAAAGCGACATCATAAAGCTTCTCCTTTGCCTCTTTTGACTTTACAGCGATTATTTCCCATGGTTGAAGGTTAAATGCCGACGGTGTTAGCACTGCTAAGTCGATTATTTTTTTCAACGTTTCTTCATCAAGCTCTTTATTTTTGTCAAAAAAGTTGACAGAACGTCTTTCTTCAAATATTTCTTTCAAATCTTTCATATATTTTCCTCCTAATTTTGTGTTCACATAGTTTACATCTAAATTATAACATAAATACATTTTAAAACAAAGAAATTCGATAGACATACTAGGTGAATATAGATTAATATCAAAAAAGTTGTATAATAAAGTTAGAAAACATCTAATACGGAGGTCTTTTAAATGGATTGGAATGAGATAAGAGAAAAGGCAAGGCAAAACATGAAGGGTTACTGCAGAGGATGCAAAAGGTGCGATGGTGTCGCATGTGCTGGCGAAGTTCCCGGTATGGGTGGTACAGGCACAGGAAGCAGCTTTATCGAGAATATTGAAGCTCTCGACAGATGGAAAGTAAAATTAAAAACACTTCATGACGTTTTAAAACCTGACATAAGCACGTCTTTTTTAGGATATAAAGTTAAAATGCCTATTTTCGCAGCTCCGATGACGGGACTTAAGGGAAATGCCGGTGGATACTTGTCAGAGAGAGATTACGATATGATGGTGGCTGAGGCTTGCAAGAATGTAGGAACGATATTTATGTCAGGAGATGCAAATGACCCAGATATGTACCCTGCAGGTATTGATGCGATTAAATCTACACGTGTCTTAGGAATACCATTTTCTAAGCCAAGGACAGTTGATGAAATAATTGAAAAGGCAAAGATTGCAAAAGAGGCAGGTGCTATAGCATTTGGCATTGATGTGGATGGTGCAGGGCTTATTATGATGGTAAGAAGTGGGCAATTTGTAGGGCCAAAATCAAGAAAGGATATAGAAGAAATAGTTAAGAATATCGAACTTCCTTTGATATTAAAAGGAATCATGACGCCTGAAGAAGCAGAGATTGCAGTAGAAGCAGGTGCTAAAGCGATAGTTGTATCAAACCACGGAGGACGTATACTGGATTTTACGGAGGGTACTGCTGATGTACTTCCTGATATAGCAAAAGCTGTTGGTGATGAAATAGAAATACTGGTAGATGGAGGAGTAAGGACCGGAATAGATGTCTTAAAGATGCTGTCATTAGGCGCAAAAGCCGTCTTAATAGGGAGACCAATCATGATTGCTGCACACGGTGGCGGAAGAGAAGCAATTGAGTTTTACCTTAACAAAGTTTACGATGAATTGTACCAAGCGATGATTCTTACAGGATGCAAAGATTTGAAAAATGTACCCGAGGTTTACAAAGCTAGTTGAATATATTGAAAGTTGGCGGCATAATAGCCGCTTTTTTGTGTAAAAAGTTTCAATTCTTATAAAATAAATTTTCCGATTGTTATTCACTTTGATGATTCAATTTGATAAAATATCTTTATATATATAAATATGTTGAATATGTTCAAAGGGGGACATTGAAGTGAAAAATGTTGTTATTTATGATTCAACATTAAGAGATGGTGCGCAATCACAAGGGATTTCATTTACAGTGGCAGACAAGATAAAGATAGTGGAGCTTTTAGACGAGTTTGGAATAGACTATATCGAAGCTGGAAATCCCGGTTCAAATCCAAAGGACATGGAGTTTTTTGAAATTATAAAGAGTAAAAAGTTAAAAAATGCAAAAGTAATCGCATTTGGCAGTACTAGAAGGGCTAACATACCTGTTGAAAGCGACAACAATGTAAATTCGCTTTTACATGCCGGAACAGATCATGTTGCAGTATTCGGCAAGTCGTGGGATTTTCATGTAAGTGAAATATTAAGGACGACGCTTGATGAAAATCTCAATATGATATTTGATACAATAAAATATTTAAAAAATCATGGAAAAGAAGTTGTGTTCGATGCCGAACATTTTTTTGATGGCTTTTTAGAGAATTCAGAATACGCATTGAAAACCCTTGAAGTCGCATACGATGCAGGTGCAGATAGCATTTGCTTGTGTGATACAAAAGGCGGTATGTTTCCGCTGGACATTTTTAATATAACGAAAAAGGTGGTTGAGAAATTTAATTGTGAAATTGGTATACACACACATAATGACAATGGCATGGCTGTTGCAAATGCTATAATGGCAGTTGAAGCAGGTGCAACACAAATTCAAGGTACAATAAACGGATATGGTGAAAGATGCGGAAATGCAAATCTCTGTACAATAATACCAAACTTGCAATTTAAAAAAGGAATAAAATGCGTTGAAGACGACAAAATGAGAGAGCTTACAGTGCTTTCAAGAAGAGTGAGTGAAATAGCCAATGCGGCGCCGGATGAAAGAGCACCGTACGTAGGGAGAAATGCATTTGCCCATAAGGCTGGTATGCATTCAGATGCTGTTTGCAAAAACACGAGATCGTATGAAATCATTGATCCGGAGCTTGTTGGCAATGAAAGAGTGCTTTTATTGTCAGAAGTTGCCGGCAGAAGCGCTATAATAGGGATAATAAATGAAGTTGATCCTACTATAAACCGCGAATCTGAAAAAACAAAACAAATACTAGAGAAGCTTAAAGAAATGGAATTTAAAGGATATAAATACGAAGGTGCTGAGGGGTCTTTGAAGCTTCTGATACAGAAAGTGCTTGGTATGTACAAACCCTCATTTAAGCTTATAGAATTTAAAGTCATAGTCAATGAACCATCTGTTGATGATGTAAATTCCTCTGCCCTCATAAAGATAGAAGTAGACGGGCAAGAAGAAATAACCGCTGCAGAAGGCGACGGACCTGTAAACGCACTTGATAAGGCAGTCAGAAAGGCTTTAGAGAGGTTTTACCCGGAAGTCAAGGAGATGAAACTTACAGACTACAAAGTAAGAGTGTTAGACTCTAATTCTGCTACAGCAGCGAAAGTAAGGGTAATAATAGAATCGTCTGATGGAAACGAAGTTTGGAGCACAATTGGTGTGTCGACAGATATAATAGATGCCAGTTGGATAGCGCTTGTGGATTCAATAGAGTACAAACTAAATAAAATATAACGTAAGACTCTACCTAAGTTTTTTAGGTGGAGTTTTTAACTTGAGAAGTTGATAAACGTTGTATTAAAATAGATATGTAATCTGATTTGTTGGGGGCTGATATGTTGAAGGAGATATTTTATGCACCGTTTTACAGTAAGACTCGGGATATACTTATTATGAAGTCAATAGATGTAATCAAAAGTGGAAAAAGAGTTGTGTATGTGCTACCTTCCCGTGAGGCTATGTTTGATGTAAGAGATAAATTTATTACATACAATGGTGGCATAACTGATACGGATATATTTGGATTTGAAGACTTGGAAAAGCTGATATGCGGCGACTTTATAAAAGATTATACTTTAATCTCATCTTATGAAATGCGGGAGATTTTAAGAAACATTTTTCATAAGACTTGTGGCAATGCATATTATGAGAAAGTCAAAGGTAAGGCTGGATTTGTAAAGTCTGTTTTAAGCTTCATAAAAGTGATTAAAAGGAAAATGATAGATCCTAATGAGTTTAAAAGTATTGCAGATTCTATTGATAAACCTACGCTTAAGGATAAGTTAAAGAATTTAGCTTATTTTTATGAATCCTATGAAAAATATAAGATTAAGAGGAAATTGATAGATGTAGATGATATATCAATTAAAGCTGTTGAATTGTTTCAAAACACCAATTACTTTAATAATGTTGGGCTTATTGTTGTTGATGGATTTATAAATATAGACTATGTAAATATGAAATTGATAGGTGAAATGGTTAAGAGCAATAGATATGATATTTACATAAACATTCCGTTTAAAAATGAATTCAACGAAAGCTTTATCAGGAATGGCATTATAAAAGATCTCTGTGAATTAGGGTTTAATGTAAATAATGATATTTATGAGATGATAGAGGTTAATCATGATGTAAAAAAAGTCGCAACATACATTTATTCCGGTGAAACAGTTTTAAATGGAGAAGACTTATCAATAAAGATAATGAACAGTCCCTCAATTGAGCATGAAGTAAGAGAAACCGCAAGGCTCATAAAGAGAAAGATAGTCTTTGATAAAATAAATCCCGATAGAATTGCCGTATTTATAAAAAATATAGATGATTACAGGACGCAAATTATAGATATATTTGATGAAATGAATATACCTGTTAAAATAAATAGAGGAATAAAATTGTCTACTATGCCCATAACAAATGATATTTATAATTTAATTTCATATAAATTAAACCACGATTATGAAAGTTTTGTTAATATAATGACGTCAAAGTTTTTAGTTCCTTATGAAATAAGCAAGAGAAGCCGTGAAATTATTAATCTATTAAGTGGAATTGATAGAGATAAAGATAATTTTGAAGATGAATTTGTGACTGCTATGAAAGATAATGAAAGTTTAAATGCCACATTTGAATTCTTGAAGAGGTATGTAGATGTATTTATAAATTTTAGAGAAGTGCCATATAAGGACACAAAAGAATTTGTTGAAAGCATGTTGAAAGTCATTGATTTATTAGAAATTGATTTTAACATAAAAGCATTATTTGAAATGGGAATAATTAGAAGCAGCGATTTTATAAGTAATGTAAAGGCATTGGAAACAATTAAGCAGATTTTAAATAAGGAATTGGAAATAAAAAAGCAATATGGAGAACCGTCAATGGATGACATAGAGAATTTTCAAAATGATATATTGGATATGTTGTCAAATTTTGATGTAAGCATCAGAAATTTAGATTTTGAGGGAGTCAGGATAATAAGCCCTGATTTAGCCAGAGGCCAGGTGTACGATGTCGTATTTATCCTAGGTGTAAATGAAGGTGTACTTCCAAGCACGAAATCAATTAATCCCATATTCAACTTTTCAGATGAAGAGCATTTAGAAAAGCATGGAATCTACATGTTAAGCCGCAAATGGGAGTTCGAGCGAGAAAAGGTACGTTTCAATGCATGTATAGCTTCCGCATTGAAAGAAGTGTATGTTTCATATCGCACTACTGATGAAGATGGATGCAATATGATAAAGTCGCCTTTTATAGATGATTTACAAAATCTTTTTGATGAAAAATCAAAGGAGAGGTTAATTGCTCCTATCGTATACATGAAGGACAGATTTGCTTTTGAATGCGATGCAGCAAGTAAAGATGAAGCATTATTGTATATGATTGATTCTAAATGGAATAAAAGGCAAGACGATGCTAACACAATATATTCCAATATCTTGGAGAATGACTTATATTTAACGAAATCTTATTCTTACATAAATTTTTCTGCATCAATCGAAAAGAAAAGAAGGGTAAATTGCGAAACAAATAACTATATGGGCATCATATCGAAAGATGCTAATTTAAAAGAACTTAACGATATTCATTTAAGTGCTTCTAGTTTAAACAGCTATGTTGTGTGCCCATTTAAGTTTTTTATTGAAACATTGTTGAATTTGCACGTGTCAGATGAATTCATCGAGTCAAAGAAAAGCATTGGTTCACTTTACCATGAGGTATTGATGAAATACTACAAGGATAATTTGGATCTTTATGATGTCAATGAAGATAGGCTTGGAGAAATAATTGATGAATCTTTTGAGAAAATAACTGGCATCGAAAATGATATTATCTTTGATAAGATAAAGCAGGAGTTCTATAACGTTGTTTTTCAGCTAGTCAAAGATGATATATCAAACAGACTATATTATTACAATAAGACGGGTGCGGAGCTTATACCATCAATATTTGAAAAGAAATTTGAAATGAAGGATCACTACGGTGGAAATATTTTTCATGGCAAGATAGATAGAATTGATTTAGAGCGAAATATAGATGGAAAATTTACAGGTAAGTATGTGATTTATGACTATAAATCAGGTGGCATAGATGGAATAAGGCAGTGCATCGAAGGATTGGATTTTCAATTGCCTACATACTATATGGCAGTTGAAAATATTCTCAAAGAGGAATTTAACATAGAATATCCAAAATGTTTGGGGCTTCTGTACTACAGCATAGAAAAGGTTAAAAGAAATGGAATAGTATTAGCTTTGTACAAGAAAGATCTTTTTAAAGGAAATTCTGGACCGAGAGATGTGGTTGGGGAAAATAATTTCAATGTAATCATAGACTGGATTGAGAAAAAGGGAATAGAAAATATAGATAAAATTAAGACTGGTATTTTTAACTTGCCAGATGAATGTCCCTTTGAAAATTCATCGTTTAATTGTGCATATAAGTCAATATGCAGGCATGACAAGTATGCAATGGAAAGAGGCGAGAATAGCGTTGTATAAATTATTGACAGACGATTTAAGCGAAGAACAATTAAAAGCACTCGATATAAGTAAAAATATAGCATTAAAAGCTGGTGCAGGCTCGGGTAAGACGAGAGTTTTAACGAAAAGATATATAAAACTTCTCAATGATATTCCCGAAATTAAAATTGATAATATTGTAGCGATAACTTTTACTCGCAAAGCAGCGTCAGAAATGAAAGACAGGATTAGAAAAGAAATTGAAGTCATGTGTAAAGTTGATTCGGAAAAAGAGAAGTGGATGGAGTTTAGAAACTCACTATCATTTGCAAATATAGATACGATTCATGGGTTCTGTGAAAAGATCATAAGGGATAATTTTGCAGATGCAGGAGTTGACCCGCTGTTTACGATTATAGATGAAGCGGAGTCTAATACGGCAGTACACAATATAGCAAGATGGATAGTCGATGAGGAGTTAAATGATCCTGTAAACAAGGACTTGTTAAAAATTATGCTTAAAAAATATCCTTCAAAAATTGTTGTGAATGGAAAATTTGAGGCTGAACTTATTAGTTTGATGAACCGCATAAAAGAAACAGGACTGAGAATTGACGATGTAAAATTATACGAAGGAGAAGAATATGATAAATCAGCAAAAGCTATGGAACTTTTAGCAGTAAGTCTTATAAGAAAGATTGACGAGGAGTATGATAGATTTAAGAAGGAGAGAAATTTGCTTGATTTTAATGACTTGGAAGTTGCTGCTTTGAAGCTGCTTTCTGATGATAGCATAAGAGATAGCTATTTTGAAAGGTATAAATATATACTTGTTGATGAGTTTCAGGATATAAATCAAATTCAAAAGAGGATTATTTTGAAGCTTGCAGAAAAAAATGGAGTAATTCCAGATGGAAGGCTGTTTATTGTTGGAGACTATAAGCAGTCAATATACGGGTTTAGAGGGACAGACTACAGGATATTTGAAGAGTTTTGTGAGAAGATAAAAAAAGAAGGTGATGTGTTAAACTTAAGCAATTGCTATAGAAGTACAAAAAATATTATATGCACGGTAAATGCAGTATTTAAGAATCTGCTTAAGCCATACGAAGAATTGAAATATCTAAATGACACGGAGGAAGGGCCAAAAGTTGAACTTATAACGTACAATAAGCAAAGTATAGCAGATCCAAGAAATGAAAGATTTCAAAGCATTAAGAAGCTTTTGAAGGATGATGGTAAAAGTGAAGAGTTACACGAATCTCTAATGAAAGATATTAAAAAATCAGAATCAAAGAGAGACTTTCAGGGAAGTATAATTGCGTCAAGAATTTTGAAGCTTTTGGATGAAGGCTATAAGTACGAAGATATAGCAATTCTCTTAAGGAGTAGAACTGGACTTGAAAGTGTAGAAAATGCATTGATAAAGTATGGCATACCATACTGTGTGATAGGTGGAATTGGATTTTGGGACAAAAGCGAGATTATCGATATAATTTCCCTTTACAAGCTTGTATTTGATATGTCAGATAAAATTGCACTGCTGGTAGTTTTAAGGTCGCCTATTTTCGGTTTTAGCGATGATGATGTATACAATCTTATGAGTATATATAATGATGATGGCTTAAGCAACATATTAGAGGCATTAGAAAAGCTTGCTTGTTCTAATAGAAGCAATAATTGGATCATAGTAAGGGCTTACAACATATTAAAGGAGATATCTAATTTAAATGGAATTTATGGAGCATACGAGATATTTGAAAAGATTTTAGACTTAGTTGACTATAAAAAACTTTTAATATCATTGCCAAATGGGTATCAAAAATATAGGAACATAGAAAAGCTGGAGAAAATAATAAAAGATTTTACGGATAAAGATATATTCAATGCAAGAGATTTGGTAGAATATTTAAGCCCATTTAAAGAGTTTTCAGGATTGGATTCTGAAGCATTTTTGGACACAGAAGAAAGTGATGCAGTCAAAATCTTAACAATACATGCATCAAAAGGGCTTGAATTTGAAGCTGTAATTATTCCAGATATGGATAAAGCCACGGATGGTGTTTCTATAAGGCGCAATAATCTATTTATGCTAAGTGAAGAGGGGTACATATATGGCATAGGTGTTAACGAAGAAGGTGAACTTGACAAAGAGTCAAATAGTAGGTATAAATCTGCATATGATGAATATTTAGAAAGAGAAAATCAAGAGAACAGAAGGCTTTTCTATGTTGCGTCTACTAGAGCAAAAAGGTTTCTTGCTTTTATTGGTCAAGAAAAAAATAAAACAAGCGAGTTACAAAATGAAACAGTGTTGAATTCATTTATGAAACAGCTGTTGTATGCGATGGACATTGATGATATTGACATTGCAGTGCTTAATGGAAATGATTTGTTAATGTATGACAGTAATATTAAAATATGTAATGCAAACGACAAGTCAGAAATAGGCAAAATTGAAAATGATAATCTAATTGCTGGAATACCTTTAAAACCACATGGAAACATAAGTATAACGGCGTACATTGATTATTTAAACTGTCCTAAGTTGTACTATTATAAATATATAGCAGCATTAAATGATGAATATATGGAAAAACAATTGAAAGGTGATGATTCTTATGAATATGATGATTCAGATATAGATGCCTTAAAGAAGGGGACGATTGTTCATAGAATATTAGAAAATATTGGGGATAACATGTCTAATCATGAGAATCATATTGAATATTTTGATGCTAATAATGGCATCAAGAAGTACATTGACAATTACTTTAAAATCTTAAAAGAACATAGAAAAGTGTTAAAGGGGAAATTATTGAAAAGTTTAAATGAGTATCGATTTAGAGTTCCGTTAGATGAAAATTTGAATCTAAATGGCGTAGTCGATAGAATTGATATATATGAGAATGATGGTGAAATCGAAGCATATATATTTGATTATAAAACGAATAAGATAAAAAATGATGATGAAATAGAAGAAATAGTAAACCATTATAAGCCGCAGATACATGCTTATTCATATGCATTAAACAAGTTAAAATCAATAAGCGGTTACACTCCAAGCTTAAAAGGAGCTTTTTTGTACCTTTTGGATGTGGGCAAATACATCGAAGTAGATATTTCTGGCGTTTATGTATCTGATACTATGAAAAAAATTATTAATGATGCACCATATTTACTGGGAATGAAGGACTTTACGGATTACAGCGGAACGAAAAATATGTACTGTAGTTTATGTAAATACAATAAAATTTGCTAATAGTATTGGATTTTTGTTTGTAGTATGTAATAATATGGTTAAGTACTAATTTTATGGGGGTGGGTAAATGGCAGACCCAAGATTAAAAAAACTTGCAAATCTACTGGTTAATTATTCGACAAAAGTTAAGAATGGAGACTTTGTTTTAGTTCAGGCTGGTGATATAGCAATACCGTGGATAAATGAAGTTGTAAGGGAGGCAGTGAAGGCAGGGGCACACGTTGAGACACTAGTTGACATTCCTGATGTCTCAGAGATTATTTTAAAAAATGCCACAGATGAACAGCTTCTCATGGAAAAGTATATACAAAGGGTAGCTCTTGAAAAAGCAGATGTATGGCTTACTGCTTGGGCCAACAAAAACACAAAAGCAAATTCAAATGTAGATCCATTGAAGTTGCAGCTAGCAACAAAAGGTGCCTCATCATGGAGAAAGGTTTACTCAGAAAGGATGGGCAATGGTTCTTTAAGGTGGTGTGGAACACAGTATCCTACTCAAGCAGATGCCCAGGAAGCTGAAATGAGCTTAAGCGAATACGAAGACTTTGTCTATGGTGCAGGTTTACTTGATAGCGATGACCCAATTTATATGTGGCAGAAAATACGCGAAGAACAAGATATATGGGTTAATTATCTAGATAAAAAGTCAGAATTGCACATTGTATCAGAGGGAACTGACATCTATGTTAATACCTCAGGCAGAAAGTGGATAAACTGCAGCGGCACAGAGAACTTTCCTGATGGGGAGATTTTTACATCGCCTGTGGAAAATAAAATAAATGGGCACATTACTTTCAGCTTCCCAGGAATATACATGGGTAAAAGCATAGAAGGGATTTACCTGGAAGTGGAGAATGGACTTGTCGTAAAAGCCACGGCAGAAAAAGGCGAAGATTTATTGCACGCTTTGATGGATACAGATGATGGCGCTAAGCGTTTTGGAGAAGTAGCCATAGGCACCAATTATGGCATACAAAAATTTACGAGAAATATGCTTTTTGATGAGAAAATAGGAGGCACAGTACATATGGCGCTGGGAGACTCCATGCCTGAAGCGGGTGGCAAAAATCGTTCTGCTATTCATTGGGATATGCTTTGTGACATGAGGCAAGGTGGAGAAATATACGCCGATGGTGAGCTTTTCTATAAAGATGGTCAATTTATTAAAAATGTTTTGTAAGCTAAAAAAAGGCGTTGGCAAACATACCAACGCTTTTTGATTTTATACTGTAGGTTCTTGCTTATCAAGGACAAATACACCTGGAACTAAAAGTAGTATTATGATAATTATTAATATTACCCAAACCCAAAAATCGTCATCTCTTGGCTTTTTCTTGCAGTCAGTTCCAGCCATTATAATACCCCCTTTTTAAATTAATGGGAACAGCTACAGTAACATACTATGATAAAAAAGTATTTTTGTTACGGGCGATATTTTGAAAGAAAGAAAATATTCCATATTTCTGTAATCAGTGGTATAATAACTTTGTTGTATATTAAATTTTTTTGTCGAATTTACGATATAAAGAATAGTTACTTCATCATCTAATGCGAAGGAGGTCAATAATGCTAAAACGATGCTTCTGTGGGGGAGATGTAGAGATAGAACTTGCAGATTATGAGTTAACAAAGGGGAAAAAGGTTATAGTTTACAAAGATGTTCCAACATATGTTTGCCAGAAATGTGGTGCCAAATATTATGACACAGAAGTATTGGATAAGATATTTAAAGATGAAAAAAATAAGGGAACATATAAATTAAGCAGAGTATGGTAAAAATTGTTATTGGTGTGGGCAGATGAAGATTATCGCAAGTAAAGAAGACGAAAATTTGTCTCTTAAAGAGATATTAATAAATAGAGGCTTTTCGTCGACTCTCATAAGAAAATATAAACATAGTGGTAGAATTTTAGTAAACAATGAAATATCAATAGTAAACAGAATAATTAAAAAGGGAGATATTGTTGAGCTTTTGTTGGATGATGAAAACACATCAGTAAGGCCTGAAAAAATGGATTTACATATATGCTATGAGGATGAAGACATTTTAGTTGTTAATAAAGATGCTGGCATTGTTGTTCACCCTACAGCCGGGCATCCTGATGGCACACTGGCAAATGGTGTTGCCTGGTATTATGAGAAAAATAGCATAAAGGCGCCAATAAGGCCTGTCAATAGGCTTGACAGAGATACATCTGGCTTAATCATTTTTGCCAAAAATCCTTTTATGCAAAATTATCTGCAAATAGTATCTCCTATGAAAAAATTGTACATTGCAATAGTCGAAGGAGATATGGATGGCAGAGGAACGATAGATTTGCCTATAAAAAGAAAACCAGGCAGCACCATTGAGCGAATGGTAGACGATGAAGGAGATACAGCAGTGACACATTTTCGCTTGCTAAAAAGAGGAGAAAAGTTAAGCCTTGTAAAGTTAGAATTAAAGACAGGCAGGACTCATCAGATAAGAGTTCACTTAAGCCATATAGGGCATCCCATAATTGGTGATACGCTATATGGCTCGGATACTTCTTATATAAAAAGGCAGGCACTTCACGCTTATAGACTCACATTTAAGCAGCCTTTTATTGGAAAGTGCATCTCTCTCTATTCGCCAATTCCAGATGACATGAAGGCTGTTTTAAAGAATGCCTTCTAAGTCAAAATCAGGGATGAAGCTTTCTGATGCACTTTCATCATCTTGGACAAATCCATTTTCCAAACCTATTTCAAAGAAATATTCTATCGCTTCTTCATATTCTCTGTTGCTTATTCTTCTATTTAACTCTTGGTATTTATTTGCATTGTAAAATGGTGTATATTGTCCCATAAGGCTTACATACACTTCGTTAGACAGATTATCCTTTATCCACTTCAGTATCCTTTTTGTCTCATCTAATTTCCCTGGCAATATTAAATGGCGTATAATTATTCCCTTTTTCATTATGCCGTCACTGTCAAAGACGGGATTACCTACTTGACGATACATTTCTAAAATCGCCTTTGTAGCGTACTCAAAATAATGTGGTGCATTAGAGTATTTTACAGCCACTTCATCACTGTAATATTTTAGGTCAGGCAAGTATATATCTATGAGCCCTTCTAAAGATCTTAGAGATTCTACACTCTCGTAAGCATTTGAGTTGTAAACGATAGGTATGCTAAGCCCATTATTTCTCGCTATGATTATAGCTTCTTTTATTTTTGGAACAAATATTGTAGGTGTCACGAGATTGATGTTGTGTGCACCTGTTTTTTCTAAATTTATAAAAATATCTACCAGTTTTTCTGGTGAAATACTTACTCCAAAATTTTCTTGGCTGATTTTGTAGTTTTGGCAAAATACACATCTTAAATTGCATCCTGTGAAAAATACTGTTCCAGACCCTCTGCTGCCGCTTATGCAAGGCTCTTCCCATTCATGAAGATATGCTTTTGCCACATGTATTTCACTTGACATGCCGCAAAAGCCTACTTTTGTACTGCGATCAATATTGCAATTTCTTGGACATATATTGCATACTTGTGATTCCATTTAAAACACCTCATAAGTATTTTAACATATTTAGTGTATAAACAAAGCATGAAAAATTATTATGTATTTGAGCAATGTAGATACCAATAAAAATTTAATTTTTTCTTAATCATTTTTAATGTTTATGTAATATTTTACAGTTCAATTAGATGTATAATAATGTTAAAGATTTTGGGGAGGATGTGAATATGAAAAGATTTTTAGTCGGTTTATTGGTTTTAGCTTTATTTTTAACTGGATGTGGAATTGGTGGAAAACAGAACACTACAATTAGCCCAAATACAATGTCTAAGAGCTCTTCAAAAGCAAATGAATCTGATATTATGTGGAAATGGTCTTTTAAAGACAATCATAAAACATTAGATAATCTACAGATTTTCAAGTCAACAGATAGAGGTAATTCATGGACTGAAATAAATTTACCTATAAACATTCTTCCAAAAGATGCATATAGTGACGTCTATGTAGAAAATGTTGTCCCATATTTTTTAGACTCTAATGATGGTTGGATTTCATGGATAAATAATAGCGATATGACGTTGTATGTGATTAAGACAACAGACGGAGGCAAAACGTGGAACAAACTAAGTTATAAACTGCTACAGCAATTGTCACAAAGCATCTCGAAAATTCAATTTGTAACGCAAAGTACAGGATGGCTTTTGGCTGTATCTGATGCAGCAGCGGGACAGCAAATTAAGTATTTACTCAAAACAAATGATGGAGGCAAGACATGGCAAAAAGTAAATGTTACTTCATCAGATTCTTATTCGGGCTTGCCAATTGTAGGAACATCAACTGATATGATATTTTATGGTACAGATAATGGATGGATAGGTGTATCAAATCCGGTATCAGCGGATGTGATCCTGTATAGAACAGTTGATGGTGGCAATACGTGGAGTAAAGTTTCAGTTCCTATACCACAAGGCTATGAAAAGTATTGTATCTTGTCGGCTACAGTACCTGTATTTAAAGATGATAAAAATGGGACATTAGATGTCGATTTTTATATGTCAAATAATGGCAATTCTGAAAATCACACTGTGACTTATGTGACAAATGATGGTGGGAACACGTGGTCAACAAATGTATACGCGTATGATGAAAATAAACATATATTTGTAAAATTAAATTAGCTTTTACATCCGGCACAATAGGTAAAGGTGGAGTATATTTGTACGATGCTGAAAATAATGTTTATAAAAATTTTCATGTTCCTTATATTAATGTTGCGAAAATTTTTTGGAACAACGATGGTGATCGCATTGCTTTTATAGGCGAAAAGAATAGTGATTTTGAACTATGTACTATTGATTTAAAAAATGGCAAATATTCAGTTGTCAATAAATTAAATCCCGAAGATATAAAATCATTTAGCGAGAAATATATTATATGGAAGTAAAGGCAGGTTGCCCTGCCTTTTGCCACATAATATTGTTAAAAGTTTCAAGTGGGAGGAAGATTACATGAAAAGATTTTTTATTGCTTTGTTGGTTTTGACAATATTTTTAAGTGGGTGTGGAAGTAATGTTAAAAACAATAATATAAATCCAAATAAACATACCAAAATAATTAGCGATACTACTGCAACTACTGCAACAGAAACAAATTTGAATAAAATGCCATCAATCAAACAAGAAATAATTAAAGAGGAAGGAATAGAGTATAAAGTATCTTATAAACTTTTAGATTGTTCAAAATTATCACCAGGTTTTTTAACATACATTCCGGAGACTATGAAAACTCAATTGAGTAATTCAAGTGATGGCAGTATTACTATTCGAATTTATGAAACATCAAAAGACGGACAAGTTTTACACGATTATAATTATGTTCAAATTTTTTACTATCCTAAAAATACAGAAAAAAATGCTGCAATAGAATTAATAAAAAATCTTTCAAACAAATATAATCTCAACGAAAATCAAAACATACGTAAATGGGCAATACTTCAATATAATGGAATCTACGGAACTATTGCTTTAGGATACTACAATAAAAGATATTTTTATGTACTTACACATTCTACTACTGAATCCGCAGATATTTTTAATCCTCTATCAGAGCGTATATTTGCAGAATGGCGTTGGACAGATACAGGTAAGGGATTAATCGATTAGCAGCTTATGTAATATTTAACATATCAATTGGATGTATAATTTTGTTAAAGATTTTAGGGAGGAAGATTACATGAAAAGATTTTTTATCGCTTTGTTGGTTTTGATGATATTTTTAAATGGATGCGGAAACAAAACGAGTGAAGATAACAGCAGCAAATTGCAAAAGGCTCAAATTTCAAATACTGTAAAAAATGATAGCGAAAATATAGATGCACCACATATTAACCAACATGTTCCACAGCTTATTACATATAATGGTAATCACGTATCTGCTTGGGTGAATCAATTCTTATTTGTTGAAAATGGTGATTTAAAAGAAAGCTATGATGGTGATAAAAGTTATATAAAGCTTAGCTATGCAAAGGATAATGTCGTAAAGACTATAGATTTAACCCAATACGCGTTGAAGTACGATTTGTTTAATGGCATTTATTATATGACTGCTTCTCCGTCAGGGAAATACATCATTTTAGAGTTTTCTCAAGACGTTCCAATTAGTGTCATTGTCGATACTGACACAAATAAAGGCAGTATATTATGGTATGATGAATCAAAAAAAGAAAGCATGATGAGAATTTCATTTAATCCCAATAATGAAGATGAGTTTGCTTTTTTGCCGTCAGCAGAAATAAATGGTCCAAACGGAAGTCATTTTTTAAAACTTTATGAAATAAAAACTCATAAGATAAATACGGTAGGCGAAATCTCGGAGAAAGATATATCAATGCAAAATTCAATGATAAAATGGGGGAAAAACAAAATCAGTGTTATTTCACTGGATAAAAACAAAGTGTTTAATTTCACATATTAATCAGGTTTAAAAATAAAGATAAAGAGGGAGTCTTGTATGAAGGTAAAAAATGTAATGATATTTGCAATAGGAATAATAGTTGGTATACTGCTATCTCAAATGTTAACAAGACATACAAGCATTTATGACAGCAATAGCAGTGTAGTAACATCTGAAAATCTACAAAGTGTCGATATGGAAAATCCAATATCACAAAAAGAAATTTTAAAACAACTGAAAACAAACACAACTTTTGATGTGTCACAAATACCAGTTGTAGGTTCCGATATTTACGGACATGTTTGGCAGAGCACAAAATCAAATTCATTTACTTCATGGAAAATGCCTAAAGAATGGCAAAAATACATCTACACTGAAACAGACAAAACCGATCCTAAATCCATAAACAATGGAGCCAACGATAAATTTTTGTATATAACATTGCAAGGCGTTGTCTTTTTATATTTACCTCATGATGGAAGGTATTGGCCTTCTATAGCGATGTTTGGGGATATACCGCCAGGTTCTGTAATAATCGCACAGCATGTCCCTTTAAAGCCTGCTGTTGAAGCTGGTGTAATTCCGGTATATCATGGTCAAGCATTTATTAAAAGCTATCCTTTGCCAAAGGAGTGGCAGGATGCATTAAGATAGTTAATGAATGCCTAGAAATCAACAAACCAATTAGTTACGAATAATCTAAACCTAAAGGGGGTCGATTTAGTTGCTTATCATATTGATAGTTGCAATAGTGATAATATATTTGATTGTTTCTTCAAAACATCCAGAATTTAAAAGACCAAAGATTAGGTATGCTGTAACATTTTTTCTCTGTATACTTCTTGCAATTCATTTTTACTTAGACTATTTTCGAATAGGGTCGTTTAATTCGCTGGTTTTAAGTAACTTCCACAATTCAAAAATCGTTTCGGTTATGTTGGCTAAAAATACTGACAATACTAAGGATAGCACAATAAAAAGTACCAATGATGCAAAGACAATAAATGACTTGATATCGTATTTAAAGCAATTTAAACTTGTGCAATATAATGGCAAATATACTAGTGGAAATAATTATTCTTACGATATTGTGTTTTATACTAATAAAAAAGATGAGAGAATTGGAATAAGTGTAACCAATGATAAGTATATTGATGTTGCCGTAGACACCACAAAAACTTACCATTTGCTCTTTTTTAATTGGTATAATAACATAAATAGCTATAAATCTTATAAGATAGTTAACGGCAAGATAAATTTACATTTTTTAGATTCTGTATTAGATTCTATAGAGGATTAATTCAAAATCTGTGATATTTGTCACAAACTTTGCGCTGTTTTTGTTGTATAGTATATATTGGACGAAAATGAATGGAGGTTATTAAATGGTTAAAAGGAAGATAGTAAAGATCGATGAAGAGAAGTGCAATGGATGTGGCCTTTGTATTTCACCATGTGTTGAAAGCGCAATAGTTTTAGTGAATGGGAAAGCCAAAGTCATAAGCGAGGAGCTTTGCGATGGCGCAGGTGTATGTTTGAATGTGTGTCCAACAGGTGCTTTGTCTATTGAAGAAAGGGAAGCAATGCCTTTTAACGAAGAAGCTGCGTTGAAGCACAAGGCTACAATTGACAAAGATAGATGTTCATATTGTGGCAACAGCGATGATGATGCGCCAATTTTGACGTATAAATACAAAGGAGAGATAAAGCAAGTTTGCGTAAGATGTCTTCCGGCTCTTATTCACGGTTGATCCTTTTAGGGATGTTTGGCGGTTGAGAAGATGTACCAAGCTCTTTGTGGCGTGGTGAATGAACAACAGTGATGCTGTTCATGATTATTTCTATGTCTTCTTCACCGTCTTTTATTTTTTTTCTAAACTCCACTCTTGGTACAACTACTGTGACTTCATGTGGCACATCTATGTTTGTCTTCCTTTCTACCTCTACATCAAGGCCGTACAATCTTAATGTTATTTTGTCATATCCTCTGCTTCTTTTAAATAATTTTTTTGCCATATTTAATATACTTTTTATATTAATCATAAAATTACCCCCAATACAATTTATGAAAGAAATACATATAAGTTCATATAGATAATGATATACTGTTAGACATAAGATTGTATAAAATAAAGAATTTGATAGAAAATATAGAAAAAGTAATTAAAAAAAGAGAGGGTGTATTTATGAAAAATAATATGACAGCAGCTAATCTGCGCTCTGCATTTGGTGGGGAAAGCATGGCATATCAAAGGTACAAATCGTGGGGTAAAATTGCCATGCAAGAGGGCTTTAAAAACGTATCAAAACTTTTTAATGCCATAGCGTATGCAGAGGAAGTTCATGCAGGAAATCATTTTAAAGCACATAGAGATATTGAAGGAGATTTTTTAGTTCCATCAATGGCTGGATTCGGCATAGGAAATACGTCTAACAATTTAGGTAAAGCCATAAGCGGAGAGCTTTTTGAGGTAAACGAAATGTACGCAACTTACATCGCTACAGCAGAATTTCAACAAGAACAGGAAGCTCTAAAGTCATTTACATGGGCAAGAGAAGCTGAAAAAATTCACGCTGATCTTTTCAAAGAAGCCAAGCTGTCAGTGGACATGGGAAAAGACGTAGGATTTAATGAAGTACATATTTGCAGTGTTTGTGGCTATACGACAGTAGGACCTATACCTGAGAAGTGTCCCGTCTGTGGAGCAGAAAAAACGAAGTTTGTGTCTTTTTAAACTTTTCCAGTAGTCTACTATTGCAATGAAAAGCATTTAGGTATATACTAAAACCATAATAAAGGTCCTGAGAAGTTTAGTTACGGTGAATTTGTTTTCAACCAACACCATGACAACGGGAATTTGGGTTCAATTGCGTATGAAAAGCCCACATTGATGGGACTTCAGAAGTAATTGACAGGATACCCACTTTAGAAGCGGGCTTGAAAACATAGCCGAACGGCTTCGCGGGATAGATTGGATGTAAAAAAAACTGGCAATTGCCGGTTTTTTTTATACACAGATTTAAAAAGATCTTCATTTGTAATATAATTTAAAGTGAGGTGATTTTATGAATCTAAAAGTAGAAGGTACTGTCTGCACTTTTCCAGATCATGTGACATTGGAAGAAATATCAGAGCAGTTTAAAGACAACCATAAGTATAAGATAGTTGCGGCAAAAGTTGATAATCTCATGGTTGACCTGTCTACAAGGGTGGACAGAGATTGTGAGATACAATTTGTTGACATGTCGACAGAAGAAGGGATGATGGTATACAGAAGAAGCCTCACATTTGTATTGATTAAGGCGGTAAAGGACATCTTGCCTGATTCAAAGGTTACCATTGAGCACTCTTTAGGTAAAGGTTTGTACTGTGAGATTCACGGTTCTACTGTAAACAATAAAATAGTTCATGACATAAAGCATAGGATGAGAGAGATAATAGATGCAGATTATCCCATAATAAAAAAGTATTTAGACAAAGAAAGTGCTATAAATCTATTCTCGAAAGAAGGTTTGGAAGAAAAAGTAAGTCTTTTTAAGTACAGTGATAAAGAAAAAATCCCTGTTTATTTTTGCGAAGATGTTGTAGACTTTTTCTACAGTCCATGTGTCCCATCTACAGGATATTTGAAGCTATACGATCTTATACTTTACTTTCCGGGAGTTATACTTTTATTTCCTGAACCAAAAAGACCAGATGTGCTTCCTGTATTTGAAGATGTTCCTAAGTTAGCATCTGTATTTAAAGAAGCTGAGGAATGGGCAAATATACTTAATATAGGATATGTGGCATCTTTAAACGATATGATTAAAAGCGGCAATGGGCGAGAGCTTGTTTTAATATCTGAAGCGCTTCATGAAAAGAAGATTGCCACTATTGCAGATCACATATATCAAAATAAGATGATAAAGTTAGTCCTCATTGCAGGTCCTTCCTCATCTGGCAAGACGTCATTTGTTCACAGATTAAGTGTTCAGCTTAGAGTAAATGGATTAAAACCGCTTCCAATATCTCTTGACAATTATTTTTTGCCGAGAGAATTGACGCCAAAAGACGAATTTGGAAACTACAATTTTGAAACGATCGATGCCTTGGATTTAGAGCTTTTTAACGATCACATAATAAAGCTTATGCAAGGTGAAGAAGTAGAGCTTCCGATTTTCAACTTCAAAAAAGGAGAAAGAGAAAAAATAGGGAAAAAAGTTAAACTTGACAAAAATCACATAATCCTCGTAGAAGGCATACACGGTTTAAACGAAAAGCTTACAAAAGATATACCAAAAGACAGCAAGTACAGGATATACATAAGCGCCTTGACGCAGCTAAATCTTGATGAACATAACAGAATATCTACTACTGAGACTCGGCTTTTAAGAAGGATTGTGAGAGATAATCAGTTCCGCTCCAGCGATGCCGAGGAGACAATTCTTATGTGGCCTTCTGTAAGGAAAGGTGAGGAAAACTATATTTTCCCATACCAGGAAGATGCAGATATCATGTTTAATTCTTCGCTTCCTTATGAATTGCCTGTTATAAAAAAGTACGCTGAGCCACTTTTAAGAGAGATAAATAAAGATAGTAAGGCTTTTTCAATTGCACAGGAGCTTTTAGAGATATTGAGTTATTTTGTGAATTTGGAAGATGAATCATCAATACCTCCAAATTCTTTGATAAAAGAATTTATTGGTGGAAGCTGTCTTGATGTATAAAAAAAGTTCTAAAATGGTATTGATTTAATATGATATTAGTGCTAATATTTTTTTAGAAGGAATTTTGGTCTTTTTGGTAATTTTAATTTTATTGGTATAAGGAGGAGATTTTTTATGAACATTATTGATCCAGCTGTGGGAGCGATTATCAATTACATTGATAGAGATCCTGAAAAGAATCTACAGACTATGGCCAACCTTATGTCTAAGATAGCGATATTGCCAAGGCATAGACAACAGATAGAAAGTGTAAAAGCGTTTTTGGAAAACAAAGAAAGCAACTGGTACAAATTTACAATAAAAGGGCTCAAAAATATTGACAAAAATATTTTAAAGACGCTAATGATTAATTTTTTAGTAAATGCAAGTCTTAAAGGCATCCCTAAACAGCAAGAATGGGAACAAAAATTAGATGCCAATGTTCCGTGGGCGATATTAATGGATCCTACCGAAGCTTGTAATCTAAATTGTGTAGGCTGTTGGGCAGGAAAGTACAATCCTCATAATCTATCATTTGAGACGATGGATAGAGTTTGCAAAGAAGCAGAAGAACTTGGTGTCTATTTTATAGTTTTATCAGGCGGTGAGCCGACCGTCAGGATGAAAGACATAATAAAGCTTGCAGAAAATCATAAGAATCAAGTATTTCATTTGTTTACAAATGGAACACTTATAGATGAGGACATGGTTAAAGAAGTTAAAAGAGTAGGCAACATAACATTTGCAATAAGCATTAACGGTTTAAAAGACAAAAATGACGAAATAAGAGGTCAAGGAACTTATGATAAAGTAATGAAAGCCATGGATCTGTTGAGAGAAAATGGCGTCTTATTTGGGTATTCTGCAACATATACCAGGACCAATATTGAGGAGATATTCAGTGATGAATTCGTCGATAAAATGATAGAAAAAGGTGCTTACTTTGCTTGGTATTTTACATATATACCTGTTGGAAAAGATCCAGATGTCAAATTCATGGTTACACCTGAACAGAGGAAGTATGCATATGAAAAGATAAATTATATAAGAGCCACAAAAGAGCTTTTTGCAATTGATTTTTGGAATGATGGCGAATTTAGTGGAGGATGTATAGCTGGTGGTAAAAGATATTTGCACATAAATGCAGCAGGTGATGTTGAACCATGTGCTTTCATCCATTACGCCAATGTCAATATAAATGATGTAAGTTTGAAAGAAGCACTTATGTCGCCGATAATGAAATCATACAGGAAAAGGATGCCTTTTAACCAAAATCACTTGAGGCCGTGTCCATTAATTGACAATCCTAAAGAATTGTTGGATATAGTCAGGGAATCAAAAGCCAATCATACCGAAAACAGTGAGGCATCTCATATTGAAAATTTGTATAATGATTTAACACAAGTAGCTGAAAATTGGGGAGAAGTAGCAGATGACATCTGGGAAAATAAAAACGCTTCAAAAAAAGAAGCTTGACTAGGTATGCAAAATACCCTATTATATTTTAAGGAAGAAATGGGGTGTTTGTGTGCCTTTAACAAGAAGGAAGATAGACTTTTTAGAAGCTCTTATTGAGCTTTATGACAAAAATAAAGCTCCTGTTCATTATGTCGATGTTGCGAATTCTATGGGCATAAGCAAATGGACTGCTTATGATATGCTTACAGAACTAGAAGAATTAGGATATGTACAGAGCGAATATTATATAGATGAGGATAAATCGCTTGGCAGATCGATTTTAGTTTACACACCTAAAGAAAGCGCTTATGATGTTGTAAACAAAAGCAGTACGCACGAATGGAATACTGTAAAAGAAATGTTGTTAAACGTGATTAAAAAAAATGACAATACAATATCAGTTGATGATTTTATAAATGAGAAAAAAACCGCATTAAAACCATTAAAATTTTGTGCTTATGCACTTACGACTTTACTTTTACAGATAAAGACACTTGATGTTGCAACAGTGGAAAGCATAAAGAATTCTATAAATATTACTGGTTCTGAAGCACCTGTAATGTTATTTATAGGTATTGTAATAGGATTTTACATCGACTATCACTTAGTCAGTGAAAGCAGGAAAGTATTTGATAAAGTTAATATTTTCCATAAATATATAAAAGAATTGAGTTCTAATGACAAGACATTGTTAAATAATTTCTTTAAAGAATCACTTTTGTACATTTGAGACCCTTTGGGTCTTTTTTTGTATAATAAAAAATATTTTAAAGAAAATAAATTGAGGAGGTGTTTTTTATGGACAGAGAAAAAGAAATCAGTGAGATAATGGATTTTGTCGAAAGGTATAAAGAATCAATGGCAAGTCAAATGGTGGTGTCACGATTATTAGGCGATAAAGGTGCAAAAGTAAATGAAGAAACTATTGACAAGTTGAGAAATAGGATTGCAAATGCAGCGGAAGATGATTTAGAAGCCTGTTACTATATAATAAAATAAATATTTTGTTTTTTACAAAACTATGATATATTAAATGTATAGATTAGCATAGGAGGTAAAATCATGAAAGTTTATGTAGATCAAGATTTGTGCATAGCTTGTGGACTTTGCATAGACACATGTCCAGCGGTTTTTGACTGGAATGATGAGGGCAAATCCCAGGCAATAGTTGATGAAGTGCCTGAAGGTGAAGAACAAGCTTGCCGCGATTCCATAGATGGTTGCCCTACCGAGGCAATAAAAGAAATATAGTGATTTATTTAAAATAGCAATTAGGATATATGCCTTCGCTGGAGGATAAAATAAAAGCGGAGGTGTTTTTTTATGGCAAAAAGAAAGAAATTGTACCCAAAAGCAGAAGATGAACTTGACTCGTTAAAAGAGGAAGTTGCGGAAGAATTGCAACTTGACGATGACATAAAAGAACGAGGATTCGAAAACATAACCACTAGAGAAGTAGGCAAAATAGGCGGCAATATGGTGAAGAAGATGATTAAATATGCTGAAAAACAGATGGATGAAAAAGGCGGAAAGATAGATTGATGTGGATGGCTGAAGGATGTCCTTCAGCTTAATATTTATTTATTATAAAAGTTTTCGAAAATTTTTTATTGGAAGAATGGATAATTATTATAGTTTTGTACTGATTAAAAGAAGGGAAAACAGCATTAATGGCGAAATCTTATTAATAAAGGAGGGCTTTATATGAAGGAATTATCAGCTAATGAATTAAAAAAATACATTGATCCAAATTTGTTTAATTTTGAAACGACAGAGACTATAAAGCCATTGGAAGGCCTTATAGGTCAAGAAAGGGCAAAAGAGTCTATGGAATTTGGATTAAAAATAAAACAGAAAGGATATAACATATTTATAACTGGCCTTACGGGTACAGGCAAATCCAGCTTTGCCGTAAGCAGTGTGAATAAAATCGCATCGTTGGAAAAAGTGCCAGATGATTGGGTGTACGTGTTTAACTTTGAAAAACCTTCACAGCCAATTGCTATAAATTTAAGACCAGGTGATGGTAAGCGATTTAAAAATGATATGAGAGATTTTGTGGAGCAGCTTCAAAGACAGGTTCCAAAGGCTTTTAACTCAAAATCATACGATTTGCAGAAAAATGAGATTGTAAAGAAATTTCAAGATAGAAAAAATGAATTGATCCAAGAACTAAATGAGCTTGCAAAGAATTTTGGATTTGTGCTAAAAGAAACAAAAACCGGTATAGTAAGCATTCCTGTAATAGATGGGAAGCAGATAAGCAATGAAGAATATGAGCAATTAGAGGATGAGAAGAGGAAAGAAATAGAAACAAAAGCCGCAAATTTTGAAGAAAAGGCACTTCAGATATGGAAAGATATACAAAACATAGATAAAGAAGCAAGGGACGCCATACATGAACTTGATAATAATATAGGCTTACTTGCTGTTGGGCATCTTATTGATGATTTAAGGGAAAAATACAGCAATTATAACAGTGTGATGAAATACCTTGATAGCGTACAGAGGGATATATTAGAAAACCTTGATAATTTTAGAAGCGATGATGACGAAGATAGTCAGTTTCCATTTATCATGAAAAGAAGCAAAAAAGATATTTTTAAAAAATACAGTGTCAATCTTTTTGTTGATAACAGCCATACAAATGGTGCACCTGTTGTTGTCGAGTACAATCCAAATTACAACAATGTTTTAGGTAGTATTGAGTACGAAAGCGATTTTGGTGTTGCTATAACTGATTTTACCAAGATTAAAGCAGGTGCACTTCACAAAGCTAATGGTGGGTACCTCATTTTGCAGGCTAAAGATGTTTTGACATATCCATACGTATGGGATGCTTTAAAGAGGACATTAAAAACAGATAAAATAGCGATAGAGAATGTGACATCTTCATATGGTCTTTTGTCAATATCGTCATTGAAACCAGAACCTATTGAATTAAATGTTAAGGTAATACTTATAGGGACGCCGTATTTATACTATATTCTTTATAACTATGATGATGACTTTAAAAAGCTTTTTAAAGTTAAAGTTGATTTTAATGATGTGATGGAATTAAATGATGAAAATATTTCAAAAATGGCCTCATTTATAAAAAAGCATTGCATTGAAGACAAATTAAGACCATTTCACAATACGGGTGTAGCGAAAGTAATTGAATACTCAACTAGGATATCTGAAGACCAAAATAAATTGACGACACAGTTTAACGACATTGTAGAGATTCTTTATGAATCAAATATCTGGGCAGAAATAGATGAAAGCGAAGTTGTAATGGCAAAGCATGTAGAAAAGGCCATAAAAGAAAAAATTAAACGAGTAAATATGATAGAAGAAAAGTATATAGATTATTTTAAAGATGGCATATTTTTAATAGACGTTGAAGGAGAAAAAGTCGGAATTGTAAACGGCCTTTCTGTGATAGATTTAGGAGATTATCAATTCGGGAAACCTTCAAGGATAACAGTTACCACATATCCAGGGGAAGAGGGCGTCGTAAATATTGAGAGAGAAACTAAGATGAGCGGGCACATTCATGACAAGGGCGTGATGATTATAACGGGTTTTATAGGAAACAGATATGCATTAGATTTTCCATTGACACTTTCAGCGAGAATATGTTTTGAGCAGTTGTACGAAGGCGTTGAAGGTGACAGTGCCTCCAGCACAGAGCTTTATGGGCTGCTTTCAAGTTTATCAGACATTCCCATCAGACAGGAAATAGCCGTAACTGGTTCTGTCAATCAATTTGGAGTTATACAGCCTGTAGGTGGTGTAACACATAAGATTGAAGGATTTTACAAATTATGCAAAGTAAAGGGATTGACAGGTAGACAAGGTGTCATAATCCCGGAGCAGAATGCAATAAACCTTGTTCTGGACGATGAAGTAATAGATGCATGCAAGAGTGGAAAATTTCACATATACACTGTAAAGACAATCGATGAAGGAATGGAGATATTGACAGGTGAAAAAATGAGTGTTATAAACGAAAAGGTAAAAAGTAAGCTTAAGTCTTTTTATGATATTTTGACAAGAGATAAAGAATCTTCAAATAAAGAAAGGAATGTTTAATGTGACTTGTGTCACAAAGAATGAGATAAGAGAATTTGCTTACAAATCGGGAATTGATATTGTAGGTTTTGCAAGTCCCGATTGTCTTTTTGAGTATAGGGATTTATTGAAGAATAGATATGAAAACGGATTAAGCTGTAATATAGAAGAAAATGACATAGAAAAGAGAATAAATCCCTACATTTTACTTGAAGATGTTAAAAGCATTATATCTGTTGCTGTTTCTTATAATGTTGTTTACGAAGCTGACTTACCAAAGTCAGCATATGGCACTATTTCTAGGACGGCTTGGGGCATAGATTATCATAAAGTTTTAATAGACTTGCTTGAAAAGCTAAGAGATTTTATTTTGTCTAAATGTAATGACGCAAAAGCGGTGTTGCTTGTTGATAACAATCCTCTTTTGGAAAGAGCCATTGCTTACAATGCGGGTATTGGATTTTTTGGGAAAAATAATATGATAATAAATGAGGAATTTGGATCATATTTATTTTTGGGAGAGATGCTGATAAACGTGCCATTTGAACCGGACTCCAAAATTGAATCAAAGTGTGGCAGTTGCACAAGATGCCTTAAAGCGTGTCCTGGGAAGGCATTGATTGAAGAATACAAAATAGACGCCAATAAGTGCTTGTCGTATGCTACAATTAAGAAAGGATACTTAAGCGATAGCACATTAAAAAGATTAGGCACTCGAATATATGGCTGTGATACATGCCAGGATGTTTGTCCATTTAATGAAAAAGCAAAGAAAGTCACAAGGCGTGAGTTTACGCCTCAAAATCTTAAACCTAAGCACGATTTGAGAGAAATTTTATCTCTTGATAAGAAGAAGTTTCAGGAACTATTTGGCACAACATCTGCATCCTGGAGAGGCAAGAACACCATAGTAAGAAATGCCATAATTGCTGCGATTAATTCAAATGACAAGGATTCAATCGAACCGTTGAAAAAGCTTATAAATTCTGAAAGTGCTTATATAAGAGGATATAGCGCATATGCCTTAAGCATCCTCCACAAAGAAAATGCTTTTCCATACATTGAAAAAGCTTATTTAAATGAAAAAGATGAGTCTACAAAGGAATTTATGAAGAAAGCTATGATGAATATTAGAGGTGAGAATTTTGAGGATAACGAAAGATGAAGCATTGGAAGTTATAGAAATTCTTAAAAAGACATATCCTGATGCAAAACCTGGGCTTCATTTTAATAATGCTTTTGAACTGTTGATAGCAACAATCTTGTCGGCTCAGTGTACTGATAAAAGGGTAAATATAGTTACAGAAAAACTTTTTAAGAAATATAAATCTCCATTCGATTTGAAGGACATAGATCCACGTGATTTTGAGGAAGAGATAAAAGATTGTGGGCTTTACAGAAATAAGTCGAAAAATATAATAAACACATGTAAGATTTTGTGTGAAAAATATGATGGTAATGTGCCAGATGAGATGGAAAAACTTATGGAACTACCTGGTGTAGGAAGGAAAACGGCAAATGTAGTTATAAGTAATGCATTCAAAAAGGATGCAATTGCGGTTGACACACATGTATTCAGAGTTTCTAACAGAATAGGCCTTGCAGATAGCAGCGATGTTACTAAAACGGAAGAACAGCTTATGGATATATTACCTAGAAATTTGTGGTCTTTGTCTCATCATCTTTTAATATACCACGGAAGGAATATTTGCACAGCGAGAAAACCTAAATGCGACATTTGCCCAGTTAACCATATATGCCAGTTTTATAAAAATTTTATAAAAAATTAATTAGTATGTAATTAATTTAAAAAACATTTATTATATAATTAAATTGATTTTAAAAAATTAATAATTGGGGAGATCAAAATGGAGACAAAGGACACAAAAAGCATAAAGAGTAAAAGCAATTATTTTTACATCATTCTTCTTGTATTAGTACTTGCTTTATTTGTAGGTTCAATTGCTATGTTTTACACTATTATCAATCAAAATACTATCGCAAAAGGAGTTTTTGTAAATGGCATAAATCTAAGCGGACTTACTAAAACTGAAGCATATTCAAAATTGCAAAGTGAACTTAAAACAATCGACAGTTTGAAAGTTGTATTAAAGTATAATGACATGCAGTTTATCGTTCCATACGATGATATTAAAATAAGCTATGACTACGCTAATATTGTAAATGAGGCTTATTCGGTAGGTAAGAATGGAAATATTCTTAATCGGATAAAGACGATATATGAAGTTGAGAAGCATGGCAGATACCTTGAATATAGTCCTGAAGCCAATTTTAAAAATTTAGATATTTTTGTTGCCGGTATATCGAAAAAAATAGATAAAGATCCTGTTGATGCTAAGATATACGTGTCTGATGGTAAGATAAATATTACAAATGATATTTCGGGTTTAAAGGTCGATGCAAATAAGACAATTGAAAGTATAAAAAGTGCGGTAAAGAATGTGATTATGACAGGTGATAAAGATTATGTAGAAGTTCCTGTCACGGTTAAAAAAGTCGATGCAGACATAAAGGCTTCAGAACTCAGCATGATAAAAGGCAAAATTGTCAGTTTTTCTACACAATTCAATACTGGTGATGCAAATAGGTCAGAAAATTTAGCTGTAGCTGCAAAAGCTATAAATGGCAAACTATTGATGTCAGGACAGATTTTTTCACTGAATAAAACTTTGGGACCTAGAATCATACAAAATGGTTATAAAGAAGCTCCTGTAATAATTGGGAATAAACTTGTTCCAGATATAGGAGGCGGTGTATGTCAGGTTGCAACAACATTATACAATGCTGCACTGCGGGCTGATTTAAAGATCGATGAAAGATACCACCATACATTTCCAGTTGGATATGTGTCTCCGGGACAAGATGCTACAATTTCTGGTGATGTACTTGATTTAAAATTCGAGAACCCTACCAAATATCCTATATACATTGAGTCATATATAAGTGGTAATAATTTTGTTGTCAATCTTTATGGGTATAATGAAGCTCCAGGAAAAAGAATAGATATATATTCTGAAATTGTTGAGAAATACGAGCCAAAAGTGACATATGTTGATGATCCCACACTTCCAGAGGGGACTTTAAAGGTTGATGTAGAAAAGCATACAGGATACAAGGTAAATACTTACAGGCTAATTTATGAGAATAATGTACTTTTGAAAAAAGAATTTTTATATACTGATATTTATAAACCAGTTGACGGCGTGATAAAACGTGGTACTAAAAAGGCAGATGAAAATAACAATACAAAAAATGAGCCAAATCAAAATGAAGATAACAATGTTTCTACAGAAGATTTAAATGGAAAACCTCAAAATATAAATCCAACAAATTAAAAAAACGAGCTTTGCTCGTTTTTTTAATTTGTCATTTTCTTTTTGCAATCAGGACAATAGCCATAAAAATATAACTTTTGATCCTTTAAAAGATAATCAGTATATTTACTTACTTCGCCAATAAGATTATCTAACGCTGAATAATCAAGATCATCTACTCTGTTACATCCATAACATATTAAATGAGGATGCGAATTGACATTTGCGTCATATCTAAAGCTACCTTCGCCAACATTAAGTTCCTGTACAAGTCCTATATTTTTAAGCATCTCAAGCGTTTTGTATACAGTAGCCAAACTCATCGTTGGGAAATCGGACGACAGCGTTTTGTATATTGTTTCAGCACTTGGATGTTCCTTGGTATTTTTAAGCATATTTATAATAGCCAACCTTTGCGGCGTAACTTTGAGCCCCTTTTCTTTGAGTATTGACGAGATATCGTCCATAATATCCCTTCTTTCTATAAAGTATTAATTAATAAAATTTATCATGTAATATTTATAGTTACATTATACTATTGCTATTTTATGCTGTCAATCATTTTTTTAAGATATCTTTTTTCAGTGAAAATTATGCAAACTTGAAGTTCATTATAAGTAATGATATAGTAGTATTGAAAAAATATTCTGATGAATGGGGGACTATGATGGCATATAAATTAGTCGCGATAGATATGGATGATACACTTTTGACACATGACAAGCAAATCTCAAGAGAAAACTTAGAAGCACTGCAAAAAGCGCATGACAGTGGAATTTATGTAGTTATATCAACAGGAAGGATTTATGCATCTGCGTATGCATATTCAGAATTTCTTGGCTTTAAACCTTATATAATTGCAAGTAATGGGGCAATGATAAGAGATGATAAAGACATCGAAATATATAAAAGTGTTCTTGACTTAGATTTAATATCATATTTAATAGAGCTGGCAAATAAAAATGATATATATTACCATTTTTACAGCGATAAAATTGTCTATTCCCCTGAAAGCTCCAGTAAATATCAAAAGTACGGTGAATGGAATAGGCTATATGCTGAAACTTTAAGAGTAAAAGTCGAGGACATACCTAAAGATATCGATTTTACTGATAAATTAAAAGACAATATTGTGAAGTTTGTAATGTTTGATGAAGATTCAGAAAAAATAAAACGTGTAAGAGATATAATAGACAATAATAAAGGCGATAAACTAGAAACTACAAGCTCATTTTATAATAACATAGAAATATTAAATAAAGGAGTAAATAAAGGTCATGGACTTAAGATATTGGGAGAATACCTTGGAGTCGATAGGGCGGAAATGGTGGCAATAGGTGATAGTGAAAATGATATAGAAATGGTGGAATATGCAGGGCTTGGAGTAGCGATGGAGAATGCTATTGAAAAACTAAAAAAAACTGCAGATTTTATTACGAAATCAAACATGGAAAATGGTGTTGCTTACGTCATAAATAAATTTATTTTATAGCCTATTGCGTTTCGATTGCGGTGGACAGGGAAAATTATTAATTGGGATTTATAGAAATAAGTGAAAGGAGAAAAGTTTATGAAAAAGATGGTTTACTTAAATTTGACAGGTTATGTCCAGGGAGTAGGGCTTAGGTACTCTGTTTACAATATGGCTATGCGGCTTAACATAACAGGCTATGCTAAAAATTTATATGATGGAAGTGTTGAAATAGTCGCTGAAGGCGATGAAGAAAATATTAGAGAGCTTATTTCTTACATAAAAAATGGGTTAAGATGGGCTAGAGTCGAAAATGTCGTAGAAAAGTGGGAAGATTATAAAGGATTATACCATACATTTGAGATTATGTAAAAATCCAACTTTCTAAAGCATAGACTTTTTATCCTTTCTGGATATTTTTCACATGTTTCTAAACGCTTACATTTATGATATAATATATTAAAGAGATATATAAAATTAATGAGGGTGTAGAATATGAAGCTGGATATAGGACTTAATTTAAAACAAGTGCAGAAGTTAATAATGACTCCACAGTTAAAACAAGCTATTGAGATTCTTCAATTGAATTCCTATGAGTTAAATGAACTGATTACAAGTGAATTAGAGACAAATCCAATGCTGGAAGCTTCTGAGGAGAGGGAAGACATCATTGATGCTTACATTGAGATGAATAAAAATAGCGATTTAGATAAATATAATTACAGCAGCGATGATGAAGAGAAAGATGATTATAGCTTTGAAAATACAGTTTATAATGAGACATCACTGATAGATCATTTGATGTTTCAACTTCATATAACACCTCTACAGAAAGAAATAAAAGAAATATGCAAAATCATAATTTACGACCTTGACAGCAATGGCTATTTAAATGACGATATTAAAAAGCTAAGTGAAGATTACAAATACGATGAAGCTGATATTGAAAAAGCTTTAGATGTAATTCAGTCGTTTGACCCGCCAGGAGTTGGAGCAAGGAATTTAAATGAATGCCTTAAACTACAGCTTAAATCAAAAAACATGTACAGCGGCATTATAAAAGAAATTATTGATAATTATCTGTACGAGATTGCTGATAACAAATTATCATATATTGCAAAAAAATTAAATGTTGATATCAGAGAAGTACAGGGTGCAGTTGATGAAATAAAGAAATTAAATCCAAGACCAGGAGCTAGTTTCTCAAGTTATAATGATACAAAGTATGTTATTCCAGATGCATATATTAAGAAAGTAAATGGTGATTATGTTGTATTGATAAATGAGTCACTATATCCTGGATTGAGAATAAATAAGTCATATGAAAGTATTTTAACCACAACAGATGATGACAATATAAAAAAATATTTGTCAAATAAAATTCAGTCAGCCATGTGGCTCATTAAAAGCATAGAAAGTCGCCGTGATACTTTGTACAAAGTGTTAAGTGCAATAGTAAAAGAGCAGAGAGAATTTTTTGATAGAGTCCAAAAATATATTAAGCCAATGAACTTAAAGAAAATAGCAGAAATCGTTGGTGTCCATGAATCAACTGTAAGCAGAGCAATAAATGGGAAATATGTAGATACACCTTTAGGCGTATTTGAAATAAAATACTTGATTAAGGTGTCAAAAGTATTTTTTTCATCCAAGTTTAGATGAAATATGGTAAAATAGAAATATAAACAAAAGGAAATAGAAGGAGCGATACATAGCCATGGCATTCAAACCAAACGAATATCAACAAATCACAATGGAGGACAGATTCTTAAACTTAGATGATAGAACAAAAAAGTTTGTTTTAAACTCATGGGCAAAAGATTTTGCTGAAATCATATTTCCAGCAATCAACGAGAAGCGCTTTTCCGTATT